>NZ_JBSGJA010000012.1:0-325786 GCF_053605345.1 Amycolatopsis sp. NPDC003865 | reverse complement strand
CGTGGTGGCCAGGGTGCGGGCCGCGGCCCGGCCGAGGCTCAGCGGTGCCTGGTCGGTGTCCACCGGGTCGGTGACGGTCACAGCGAAAACCACCCAATCAATTCGTAGGTCACTACTGGTAACGGGGATTGGTGGCGTGCCAGGTGAAGCCGCCGCCCATCCAGGAACGGACGCCCACGAGGAACCGCTGCAGCTCCGGCGACGGCACCGCCATCAGCTCCCGGTGGCTGTCCTCGAACTCGTGGACGATCTTGTTGTGCAGTGCGACGGTGGCCTCGACCGCCTCCTCGACCGAGCACCCCCGGTCGGCGGCGATCTGCAGCACCATGTTGCAGACGGGCTTCTCGTCCGCCGCGTCCCTGGCCACCGAGTGCAGGTCGTTGACCAGCACCGCCGCCGTCCCGGCCCGCATCATCGCCTCCCGCACGCGCGGGTCGTAGTAGAACGGCGCGGCCAGCTCGTAGCCGCCGACGGCGTCCACGAGGGTCATCGACGTGTAGAAGCTGTCGTGCTGGCGCGCGGCCAGGTACTCCCACGCCGGTGGGTAGCGGCCGGTGTGCCGCCACGCCGCGTAGGCGTCCCAGCTCACGAACATCGAGAACGTCGCGTAGCAGACCCGCTGCACCAGCACGGGGGAGCCGTGCCGGCCCAGGTGGCCGACCGCCGAGTGCAGGCCGACGAGGATCGGGTCGGCCCGCAGCGCCTCTTCCAGGGGCGCCGAGAACTCCCCGGCCGGCGCGACCGGGTCCATGGCCGCCATGACGAGCGCCAGGCGTGGCGGCAGTTCGGTCGGCGCCGCGCCCAGCGTGCTGTCGTCGGCGTAGAAGTCGTCGGCCGCCCACCAGACCGCGTTCAGCTGCGCCGCGACGAGCAGCCGGTCCGGGTCGTCGCAGTCGGGGTGGACGAGCATCACCAGCCTGCCGAAGCCGGCGTGGGCGATCTGGTCGAGGCCCGCGCCGGTGAAGCCGCAGTCCCCGGCCCACGCGACCAGCCGCCGGTCGACCTCCCCGGCGAGGGCGTCGTCGACGCGGCCGGCGACCGGGCAGTACAACGGCGGCCCGCTGCCGTCTCCCCACGGCAGGTGGGCGTAGGCCGGGTCCTGCCCAGGCGCCGGCGCGAACTGCGTCGCGATCCGGGCCGCCGCGGTGCCGAGGCCGAACGGGCCCGCGAGCAGGCTCGCGGGGCCACCGTTCGTCCACTGTGGACACTCGGTGCCGGTCGTCATGGTGCTCTCCCTCGTCGCCCGGCCCGCCTCAGACGCGGTCGGCGGCGATGAGCAGGTAGTGGAAGCTGCCTTCGCGATAAGCGGTCAGGAACGGCTTCTCGACGCCGGTGGCGACCGACGAGCGCTCCCGCAGCTCCCAGTACGGGATCGTCGCGGCCGTCAGGTCGACGACGTTGATCGGTACGAACCCGGTGTCCGACAACGCCTTGAAGTAGTCGCCACGGGCGTGGATGTTGCAGATGTAGTGCTGGTCGATCTGGCTCACCGCCCGCGACCGGCCGCCGGTGACGTCGTTGTAGCACCCGGTGATGGTCACGTACCGGCCGCCGGGCTTGAGCTGCCGCGCGTGCTCGGCGAACAGGTCGTGCAGGTCGACGTACATCGTGCTCTCGTTGTTCCAGATGCCCTGGAACACCCCGGATTCGAAGCCGGTGTCGAGCATGTTGCGCAGGTGGTAGCGCACCGAGCCGTCGATCCCGCGCTGCCGCACGTGCGCGTTGGCGAACCCGACCTGCTGCTCGGAGATCGAGATCCCGTCGACCTGGCAGCCGAAGCGCTGGTGGGCCATGACACTCGTGCCACCGCGGCCGCAGCCTGCGTCGAGCAGCCGGTCGGCGGGCCCGATCGGGCCGAGGTGGTCGAGGAGGACGTCGGCCTGCGCGGTCTCGAGCCGGTGCATCTCGGCGATGATCGCCTGGTCGCGCTGGGCTTCCGGGGCCTCGAGCACGGCCGGGTCGTAGTCGCCGAGGCCGTAGTGGTGGTGGTAGAGACCGTCGACGTCGCCCAGCCGGAGGTTCACCGGGTCCTTCTCCGCGTTCCAGTAGTCGGCGACCGACTGCTGGTACGCGGTGCGGGTCACGGGCTGGTCGAGAGCCGTCATCGAAGAAACTCCTCGCTCGCGTTTTCCTTGGTGTGCAAGGAACTCCCCGGACAGCCCGGCGTCGTCCCCTCTTCCTCGACGCTAGCGAGGGAAGATCGGCGGGGACAAGGAGCTTCACTCGCGCTGGCCGGGCGTGGCCCGTCTGGCCCAGCGGCGGCCCTGCGCGGGGTGGTGGGCGGCGAGCGCACAGGAACCCGTTCGGGACCGGCCGTGACTCGTCCGGCTGACGAGGCGCGACCCTGGGTCGCCGGACCCGGCCGGCGTCACCCGACCCAGGGGTTCGGGCGGCAGACGGCGCCGTCGGCCCGGATCCGCGTGGCGGCCGCGGGTTCGGCGCGGTTGAGCTCGGCGAGGTAGGTGTTCGAGAGGCCGAAGGTCTGCTGCATCATCACCGGCGCGGGCGCGCCGGGAGCGGGGCAGCCGACGTGCCCGAAGCCGAGGGCGTGCCCCATCTCGTGGTTGACGGCGTAGGCGCGGTAGCCGGCGAGGTCGCCGCCGAAGGAGTGCGCGCCCCGGATCCACCGGGCGAGGTTGAGGACGATCCGGTGGCTCAGGTGGCACGAGGAGTCGTAGGGGATGGCGAAGCCGCAGAGCCGCCGGCTGGTACCGGGGGTGGTGAGGCTGATCCGCACGTCCGGTCGCGCGCCGGGTGCGGTTTCCCGCCGGAAGGAGACTTTGCCCTGGCCGATCCAGCCGCGCGGGTCGGTGAGGACGGCGTCCACCTGCTCGGCGAATCCCGGTGCGTCGACGCCGTCTTCGAGTTCGACGGTGTAGGTGAGTTCTTCGGCGCCGTCGCCGGCTCCGGCGAGGGTGGCGGGGCCGGGCAGGACGTGCCAGGTCCCGTGTCCGGCCGGGGTGACCGGTGGGCCGTCGGGAAGAGCGGCGGGTTCCGGCGGCCGGGAGGCGGCCGGCGCGGCGGTGGGGGAGAGGGCGGCGGGAGTGCCGCCGAGGCGTCGCGGTTCGGCGGCACGGGGGAGCAGGAGCAGGGCAACGGCGAGAGCGACGGCGAAAACCAGCACCGCGGGCGGCCACCACGCCGTCGGCCCGGCGGGATCGGCCGGGACATCCAGCAGGGCGGCGGTGGTTTCTTCGGCGGTGCGCCGGGGTTCGGTGGCGAGCGGGAGAACGGTGGTGGTGGGCGGCGCGGGTTCCGGCCCGGACGGCCAGACGATGGGAGCAGGCTCCGGCGGAGTGAGGGGATCGGCCGCCGGGAGCGGATCGGTCGCGGGGCTGGTTTGTGGTGGTGGGGTGGTTTCGGTGGGTGTGGTGGGGTGTGCGGCCGGGGGCTTGGTCGCGAGGGTGGCGTGAGCTTGCGAGGCAGAACGCCCAGCCGCCAGGCCGATCGGAGGCTGCGGCAGCTCGGACACCGCCCGCCGCACGGGTTCCGTTGGCGGCTCGGCCCTCGATGGCACCCGCACCGCCGCCGCGGATTCGGTCGCGGGGGCCGCTTGTGGTGGTGGGGTGGTTTCGGCGGCCGTGGTCTGGTGTGCGGCCGGAGACTTGGTCGCGGAGCCCCCTTGTGCTTGCGAGGCAGAACGCTCAACCGCCAGGCCGAGCGGAGGCTGCGGCCGCTCGGACACCGCCCGCCGCGCGGGTTCCGTTGGCGGCTCGGCCCTCGATGGCACCCGCACCGCCGCCGCGGGCGCCTCCGGACCCTCCGGCGAACACCGATCCGCGGCCGATCGCGGCCTGGGAACCGCCCCCGCGCGGCGGAGCCGCAGCCGCCGCCGGGCTCTCGGCACTCCCGCCGCCGGGGGCTCCTCCTCCACCGGCCGGGCCGTCCTCGGCCGGGGCTGGGGCAGCCAGTCGACGCGCGCCGGTTCAGTAGGCAAGGCCCACGCTCGCGCACGCCGGGCCCGGGGCCGCCGCCGATCGGGGGTACGCCACCGTCGACGGGTCGCCGTCGGAGGTGTACCGGTGGCCGTGCGGTCCGGCCAGCACGTCGAGCCAGTGGGACGATCCGTACTCCGCCTCCGCGCCGCTCGACTGCGACCGGATCCGCGGGATCGCCCCGGGGTCGAACCCGTCCGCGCACGGTGAAGGCGCCGGCCCGGCCCCCACCAGCAGCGCGCCCTCGTACGCGTAGCCCGGCCCCCGCAACGCCGAGTCCGCGTGCCGCGGGCGCGTCCCGTACGGCAGCGCCAACGTCCGCGGCCGGTAGCCGCTCGCGCGGATCGCCGCGTCCTCCTTTACGATCGCCGTCGTCACCTCGCTCTCCGACGCCGTGCGCAGGTTCGTGTGGTGGCGCGTGTGGTTGCCGATCTCGAAGCCGTGGGCGGCCAGCCAGCGCAGCGCCGGCCCGTCGTCCGGCGTGCCGAACGGGTGCTCGTTGACGTACAGGCTCGCCACGGGGCGGAACCGCGGGTGCGCCGCCGCGACGTCCAGCAGGATCCGGATCGCCGTGCCCGCCGCCGGCTGTCCCTGCGGCGTCAGGGCGAACGCGCTCGGGTCGCCGTCGTCGAAGGTCAGGACCACCGGGTGCGCGCCGGCCGGGAGGTCGAGCCGGCGCGACACCAGCTCGGCCGTCGTCACCGGGACGTAGTCCTCCGCCGCCAGCCGCTCGAGCTCGGCGGTGAAGTCGGCGGGCGTGCGGTCGTAGACCGATCGCGGCCGCTCGGCGATCCGGTGGTACATCAGGATCGGCACCCGCCCGAGCTCGTCGGCGCCGACCTGGCGCGCGAACGCGGGCGTGACGCGGGCGGGTGTGGCGGCGGCGGGTGCCGGACCGGGCACCGGGGACTCGGCGGGCGCCGGGCCGCCGCACGCCGTCACGGCGGCCACGACGGCGAACCCCGTGCCGAACCGGAAAAGGCTACGCATGCGGGGAAGTGTGGGGCCGGACCCGCCGCGGCGCGGCCCGGTCCACCGGGTCGGGTGAGCGCGGATTTCCCCGCCACCGGCCGGAATTCTCCGTTTCCGCAGGCAGCGGCCGGGGTCGCGAAACGGCCCCCGGCACGATGCGGTGATCGCCGCCCGTGAAGTTTGCGCGAAGATCACCGCGGGTATTTCCCTGCGATGGTCCCGAAAACGGCGTGCACCGCCGCCCAGCGCACCTTCGATCGACGTCTGGTCCTCACCGCCGCCCTGGCCGGTCTCGCGGCGAGCGCGTGCGGCGCCCGCCGGCCGGGCCGCGCCCTCGCCGTGCCGGTCACCGCGACGCCGGCCCCGCCGTCGCCACCGCCGAATCCCCTGGACACCGGCCTGCTCGTCGGCTTCTGCGGAGCCCCCGGGTCCCCGGCGCTCGGCCGGATGACCGGTGACCTGACGGCGGCGAGCCGTGAGCTGCGCCAGCGGATCCGGGCCTTCCCGGCCGGCCGGCCGATCACCCCGGTCGTCGAGCTGATCGCGACCACCGTGCACCGCTCACCCGGCGACGACGGCATGTACCGCAGCCGGTGCGCGGAGGAGACGGTCCGGGACTACCTCGACGCCGCCCGGGCCCTGAACGGCTTGCTGCTGCTGAACATCCAGCCCGGCCGCGCCGACTTCCTGCCCGAAGTCCAGGCGTACGAACGCTGGCTGACCGAGCCCGACGTCGGCGTCGCGCTCGACCCCGAGTGGGCCGTGGAGCCGGGGGTGGTGCCGGGGAAGAAGTTCGGCCGCACGACCGGGGACGAGCTCGACGGCGTCGCGCGCTACCTCGGCGGACTGGCCGGAGCGCACCGCCTGCCCGCCAAGGTCATGGTGTACCACCAGGTGGCGTCGTCGGTGGTGCGAAACGAGGAGCTCCTGCTCGCGCACCCCGGGGTCGCGCCGGTGAAGGTCGTCGACGGCATCGGGTCGGCGGCGGCGAAGAGGGCGACGTGGCGGACGCTCATGACAACCCGCCCGGCGCACGTGCGGCCCGGGTTCAAGCTGTTCTTCGACGAGGACACCCGTCGCGGCGCGGCGTTGATGACCCCGGCGGAGGTGCTGGCGCTGAGCCCGGTGCCCGCCTACGTCGTCTACGAATAGCTGCGGCGGCGAGAAGGCCCGGTGCGGACCGCACCGGGCTTTTTCGCGGGTGTTCGAAGACGACGAAAGCCCGGTGCGGGGAGGTGAGCCGCACCGGGCCGTCGCCGGCTGTCCGTCCGGGGTCCGGTCGGCCCCTAGCCGACCGGGACGGGCAGCCCGCCGAGAAGGTCGTTCACGAGAGCGGACAGCGAGATCAGCACGCGCTGCAGCAACGCGTTGAGGAGCGCGGAGACCGGCGGGAGGCTCTGGCGGGCCTTCAGGTCCGCCGCCAGCCGGTCGACGCCTTCGCGTGCTTCGGCGGTGTCGTGCCGGGCCGTCGCCGCCTTGTCGCGGGTCTCGGCCTGGATGGTGTACCGGTTGCCCTGGGCCAGATCCGTGAGCACCGGATCGAGGTCGGTCAGCGTGACCCGCGTGCCGTCGACGTCGCCGCCGTCCGCGCGCGAGACCAGCTGATCGCGCAGGGACTGGACCTGCGCCGCCGCGCTCGTCGTGCTCGACGAGCCGCTGCCGCCGGGCCCGCCCGCCGACGCCACGCCCACCCCGGCGAGGGTCACCGCGGTCGCGGTGAGAAAGACCGTGACCGCCCGGGTCAGTGCACTTTTCATGTCGTACTCCTCCGGAATTCCGATACCGACTGGAGATCATGGTGATCTCCGATGACGAATACCGCGAGCGGATCCGACGGCTTCCGGCGACCTGGCGATTCCGCTCGGTGCACGGCGGTCCGGGAAGTTCCGGAACAAACATCGAGTTCGCGTGAAGGCGGCGATCGACAATTCCGCACGCTGATGACTTATCGTGAGTGCATCACTCGATGGTGAGCGTTCGTTACGATGAACGGCTGAATTGAGCTGGGTTCCTTTACGGAAGGTATGACTGGAGTGGTTCTCGCGTGGCACGCGAGTTTCACTCGATCGTGAGGTTTGTCGGGGAAAATAATGGGTAACCATGCGCATTTGCCTACGGGCGGAAAGCCACTCTTAAGAAGGGTACGACGCGAAAGCACTTCTTGCGCGCTGAGTGCCTCGCTAATCTGGGTGGCGGCCGCCGGATCCGGTTTCCGGTCCTTCCGCGGCTTCCTCGGTGCCGAGACCTGACAACTGGGCGCCCAATGGAGAACACGAAAAAGCGGAACGTCCCGGCGCCACCGGTGCCGGGACGTTCCGTGCGGGAGAAGAGGGGATCGGGTGCGGTGCGCCACGGGAACCCGGGCAGCGGAAACGGTGCGCGGGAAGAGTTCCGACGCGCTCGGGTGCGCCGGCTCGGCCGATGGCGGCCCGAGACCCCGGGAAACCGGCCACCCCGCCGGATTTCCCGGGTCCCGGCACGAACCTCAGACGCCCGGTGGGGTGCGCCGGGGTTCGGCGGGCGGGTACGTGTTCACCGGCGGCGCCTGCCCCGCCCGTGAAGTTTCCGCGTCAGGGCGCGAAGTCCGCCCCGCGGCCGGATACCCCGCCATGGCCCCCGGCTTCGGCCCGCGCCGGGCCAATCCGGCCAAGCCGAGCAACCCGGCCAGTCCGAGCAACCCCCACAGGCCGTCATCGTCCGTCTGTGCCGCCGGTACCGGCTCGTCCGGCGCCGCGGCGGCCGCGGAAGCCCCGCTCATCGCGATGGCGGCCGCCGCGGTCGTGGCGGCCAGGACGTTTCGTGCCGTTCGGTTCATCTCGGTTCTTCCTTCCCTGCGGGCGGACGGTCACCGGCCGCGTACCCCGGCCCTCCGCCTTCACACGCACTGTCACGGGAACGGGCTACCCGACCCGGATTCCGGTGCCCCGGCGGCGTTTGTAGAATGGCCGTCGGTTCAAGCAGGAGCCGTGGAAGGACGTGTGCGTCCGCCACCGGCGTCCTTCCCCTTTCTCGCGCTGGTGCGCATCCGTATTCGGAAACACCGTCCACTGCCGTGGACCCGGGGGAGTAATGAACAGTCAGCTCGTGGTCGCCCCGCTGGGCGCGACCTTTTCAGCACGCTTGATCTGCACCACCGGCGACCGCCTGATCCACCCGGCGGACGCCCGCAACGATCTCGCCCGCATCGTCGTGCGCTGGGCCCGTGCCTGGGTTCCCGAAACCTGGCCCGCCCGCCAGTACTTCGCCGCGCTCGGCATCGGTGACGACGAAAACCCTTGCTACACCGACGAAGACGTCACCGGCTGGCACTTCATCGAACCCCGTCCCGGCTCGCTCGCGTGGCGGGTGCGGTCGGGCGAGATCGACGTGACGACGGCACTCACCGCCGAAGCGGAGGCGTGGCCCGGCTAGAAGACCGACAATGCCGGCCCTGCGCCGCCTCCACCGAGGCGGCGCAGGGCTCTTTGGCATGCCCGGAACATTTTTGCTGCTGCACAACCGATGCGTGGTCGTCAGGCCGGAAAAACGCTGGTGGGCAACCGGATCCGCGTAACCCGATCGGACCACAACCAGGCCGGTCAGGGGCTTGCGGCACCCACACGATGGTGGCGCGGAGTGGATCCGATGCGGCCACGTCAGTACGTTTCCCTCACACCAGGCGGAGAACACACCTTCACTGCCGCCCATCAGACGCAATCGTCGATCGAGGAGAAATCCCATGCTGAAGAAGCTCGGCTTCGTCACGGCCGCCGCCGCGGCGGGCGCTTTCCTGGCCGGGGGCGTCGCCGCCGCCGGCACCCCGGACGAGCACGGCCACCACGGCCACCACACCGGCGGCTACGACTACACGGGCCAGGTCGGCCTCGTGAACCTGAACAACACCGACGTGCTGCACAACGTCGACGTCACCCCGGGCCTCTGCGGCAACGACATCAACGTCCTCGGCGTGCAGGTCCCGATCCGCGACTCGCTCAACGGCGTCGGTGTGCCGATCCTGTCGCCGGGCGAGAGCGACGCCAGCGGCGACGCGCCCTACAACTGTGCTTCCAGCGCGCTGACCGACGGCGGCACGAGCCAGGGCAACTGAGGTTCCGTGCCGCCGCCGCCCGCTGTGTGTGCGGACGCCGGTGGCCGGCACGGGAAACGGCGATTCGCGTCGGCGTCGTGGCGCGGGCCCGGAACGCGGAGCGAGCTGCACACTCCGGTTCCGCGTCCCGGGCCCGCCGCGACGCCGGACGTCGCCGGCACGGGTGGGACCGGTCACGACCTGGAGAAAGTGCGCCGGTCCCACCCGGCGTGAACCGCACCCTAACCGACTTGCCGCGGCCCGGCGAACCGAAGCCGGGCCCGGTTCCCTTCCCCCGATCCCCCACCGGACGGTCCGGTGGGTTCTGTAAGGAGTTCTTCAAGTGATCAAGCAGCTCGGCTTCGTCGCCACCGCTCTCGCCGCCGGGATGGCGGTGCTCGGCGGATCCGCGTCCGCGACCGGCATCACCGTCGCCGGCCACCCGATCGACCACAGCGACCAGGTCGGCCTCGGCAACGTGCAGAACCTCGACGCGGTGCACAACCTGAACGCGGTCGGCGGCGTCTGCGACGACAACGTCAACGTGCTCGGCGTGCAGGTGCCGGTCCAGCACGTCGCCGACGGCATCGGCGTGCCGGTGCTCTCCCCGGGCGAGCACGACGCCGAGGGCGAGACCCCGTTCAACTGCGCCAGCGGTGCCATCTCCGACGGCGGGACGGCGCAGGACAACTGACCGGTCCCGGTCGAAGCCGCCGCGCGGTTGCCCCCCGCGCGGCGGTTTCACGTCCGGTCGAGGCGGTGCACGGCCACTTCCCGCACCACCAGGAGCACGGCCGCCGCGACGGGCACCGCCACGAACGCGCCGACCACGCCGAGCAGCTCGAAGCCGATCAGCACGGCGACGACCGTGACGAGCGCCGGGATCCGCACGGCCCGGCCGACGATCTTCGGCAGCAGCACGTAGTCCTCGAGCACGCGGTAGCCGACGAAGAAACCGGCGGTCGCGAGACCGGCGGGCACCGACACCGTCAGCGCGACGAGGGTGGTGCCGGCCCCGGCCACCACCGAACCCGCGACGGGTACCAGGTCGAGGACGGCGACGAGCAGGGCGAGCACCAGCGGGTAAGGCACGCCGAAGCCCCACAGCCAGGCGAACGTCAGGACACCCGCGATCAGCGACACCACGACGTTGCCGACCAGGTAGGCGCCGACCTTCCGGAAGACGGCGTCGCCGATGAGGATCACGCGCGGCCGCCGCGACCGGGGAGCCAGCCGGTAGAGCGCCGTGCGGACCCGCGGGAAGTCGGCGGCGAAGTACGTGCTCAGCACGACGACGATCGCGGCGTCGCCCAGCACGGCGGCGAACGACTTCGCGACGTCCGTCAGGTGGATACTCCGGAGCGCGGCTTCGAGCCCGAAGGTTTCGTTGGCGCGGCCGAGGAGCGTACCCGGGTCGCGCAGCAGCGCCAGGTAGTGCGGCGCGCCGTCGCGCAGCTGCCCGAGCTGGTCCGACAGCGGAACGGCGGCACCGGCGACGGCGGCGCCGAAGACGGCCAGCGCAGCCACGACGACCAGGCCGGCGGCGAGCGCGCGGGGCATCCGGCGGGTGAGCCGGGCGGTCACCGGCTCCAGCCCGACGGCGATGAAGAACGCGATGCCGATCAGCAGCAGCACGTCGGACGCCGCGAGCACGACCTCGACGACCGCGACCGTGACGGCCACCCCGGCCGCCGCGGTCAGGCCGGCGAAGAACGGCGACCGGCGGTCGAGCGGCTTTCCCGGCGTGCCAAGGGGTTTCCCCTGGCGTGTGGCCGCTCCTTCGGCTTCGCCGACGGCGTGCCCGGCGCGGTGGGCGCCACGGCCTTTCGGTGCGTGCATGCGACGGCGGCTACCCTCTGGCCGCCGGTCGAATCCACCCGATCCGGGCGCGCGGGCAAGTCCACACCTCCCGGTGACCACGATTGCCGAAACCCTCGGAACGTCAAGAGAATCGCTTATGAACACCCGGTACTGCCTGCTCGCTCCCGTGATCGCGCTGGCGGCCGCTTTCGCCGTCTCCCCGGCGGCTTCGGCCGTCGGCGAACCACGTCTGCTGATCAACCAGGACTTCCCCGACCCGGACGTCGTGAAGACCCCGGGCGGCTACTTCGCGTTCTCGACCAGCACCGGCTCGGGCCGGGTCCCGGTGGCGACCGCGCCGGCACCGGAGGGGCCGTGGCGGATCACCGGCGACGCGCTCGGCGCCGTGCCCGCGTGGGCCAAGCCGGACGGCGGGTTCTGGGCACCGGACGTCACCCAGCTGCCGGACGGCACCTTCGTCCTGTACTTCGCGGCGGCGAAGACGGCGGGCGGGGAGATGTGCCTCGGCGCCGCGACCGCGGCTGAAGCGACCGGGCCGTACACCCCGGCCGGCGACCAGCCACTGGTCTGCGTGCCCGAGGACCACGGCGACATCGACCCGCAGACGTTCCTCGACGCGGACGGAACCCGTTACCTGCTCTACAAAAGCGACGGTGCCGCGACCGGCGCACCGGCCGCGATCTTCCTGCAGGAGGTCGAAGCCGACGGGCGCACGCTCACGGGCCCGCGCACCGAGCTGCTGCGCGCGGACCTGAACGCGGAGAAGGCGGTCGTCGAGGCGCCGTCGGTGGTGAAGACCGCCAGCCGGTTCCTGTTGTTCTATTCGGCGGACACGTTCCGGAGTTCGGGGTACCACACGTGCTACGCGTCGGCGCCGACGGTGACCGGCCCGTTCGTGAAGGCGGACGCGCAGTTCCTCTCGACGGAGCTGCTGGGCGGCAAGGTGGACGGTCCGGGCGGCGCCGACGTCGTGGACGGCCACATCTACTTCCACGGCTGGCTGGACGGTGCGCGCACGGCGCGCGGGTTGTACGAACTGCCGATCTCGTTCCCGGGCGACGTGCCGCAGCTGGGGTGAGCTTCACTCACCCGGGTAGCGGTCCGGTTGGCGTGCGCGTGGCCGGTTATCCGGGGGCGAGCATCGAAAGGGAGGACGGTCATGACGGTCTTTTGGGGTCTCGCCGGCTTGCTCGGGCTGCTGGGGTGCGTCGGGTTGCTGCGGAGCCGGGCGGTGCCGACGGAGGCCGATCCGCTGGCCCGGTACCCGCAGGCGCGGGAACCGGCGCGGCCGAACGCCGACGCCGCGCACACGCCGCTGATGACGCCGGTCGTCACGCCGGACCTGCTCGGGTCGGAGCAGCCGCTGAACCAGCGTCGAGCGCCGGTCCGGCCGCGGGGGCGAGAGGCCCCCGAGCCCGCGCCGCGGAGCGACGTCCGGGCGCGGCCGCAGGTGCAAGCCGAAGCCCGCGCCGTACCGGATCTCCCGCGACAGCCCCGTCATGCTCCGGCGGCTCCTCCTCTCCCGGTGAAGTCCGTGGCCGCACCGGCGCGGGCCGCCGAGCCGCGGGCCGCTGAGTCGCGGGCCGGTGAGCCGCGGGCCGCTGAGCCGCGGGCCGCTGAGCCGCGGGCCGCCGAGCCGCGGCCCACCGAACCGCACCCGGTCGAATCGCGGCCGGAGGCCCCGGCGGCCGAGTCGGGAACGATCGCCGGCGAAATCCCCGCGCCGCGAACCCGATCCGTCGAGGAAACACCCACCGGGGAACCGGCGCCGGGCAAGACCACGGCCGGCCGGAAAGCCTGGCGGGGCCTGCTGAACCAGGCCAGGCGCGTCCTCAAGCGACACTAGGGGAGCGGAGCCCGGCTCCCGGGCAAGCCGTCGAGCACATCACCGAACTCGTCGACGCGGTCGAGGACGTCCTCCGCCGTGAACGTCAAATGGTTCACGTGGCGGCACGCGCGGACCTCGTCCCACGTCACCGGCGTCGAGACCGTCGGGTGGTCGCGGCCGCGCAGGGAGTACGGCGCGACCGTCGTCTTGGCCGGGTTGTTCTGGCTCCAGTCGATGAACACCCGGCCGCCGCGCTGTGCCTTGGCCATCACCGCGGTCACCGAGCCGGGCGTCTCCCGCGCGAGCTGCTGCGCGAGCCGCTTGGCGTACGCCGACGGCGCGGCCGGGTCGTCGGTCCGGATGCCGCAGTACAGCTGCATCCCCTTCGACCCGGACGTCTTCGCGAACGGGGTCAGGCCTGCGGCGACCAGGACGTCGTGGAGGCGTTCGGCGACGCGCGCGCAGTCGACGACCGTCGTGCCCGGCCCGGGATCGAGGTCGAACACCAGGCGGTCGGGCGGACGGCGCGTCGCCGCCGACGTCACAGTCCATTGTGGAACGTGCAGTTCGAGCGCCGCCATGTTCGCCGCCCACACCAGTGCCGGGAGGTCGTCGAGGAGCGGGTAGTCGATCGTGTCACCGCTGCCGCGCGATCCCGTGCTCGGCAGCCGGACCGTGCGCAGCCACGACGGCGCGCCGTGGGGGACGTTCTTCTCGAACCACTTCTCCCCGCCGACGCCGTTCGGGTAGCGGATGAACGTCACCGGCCGGCCGGCCAGGTGCGGCAGCAGGACCGGCGCGATCCGCGAGTAGTAGTTGATCACCTCGCCCTTGGTGAACCCGCCCGCCGGGTACAGCACCTTGTCCAAATTGGACAGGGTGAGCCGCCGGTTCCCGGCCTGCACGGTGATCCGCTGACCGGCCGGTGCCGGCGGCGGGGGCGGGGCCGGTACGGGTTCCGCCGCTCGCGGGGCGACGACGTCCGCCGGCTTCTTGTCGGCGCGCAGGCCGCGCCAGGCGGTGTGGCGGACGCGGCCGCCGCGCGTGAACTGCCGGTAGACGATCTCCCCGACGAGCCGCGGCTCGACCCAGCGCGCGCGGACGGTGTCCTCTCGCGGCGGCGTCGCCGCGAACGGGTGGGTGCGGCGTTCGAGCTGCTGCAGCTGCGCCATCAGGTCGGCGCGGGTGGCCTGGCTGAAGCCGGTGCCGACATCGCCGATGTACACGAGGTCGCCGGTGCCGGGGTCGTGCGCCCCGAGCAGGAGACCGCCGAGGGTGCCGGTGAAGCTGCGCTGCCCGGGGCGCCAGCCGCAGACGATGACCTCCTGGGTGCGGATCAGCGGGTGCTTGAGCCAGGAGTCCGGCCGCTGCCCGGGCACGTAGGCGGAGCTGCGCAGCTTCGCGACGACGCCCTCGTAACCGGCCGCCGCGGCGTGGGCCAGGAAGTCCGCCGGCGTGCGGCGGTCGGCGGCGAGCTCGTCGAAGGTGACGGCGCGGACCACCGAGACGCGGTAGGGGTCGGGCATCGGCAGGCCGGCCAGCAGGCGGCGGCGCTCGTCGTAGGGTTCCTTCAGCAGGTCACGGTCGCCGAGCCGGAGCAGGTCGAAGGCGAGGAACCGGACGGCGACGTCGTCGAACGGCCGCCCCCGCGGCCCGCTCTGGTGCCGGACCCAGCGGCCGCGGCGCTCCTGCATGAGCTCGAAGTCGATCCGGCCGTCCTCGTCGTAGACGACGACCTCGCCGTCGAGGTAGGCGGCCCGGCCGTCGAGCGCCGGGGCGAGGACGCCGGCGAGCTCGGCGAACTCGGCGGTGAAGTCGATGTTGTTGCGGCTGGTGAGCACGGTGGTGCCGGCCGGGGCGATCCGCATGGCGGCGCGGTACCCGTCCAGTTTGTACTCGTACGCCCACTCGGCGCCGCTGCGCAGGCGGCCGCCGTCGGCCTTGGCCAGCATCGGCTCGACCCACGCGGGGACGCCGGACGCGTCGTGAGCAGCCATGCCGAACCTCCGTGTGTGCCCCTCGAAGGTAACCCGTTCGGCCTAGCCCCGCTGGGTTTGCGCAGGTGAAAGCTACCGGAACGCTTGTTCCCATTCCTCGGCGCGCAGTTCGCCCGGCGCCGACGTCCAGCAGGCGGCGAGCAGGTCGTGACCGCGGTGGACGAGCTCCGCGTGCCCGGCCCAGTGCCGTCGCGTCCAGGCGAGGTCGTTGTGGGCCGAGTCGACCGCCGCGCGCGTCGTGCCTTCGAGCTCGAACTGCAGGTCGCGCCGGAGGTCCATGGCCGCGGGGCCGGTCGCGAGCAGCGCCAGCGCGGCGGCGCGGACGCGCGACTCGGTCCAGCCGAACGTCGTGCGGTGGGCGTTCGGGGCGAGCAGGTACTGGGCGAGGACCGCGAGCACGACACCGATGAGCGTCTCCAGCAGGCGGTCGCGGACGACCGGGCCGATCGCGCCGGCCGCCGCGGCGCCACCGGCCAGCAGGGCCACCGGCGTGATGAAGACGACGGCCACCGCGTAGTTGCGCGGGACGAACAGCTCGATGCAGAACTGCAGCGCCGCGACGGTGGCGACCAGGGCGATCCCGGCCGGCGCGAACAGCGAGATCACGGCGAAGAGCGCCAAGCCGACGGCGGTTCCGGCGAAGCGCTGCAGGCCGCGTACGTTCGCGTGGAGACGGTCGGTGCCCTGCTGCAGGACGACGAGCGCGCTGAGGACCGCCCAGTGCGGGCGCGCCAGGCCGAGCGACGCGCTGAGGGTCCCGGCGAGCACGCAGGTGCCGCCGACGCGCAGGGCCGTCACCGTGGCGTGGGAGCGCGGGGACGCCGACCGCCGCAGCCGGTAACCGACGCCGGGCCGGGGGAGCGGCAGGGTCCCGGCTTCCTCGTCGGCCGCGGCGGTGAAGCGCCGGTGGGCGGCGATGAGCGTCGTGGCCAGGCCGGAGCCCGGGCCGTGACCGGCGTCGTGGACGGCGTTCCAGGCGGCCGAGAGGGCCGAGCCGGCGGCGTGGCGGGTCGCTTCGCCATCCAGGAACGCATCGACGGCTTTGCCGGCTTGGTGGACGGCCGCGCGTTCGGGCTTGTGGCGGTCGGCGAGGACGCCGGCCATGGACACGACGGCGGAGGACGCCCCGCCGAGCGCGGTGCAGAGAAGCAGGGTGAGGGGAGCGGCGCCGGCTTCGGTGGCGATGAGGGCGCCGCCGCAGACGAGGGCGAAGAAGAGGGCGCCGGGCGGCCCGAGCCGCAGGGCGTCGACGGTGTAGACGGCCAGCACGGCGACGGCGCTGACGACGATGACGACGCCGGTCTTGGTGCCGGTGGCGCCGACGGCGGTCCCGAGCCCGGCGGCGAGGAGAAGCATGGCGGCGGCGGTGAGGACGACCCGGGCGCGGACGCGGTAGGGGCGGCCTTCGCCGTAGAGGACGGCGAAGGCGCCGAAGGTGACGAAGAGCGCTTCGGCGGGACGGCCGGCGAGGACGACGAGGGTGCTGGGCAGGAGAACGGCGGCCGCGGCGCGAAGCCCGGCGCTCCACCGCCGCCCGGCGGCGGGGAGGGCGAAGAGCAGGGCTCGCGGCCGGGCGATGCGGGGAAGCGGATCTCCGGACGGCACGGCGTTCATTCCAGCACGCCGGGTGGGCCGGGCCGGAGCGGACGGAGCGCAGGGGTGAGGTAGGTCGCTGCGCGAGCGGCGGAAGCCCGGGGCCAGGTGCGGCGGTGGCGGCGCGGAAACCGGTGCGACCGTGTAGGGCGCATCGAGGGACCCAGCGTCCGCGAACGTGCCGATCACGGAGCCGCCGAGCGGCGCCGGGCGCGAGGTCAAGCCGGGAAGAACTCTTCGACCGCTCGCCGGAGCGTTGCCCGCACGGTCTCCGCGTCGTCCAGCTCGCCGCCGTGCAGTGCGCCGTCGCGGAGGAGGACCAGCACCCGGGCCGCGTGGCCGGGGTCCGGGTGGCCCATCTCCGCCGCGTCGGACCTCAGTACCTCGAAGAACCACTTTCTGTGGTCCTCGATCACCCGGCGGACCTGGTGGTCCGGGTCCGGGTACTCGGCCGCCGCGTTGAGGAACTGGCAGCCGCGGAAGTCTTCACCGCACGTCGCCTCGCCCACCACCGACAACGCCGCCGCCAGCGCCTCGCGCGGGGGCTTGCCCGCCCGGGCCGCGTCCACCGCCTCGCGGATCCGGCGGCTCGTCTCCGCCAGGTACGCCGCCACCAGGTCGTCCTTCGTGGGGTAGTGCCGGTAGAACGTCGCCCGCGTCACCGACGCCTCGGAAACCAGCCGCTCCACCCCGACCGCGTGGATGCCCTCGGCGTAGAACAGCCGGGACGCGGTCGCCAGCAGCCGGTCCTTCGGGTGCACGTCGGCAGTCGCCATCCCCTCACCGTAGAGAAAGAATGGTCGTTCTGCAAGATCGCCTACATCACGTTGCCACGCCGCCCCGGAGCGGCCAGAGTGTGGAGACAGAAAGACTGATCGTTCTCCCAAGGAGCCAGCCATGAGCAAGCCCACCATCGTCCTGGGGCACGGCGCTTTCGCCGACTCGTCGAGCTGGACGGGTGTCGTCGCGAAGCTGCAGGAGCAGGGCTTCCCGGTCGTCGCGGTGGCGAACCCACTGCGCGGCGTCGAGTCCGACGCGGCGTACGTCGCGGACGTGGTCAAGGGCGTCGAAGGCCCCGTCGTCCTCGCCGGCCACTCCTACGGCGGCGCCCTGATCACCCGCGCGGCGACCGAGACCCCGAACGTCCGCGCCCTGGTCTACATCGCCGCGTTCCAGCCCGACGCGGGGGAGAGCGTCTTCGAGCTGTCCGGCCGCTACCCGGGCGCGAAGCTCGGTCCGGAGACCACGAACGTCCTGGTCCACGACGGAACGCCGGAGCTGTCGATCAAGCCCGAGGACTTCTCCGAGGTCTTCGCGGCCGACGTCCCGGCGGAGACGGCCGCGGTCCTGGCCGTGACCCAGCGCCCGGTGGCCCAGCAGGCCCTGGCCGCGCCGTTCGAGGGCACGCCGGCGTGGACGAAGCTCCCGTCGTGGACGCTCATCGCCAACCAGGACAACGCCATCCCGGCCGCGGCCCAGGAGTTCATGGCCGAGCGCGCGTCCTCGACGGTCCGGCGGATCGACGCTTCGCACGCCGTCGCGGTGTCCCAGCCCGGCGTCGTCGCCGAGGTGATCGTGGCGGCCGCGGGCGAGTGACCCGCGGGTGATCGGCGGGAGGCCGGCGCGCGCCGTCCGGTACTCCCGCACGATCCGGGTCACGAGCTCGGCCGCGCGCCGAACTGCGCGGCACCCGCCGCCGAGAGCCGGCCGGAGGCGTGAAAAGGTCAGCGCCGCAGGGTGGTCTCTTCGTCCAAACGCGACAGTTTCGCCGGGTTCCGCACCGCGTAGAGCCCCGTGACGAGCCCGTCGTCGACGCGCAGCGCCAACACCGTGTCGACCTCGCCGTCGCGGCGCAGGACCAAAGCCGGGTGGCCGTTGACCTGGACCGCCGTCAGGGAGCCGGTCGAGAAGTTGTCCAGACCCGCCGTGAGCAGGCGGGCCACCGCCGGGGCGCCGGCCACCGGCTCCAGCACCGCCTGGACCACCCCGCCGCCGTCGCCGAGGAACACCACGTCCGGGGCGAGGACTTCCAGCAGCTCGCGCAGGTCGCCCGTCGCGACCGCGCGCCGGAACGCCTCGAGCGCGTCACGGGACGTCGCGGGGGACACGGCGCCGCGGGGCCGGCGCGCCGCGACGTGGGAGCGGGCGCGGTGGGCGATCTGGCGCACCGCCGCCGCCGTCTTGCCGACGGCTTCGGCGATCTCGTCGTAGTCCAGGGCGAACACCTCGCGCAGCACGAACACCGCGCGCTCGGCCGGCGTCAGCGTCTCCAGCACCAGCAGCATCGCCATCGAGACGCTGTCGGCCAGTTCGACGTCCTCGGCGACGTCCGGCGCCGTCAGCAACGGCTCGGGCAGCCACGGGCCGACGTAGGACTCCTTGCGGCGGCCCAAAGTCCGCAGCCGCATCAGCGCCAGGCGCGTCGTGATCCGGACCAGGTACGCCCGCTCGTCGCGCACCGCGGCACGGTCCACGCCCGCCCAGCGCAGCCACGTCTCCTGCAGGACGTCTTCGGCGTCGGCCGCCGAGCCGAGCATCTGGTAGGCGACGGTGAACAGCAGGTTCCGGTGCGCGACGAACGCCTCGGTCGCGGGGTCGGGCACGGGGAACTCCTCGGTCGGTGTCGAGTTTCCCACCAGATGCCGCTCACCACCGCGCTGTGACAGTGACCGTCGTCACGCGCCCGTCGTGTCACGGCCGCCGGGTGGTCCGGCATCTCCTGGCCGACCGTTCCGCGACCACGAAGTGAGCAACCATGGAACCCCGGTTCACCTTGACCGACAACGAAATCGGCGCGAAGTTCGCCAAGCGGTTCGGCACCGCGAGCCTGGCCATCGTCCAGTCGCCGCTGCCGAAGATCACGCAAGAGCTCGTGTCCCTGCGCGTCAGCCAGATCAACGGCTGCGGCTGGTGCGTCGACATCCACACGAAGGAGCTGGCCGCCGCCGGGGACTCCGCGGTCCGGATCAACCTCGTCGCGGCCTGGCGCGAGGCCACGGTGTACACCGGCGCCGAGCGGGCCGCGCTGGCGCTGGCGGAGGAGGGCACCCGGATCGCCGACGCCGCCCCGGGCGTCTCCGACGGCACCTGGGCCGCCGTGCGCGAGCACTTCGACGACGACCGGACCGCCGCGCTGGTCGCGCTGGTGGCCCAGATGAACTCGGCCAACCGGCTCGCGGTGATCCTGCACCAGCGGGGCGGGGCGTACGAACCCGGCATGTTCGGCTGAGCGCTCCCGGCCCGGGAACACCCGATCCCGGGCCGGTTCGTGCTTCGCTGGGGGCATGACGAAGGCGCAGCGCTGGAACCGGTACTGGGACCGCAAGTCCGCGAGCTACGACGCGGAGATGGGTGTCTGGGACCGGCGTCTCTTCGGCGACTCCCGGCAGTGGGCCTGCGGGCAGGCGGCGGGCGAAGTGCTGGAGGTCGCCGTCGGCACCGGGCTCAACCTGCCCTGGTACCCGGCCGGGGTGCCGCTCACCGGCCTCGACCTCAGCGGCGGGATGCTGGAGATCGCCCGGTCCCGGGCCCGTGAACTGGGCCGCGAGGTCACGTTCCGGCAGGGCAGCGCCCACGAGCTGCCGTTCGCGGACGCTTCGTTCGACACGGTCGTGTGCACGTTCGGGCTCTGCGCGATCCCGGACCCCGCGGCGGCGGTGGCGCAGATGCACCGTGTCCTGCGCCCGGACGGGCGGCTGATCCTGGTCGACCACGTCGCCGGCTCGCCTGCCGTCGTCCGGGCGGCGCAGTGGCTGGTGGAGCTGGCGAGCGTCCCGCTGGCGGGCGAGCACTTCCGGCGCCGTCCGCTGAAGCTGGTGGAAGCGCTCGGGATGCCGATCGAGCGGCGGGAGCGGTTCAAGCTGGGGCTGGTCGAACGGCTGGTGGCCCGCAAGGTCAGCTGAACAGCTCCGCCAGCGGGCTCTGCTCCAGATCGGCCAGCAGCGCGGCGACGTCGTCGTAGGTCGCGACCGCGCCGGCTTCCTTCAGTTCCGCCTCGCCGACGCCGCCCGACAGCACACCGATCGTGCGCACCCCGGCCTTCGTCGCGGCTCGCACGTCCCAAACCGCGTCGCCGACGAAGATCGTGTCCTCCGGTGCCGTGCCCGCCTTCTCGAGGGCCACCCGCACCGGTTCCGGGTCGGGTTTCGTCGCTTCGACGTCGGCACCGGCGACGATGTCCCGCACGACGTCGTCGACGCCGAGGGTCTTGCGCAGCACGTCCAGCTCGTCGGGACCCGCCGACGTCGCCAGGACCACCCGCACGCCCTTCGCCGCCAGGGCCCGCACCAGCTCCGGGGCCTGGGCGAACGGCCGCAGCAGCTCGGCGGTCTCCAGGTAGAAGCGGCTGTGCAGCTCCTTCGCGTCGTCGCCGGCGCGCTCGGCGTCCTCGGCACCCAGCAGGGTGCTCAGCAGCTTGCCGGCCCCCTTGCCGATCGCGCGGTGCACGCGCCAGGAGTCGACCTCGCGGCCGAGCTCGTGAAAGGCCCGCCGCCAGGCGTGGACGTGGAGGTAGTTGGAGTCGACGAGCGTGCCGTCGACGTCGAACAGGACCGCGGTGGCGATGGCCGTCTCCTCGGGTTTCGGCGGGTGTCGGCGAGGTGGGTACCCGCCGCGGGCGGCCCTACACACGACGAGGCCGCACGGTTCACCGCGAGTCGGCGACGGGGCCGCGCGTGGCGCCCAGCGGGATCAGGCCGAGCGCGAGCATGCCGACACCCAGGCCGAAGTGCAGCCAGTTGTCGGCCGTGTCGACCGGGACGAAGTTGGCCGCGCTGTCCTGGTCGATCAGCAGGCCGTAGAGCCACAGCACCAGGTAGACCACGCCGCCGCCGACGAGGAACGCCTTGGCCCCGCCCGGGGTCCGCGCCAGCGCGAGCCCGGCGACGCCGAACGCCAGGTGGACGATGTTGTGCAGGATCGACACGGTGAAGATCCCCAGCAGCATGGCCCCGGAGTGGTGCCCGGCGCCGGTGAGCATGTCGTAGTTCGTGGTCACGCCGGGGATGAACCCCAGCACGCCGACCAGCAGGAAGACCACTCCCACGATCGCCGCGAGCAGCTGGCGCGGGGTGCGCCGGACGGCGGTTTCGGTCGATGCCATGGTGGTTCCTCCGATTCGGGTGGGACGGGCCCTCGGCCGGGGGCCGCGCCCGGGGCGCATGCCCGGCTTCGGGCCGGGCAAACGCGTTTCGCCACGCGGGCCGCCGGGTATGCCCCGGTTTCGCCCGATCGGAGGAAGCGATGAGCACTCCCGAAATCGACCCCGTGACCGCCGAAAGCATGGAAGAGGACGCGGACGTCGGCGGCGAGCACACGGAGCCCACGTTCCGCGACCAGGACCCCGTCCCGCCGCCGTCCGACGAGGACGACGCCGATCACGGCGGCATGCCCGCCGGGTGAGGGCGACCCGGCCGTTTGAGCGCCGGGTGACCGGATATCCGATCCGAGGTCTTTCGCCAGGAGGTGGTCCGGTGCTCGCCCGGCACAATTCCGTGTGGCTGGTTTCCGCGGCGGGGTCGGCCGCCACCGCCTCCGTCGTCGGCGTGCTCGACCGGACGACGTACCCGCGGCTGCGCGACAGCCTGCTCGAACTCGCCGCCGACGCCGAAAGCGCCGTGCTCGTCGACGTCGAACGGCTCGTCCTGCGCGACCCGGCGCTGCTGCGGGTGTTCGCGCTGGTCGCGCTGCGGATCCGGGACTGGCCCGCCGTGCCCTTCGCCCTCGTGACCGGGCGCGCCGACCAGCGGGCGGTCTTGGCCGGACTTCGGATCCCCGTGTACGCCGACGTCGCCGCCGCCGAAGCCGCGCTGGGCCGCCCCGCGGCGAGACGGGCCCGGCGCGTGCTGGCCCGGTCCCCACGCACCTCCGCGTGCGCCCGCGAGTTCGCCCGCGACACCTGCGCCGGGTGGGGCGTGCCCGAACTGGCCGAGGACGCCCGGCTGATCGCGACCGAACTCGTCGAAAACACGCTGCGGCACACGGATTCGGCGCCCCGGCTGCGGCTGGAGCTGCGCCGCGGGCGGCTGTCGGTCGAGGTGGCCGACGAAAGCTCACGCCCCGCCGTCGTCCGGGAAGGGCTGGACCTCACCGAGACGGGAGTCGGATTGCGCATGGTGGCGAAGGTCGCGAAGACGTGGGGGAGCAGCCGGCGCCGGTCCGGCGGCAAGACCGTGTGGGCCGTGCTGGCCCGTCGCTGAGGTCCGCGTCACGTCGGGGAACACCGCCGTTTCCCGCGCGTTGTAACGGATACCGGCTCCCGCTCGCAGGTAACCCCCAGCCTTCGCCGGGCGGGGCCGGCCTTTGTCTACTGTGGACGCTTCAGGCGCGGCCGGTAGTCGCGCTCGGTTTCGACGTCGCCCTCGGGCGTGTGGACCACGTGCCCGACCCGCCGCTTCTTCGCGATCAGCCGGCCGGACAGCACCGCGTCGGTCCGGCGGGGCGAGGTGTTGGACGCCCGGCTGCCGCCTTCGACGCGGTTCTTCCAGAGCCCGTCCTCGAAGTAGGTGTGCACGTCACCCTCGGCCACGACGTCCGCCTCCGTCCGCACTGTGCCTGTGGTTACTGCGCCAGACTCGGCGGGTGCCCGGGGACGGACCGGACAAACGTTCAGGCCAGGCCGAGTACCCGGACGGCGTTCTCCTTGAGGATCAACGGACGCACCTCGTCCTTCAGGTCGAGGGCGGCGAAGTCGGCGAGCCAGCGGTCCGGGGTGATGACCGGGAAGTCCGAGCCGAACAGCACCTTGCGCTTGAGCAGCGAATTCGCCGCGCGGACCAGCTGCGGCGGAAAGTACTTCGGCGACCAGCCGGACAGGTCGATGTACACGTTCGCCTTGTGCGTCGCGACCGAGATCGCCTCGTCCTGCCACGGCACCGACGGGTGGGCCAGGATGATCGTCAGCTCCGGGAAGTCGGCGGCGACGTCGTCGAGCAGCATCGGGTTCGAGTAGCGCAGCTTGATGCCGTGCCCGCCCGGCAGGCCCGCGCCGATGCCGGTCTGCCCGGTGTGGAACAGCGCCGGGACACCCAGCTCCTGGATCGCCTCGTACAGCGGGTAGTAGCGGACGTCGTTCGGCTCGAACGCCTGCAGGCTCGGGTGGAACTTGAAGCCGCGGACGCCGTGCTCGCCGACCAGGCGCCGCGCGCGGCGCACGGCGGCCTTCCCGGCGTGCGGGTCGACCGAGCCGAACGGGATGAGCACGTCCGCGTGCTCGGCCGCCGCGTCGGCGATCTCTTCGCTCGACAGCGCCGGGTGCCCCGTCGCGGCCGGCGCCTCGACCGTGAAGACGACGGCGGCCATGTTCCGCGCCCGGTAGTGCTCGGCGATCGAGGTCACCGTCGGCGTGCGGTCCTGGTCGGCGCGGAAGTACTTCGCCGACGCGTCCAGCAGCTCCTGGTCGAGGGCGAAGCAGCCGTGCCCGTCCTGTTCGACGTGGGTGTGGACGTCGATGGCGGTCAGTGCGGAAAGGTCCACGGGGGTCTCCGGTGCTCAGGGCAGGTCGGGCTGGGCGGCTTTCGCGGCCAGCAGCTGGTGCAGGACGGCGTCGCGGGCGGCGACGAGGGACTGGTCGTCGGTGCCGGCCAGTTCGGCGCCGACCCCGGCGACGAGCGTTTCGGCCAGTTCCGGGGTCAGGTGGACGCGGCCGAGGTCGCGCCACCACTCCTCCGTCGGCGGCCCGAGGTGCGCGAGGACGTGCGCGAGCCCGCCGGCACCGCCGGAGAGGTGCTGGTTGGCGAACGGGCCGAGCACGGCCCAGCGCAGGCCCGGTCCGTTGGCGATCGCGGCGTCGATGTCGGCGACGGTCGCGACTCCGCGTTCCACCAGCGAGTACGCCTCCTGCCACAGCGCGGCCTGCAGCCGGTTCGCGACGTGGCCGGGCACCTCGCGCGTCAGCCGGATCGGCCGCTTCCCGACCGAGGTGTAGAACGCCACGGCCCGGTCGACGACCTCGGGCGCGGTCTCGCGGCCGGGCACGACCTCGACGAGCGGGATGAGGTGGGGCGGGTTGAACGGGTGCCCGACGACGACCCGCTCGGGGTGGTGCGGGCAGCCGCGGGCGATGGCGCTGGGCAGCAGCCCGGACGAGCTGCTCGCCAGGACCACGTCCGGCCGCGCGGCTTCGTCGAGGACGGCGAACAGCGCGTGCTTGACGTCTTCGCGCTCGGGGCCGTTCTCCTGGACGAAGTCCGCGACCGAAGCCGCAAGGCCGGCGTCGGTGACGAACCGCAGCCGCTCGACCGCCGCGCCTTCGAGCGCGATGCGCAGCCGCTCCTCGGCACCGGGTGCCGGATCGGTGGCGACGACGTCGAGGCCGTGGGCGAGGAACAGCCGCGCCCAGCTCGCGCCGATCACGCCGGTGCCGACCACCGCGACGGTGCTCATGCGGGCGTCCGGAAGGCGTCGAGGGCGGTGGGATCGGCCAGGACGTCCGTGCCGACGACGTCGCCTGCCCGGGCGCCGAGCAGGAGTTTCTTCACGGGCAGCTCCAGTTTCTTCCCGGTGCGGTTGCGGGGGATCACCGGGACGGCGGTGATCGAGTCCGGCACGTGCCGCGGCGAGAGCGAGCTCTTCAACGCCGCAGCGATCTTCTCGCGCAGCGGCGCGTCCAGGACAGCGTCGCGGAGCACCACGTAGAGGCGGAGGTCGCCGTTCCCGCCCGCCGGGTCTTCCAGGTGCACGACGAGGGAGTCCTCGACCTCCGGCAGCTCCTCGACGACGGCGTAGAACTCGGCGGTGCCGAGCCGGACGCCGCCGCGGTTGAGGGTGGCGTCCGAGCGCCCGGCGATGACGCAGCTTCCCTCCCGGGAGAACCGGATCCAGTCGCCGTGGCGCCAGACGCCCGGATAGACGTCGAAGTACGTCTCGCGGTAGCGGGAACCGGTGTCGTCGCCCCAGAACCCGACCGGCATGGACGGCATCGGCGCGGTGATCACGAGTTCGCCCAGCTCGCCGACGACTTCGGTGCCGTGCTCGTCGAACGCCTTCGCGTCGACCCCGAGGCAGGGCCCGGAGATCTCCCCGGCGAGCACGGGCTGCAGCGGGCCGCCCTGGACGATCCCGCTGCAGACGTCGGTGCCGCCGCTGCCGACGTTGAGCAGCACGTCGGGCCCGAAGACGTCCCGCACCCAGTGGTAGCCCTCGGCGGGCAGCGGGCTGCCGGCCGCGCCGAGCTGCCGCAGCGCGCTCAGGTCGTGGGACGCGGCCGGGTCGAGGCCGGCTTTCCGGCAGGCCATGAGGAAGCCGGGGCTCGCGCCCATCAGTGTCGCGCGGGTCTCGGCGGCCAGGCGCCACTGCCACGCCAGGTCCGGGTGCAGCGGGTTGCCGTCGACCAGCACGATCGACGCTCCGGTCAGCAGCCCCGAGACCAGCGCGTTCCACATCATCCAGGCGGTGGTGGAGAACCACAGGATCCGGTCGCCGGGGCGCAGGTCCCAGCTGAGGCCGTGGTTCTTGAGGTGCTCGAGGAGGATCCCGCCGTGGCCGTGCACGATCGCCTTCGGCTTGCCGGTGGTCCCGGAGGAGAACAGGACGCACAGCGGGTGCGCGAAACCGACCGGCTCGAACCCGGGCGCGCTCTCGGTGAGCAGCTCGGGCCAGGAGAGCGTGTCCGGGAGGTCGTACTCGCCGTAGGGGACGTGCACGACGTGCTCGACGGTCGGCAGGCCGGCGCGGATCTCGGCCACCTCGGCGCGGCGGTCGACGTCCTTGGCGCCGTAGCGGTAGCCGGCGACGGTCAGCAGCACCCGCGGTCCGATCTGGCCGAACCGGTCGACGACCGAGCGGGCGCCGAACTCGGGCGCGCAGGACGCCCACACCGCGCCGAGGCTCGCGGTCGCCAGGTAGGCCACCACGGTCTCGGGGATGTTCGGCAGGTAGGCCGCGACGCGGTCGCCGCGCCCGACGCCGAGCCGGATCAGGCCCGCGCGGGCTCTCGCGACCTGGTCGCGCAGCTCGTCCCACGTCAGTTCGGCGCGGTCGCGGGTCTGCGAGTACGCGACGACGGCGACTTCGCCGCCGGGGCCGCCGAGGGCGTGCTCGGCGTAGTTGAGGGTCGCGCCGGGGAACCACGCGGTGCCCGGCATCCGCCGGTCCCCGGCGACCGCGGTCGCCGGGGAGTGGAACCGCACGCCGAAGAACTCCTTGATCGACGTCCAGAAGCCGTCGAGGTCGGTGACCGACCAGCGGTGCAGCGCGGCGTAGTCCTCGAAAGGGCGGCCGCGTTCGGCCAGCCAGGTCAGGTACCGGCCGATTTCGGTGGTTTCGCGGACGTCGGGCGCGACCGGGCGCAGGATCATCGGCCGACCTTCCCGGCGCGCTTGTCCAGGAACGCCTGCATCCGGTCCTTGGCCTCGGCGCTGCCACCGGCGACGGCCGCCATCAGTGCCTCCAGCAGGTAGCCCTCGGCCGGGTTGGCCTCGGCGATGCGGGGCAGCGCCTGCAGCACGGCGAAGTTCGTGACCGGGGAGTTCGCGGCGATCTTGCGGGCCAGGTCGAGGGCGTGCGCCGAGCCGTCGTCGACGAGGTAGTGCGACAGCCCGGCGTGGTGGCCTTCGCCGGCGTCGAGGACGCGGCCGGTGAGCATCATGTCGGTCATCCGGTGCGCGCCGATCAGCCGCGGCACCCGCACCGACGCGCCGCCGCCGACGAACAGGCCGCGCTGGCCTTCGGGCAGCGCGTAGAACGCCGAGGGCTCGGCGACGCGGATGTGCGCGGCCGCCGCCAGTTCCAGGCCGCCGCCGATGACCGCGCCCCGTAGCACGGCGACGACCGGGACGCGCCCGCGTTCGAGCCGCTCGAACGCGCGGTGCCACATCATCGAGTGCTCCAGGCCTTCGAACGTGTCGCGCTCGGTCAGCTCGGCGAGGTCGAGCCCGGCGGAGAAGTGCTCGCCGACGGCGTCCAGCACGACGGCCTTGACGCCGCGGGGTGGCGCGCCGAAGAACGCTTCGAGGCCCAGCACGGTGGCGTCGTCGAGGGCGTTGCGCTTCTCGGGCCGGGCGAGCCGCAGCACGGCGACGTCGTCGTGCAGGTCGAGGCGCAGGGACGGGGGCAGGAAAGCGGTGGTCATGCGGGTCCGTTCGGGAAGGCTTCGGCGGCCCGCGCGCGGAGTTCGACGCGGCGGATCTTGCCGGTGGCGTTGCGGGGCAGGGCGTCGGTGAACTGGATGTGCTTCGGGATCTTGTAGCGGGCGAGGTGCTGTTCGAGGTGGCCGCGGAAGGTGGCTTCGTCGAGTTCGGCGCCGGCGCGGCGGACGACGAAGGCGGCGCCGACCTCGCCCCAGCGCGCGTCGGGCACGCCCACGACGGCGCAGTCGCCGACCGCGTCGAGCCGGACCGCGACGGCCTCGATCTCGGCCGGGTACACGTTCTCGCCGCCGGAGATGATCATGTCCTTGACGCGGTCGACGACGTGGGCCCAGCCGTCGTCGTCGACCTTGACGACATCGCCGGTGCGGAACCAGTCGTCGTCGACGAAGCTCGCCTTCGACTCGTCCGGCCGGTTCCAGTAGCCGCCGAAGACGTGCGGGCCGCGCACGAGCAGCTCCGCCGGCGTCCCGGACAGCGGCTCGGGGGCGAGGCCGGGGCCGAGCCCGGCCACGTCGGTGAAGAAGTGCGGCACGCCCGCGGCGACCGGGTGGTCCAGGGTGCCCTCGTGGGTGGCCATCGAGACGCCGGGGGAGGCCTCGGTCATGCCGTAGCCCTGGAGGAGTTTCACGCCGCGGTCGAGCCACGCGCGGGCGACGCGCTCGGCGACCGGCGAGCCGCCGTAGAGCACGCACGTCAGCGAGCTCAGGTCCGTGCGCTCCCAGTCTTCGTGGCGGCACAGCAGCTCGAGCATGGTGGGGACGGCGGAGAAGCTCGTGATCCCGGCCTCGCCGATCCGGCCGAGGATCGTGCCGGGGTCGAACTTCGCCACCGGTTCCACGCTGCCGCCCTTGAACAGCGTCGGCAGCGTGATCTGGCCCAGCCCGACGCAGTGGAACAGCGGCGCGATGCACAGCGCCTTGTCGGTGCCCAGGACGTCGAGGTGGGCGAGCTGGTTGACGGTGTTCCAGGTGAGGTTCCCGTGGGTGAGGACCGCCGCCTTGGGCCGTCCCGTGGTGCCGGAGGTGTAGAGCAGCAGGCACGGGTCCTCGAGCCGCACGCCGGGCGACGGCGGGTCCCCGGCGGCGGCGGCTTCGGCCTCGTAGTCCAGCCCGCCCGCCGGGCACGACGCCGGGTCGGTCGCGACGACGTGCCGGAGCGTTTCCGGCAGCGGGCCGGTCAGCAGGGCGTCGGTGTCGGGGCTGTGCACCAGCACCGATGCGCCGCTGTCGTCGAGCATGTAGCGGATCTCGGTGGGGGAGAGGCGGTAGTTGAGCGGCACGAAGAGCGCGCCGAGGCGAGCGGTGGCGAAGAGCGTCTCGAAGACGGTGACGTCGTTGACGCCGAGGTAGGCGACGCGGTCGCCCCGGCGGACGCCGAGCCGGGCGAGCGCGCCGGCCAGCCGTTCGACGCGCTCGGCGAGCCCGGCGTAGGTGCGCGTGCGGCCGGGCTGGACGAGCGCGGTGCGCCCGGGGGAGATCCGCGCTCGGCGCGCGGGCCAGCTGCCGAGGCCGAAGTCGGCCGGGCCGAGGGTCATGCCGCACACCTCCTATGTCAGGAACCCTGAGATATCGACGAGCATGACTGTCACCCGCGCGGGCTGTCAAGAGCGGGCCGTCCGGCGGCGGGTTCTGGTGCCTGTGCCGGGAAGACGTGCTTTCGGCCGACAGCGGTCCGCCGCCGGTTCGGCCGTTGGCGGGGTTGCGCCGTTTGGATCAAGTACTAGGCTGCAAGGGTGCGGTTCAGGAGCAGCCGCCCTCCCCCCGACTTGCCGGCGTTCGAGCGGGCAGTGGACACCGCTCGGCACGCCATCCGCGACTGAAGGCGTACAAGATGTTGGTCGTGCAGCACCCCGCGACGGCAATCCCCGTGCCGTCTCCCCGCGTGGAACGAAGTTCCTTCGCCATCAAGGTCATCCGGCCGTACTTCGGCGCGGTGATGGTCCGGATCAGCGGCGCCCTCGACGAGGACAGCGCCGCCGAGCTCGGCTCGGTCCTCGCCACCTGGGCGCACCGGCGGTTCCCGACGCTGGTGCTCGACCTCTCCGAGGTCGACTTCCTGGACTCGGCCGGGCTTTCCGTGCTCGCGGACATCCACGTCCGGACGGTCCGCGAGAACACCACCCTCCGCATCGTCACCGGCGACAACCGCGTGGTGCGCCGGGCGCTGGCCGGCAGCGGCCTCGACCACGCGCTGAACCTCAGCCCGCTGCCGTCGGGCTGGGAACGGGCGACGGAGATCCCGAACTAGCGGAACCGGGCCCGGCCCGCGCGGCGGTATCTTGGCGGTATGCAGGATCCGGACGATTCGGCGCGGCAGGTCCTGCTGGCCGAGTACGCGGCCCTGCGCACCGAAGCCGAGCGGCGCGCGACGGTGCAGTGGAACGTGTTCGCGCTGCAGCTCGCCTCGGCGGGGGCGATCGCGAGCGTCGCCATTTCGGCGAACCCGGCGCTGCTCCTGCTGATCCCGGTGTCGTCGTACCTGTTCGGCGGCCGGTACATCCTGCACGACTTCCACCTCAAGCTCATCCGGCGCTACCTGCGGGAGTCGCTGGCGGAGCGGCTCGGCGGGCACATCCAGTGGGAGACCTGGCGGTCCGCCGAGCTCGCCGCGCCGACCGCCCGCGGGTGGTTCAGCGTCACCGGCTGGAACTTCGTCCACCCGACCCGCCTGGCGTTCGAAGGCGTCGGGTGGCTCGCCGTCGCCGCCGCCGGGGTGGCGGGCGGTTACCAGTGGTGGCTGAGGTCGCCGCCGTGGCCGGTGATCGCCGCGTTCGCCGCCGGCTGGCTGGTGGGGCCGGCCGTCACCGTGCTGCTGCACCGGGCCTTCCGGCGCGCTTCGGACCTGTGATCGCCTCGATCGTCTCGCGCAGCGCGTCGTCCGTCGGCGTGGGCTCGATGCCGAACTCCGCCGTCGCCGCCGACGAATCCAGCACGAACGGCCCGCGCAGCTGGTAGTCGACTTCCGGCAGCTCCCGTGCCGTCGGGTTGACCAGGCCCGCCAGCCGCAACGCGATCCGCGGCATCGTCGTCACGCGGGCCGCCGGGGCGCCCGCCAGCTCCGCCGCTCGCGTCGCCAGCTCGCGCACCGACATCGGCGGGGGCGTCGGCGCGTGCCACGGCCGGCCCCACGCGCCTTCGTCCGCCGCGACCGCGACCAGCGTGCGGGCGACGTCGCCGACGTAGGTCCAGCTGTGCGGCGCGTCGAGGGCGGCCGGGGCCGCCGCGCGTTCGCCCGCCAGGACCTTCGGCAGCACCATCGCCGTGAACGACGACAGCGCGCCCGCGCCGAGGTAGTCCGACCCGCGGACCTCGGCCGTGCGGATCCGGCCCGCTTCGTGCGCCGCCAGCGCGTCGGCCCAGAGCTTCGCCCGCACTTCGCCCTTGACCGAGTTCGGGCGCAGCGGCAGCTGCTCGGTCATCGGACCCTCGACCGCGCCGTACGCGTACAGGTTCCCGGTCGTGACCAGCACCGCGCCGCTCGCTTCGGCCGCGTGCAGGAGGGCCGCGCCCAAGGGCGGCCAGTCGGTGGGCCAGCGGTGGTACGCCGGCCCGGCGCAGCTGTACAGCGCGGCCGCGCCGGCCGTGTGGCGGGCGAGCGCGGCGGCGTCGGCCGCGTCCGCGGCCACCAGCTCGACGCCGTCGACGGCCGGGCCGCCCCCGCGCCGGCTGAGCAGGCGGACTTCGCCGCCACGGGCGGCGAGCAGGCGCGCGGTGGCCGAACCGACCGGACCGGCGCCGACGACGACGTGCAGAGCCACGGGAACCCCCAGGATAGAGAACACTGTTCTCGAACAAGAACACCGTACGACCGCCGCTCCCGTCACGTCAAGAACAGTGTTCTCGCCTGTGCGACACTGGGGCCGTGTCCGCCTCGTCGCTGCGTGCCCGGGTCCGCTCGGAGATGCACCAGGAGATCAAGGAAGTCGCCCGCCGGCGCCTCGCCGAGGAGGGTGCGAACCTGTCGCTGCGCGCCGTGGCACGGGACATGGGCATCGTCGCTTCGGCGCTGTACCGGTACTTCCCGAGCCGGGACGCGCTGCTGACGGCGTTGATCATCGACGCCTACGACGGGCTCGGCGACGCGGCCGCCGACGCCGAAGCGGCGCTCCCGCGCGAAGACCTGCGCGGCCGGTGGCTGGCGACCTGCCACGCGGTCCGGTCGTGGGCCCTCGCGCACCCGGCCGAGTACGGCCTGCTCTACGGCAACCCCGTCCCCGGCTACGCGGCGCCGCAGGACACGGTGGCCCCGGCGGCCAAGGTGATCCTGCTGCTGGCGGCCATCGTCGCCGAGGCACCGGCGCTCCCGGCCGGGCCGCCGGTGCCGGCCCCGGTCCGCGCCGACCTGCGCCGCCTCGTCGCCGAGCAGGGGGGCGAGCTACCGGAAGAACGCCTGGACCGGGCGCTGCTCGCCTGGACGCACCTGTTCGGCCAGGTCAACTTCGAAGTCTTCCACCGCCTCGACGACATGATCCAGGCGCGCTCGGAGTACTTCGGGCACCACATGACCGTGCTGGCGGACCTCGCCGGCCTGCCCTGACCGGCTCTCAGACGCGGAAGTACGCGCGGAACGTCGTGCCGTGGTCGCCGGTGTGCAGGCGGACCAGGTCGGCCAGGTAGTTGACCAGCAGCAGCCCGCGCCCCCGGGGCTGTTCGGGCGTCGCCGGGCGCCGGCCGGCCAGCGGGTCGGCCAGGGTCCCGCTGTCCTCGACCTCGCAGACGAACTCGCCGCCTTCGCTCCACAGCCGGACCGTGCCCGTGCCGCCGCCGTGTTCGACGCAGTTGGACAGCAGCTCCGTCACGACCACCTCGACGTCGGCGATCTGGTCGGCGCTCAGCCCGCCGGCCGCCGCCTGGACGTGGGCCAGTGCCCGGGCCGCGGCGAGGTCCGTCGTGCCCGCCAGCTCCGCCACCCGGTCCGCCGCGGGGCCCGGCGGCAACGGGCGGTTGTACCGGGCCAGGACCTCGTCGGGTGCGTACGCGGTGCTGGCGCGGCGGCCGGCGCCGTCGATCAGGACCGGGTGCGTGGCTTCGGCGTCGGCCAGCGCGGCCGGGGTGAGGCCCGTGACGTCGTAGGGGCACAGGATCGTCACGTCCCGGCCGGCGAACGCGTGGTTGATCAGCGCTTCGTGCTGCACGCACGCCGGGTACTCGACGTCCGACCGCCCGGCCCGCACCGGCTCGCCGACGATCCGCACCGGACCGGCCGGGTGCCCGTCCGCGAAAGCCCGCAGCACGCGCGGGATGATCCGCCCGGGGTTGCGCCCGGCTTCGGTCATGTCCAGGAGCCGGACCTTCTCCGCGTCGGCGCCGAGTTCGCGGCGCAGCAGCTCGAGACGGGGCCCCGGCACGGCGACGGCGACCGGCTCGCCGGCGGCCAGCCCGCCCCACACGAACGGAACGGTTCCGGCCACGTACTCGGTGTCGTCGCGGTAGAACAACGCGGGGTGCACGAAGGGATCCGCGCGCAATCTGGCCTCCTCCGGGTGCCGAGGACGCCTCCCAGTATGCGCGACCGGCGTCACCGGTTCGGGGGAACCCGGCGGGAACGCCCGGGCGAGCGGGACTCGGCCGGGCGTCACCGGTGCTTGCCGGGCAGGAACTCCTGCAGCTTCGTCTTGACCCCCTGCGCCACGAGGTGGAACGCGTCGGGGTCGCCCTTCAGCACCGCCTGAGCGGCCGACTTGACCTGCTCGAACGTCGCGTGCGGCGGGATCGGCGGCACCTCGGGGTCGCAGCGGACGTCCAGCACCGCCGGCTTCCCCGCCGACAGCGCGGTGTCCCAGGCCGAGGCGAGCTGCTCCGGCTTGTCGACGGTGACGGCGGTGAGCCCGAGCGACAGCGCGAAGCCGGCGTAGTCGACGTCCGGCAGGCTCTGGGACTCCTCGAACTTGGGCGCACCGCCCATCGCGCGCAGCTCCCAGGTGACCTGGTTCAGGTCGTTGTTGTGGAACACGCAGACCACGCAGCGCGGGTCGCTCCACAAATGCTGGTAGCGGGCGATGGTGATCAGCTCGGCGAGGCCGTTCATCTGCATCGCGCCGTCGCCGACGAGGGCGATCACCGGCCGGTCGGGGTGGGCGAACTTCGCGCCGATGGCGTACGGCACGCCCGGGCCCATGGTGGCCAGCGTCCCCGACAGCGACCCGCGGATGTCGCCGCGGATGCGGAGGTTGCGGGCGTACCAGTTGGTGGACGAGCCGGAGTCCGCGGTGACGAGCGCGTTCTCCGGGATCCGCTTCGACAGCTCCGACACGACGGCCATCGGGTTGACCGGCTCGGCGTCGACCGAGGCTTCCTTCTCGACGGTCTCCCACCAGGAAGCGACGTTCTTCTCGACCGTCTCGCGCCACGCCCGGTCCGGCTTGCTCGCCAGCCGGGGCAGCAGCGCGCGCAGCGTGGCCGCGCTGTCACCGACGAGGTTGACCTCGGTCGGGTAGCGCATCCCGATGAGCCGGCCGTCGAGGTCGATCTGCACCGCCCGCGCCTGGCCGAAGTCCGGCAGGAACTGGCTGTAGGGGAAGTTGGAGCCGACGATGAGCAGGGTGTCGCAGTCGCGCATGAGCTCGTAGCTCGGCCGGGTGCCGAGCAGCCCGATCGCGCCGGTCACGTACGGCAGCTCGTCGGAGAGGACGTCCTTGCCCAGCAACGCTTTCGCGACGCCGGCGCCGGTGACCTCGGCGAGCTGCCGCACTTCTTCGGCGGCGCCGCGCGCACCTTGTCCGACCAGGACGGCGACCTTTTCGCCGGCGTTGAGCACCTCGGCCGCCGCGTCGAGGTCCCGCTCGGGCGGGACCGGCGCGGGCCACGCCGTGCCCGGGCGGCTGGAGGGCACCTGCTTGAAGACGTGCTTCGGTGCTTCGTACGGTTCTTCCTGCAAGTCGGCCGGGATGATCAGCGCGGTCGGGCAGCGGGACGACTCGGCGATGCGGATCGCCCGGTCGAGCGCGTTCGGCAGCTGCTCGGCGACGTTGACCTCGACGAGGTATTCGCTCGCGACGTCCTTGTAAAGCGCTTGCAGGTCGATTTCCTGCTGGTAGCTGCCGCCCATCGCGCTGCGCGCGGTCTGCCCGACGATCGCCACCACCGGGACGTGGTCGAGCTTGGCGTCGTAGAGCCCGTTGAGCAGGTGGATCGCGCCGGGGCCGGACGTCGCCATGCAGACGCCGACCTTGCCGCTGAACTTCGCGTAACCGACCGCCGCGAAGGCGGCCATCTCCTCGTGGCGCGCCTGGACGAACCGCGGCTGGTTGTCCGCTTTGCCGAACGAGGCGACGAGACCGTTGATCCCGTCGCCGGGGTAGGCGAAGACCTGCTCGACACCCCATTCGCGCAAGCGCTGGAGCAGGTGATCGCCGACTGTCTGGGTCATGAGCACTCCCTGTGCGTCCTGGGGTTCCGGTCGTCGGTTACCCGTGTGGCGCCCAGGGAATCGCGATACCCGCTGACGGGCCGTAGCATGCTTGCGTGACGCAAACGTCCTCGGAGTCCGCTGGGACCGGTGCCGCCATGGCCGTGCTCCGGGCCATGGTGACCATCGCCGACGCGACCGTCGAGCGGAACACCGAGCAGCTGACGCTCACCCAGTTCCGCGCGCTGCGGGTGGTGGCCGGGCGCACCCCCGTCACGGTGGGCAAGGTGGCCGCTGAGCTGGCGTTGAACCCCTCGTCGGTCACCCGGGCGTGTGCGCGGCTGATGGAGCTGGGCCTGCTGGAAAAGGCGGCGAACCCGCTGAACCGGCGCGAGACCCTCCTCGCGCCGACGGCCGCGGGCCGCCGGCTGGTGGACCGCGTCGACCGCGACCGGCGGCAGGTGCTCGCGGCCGTGCTGGGGCAGCTGGACGCCGAGGGCCGGGAGGCGGCGACGGCGGCCTTCGCGCGGTTCGCCGAGGCCGTCAAAGCGTACGAAACGGATTTCCGTCCACTGTTGCGCGACGCAAAGCAGGTTTGACCCCACCGGCGATGGGTATTCGCGCGAAGACTCGATCTCCGGGAGGTCTTCGCGGTGGCACAGCGAGACGGAATCACCGAACCGTGGGGGACCAGGACGCCCTACGGCCCGGGGGAGCCGTGGCCGGCCCGGGTCGACACCCGGCTGGCCGACGGCGTGCGGCCCGAGGACGTCGACCGCTGGGTCCGCAGCGCCGCCGTGCTGCACTCCAACGGCGACGGCCTGGACATCGCGGTCGCCGGCGGCCGGATCGCGGGCGTCCGCGGCCGCGCCGACGACCGCGTCAACCGTGGCCGCCTCGACCCGAAGGACCTGTTCGGCTGGCAGGCCAACAACGCGTCCGACCGGCTGACGACGCCGCTGGTGCGCAAGCATGGTGAGCTCACCGAGGCGAGCTGGGACGAGGCGCTGGACCTGATCGCCCGGCGCAGCAAGGATCTCCTCGACGAGCAAGGCCCGGGCGCGCTTGGCTTCTACACCAGCGGCCAGCTGTTCGCCGAGGAGTACTACACGCTCGCCGCGATCGCGCGCGGCGGCCTGGGCACCAACCACCTCGACGGCAACACGCGGCTCTGCACGGCGACGGCGGCCGCGGCTCTCAAGGAGTCCTTCGGCTGCGACGGCCAGCCGGCGTCCTACGCGGACGTCGACCACGCCGACGTCATCGCGCTCTTCGGGCACAACGTGGCCGAAACGCAGGCCGTGCTGTGGTCGCGGATGCTCGACCGGCTCGCCGGCCCGAACCCGCCGGCGCTGCTGTGCGTCGACCCGCGCGACACCCCGGTCGCCCGCGCGGCGACGCTGCACCTCGCGCCGCTGCCCGGGACCAACCTCGCGCTGATGAACGGGCTGCTGCACGAGGTCGTCGGAAACGGCTGGGTCGACCGCGAGTACGTCGAGCGCAGCACGGTCGGCTACGAGGACCTCGTGCGGACGGTCGCGGACTACCCGCCCGAGCGCGTCGCGGAGATCTGCGGCCTCGAAGCGCGGGAGATCCGCGAAGCCGCCCGGCTGGTCGGCACGGCGTCGCGGCTGTTGTGCACGGTGCTACAGGGCTTCTACCAGTCGCACCAGGCGTCCGCGGCCGCCGTGCAGGTCAACAACCTCGTCCTGCTGCGCGGCATGCTCGGCAAGCCCGGCGCCGGCGTCCTGCAGATGAACGGCCAGCCCACCGCGGAGAACACCCGCGAGTGCGGCGCCGACGGCGATCTGACCGGGTTCCGCAATTGGGCCAACGACGCGCACGTCGAGGAGCTGGCGTCGCTGTGGAACGTCGACGTCGGCAAGATCCCGCACTACGGGCCCCCGACGCACCTGATGCAGATGCTCCGTTACGTGGAGACCGGCACCTTGCGGCTGCTCTGGGTGTCGGCCACCAACCCGGCGGTCTCGCTGCCCGAGCTGCGGCGCATCCGGTCCATTCTGGACTCCTCGCGGCTATTCCTGGTCGTGCAGGACGCGTTCCGCACGGAGACGGCGGAGTACGCCGACGTTGTGCTGCCCGCGGCGCTGTGGGGCGAGAAGACCGGCACGTTCACCAACGCCGACCGCACGGTGCACCTGTCGGAGAAGGCCGTCGACCCGCCCGGGCAGGCGCGGCCGGACCTCGACATCTTCCTGGACTACGCGCGGCGCATGGACTTCCGCGGTCGCGACGGCGAGCCGTTCCCGCAGTGGCACGACGCGGAAACCGCGTTCGACGCGTGGAAACGCGCGTCGGCGGGGCGCCCCTGTGACTACAGCGGGTTGAGCTACCGGAAGCTGCGCGAGGTGAGCGGCATCCAGTGGCCGTGCACTTCGGACCGTCCTGAAGGGACCGACCGGCTCTACACGGACGGGAAGTTCTTCGCCCAGCCCGACTATTGCGAGAGCTACGGCCGCGACCTCGTCACCGGTGCGCCGGTGGAGCCCGCCGAGTACCGGGCGATGAACCCGGAGGGGAAGGCCATGCTCAAGGGAGCCGGGTACGTGCCGCCGCACGAGGCACCCGACGACGACCACCCGTTCTTCCTCGTCAACGGCCGGACGATCGTCCACTTCCACACGCGGACGAAGACCGGCCGGACCCCGGAACTGCGGGCCGCCGCGCCGGAGGTCTGGCTGCAGGTGTCCGAACGGGACGCGGCCGCCGCCGCGCTCGCCGAAGGCGACCTCGCCGAGGTCTCGACACCGCGCGGCAGCGTCCGCGCCCGCGTCCGGATCGGCGGCATCCGGGACGGCGTGCTGTTCCTGCCGTTCCACTACGGCTACTGGGACGTCGACCACCCGGCGGGCAAGGACGGCGACCGGGCGGCCAACGAGCTGACGTTCACCGACTGGGACCCGGTGTCCAAACAGCCGCTGTTCAAGACGGCCGCGGCCGCGCTGCGCAAGATCGGGTCCGTGGCGGCGCCGGCGGCCGAGCCGGTGCCCGCGCCGGTGGAGGAGGACGTCCGATGAAGCTCGACCTGGTCCTGCGCGAACTGCACCGCGCGGAGAAAACCCTGGCCGGGGACCTGCTGAAGACGTCGGACCGCCACCACGCGGAACACGAGGTCCACCACCTCGCCCGCGACCTGGCGGCGTGGTCGGCGGATCACGTGCGCGAGATCGCCCGCGCCGGGCGGGCGTTCGACCTGGACGAGGACGTGCCGGGACCGGGTCGGCTGGAACCGCTGCGCACGGCACTGGCCGACCTGACCGGCCGCCGCCCGGAGCCGGGCGTGCTGCTGCTGGCCGACCTGCGCCGCCTGCACCGCCGGGCGGCGGGCGTGTCGCTGGACTGGGAACTGCTCGCGCAGGGGGCGCAGGCGGCTCGCGACGACGACTTGCTCGGGCTGGCGAGCCGGTGCCACCCGCAGACGCTGCGGCAGCTGAAGTGGACGAACGCGATGCTGAAGGTGCTCTCGCCGCAGATCCTGACCAGCTAGCCCGGCTCCCGGCCCGAAGCGTCGCGCCGGGCCGTCTCGATGCTCCGCAGGAACGCGACGGGGTCCGCGCCGAAGCGGTCGAGCGCCCGGTGGCGGATTCCCGCCGCGACGAACGTCGATCCCACCGTCCACACCGCGATCACCACGATCACCGCGGGCGCCGGGAGCACGCGGCCCAGCAACGCCAGGCACACCGTGGCGGCCATGGCCGCGGTGCGGGCCAGCTCGCCGTACCAGCGCTCCGCCGGGCCCGCCGAGAACACCCGCGTTCCCGACAGGTACAGCGCCAGGCCCGCCGTCGTGAACCAGCCCGCCGCCTGGGGCGGGGACTCGTGCAGTGACAGGTTCACCCCCGCCGCGATGAGCAGCAGCGCGAACGCCGGGAACAGGTGGCCACCCGCGTACAGCGAATAGGCGAGCGCCGGGTTGCCGCCCGACAGGTCGAGCATGCGTTCGTAGATCAGCGCCGCCGACGTGAAGTACAGCCACCACAGCGCGCCCGCCATCACCAGGCCGGCGGCCAGGGACGCCCAGTACGCGAGGTCGTCGGCCGGGCGCTCGAGCGCCGCCGTGCCGACCGTGATCACCAGTTCGCCGAGCAGCAGGATCATGAACAGCCCGAACCGCTCCGCCAGGTGCGCCGAGTCGACCGCCAGGTTCGGGTCGCTCGGCGGCGCCCACATCTTCCGCCACCTCGCCTCGCGCGTGGGCCGCTCCCGGCGCTCGCCGCGACGCCGTTTCGGCCGGTCGCCGAGCAGCAGGAACCCCGCCTCCTGCAGCAGCGCGAACACCCACAGCGCCCACGTGTACGGGACGACCGCCGACACGCCGAAGAGGACCGCCGAGATCGTGTAGCCCCAGCTGATCCGCCGCTGGTCGAGCCCCTCGCGCGCCGGCCACCGGTGCGCGGCCGCCAGGATGAGCCGGACCCCGGCCATGGCCGCCGCGAAGATCGCCGGGTGCCCTTCGAACACGTGGTGGGCCTGGGTCGCGGCGATCCCGCAGGGGATCGTCCCGGCGAGCACGAACAGCCGGTCGGCGACGCGGGTGTCGTCGCCGCGGCGGTTGTACAGCACGGCGAAACCGATCCACGTCCACCACAGCGTCGCGAACAGGCCGAGCGCGGCGGCCACGCGCGTCCAGTGCGGGTCCGCGACGACGCCGTGCGCCACCTGGCCCACCGCGAACACGAAGACCAGGTCGAAGTACAGCTCGACCCAGCCGACCCGCTTGCCGCCGCCGGTTTCGTCCACATCGGTCACGACGGCGATTCTGCCGGGTCCGTGGCGGGGCTCCGCAGCCGGGCGGCAGGGGAATTAATAACCCACCATTCGAACAATGGCGGAATTCGCCCCGGAGACCGCTGTGGGTAATTCTGCCGCCACTGCGACGCGGGGGGTCTTTTACCGTCCGGTAGGCCCTGGAGCTGCGCGAACACGCTTGTACGGTGTACAAGCAGCGATCGCCGGAACACGATGCGTAAACCACCGGAGAGAATCGCGATCAATTCGACCGGCGCGTTCCGAAACGCCGCTGCTTAGGGTTGACAAGGATGCCGGGCGTGAGGTTCTCTGCTGGTCGGTTCGATCACGCCACGTCCTCCGTGGTCGGCCCTGGGGCCCTCGTCCTGTCCGAGTTCGACGTCAGCCGTGCGCGCGGCTGGGAATCGAGCGATTCCGCCATGCACGAAAGCAGATCCACGCCCCGCCTGCCGGTGGACGCCGCGTGGTGGCCGGCGCACTGGAGCGTCCGCACCAAGATCAGCGTCGTCCTCCTGCTGCCGGTCCTGGTCGCGGTGGCGCTCGCGGAAATCCGGATCCAGGGCGAGCTCGACCGCGCGACCGCGCTCAGCGCCGCCCGCGACCGGCTGCCCGTGCTGCGCGACACGATCGACCTGACCAAGTCGCTGGGTGAGGAAATGGTCGCCGCGGTCGCCGTCCCGGCCGGCGCGCCGAACACGCTGACCGCGTCCGTCGACGCGAAGGTGGCCGCCGTCCAGCGCGACACCGGGTTCGCGCCGCTGCCCGCCGACAGCGGCCGCGCGCTGAACACCGCGCTGGGCAAGCTCGCCGGGATCCGCGCGGCCGGCACCGGCGGCGGCGACGTCCGGAGCAAGGCCGACGGCTACAACGACATCATCGCCAGCCTCGGCGACCTCGTGCCGGCGTTCGTCCCGGCCGACGCCGGCGCCGAAACCGCGGCCGGCGCGGAGACCACCCGGCTGCTGGTGCACCTGCGCGCCGAGCTGGCCACCGAGGAGACCTACGCGCGAGCGGCGCAGAACAGCCCCGACGACGCGTCGCTGCGCCCGGCCGCCGTGCAGACCGCCGCCGAGCAGGAGGTCCTCGGCGAGCAGGTCGAGCACCAGCTCGCGGGTGACGGGCTGAACCGGTTCAAGGCGGCGGTGAGTTCCGCCGAAGAACGCCTCGACACGCTGCAGGACACCGGGAACGGAAGCACCGCGGCGCTGGCGTCGTTCGCCCCTTCGATCGCCGCCGAGACCACCGGCGTGACGGCCGTGCTGAGCGACGTCTCGGCGAAACTGGCGGCCGACGTCTCGGCCGCGGCCGACCGCGCCCGGTCGGACTCGCTGCGCGACACGGCACTGGTCCTCGGCGCGCTGCTCGGGGCGCTCGCGATCGCGTTGCTGGTGGTGCGTTCGCTGGTGACGCCGGTGCGCCGGCTGCGCGCGGCCGCCCTGCGCGCGGCGAACGAACAGCTGCCGGAGACCGTCCGGCAGGTCCGGGAGGGCCACGACGTCGACTGGCGCGCGGTGCCCGACTCCGGCGTCAAGACCGAGGAGGAGATCGGGCAGCTGGCGAGCGCCTTCGACGACATGCACCGGCAGGCGGTCCGGCTCGCCGTCGAACAGGCCGAGCTGCGCAAGCAGGTCAGCGAGATGTTCATGACGCTGTCGCGGCGGAGCCAGTCGCTGGTCGAGCAGCAGCTGTCGATCATCGAAGACCTCGAAGCGGGCGAGCAGAACCCGAAGCGGCTCGACGAGCTGTTCCGGATCGACCACATCGCGACCCGGCTGCGCCGCAACGGCGAGAACCTGCACGTCCTGGCGGGCGGCCGCCCGGTCCGGCACGGCCGCGAACCGGTGCCGACGCGCGACCTGCTGCGCGCGGCGACGTCGGAGGTCAAGGACTACCGGCGGGTGGCGATGGGCAACGCGCCGCGCAGCTCGGTGCAGCCCGAAGCGGCGGCGGACGTGGTGCACATCCTCGCGGAGCTGCTGGAGAACGCGACGCGCTTCTCGCCACCGGAGCACAAGGTGGCGCTGACGGCCGACCGCGGCGCCGACGGCGGCCTGCTCATCGAGGTCGTCGACCAGGGGCTGGGCATGACCCCGGCGGAGCTCGCGGCGGTCAACGAGCGGCTGGCGGCGGCCGGCACGGTCGGCCCGGAGACGACCCGCCGGATGGGGCTGTTCGTGGTCGGCAGGCTGGCGGCGCTGCACGGGGTGACGGTCCGGCTGCGCGCGACGGGCACGGGCACCCGCCACGCGGGGGTGACGGCGAGTGTTCACGTCCCGGGCGCGCTGGTGATCGCGGACCTGGCCCGCCCGATCGGCGGCGGGAGGCTGGTGTCCGCGGGCGCGAACCGCAACGGCCACCCCCGGCCCCCGGTCGTGCCGGCGCAGGCGTCGACGCCGATCTTCGAGCAGGTGGTGACGAGCTGGTTCACCGAGCCGGCCGCGAAACCGGTGGTCCGCCGGAACGGGTCGGCGGCGCCGGGGGAGTGGCCGGCGGTGGGGAAGCAGGCACCGTCGGAGGCCGAGCCGGTGGAGCCCGCGGAGTGGCCCGGCGGCGGGACCGTTGCCGCGCAAGGGACTTCTGCCGCCGAGCCGGCCGGTCGCGGCGAGGGGGCGGAGTGGCCCGGTGGGGTCGAAACCGCGGCGGCGCCGACTGCTTCGGCCGCCGGGCCGGCGGAGCCGGCCGCCCGGCCCGAACCCGCTTCGGCGCACGCCGACTGGCCGACCTCCGTCGAAAAGCCCGTCACCCGGGCCGAAAAGCCCGTCATCGGCGAGTGGGACACCCCCGCCGATCGCGCGCGGCAAGCCGCCGAAAGCGCTCTCAAGCCCGCCGTGGCGCAGCGGCTCACCGACGCCGGCCTGCCCACCCGGCGGCCCGGTGCCCAGCTCGCCCCCGGGGCGGCCGTTCCGCGCGTGCGCGAGCAGAACGGCGGGTCGTTCCGCGACGCCGCCGCCGTGCGCAGCAGTCTCTCCCGCCACTACCAGGGCATGCGCGCGGCCCGGCAGGAGACCGCCGCCCGCGCCGAAGAACCACGAAAGGACGAAGTGGATCCGCGATGACGGAACTTCCCGACGTGCCGCGCCGGGCCGGCACCGAACCGTCGGCCCGATCCCTCAGCGGGACGCTGGCCTTCCCCGGGCCGGCCGCACCGGCCGAACGGACGGCGACGCTGAACTGGCTGGTCAACGGGTTCGTCCAGGACGTGTCGGGGGTCGCGCACGCCGTGCTCGTCTCCGCCGACGGCCTGCTCGTGGCCGCCGACGAGACGCTGCCCCGCGAGCGCGCCGACCAGCTGGCGGCCATCGCGGCCGGCCTGTCCAGCCTGTCGCTGGGCACCGCCGAGCTGTTCACCGCCGGGCGGGTGGTGCAGTCGGTCATCGAGATGGAGCAGGGGTTCCTGCTGCTGATGAGCGTGGGCGACGGCTCGAACCTCGTCGTGCTCGCCTCGACCGGCTGCGACATCGGGCTGGTCGGCTACGAGATGACGATGCTGGTCGAGCGGGTGGGGCAGAAGGTCGACGTGCCCGCGCGCGAGATGCCGGTGGCCCAGGACCACCGGTGATCGACGACCCGCCGCCCGGGCCGTCCGGGGAGGAGCCGCGGCGCAGCGCGTCGCTGGCCCGCCCGTACGCCTGGACGGAAGGCCGGACGGCGCCGGCGGTCGAGATCGCCGTCGAAGCGCTGGTCGAGACCACCGCGGCGGGCCGCGCCGAAGCCGGCTACCTCGGGTCGAGCGCGCTGGCGGAGGTCACCGAGCTGTGCCTGCGGCCGCGGTCGCTGATGGAGATCGCCGCGCTGCTGTCGCTGCCGCTCGGCGTCGTCCGCGTGCTCGTGTCGGACCTGATGCAGGACAACCTGGTGATCGTCCGCGACACGCTGTCGGACACCTCCACCTGGGACGAGCGCCACGACCTGATGGAACGCGTGCTGCACGGGCTGCGCGACCTGTAGGAAGGACTTTTGCGATGGAGCATTTCGCGCTGGGGCACTGGCTGCTCGTGCTCGCGTACCTGACGTCGGTGGTGGGCTGCGCGCTGGGGCTGGCGTGCGCGGTGCAGGCCCGGCACACGGCGAACCCCAGCTACCGCATGCGGTGGCTGGTGCTGGCGGCGGTCTCGATCGGCGGCGTCGGCATCTGGCTGATGCACTTCGTGGCGATGCTCGGCTTCAGCACGCCGGGGATGCCGGTCCGCTACGACGTCTTCCGCACGGTCCTGTCGGCCATCCTCGCGGTGGCGGCGGTGTTCGCGGGCCTGGTCGTGGTCGGCGGGCGCGCGAAGTTCGGCTGGTGGCGCCTCGCGCTCGGCGGCGTGATCACGGGCCTGGCGGTGAACGTCATGCACTACACGGGGATGTCGGCGCTGCGGGTGAAGGGCGACTTCGGCTACGACGGCGGCCTGGTGGCGCTGTCGGTGGTGATCGCGGTGGTGGCGGCGACGGCGGCGCTGTGGTTCGCGGTGTTCCTGGACCGGCTGTCGCTGCGGCTGCTGGCGGGGTTCGTGATGGGCGCGGCGGTGACGGGCATGCACTACACCGGCATGGCGGCGGTCGAGATGCACATGGACATGAACGCCCCGGACCCGGCCGGGGTGGAGGTGTTCTCCTTCCTGTTCCCGGTGTTCGTGCTGGCGGCGATCGCGATGGCGGTCCCGCTGTGCGCGGTGCTGATGGCGCCGGCGGTCTCCCCGAAGGTCGAAAAGCCGGAGCCGGTCACGGTGTGAGCTGCTCCCGGAGGGCGTCGGTGTCGACGAGGGACCAGATCTCGGCGATCTTGCCGCTGTCGTAGCGGTAGAAGACGTGCTCGACGAACGAAACGCGCTCGCCGGTGGGCGGGATGCCGCGGAAGGGCTCGGCCGGGGTGCAGTCGAACCGGATGCGGCACGCGACCTGGTCGCCTTGGACGACGAGGCGTTCGATGGCGTAGTGGAGATCGGGGATCTCGGTGGCGTCGCGCTTCAGGAGGTCCCGGAACTCGGCGACGCTCAGGGTGCGGCCGTTGTGGACGACCGGATCGTGCGTGAACGCGCCGAGATCGGCGAACCGCCGTTCGTTCAGGCAGGTGAGGTAGGCGCGGTAGCGCTCTTCGATGTCCGCCATGGTGCTCCTCGGTGGTGGGGACGGCCCGCGAGGGGACTTCCCCCGCGGGCCGTCACCTCAGGCCTCCTACAGGATGCACAACAGCGAACACGCGGTCGCCGACGACCACCCCGTGTGCGACGGCGGTGTCCCCGGCGGGACGTTCACCGGCACATAACCCACCTTCGCCTGGTTCGTGATCGGGAACAGGCTCAGCAACGCGTACGTCGAGCAGTACACCTGCTTCGACTGACCCGCCGCCAACGTGAAGTCCGCCGTCTGGCAGGACGGTTCCACGCTGTCCACCACGTGCGCGGACGTGATCCCGACCGGGCCGAGGTTCGTCACCGTGATCCGCCAGTACGCCGTCGCGTTCAGCAGGCCCAGGAGCCCGACCCCCGCCTGCTTCGCCCACGGTCCCGCGCCGCCCGGGCCGCACTTCGAAGCCGACGACGACGCGCAGATCTCCTTCTCCACCTTGACCTTCGGCGTGCACGACGCGCCCGGTGCCACCGGGAGCGTCACCGTGTTCGACGTGAACGATTCCGTCGAATCCGTGCCCGACGCCGTGTTCGCCACCGAGGACACCGCGCAGTCCGCCGAGATCGTGGTGCGGAAGCACAGCTGCGGCGCGTCGCCCGCGTAGTCCACCACCAGCCGGCCGGCGAACCCGGCCGCGGAGTGCAGGACCAGCGTCGTCGTCACCGTGATCGACGGGTGCGCCGCCACGGAGACCCCGGTCAGGTCGACCGAGCCGTCCGGCGCGAAGCCCGGCGTCGGCACCGTCGCGCCGCCGGAGTCGACGACCGTCACCCGCGACGCCGCGAAGTCGACGTTCGCCGGGTCGACGCCCGTCAGCCGCGCGGCCGTGTAGCCCTGGACGTGCGAGCCGCCGCCGTCGCAGTAGAAGTCACCCGGCTTCAGCGTCACCTGCCCGCCCGAACGGACGCACGGCGTGGCCCCGGTCGCCGGATCCATCGAGAACAGCACGCCCGCGTCGCCCAGCCCGATCAGGCAGCCGGACGGCGGGTCGTACGAATACCCGTAGTCCCGCGTGGCCCCGCCGTTCACCGTGGGGTGCGGGATCGGTCCCGGCAGACCCGCGCACGCCGCGCCCGTCGTCCAGTCGTGGCACAGCGCCGCACCCGCGTAGCCGCCGTTCCAGATCGGCAGGTAGCTGCGCACGTGGCCGCCGGGATCGGTGACGACCTCCGGCGGGAACGCGTACACGCCGGCCGGCAGCGCGGCCGGGCCCGCCGGGGCCGCGAGGGCGGACCCGTCCAGCGCGTAGCACGTCGTCACGTCGGGGCTGCCGGTCGTCGTCGCGCACGCGCCCACCGGGGCGCCGCCCGGGTCGAACGCCGTGTAGTCGTTGTAGTTGTAGTTGCCCGCGGGGCCGGTCGGGCGCGACGACGCCCAGTTCGCGCACGCCGTCGCGGTCGCGGGGTCGAAGCAGCCCAGCGACGGCTGCTGCCCGGTGCCCGGGTTCGACGTCGACGCGAACACCTTGCCCGCCGCGACCGTCACCCCGCCGTAGACGTACGGCTGGTTGGCCGCCGGCACGATCGGCGCGTACGGCTGGCCGCCGCAGGCACTCTGCGTGGCCATCGTCCAGCACACCACGGCACCGGAACTGACGATGCCGTAGAGGTTGCCGCCGGCCGCCACGAAGCCGCCGACGCTGTTCACCGCCGGGGAGCCGCCGGTGGGCGACAGCGCCCAGTAGCCGCAGTTGGCCGCGGCGGCCAGGTCGAGGCAGCCGACGCCGACCGAGGACGCGGTGACGGCGGGGTAGTAGACCTTCGCCGGCGCGGCGGGGTCCCGCACGTACTGCTCGACCATCGTGCTGGCGATGTCCCCGGCCCCCAGGGTGCCGAGCGGGCCGGGTGCGGTGTTGAGCACCTTCGGCCACGGGCCGCCCGGGCAGCGCTGCCCGGTGGCGAGGTCGGTGCAGACCACCTTCGGCGAAGTGGCCCCCAGGTGGTGGTAGATGTTCCAGGCCTGCAGCGTGCCGCCCGGCGTGCGGTACAGGATCGGGCTGAAGCCGTCGCCGCCGGTCGCCGTCGTGACCGCCTGCACGGGCGGGGTGAGGGCGCCGGACAGCGAGGTCGCGTCGGGCCCGGCGTCGGGGTCGCTCGCCCGCACCGCGGTGACGCCGGACGCGGGTTCGGTGCCGGTGAAGGTGGTGCCGTCGGTGGACCACGACGGCGTCCAGCCGGGCGGGGCGTGCAGCGAGCCGGACTGGAACGCCTGGCCCGCGCCGATCGCGTCGGTGATCGTGGCGGCGCCACTGCCGGTGGCCTGGTCGTCGTAGCCGATGACCCAGTTCGCGGTGGCGCCGTGGTCGGCGGGGGAACCGGTGCCCTGCACGGACTTCGTGAGCCCCGAGACGGCGGCGGCGTCGGCGGTGACCGGCAGTGCGACGGCGGAAGCCGCGACGAGCACGAGGGGCAGCACGGCGCCCAGCACGCGTCTTCGCATGAATGGTCCTCGATTCTTTCACGGGAGTGGATTCCGGGAATCGTTTTCCCGGCCGAAGGAAAATCCTATGCCGTGCCGGGAGTGCGTTGAAGCGCTCTCACCCGGGCGCCAGAAAGGCGATGCCAACAGCGCAGTTCGTTACCGATGCGAAACAACGTACACCTGCTGTGACAAGGGGATTTCCAAGGTCTGATCACCCGGATGTCGTCGCGATGTCACTCGATCGGGTAATGGCCGGTCGCGAAAACCGGCCGGATTCGACCGCGGTGATGATCTATTTACGGATGCGCTCAGCCGGATTCGGCGTCGAACCGGAGTTTCGACGTGATCCGGTACCGGTCGCCCCGGTACACCGAGCGCGTCAGCTCGACCACCCGGCCCGTCGTGTCGCGGGTGAGCCGCTCGATGTGCAGGATCGGCGCGTACACCGCGATTTCGAGCAGCTCGGCCTGCTCCGGGTTGGTCACCGCCGGCTCGATCGTCTGCACCGCGTCCGACACGACGATCCCGAACCGCTCGCGCAGCAGCCGGTAGAAGTTGCCCGATTCCAGGTCCGCGACGGCGAGCCCGGGGACCAGGGCCGCCGGCAGCGCCAGCTGTTCGATCGCGATCGGCTCGTCGTCGACGTGGCGGACCCGCGTCACGCGCAGCACCGGCGTCCCCGGCTCGAGGTCCAGGTCGGCGGCCAGGGACCGCGGGGCCGGGGCGAGGGCGAAGGCGACCACCCGGCTCGTCCAGTGCCCCTCCGCGGGCGGGACGGCCAGGCCCGTCGCGAGTTCCTGGGTCACCTTCTGCGGGCTCGTGAACGTCCCGCGCCCGCGCTGGCGCACCAAAAGCCCGGTGCGGGTCAGCTCGTCGATCGCCGCCCGGACGGTCGGGCGGGACACGCCCAGCTCCGCGGCCAGGTCGCGCTCCGAAGCCAGCCCGGTGCCGGGGCCGGCGTTCTCGATCACCTTGAGCAGGTGCCGCCGGACGCGGTCGCGCTTCACGGTGGGCGGGCGGTCCGCCGGCTCGCCACCGTTTTCCCGGGGGCTCCGGGTGGCGGAGCCCCCGGCCTGGGGCGAAGCCCCTGAGGGCACAGCGGTCAAGGCAGCGTCTTCCCGGAGGTTCCGAGCGCGCCGGCGAACCGGACGCGCTCCTTGGGCAGGGCGTTCAGGGCGCGCAGCCGCTCGAGGTGGCCGGCCAGGCGCTCCCGGAATTCAGCATAACTGCGCGCCGGTGGCGACCACGCGCGTTCGGCGAGCGCGCAGAGCCTCGGAAACGCCAGGTGCCGCACGTGGTCCGGGGTCGGGGCGTGCTCGGTCCACAGCTGGGCCTGCGTGCCGAGCACTCCGGGTCGCGTGCCGTCGCTGATCGGGAGCCCGCCCGCCAGTGGGTCGAAGCGGTACACGTCCCGGAGTGTCGTGACGTCCGCGCGCGGCGGTTCGCCCGGCTCTTCGCTCTGCCGGTAGTCGAAGTACGTCGACGTGTGCGGTGCCATGATCACCTGGTGGCCGCGGGCCACGGCGAGGGCGCCGTGCGCGGCGTCGCGCCAGGCGGTGACGACCAGGTCCGCGGGCAGCCGGCCGGCGGCGTGGCCGGTCTCGTCCCAGCAGACGGCCTGCCGGCCGAGGCCGGTCAGGAACCGGTGCAGCTCGCGGAGGAACCACGGGTGCAGCTCGGCCGTGTCGTCCAGGTCGAGCTGGGCCGCCTTGGCCCGTGCGAGCGGGTTCGCCGCCCACTGCGTCGTCGGGCACTCGTCGCCGCCGATGTGCAGGTGCCGCGCCGGGAAGACGTCCGCGACCTGCGTGAGGACCTCGCGGCAGAAGGCGAACGCGCCGTCGTGGACGCCGAGGATGTCCGGGCTGATGCCCCACGCGGTCCACACCGGCAGCCGCACGTCCGGCCGGTTGCCCAGTTCGGGGTAGGCGGCCAGGGCCGCGCGCACGTGCCCGGGCAGGTCGATCTCCGGCACGATCCGCACGCCGCGGTCGGCCGCGAAGGCGACGAGCTGCCGCAGCTCGCGCTGGGTGTAGAAGCCGCCGTGGGGAACGCCGTCGTAGACGTCGCTGCCGGCCGCCCCGACCATCGACTCCGTGCGCCACGCGCCGACCTCGGTCAGCCGCGGCCGTCCGTCGATCTCGATCCGCCAGCCCTGGTCGTCGGTCAGGTGCAGGTGCAGGACGTTGTACTTGTGCAGGGCGAGGAGATCGACGAACTCGCGCAGGAATTCCAGCGGCATGAAGTGCCGGGCGACGTCGAGCAGCACGCCCCGCCACGGCAGCCGCGGCGCGTCGTGGACGTGCAGGCAGGGCAGCCGCGGTGGCCCGTGCAGCGGCACCAGCTGGCGGAGGGTCTGCACGCCGTTGCGCAGCCCGGCTTCGGTCGACGCGGTCAGGAGCGCTCCGGTGGGTGTGACGTCGAGTTCGTAGCCTTCGAGCCCGTGCTTGCCGTCGGGTACGAGGTCGAGGCGGATCGCGGGTCCACTGTGGATCGACGGCCGGGGGAGGTAGCCGGCGAGCAGGCGCGCCGCGGGGCCGGCGCCGCGGCCGGCCAGCACGCGCAGCCCGCCGGCCGGCGCGAAGGAGCCGGCGCGGCGGGTCAGCCGCGCGGGGTGGGGGATGATCATCAGCCCTTCACCGCGCCCGCGGTCATGCCCTCGACCAGGTGGCGCTGCACGAGCGCGAAGAAGACGACGACCGGGAGCGCGAACAGCGTGGACGCGGCGATCAGGCCGCCGTAGTCGGTGCCGGTGCTCGTGCTGAACGACACCAGCCACACCGGCAGCGTGTAGCCGGAACTGTCCTTCATGATCACGTAGGCGAAGAGGAAGTCGTTCCACGCCGTGATGAACGCGAACACGCTGGTCGCGATCAGCCCGGGCAACACCAGCGGCAGCAGGACCGAGCGCATGACCCGTCCGCGCGTCGCGCCGTCGACCATCGCCGCCTCCTCCAGTTCGACCGGGATGCCGTGCAGGAACCCGCGCAACGTCCAGATCGTGAACGGCAGCACGAGCGCCACGTACGTCAGGACCAGCCCGAACAGCGTGTCGAGCAGGTGCGCGCTCTTGAGGCCGAGGAACAGCGGGATGACCAGCGCGGGCACCGGCACCATCTGCAGCACCAGGACGCCGATCAGGAAGCCGCGGCGCCCGAAGAACCGGAAGCGCGTCAGCGCCGTCGCGGCCAGGAACGCGACCACGATGGACAGCGCGACCACCGCGACGACGACCACCACGCTGTTGACGAGGTCCGGCACGAACCCCGGCTTGGCGAGGGCGTCGGCGAAGTTGGCGAAGGTGACGTCGAAGGGCAGGAACTCCGGTGTCGGCTGGAGGATCTTGCCCGCGGGCTTGAACGCCGTGAGCACCATCCAGTAGACCGGGAAGATCCACACGAGACAGAAGACGACGGCCGCGGTGTTGCGGCCGATCCGCCGGATCACAGGTCCTCCCCGGAGCGGACGAGCCGGCGCACGTACACGGCCGTCATGCCGACCAGCAGCGCGACCGAGACGACGGCGATCGCCGCGCCCTGCCCGAAGTCGTTGCGGCTGAACGCGCGGGTGAACGTCCAGATGCCCAGGGTCGTCGTGCCGTCGTTCGGGCCGCCCTGGGTGAGGATCCAGATCTGGTTGAACACGGTGAAGTCCCAGATCACCGAGAGGATGGTGACCAGGCCGAGGATCGGCTGGAGGAACGGGACGGTGATGGTGCGGTGCACCCGCCACGCCCCGGCGCCGTCGAGGGCGGCGGCTTCGTAGTAGGACCGCGGGATCTGTGCCAGGCCCGCGTAGAGCGTGAGGGCGACGAACGGCACGGACTGCCAGACGACGAGCAGCCAGACCAGGGTGAACGCCGACGCCGGTGACGTCGTCCAGTCGTGCTGGGTGAGGTCGCCGAAACCGAGCTTCGTGAGCAGCCAGTTGACCACGCCGTAGCCGGGCTGGAAGAGCCACTGCCAGACCAAAGTGGACGCCACGTTCGGCAGTGCCCAGGCGGCGATCAGGCAGAGCGTGACCGCGGTGCGCATGCCGCGGCCGAGGCGGTGCAGGAGCAGCGCGACGCCGAACCCGACGACCAGCGTGCCGGCCACCAGGGCCGCGCAGAACCCGATGCTGCGGGCGAGGACCGGGAGCAGCTGGTCGTCGCCGAGGACCGCGGCGTAGTTGGCCAAGCCCGCGAAGGACGTCGTGCCGGTGAACAGGGACCGCAGGCTGTAGTGCTGCAGCGAAATGACGATCAGCCGGACCAGCGGGTAGCCCAGGACGAGTCCCAGCAGGACGGTCGCGGGCAGCAGCAGGCCGTAGGGCAGCAGCGCGCGACGCCGGCGCGGCGCGGCCGGTCTCGGCGGGGCTTCGGGCGGCGCTTTCTCCAGCAACACGAGGACTCCTTCGCGGAAAGGGGCGGGGTGGCCCGGTTGGGGACGGCAGTCGGCCGGGCCACCCCGCCGGTCAGCGGGCGTTCAGCGCCTCGGTCAGGTGAGCGTCGAAGTCCTTGGCGGCGTCGGCGATCGGCCGGCGCCCGGTGGCGATGTCCGCGAAGAACGTGTTGATCGACTTGTCGCTCTCGATGGTCGCCCAGCCGGGCGCGGCCGGGGTGGCGACGCTCGTCTTGGCCGCGGTGGCGAAGGCGGCGTTGAGCGGCGGCAGCGTCGGGGTGATCCGGTCGATCAGCTGGGTGGAGATGGGGGTCCAGCCGTCGATGCCGACGATCGCGTCGCGCTGGACGGCGGGGTCCGTCGCGGCCTTCAGGTAGGCGAGCGCGAGGTCGGAGTTGCGGCTCTTGGCGGCGATGGCGAGGTCGGACCCGCCGAGGAAGACCGGCTGCGTCTTGCCGGGGGTCGCGCTGGGGAACGGGAAGGTGCCCAGGCGGTCCTTCAGCTCCGGCTTGTTCTTGACGACCGTGTTGACGCTCGTGTCGAGGATCGCCCCGGCGCCGCCGGCGGAGAAGATCGCGGCCTGGTCGGGGGCCTTGGTGTCGACGTTGCGGGACGCGGGGGAGGAGTAGGCGTTCTGGAAGTCCTTCCAGGCCTGGAGTCCCTTCTGGGCTTCCGGGCTTTCCAGCGCGCCGGCCCACTTGCCGTCCTTCTGCGTGGCGATCTGCCCGCCGGCGTCCCAGACGAACTGCAGCGCGCCGAACCAGTACTTGCCGGGGAAGTGGAAGGCGGAGTAGTCGGCGGCCGGGTGCTTGGCCTTGATCTTGTCGAGGTCCTGGGTGAGCTCGGTGAACGTCTTCGGGGGTGCGGTGATCCCGGCGTCGGCCCAGACCTGCTTGTCGTAGACGACCGCGCGGTTGCCGGCGAACAGCGGGGCGCCGTAGAGGTGTCCGTCCACAGTGGCCGGTCCGGCCAGGCCGTCCAGCCAGGTCTGCCCGGCGGCGAGCTCGTCGCGGTGGGGGTTCAGGTCGGCGAGTGCGCCGTTGGCGGCGAAGAGCGGGACGTCGGTGTTGCCGATCTCGATGACGTCGGGGGTGTTGTCCTGCGCGAGGGCGGTGCTGATCTTGGTGTTGATGTTGTCCCACTCCTGGATCTGCACGGTGACCTTCGCGCCGGTGGCCTTCTCGAACGCGGCGTTGATCGCCGCGGTGGCCTTGTCGGAGAGGTCGCCGTTCATCAGCCAGACGGTCAGCTGCCCGCCGCCCTGGGCGGCGGGGGCGGGGGTGTCGGTACCGCAGGCGGCGGTGGCGGTCACGGCGGCGACGGCCAGGGCGGCGGCGAAAGTGCGTCTGCGCATGGGAGTTCCCGGGGAGTGAGGGAGGTGGGTGGGGCGCTTCGGATGGGTGGGTGGCCGCGGCCCGGGGTGGTCCCTGTGACCCGGGCCGCGGCCGGACTTCAGCAGTGGCCGAGGTCGGCCCACTGGGCGGTGAGGCCGGGTTCGGACCCCTGGGTCCACCAGTTCGCCTGCCAGAGGTGCGCGTTGTGCTTCACCCGCTGGCCGCCGAGGTACACCGTGCCCCAGTCCCATTCGGGCGCTGTCGAGCAGTCGGCGGGCTGCGAAGGCGTCGTGGGTGTGGCCGGTGTGGTCGGCGTCGTGGGAGTCGTGGTCGCCGGCGGGGTGGTCGGCGTGGTGCAGCCGTTGACGGTGTCCACATGGGACGTTCCGGCCGTGCGGTACGAACCCGCGCGGGCGACGGCGTCCGAAGGCGAAACCACCTGGTTGCCCGCGTAGTACGTCCAGTCGACCTGTTCGGTGTAGACGCTGTTTCCGCTCGTGTGCCCGGCCGTGTCGATGAACCACATGTTGTAGTTGATCGACATCGGCGTCCGCGGGTACACCGGGTCGCCCTGCGCGTCGGTGGTGTGGTCCGCGGTGAGCACGCCGTCGATGTAGTACTTCACGTGGCCGCCCGACACCTGCGTGACGATGTCGTGCCAGCCCGCGAAACTGCGGTTCTGCGCGGTGGAGGTGCGCAGGCCGTCCCACGTCGGGCTGTTCCAGTAGGTGTACCAGCTGGTCTGGTAGTTCGCCGTGGGGCCGCCCCAGCCGCCGTTGGGCAGGTATTCCGAGAAATCCAGCTCGCTGTAGAGCGGGTCGCGGTCGTACCGCAGCGGCGAGATCGTGAAGTACGTTTCGTTGACGTGGTCGCCGTCGGTGCCGCTGTCCGGCGCGTCGGTGAAGCGGACCCGGCTGGCGTACGTGCCTTCGAAGAACCGCAGCTGGTTCTGGTACATCTCCGAATGCGTCGTGCCGGCCGCGCTGCCGTCGGTGCTCGCGGCGAGCTGGGCGACGCGCTCGCCGTTCACCGTCGGGAAGGTGACGTTGCCGGTCAGCCACCGTGCGCCCGGCACGCCGGGGCTGCCCACGTCGTTGCGCGTGGTCCAGCCGGCGCCGCTGAACGCGGAGTCGGTGGGGGAGCCGTAGTGGAAGTCGTCGAACAGCACCCCGCAGTCGGCGGCCGCCGCGGCCGTCGGGCTCGCGGCGGCCCCGCCGGAGAGGATCAGGGCCGTCGCGGCCACGGTCGCGGCGCTCGTGAGGACTGCGGTGGTGGTCCGGGTTCTGCGGGACATGGGTCTCCTCCTGAGGATGGCCGTCCGCCGGAGCTCCCTAATTGGTCTAGACGAATCAGGTGGCGAGGACTCTCCTCCTGACCATTGGTAAAGTCAAGATGGCAACAGAAGTTACCTTTGGTAATTTCCGGCCCGTCGGGTTGAGGTGCGCCCCGGCCGGGTAGTAAACGTCGGTGGCGTCCGGCGGTAAACCGGAGAAGGTGGGGCTGACCGCGGTTCGAGGCGGCTTGGTCCCGACTTGGCGTAGCTATCAGGCGCTGGCGGCGACGTGGTCGGCGATGGCTGTCACGAACGAGGACACCGCGGCGCGCGCCAGTGACCCCGAGCGCGCCGAGCTGTTCCGGCTGCGTGCCGCCCGGGCTCGCGGTCACGCACGGCGGCTCCAGGACCAGGCCGACCGGATCCGGCGACGGCGCCAGGGGGGCTGATCGCCGGCGAGTGCCGCCGCACCTGTCGAGATACCGTCGTCCCGTTCGTCATCCTCTTCGACCGACGCCGGACGAAGGAGCGCGCGTGCTCTACATGCTGCTGATCTACAACTGCGAACGGCCCGAGCCGGGTGACCCCGGGTTCGAGGAGGCGCTGGCCGCCGTCAACGCCTACGCCGACGAATGCCGCCGTCGCGGGGTCTTCGTCTCCGGCCACCCGCTGCAGGGCGAGCACACGGCCACGACGGTGACCGTGCAGGAGGGCCGGACACTCATCACGGACGGACCCTTCGCCGAAACCCACGAGCACCTCGGCGGCGTGTACGTCTTCGACTGCCGCGACCTCGACGAAGCCCTGGAGCTCGCGGCGCTGTGCCCGATGGCCTCCCAGGGGTCGATCGAGGTCCGCCCGGTCGCCGGCGTGCCCGGGCTGGACCACCGCGCCGCCCGTGGCTGACCCGGCCGCCGTCGTCGAACGCGTCTACCGCGAGGACCGCGCGCGGCTGCTGGCCGCGCTGGTCCGGGTGCTCGGCGACTTCGAGCTCGCCGAAGACGCCCTGCAGGACGCGGTCGCGCGGGCACTGCGGACCTGGGAGGGGAGCGTCCCGGACGACCCCGCGGCCTGGCTGCTGACCGCGGCGCGCAACAGCGCCGTGGACCGGATCCGCCGGGCCCGCGTCGGCCGGGCCAAGCTGGCCGAGCTCGCGGCCAGGGAAAGCGGGGTGACCACGGTGCGCCTGCCCGACGACCGGCTCGCCGAGGTCGGCGACGACCGCCTGAGCCTGCTGTTCACGTGCTGCCACCCGGCCCTGGCCGAAGACGCCCGCGTGGCGCTGACGCTGCAGGCGGTCGCGGGCCTGACCGCCGCGCAGATCGCCCGGTTGTTCCTCGTCGCCGAGCCGGCGCTGGCGCAGCGGCTGGTGCGGGCGAAACGCAAGATCCGCGACGCGGGCATTTCGCTGAGCGTCCCCCCGGACCACCTGCTGCCCGACCGCCTGGCCGGCGTCCTCGCGGTCATCTACCTCGTCTTCACCCGGGGCTACGCGTCGCCGTCGGGCCGGGACGAGCCCGCCGAACTGCGGCGCGAAGCGATCCGGCTGGCGAAACTGCTGGCCGCCCTGATGCCGGACGAGCCGGAGGCGCTCGGCCTGGTCGCGCTGCTCCTGCTGCAGGACTCGCGCTCGGCCGCGCGCTACACCTCCGGCGGCGACGTCGTCCTGCTCGAGGACCAGGACCGCGGCCGGTGGGACCGCGCCGAGATCGCCGAAGGGCTCGGCGTGCTCGGGCGGGCGCTGCGCCACGGCACCGTCGGGCCGTACCAGCTGCAGGCGGCGATCGCGGCCCAGCACGCGCAGGCCCGCGTCGCCGCCGACACCGACTGGGCTCGCATCGCCGCGCTCTACGCCCGGCTCCGGGCGCTCACGCCGTCACCCGTGGTCGCGCTCAACCACGCCGTGGCCGTCGCGATGGCGGCCGGCCCCGAGCCCGGCCTGGCCGCGGTCGACGCCGTCGACGGGCTCGACCGCTACCACCTGTGGCACGCCGCCCGCGCGGACCTGCTGCGCCGCCTCGGCCGTCCCGAGGACGCCGCCGTCGCGTACCGGCGGGCCCGCGAACTCACCGAAGCCCCGGCCGACCGGCGTTTCCTCGACCGCCGCCTCCGCGAACTGGAGTCCTGATGCGACTGTCCATCCTGGACCACGGCCACCGCCGCCGGGCCCGGCTCTTCATGGCCGTCACGGGCAAGCTCTCCGGCGTCACGAGCCCCGACATCGTCAAACTGCTGCTGTACCGGCCGGGCTTCCTGACCCGGCCGCTGCTGGACCTGACGGCACCCGCGATGCGCGGCGAGTCGTACTGGACGGCCGCCGAGCGCGAACACCTCGCGATGAGCACGGCGCGGGTGCACGAGTGCCCGTTCTGCGTGGTGACGCACGCCGAACTGGTGCGCGTCGCCGGGGGCGGTGACCTCGAGCCCCGTCCGGAACTGCTTGCCGTGCAACGGTTTCTCGAGGACGTCTCGCGGGACGCCGAGCTCGGCACCGCGCCGCTGCGCACCCTGCCGGCGCACGCCGTTTCGGAAGCGCTGAACGTCAACCTGGTGTGGAACATCGTCAACCGCCTCGCGAACGCGTTCGGCTTCGAGCTGCTCGACGGGCAGCTGAAGGCGGGCACGCGGGCGCTGCACCGCGCGGGCTACCGGTTCCCGGGCTTCCTGCTCGCCGACGGCCCGGCCGACCTCCGGGAGAGCGTCTTCGACCAGCCGGCGCACACGAGCCCCGAGCTGCGCCGGGCCGCGGGCACGGGCGAGGGGCTGCCCGCGCCGTGGGCCGGCTACGCGGCGCTGGTCCGCGACGCGTCCCACCGCGTGCGTGACGACGACGTCCGCGCGTTGCTCGCCGCCGGGTGCGGCGAGGACGAGATCTTCGAGGTCACGGTGGCCGCCGCGGTGGGCGCGGCGCTGCGCAGCTTCGACGCCGGCCACGCCGCGCTGACGACCTAGTGGGCGGACTCGAACAGCTCGACGAGGTTGCCTGCGGGGTCGGCCAGCAGGATCTGCCGCCCGCCGGGCCCGGCGACGACGTCCCCGCGGAAGGTGAGGCCCGCGTCGGTCAGCCGGGCGATCTCGGCGTCGAGGTCGGGCACGACCAGGTGGATGCGGTTGCGGCCGGCGGCCGCGGCGTCGGCGGGGGTGGCGCGGGCGCCGGAGCTGGCGGGCCCGGACAGCAGCAGCCGCAGCGGCCCGCGGACGACGTCGGCGAACGCGGGCCCCGCGCTCATCCGGACGGTGAAGCCGAGGTGGGTGGTGTAGAAGTCGAGGGCCGCCGGGACGTCGTCGACGACGTACCGGACGCTGGCGTACTCCTCGGTCACGGCTGGGCCTCCTTGCCTTGTGCCACCACGAGATCCGGCAGCAGGTGCCGGACGCGGACGTCGATTTCGGCCGCCGTCCGGCGGAACGCGGCGTACCCGTCGGGCTCGGCCAGGCTCCAGTGGCGGCGGCTGGGGAACTCGGGGCAGACCTCGCGGGCCTTGTCGCACAAGGTGACGACGTGGTCGAACCGCCGTCCGGCGAGGGCGTCGAGGGCCCGCGGCCGCTGCCCGGCGAGGTCGATGCCGAAGTCGTCCCGCAGCACTCGCAGCGTGTCGGGGTGCAGCGCGGCTTTGGGCCGCGTACCGGCGCTGGCGACATCGATGCGGCCGCCGGCGCGCCGGTGCAGCAGGGCTTCGGCGATGGGGGAGCGGGCGCTGTTGCCGGTGCAGACGAAGAGCACGGCGATGGTTCCGTGCGTCACCGGAGGTGTCTCGCCGCGCAACGCGGGGTGCAATGCCGCACCGGTCTCGGCCAACGCGGTCGCGCAGCGGTCCAGGTCGAGGTGGTAGTAGCTGTCCCGGCCGTCGTAGCTGCTGCGCGTGGCGGCGACGAGCCCGCCGTCGCGGAGCAGCCGCAGGTGGTAGGAGACGAGGTTCTGCGGTTGACCGAGGCGTTCGGTCAGCTCGCGCACGCGGAGGTCGCTCCCGGCCAGCGCCGACAGCAGCGCCCACCGGAGGGGGTGGGCGGCCAGCCGGACGAACGCGGGCGGCTCCATGCGGGTAAAATACATCAAATTGGCTTGATGGACCAGGGCCGCCGCGTTCCGCCGCGGCCCCGGTCCGGTGGCTCAGACCCCGGCGGGCTTGGCCGCGGGCGCGCTTCGGAGCCGAGCCGCGCGGGTCTTCGGGCCGAACACCGCCAGCACGACCGCGCCCACCAGCCACGTCCCCGCGATGAACAGGAACACGCTCTGGTAGCCGCTCCCGTTGTACAACGCGGCCACGATCAGCGGCCCCGCCGCGTTGGACAGCCGGCCGAGGCCGTACGACACTCCCGTTCCCAGCGAGCGGCCCCGCGTGTCGAACAGCTCCGGCGAGTACGCGTACCCCAGTGCCGTGTAGCCGCGCTCGAACAGGTTCACCAGGAAGCCGAACACCACGATCAGGACCGGGTTGAACGTCAGCCCGTAGAACAGACCGCACAGCGCGATGACCGTGCCGAACGCGACCAGGCACCACTTGCGCTCGAAGCGGTCCGTCACCAGCGCCGCCAGGTACGAGCCCAGCGGCGCGCCCACCGTCGTCAGCGCCACGTAGAAGACCGACTTCTCGACGCTGAAGCCCTCCTTGGCCAGCAGCGTCGGCGCCCAGCTCGAGTAGCCGAAGAAGCCGATCGTCTGCGTCACCCACAGCACCGTCAGCAGCAACGTCGGCATCAGGTACTTCTTCTGCAGCAGCAACCGCAGCGGTGCCTTGGTCACCGGCGCCTCGTCGACCGGCGGGGCCGGCTCCGGCAGCGGGCCCTTCTCCGCCGCGACGCGCTCTTCGATCTCGCGCAGCACCGCGTCCGCCTTGGCGTGCTCGCCGCGGCTTTCGTACCAGCGCGGGGATTCCTTCAGCTGCCGCGTGAACAGCACCAGCAGCACGCCGAGCGCGCCCCACAGGTACACCAGCCGCCACGACCACGAGCTGATCGGCACCACCGCGCTCGCGATCAGGTTCGTCACCGGCGTGCCGCAGATGCCGATCACGATCGCGTACGCCTGGTACTTGCCGCGGCTCGCCGCCGGGTAGAGCTCGCTGACGTAGATCACCGCGACGACCGTCATCGCCGACAGCCCCGCCGACGTCAGGACGCGGAACACCCCGAGCGACACGATGTCCCAGGAGAACACCGCCGCGAACGAGAAGGCGCCGAACCACACGGTGGTCCACATGAGCGCGTTCTTCCGGCCCCAGCGGTCGGCGAGCTTGCTCGCGATGACCGAGCCGAAGAACATCCCCACGAACGACAGCGAGGTCACGTAGGCGACCTGGTCGACCGTGACGCCCCACAGCTTGATCAGCTTGGGCGCGGTGGTGGCGAAGCTGTTGATGTCCGCGAACTCGAAGAAGTACGCGAACGAGACGGCGAGCAGGGTGAGCTTGTGGAACCGTGAGATCGGCAGCCGGTTCAGCCGGTTGAGCGCGTTGGCGTGCTGCATTGCATGCCCTTCGGGGTTTCAGGCGGTTTCGCCGGGCCAGTAGAGGCGCATCGGGTTGTCGACGAGCAGCTTCCGCCGCAGCTCCCGCGTTTCCGCGATGTGCGGGACGTGGTCGACGAGCAGCCCGTCGTCGGGCATGTGGTTCTTCAGGTTCGGGTGTGGCCAGTCGGTGCCCCACAGCACCCGGTCCGGGAACTCCGTCACGACGCGCCGGGCGAAGGGCACGACGTCGGTGTACGCGTGCCGTTCGCCGTCGAGGGCCGGTGGGCCGGTGACGGTGAGGCGCTCGGGGCAGCTCACCTTCACGTGGACGTCGTTGCGGTCCACGAACTTCAGGAACCGCGAGAACTCCGGGCCGTCGACGGGTTTCGTGACGTCCGGGCGTCCCATGTGGTCGATCACCAGCGGTGCGGGCAGCTCGCCGAAGAAGTCTTCGAGCTCGGGCAGGTCGGCGGCTTCGAAGTAGAGCACCACGTGCCAGCCGAGCGGCGCGATCTTCTTCGCGATGGTGCTCAAGTCCTCTTCGGGCGAGGCGTCGACGAGCCGTTTCACGAAGTTGAACCGCACCCCGCGTACGCCGGCGGCGTCGAGTGCGCGCAGCTGCGCGTCATCGACGTCCGGGCGGACGGTAGCGATCCCGCGGGCCCGGCCGTCCGCCGCTTTCACCGCGTCGACCATGGCCGAGTTGTCGGCGCCGTGGCAGGTGGCCTGCACGATGACGTTCCGCGCGACGCCGAGGTGGTCCCGCAACGCGAAGAGCTGTTCCTTGCTCGCGTCACACGGCGTGTACTTGCGTTCGGGCGCGAAGGGGAACTGGTCCTGCGGGCCGAAGACATGGCAGTGCGCGTCCACAGTGCCCGGTGGGAGCCGGAAGTCCGGAGTGGACGGATGTGCGTACCAGTCCAGCCAGCCGGGTGTCTTGGTCATCGGCCCTGTCCTTTGAGGAGGGTGTCCAGTCGCGGGTAGACGGCGCGGGCGTTGTGTTCGCGGATGGCCGCCCAGTCCTCTTCGGACAGTTTCGCGGCTTCGGCGTACCGGCGCGTGTCGTCGAAGTGGTGGCCGGTGCGGGGGTCGACGCCGCGGACCGCGCCGATCATCTCGGACGCGAACAGGATGTTGCGCGCCGGGACGACGTCGAAGAGCAGGTCCGAGCCGGGCTGGTGGTAGACGCAGGTGTCGAAGAAGACGTTGTTCAGCACGTGGTCTTCCAGCTCGGGCTTGCCCAGCGCCATCGCGAGGCCGCGGAACCGGCCCCAGTGGTAGGGCACCGCGCCGCCGCCGTGCGGGATGATCAGCCGCAGCGTCGGGAAGTCGGTGAACAGGTCGCCCTGCACGAGCTGCATGAACGCGGTCGTGTCGGCGTTGAGGTAGTGCGCGCCGGTGGTGTGGAACGCGGGGTTCACGCTGGTGCTGACGTGCACCATGGCCGGGATGTCGTACTCGACCATCTTTTCGTAGATCGGGTACCACGACCGGTCGGTGAGCGGCGGCGCGGTCCAGTGGCCGCCGCTGGGATCGGGGTTGAGGTTGAGCGCGACGGCGCCGTACTCCTCGACGCAGCGGGTCAGCTCGGGCAGGCAGGTGGCGGGGTCGGCGCCCGGCGACTGGGGGAGCATCGCGGCGGGGGCGAACCGCTCGGGGTAGAGCGCGCTGACGCGGTGGCAGAGCTCGTTGCAGAGTGCGGCCCACGCCCGGGAAGTCTCGAAGTCCCCGATGTGGTGGGCCATGAACGACGCGCGCGGCGAGAAGATCGTGAGGTCGATGCCGCGTTCGTCCATCAGGCGCAGCTGGTTCGGCTCGATCGTTTCGCGCAGTTCGTCGTCGCTGATGCGCAGGTCGGCCGGCCTGGGCGAGGTGGCCTCTCCGGCCAGCGCCGCGATCTGCCGCTCACGCCACGCCGCGAGGGCGGGCGGGGCGGTGGTGTAGTGGCCGTGGCAGTCGATGATCAAGGTGGTTCCTCGTCGCTTCTGGGCTTCGATACTCGCACACTAATCGTCGATGAAATTGTTGACAATATCTACGACGAGATTGATCTGATCGAGATGCTCCGACCGGCCCGACGCGGGCCGGGTCGGCGTGAGAGACTGCGCCCGAACCGCCGGGGGCCGGAGTCGGCGCGCATGGGGGCGGTCAGCCGAGACCGAGGACGCCATGACGAATCCGCAGTACCCCGGGTCGCCGGGGCAGCAGCCGTACCCCGGACCGAGCCAGCAGCCGTATGGCGCGCCTTCCGGTGGTTTCCCGGCTCAGCCGGAGGCGGGGCAGCCGTACCCGGCGCCTTCGGGTGGGTTTCCGGCGCAGCAGGATCCGGCCCAGCCGGGGTATCCCGCGCCTTCGGGTGGTTTCCCGGCTCAGCAGGATCCGGCTCAGCCGGGCTTTCCCGCTCCCTCGGGTGGGTTCCCGGCGCAGCCGTACCCAGCCCAGCAGTCGTATCCGCCGGCCGGCTTCCCCGCGCCGCCCGCGCCCGGCCACCCGTCTTACCCGGGCGGGTTCGCCGCCCAGCCCTACCCGCAGGCGCCCTACCCCGGCTACGGGCTGCAGCCGCCGAAGCCCGGCGGAGCGACCGCGATCATCGCCGGCGTCCTCGCCGTGCTCGGCGGGTTGTTCGCGCTCCTCGGCCTGATCGGCAGTCTCGCCGCGATCGGGAGCCTCGGGTTCGTCCACTGGCTGTTCATCGTCGCCCTGGTCCAGGAAGTGGTCCTCGTGGGCACGCTGATCCCCGGCGGCATCCTCCTGTTCCTGCGCAAGCCGGCGGGCCGGCTGCTCACGATCGTCGGCAGCGGGTTCGCGATCTTCATGGCCATCGCGACCCTCGTGTTCAGCATGGTCGGGTTTGGGTACTACGGCGCCGGGCCGCTCGCCGCGACGTCCATCCTCGGCTTCGCGTTCGTCCTGATCCCCGCGTCGGCGACGCTCGTCCTCGCGATCGTGAAGCCGACCGCGGTCTGGTGCGGCCGGGGCGACGCCGCGTACCCGCCACGCTGACCGGAACGGTCAGGCGGCCGCGGCCCGGTCCGGGGCGGGTGTCGTCGTGAGGGCGCCGTTTCGCCGCACCAGGCTCACCATGGCCGCGCCGAGCACGCCCGCGATCGCGAACACGACGAAGCCCGAAGAGGACAGTCCGCTCGCGACCAGGACGCCGCCCAGCCACGGGCCGAACACCGCGCCCAGCCTGCCGACGCCGGACACCCAGCCGAGCGCCGTGGCCCGGCTGTCGGCGGGGTAGTACGCGCCGACCGCCGCGTAGATCAGCGTCTGCGCGCTGAACAGCCACGCGCCGGTGAGGAACACGACCACGTACGTCACGGCCAGCGGCAGGTGGATCGCCAGTAGCCCGACACCGCACGCGGTCAGCGCGAACCAGACGATCGCGACCGGCCGGGCGCCGAACCGGTCGGCGAGCCGTCCGGCGACGAGCATGCCCGCGATGCCGCCCAGGTTGATCACCAGCAGGAAGCTGATCGCGGAACCGAGGTTGTAGCCGTTGCCGCGCATCATCGTCGGCAGCCAGGTGTTCACGCCGTACACCAGCAGCAGGCCGGCGAACGACGCGATCCAGAACAGCGGTGTCGTCATCCGCACCGACGGCGTGAACAGGCCGCGCAGGCCGCCGCGCCGGTCCTTCGCCGGCTCCGGCGCGAACGTGTCGAGGGAGACCGCGTACTTGTCCGCGATGGCCCGCGCCCGGTCGGTTTGGCCCTTGGCCAGCAGGAACGTCAGCGACTCCGGCAGCAGGAAGACCACCGCCGGCAGCACCACCACGAGCGGCAGCGCGCCGATCCAGTACACCGAGCGCCAGCCCAGCGACTGGACGAGCGTCATCCCCAGCGCGCCGGCCAGTGCCCCGCCGGCCTGGTGGGCCGTCATCACCGTGGTGACGGCGAGGTTCTTCCGCCACGCGGGCGCGTACTCCATGACCATCGCGATCGCCGACGGCAGCAGGCCGCCGAGCCCGACCCCGGCGACGAACCGCGCCGCGCCGAAGAACCCGGCCGACGGCGCGGCGGCGCACGCGGCCGCGGCCAGCGAGAACACGACGACGCCGGTGATGATGATCTTCCGCCGGCCGACGCGGTCGGTGACGATGCCGGAACCGAGCGCCCCGAGCATCATCCCGAACGTCGTCAGGCTGCCGATGGTCCCGCCGGTGACCGCGGTCAGGCCGAAATCCTTGTCGGCCAGCACACCCGGCAGCGTCGCCCCGTAGACGAACAGGTCCAGGCCATCGAGCAGCACGAGGACCCAGCACAACGCGGTCACCCGGATCGACAGCCGGAGCGTGGCGGCGGCCGCGCCGCCGAGTTCTCGTGCGGACATCCTCGTCCCTTTCGTTTCGGGGCGGCGAAGTGTCCGAAGCTACATCGTGTGAGATATTGAACACAAGACTTGCGGCAAGATTGTTAACAATCCTGTGAATCAGCTATGTGCGCGAGCTGGTCGCGGGACGCGCCGGCGACGTCGGCTCGCACGCCCAGCTCGGCCAGCATCTCCGCGGCCGCCGCCATCTCGGCGCTGCGGCGGACGGCGTGCTTGTACGAGCCGCCGACGAGCCGGTCGACGGTGGCCGCGTTCGCCGCGGTGAGCTCGTCGACGACGATCTTGCGCAGCCAGTCTTCGCAGCCCGCGGCGCGCGCGGCGGTCAGCGCTTCGACCACGGCGGCCGACATGCCCTTGAAGAACACGCTGCGCAGCAGCTTGCGCTCGGCGGCGAGCCCGGCCTCACCCGTCATGACCTCGACCGCGGCGCCGAACGGGTTGAGTGAATCGGCGACCACCTCGGCGGCGGCACCGGTGGCGAGCATCGGCACGCGCAGGCCGCGCCCGGGGACCGGTGCCATGATCGCGATGTCGGCGAACGGCACCCCGTTCCCGGCGGCGATGGCGGCGAGCTCGCGCTTGGTGCCGGGGGAAGCGGTGTTCAGGTCGGCCCAGGCGGCGCCGGTCTTCAAGCCGGCCAGCCCGGCTTCGAGCGCGCCGACGGCCGCGTGCGCGCTGTTCACGCTGAGCACCAGGTCGGCGCACTCGGCGGCTTCGGCTTCGGAGCCCGTGGCGACGACCCCTTCAGCGGCGGCGACGGCCGGGTCGTAGCCGCGCACGACGGCCCCGGCGGCGGCCAGATCGCGGGCGAGCGCGCTGCCCGCCTCGCCGAGCCCGAGTACCGCGATGGTTCCGGACATAGCAGAATCCTCTCGACAAGCTACGATCGAGTACACGATGTGCTCGACAAAATTGTCAACAAACGACGGTTCTTCAGCAAACGGAGTCGGGGTATGACGGAAAGTGCTGCGGACGGGCAGCCGGGGGAGCGTTCCGTGGTGGCGGCGGTCCGCGACGCGATCGTCCGCGGCGAGTTCGTGCCCAACCAGCGGCTGGTGGAGGCGGACCTGTCCGACCGGTTCGCCGCGAGCCGCGCGACGGTGCGCGCGGCGCTGATCGAGCTGACCAACGAAGGGCTCGTCGAACGCGTGCAGAACCGGGGTGCCCGGGTGCGCGCGGTATCGCTGGAAGAGGCCGTCGAGATTTCCGAGGTCCGGATGATGCTGGAGTCGCTGTGCGCGGCGAAGGCGGCGGAACGCGTTTCCGATGCGGAGATCAACGAGCTGGAAGAACTCGGCGAGCTGATGCAGCAGGCGGTGGCGGCCGGCGACGTGGTCGGGTATTCGGGTCTCAACCAGCGGCTGCACCGCCGGGTTCGCGAGATCAGCGGCCAGCGCACGGCGGCGCAGGTGCTGGAGCGGCTGCGCGGGCAGAGCGTGCGCCACCAGTTCCGGCTGGCGATGCGGCCGGGCCGGCCGCAGGTGTCGTTGCCGGAGCACCTGGCGATCATCGACGCGATCTGCGCGCACCGCCCGGAGCGGGCGGCGGAAGCGGCGCGGGTGCACTTGGAAAGCGTGATCGAGGCGCTCAAGGCCGCTGATGCCGCGGAGGTTGCGCACCTGCGCCCGTGAGGGTGGTGCGGTGGCGGCAGTGGTTGCGCCGCGGGGGTGCGCACCTGCGCCCCGTGAGGGTGGCGCGGTGGCGAGAGTGGATGCGCCGCGAAGGTTGTGCACTTGGGGCTGTGAGGCGAGCGCGGTGGGGACGGCGGTTGCGCCGCGGGGGTTGCGCCGTTGTGGCCGTGAGGGTGGCGCAGTAGCGAGAGTTGTTGCGCCGCCGGGTTGCGCACTTGGGGCTGCGAGGCGAGCGCCGTAGCGCCGCGGGGGTTGCGCACCTGCGCCCGTGAGTGCGGCGCGAGCGGCCACTGCGGTTGTGCCGCGGCGGTCTTCGCCTGCTCTCGCCGAGTCACGAAGCCTCCTTCAACGCTGGCGCCAAGATTGTTGACAATTTCGTCTACCGAACCGTACCGTAGCCGGTATGAAGCCCGTCATCGTCACCGATCCGCCGCGTGCCGACCTCGCGCAGGTCGCGCAACTGGCCGATTACGGCGTCGCCACCGTTCACGAGGCGCTCGGGCGCTCCGGGCTGCTCGGGCCCGATCTGCGCCCGATCCAGGACGGCGTGCGGATCGGTGGCACCGCTGTCACCGCGCTCTGCTGGCCCGGGGACAACCTCATGATCCACGCCGCCGTCGAGCAGTGCCGCGAAGGCGACGTCCTCGTCGTCACCACCACCTCGCCCTGCCGCGACGGGCTCTTCGGTGAGCTCTTCGCCACCGCGCTGCGGTACCGGGGCGTGAAAGGCCTGGTCATCACCACCGGCGTCCGCGACGTCGCCGACCTGCGCGCCCTCGAGTTTCCCGTCTGGTCGGCCGCCGTCAGCGCGCAGGGCACCGTCAAGGCGACCGCCGGCGCCGTCAACGTCCCGATCGTCGTCGGCGGGCAGGTGATCCGCCCGGGCGATGCCATTATCGCCGACGACGACGGTGTCCTGCGCGTGCGCCGCGAGGATGTCCACATCGGACTCGAAGCGTCGCAGGCCCGGCTGGAAAAGGAAGCCGCCGCACGGGAAGCGTTCGCCCAGGGGCAGCTCGGGCTGGACCGCTACGGGCTGCGCGCGAAGCTCGAGGCCCTCGGGGTCCGGTACCTGACCGCCGAGGAGTACGAGAAGGAGCAGGCATGACCGGCGTGCGCTGCATGCTCATGCGCGGCGGCACCTCCAAAGGCGCGTACTTCCTCGCCGAGGACCTCCCCACCGACCCGGAAGCCCGCGACGACCTCCTGATGCGGATCATGGGCACCCCCGACCCGCGCCAGATCGACGGCCTCGGCGGGGCCCAGCCGGTCACCAGCAAGGTCGCCATCGTGTCCAAAGCGGACGGACCCGACCACGACGTCGACTACCTGTTCCTGCAGCTCGGCGTCGAAGAACCGACCGTCTCCGACCGGCAGACCTGCGGCAACCTCCTGGCCGGCGTCGGGCAGTTCGCCGTCGAACGCGGGCTCGTGCCCGCCGGCCCGGACCGCACGACCGTGCGCGTGCGGCTGGTCAACACCGGCACCATCGCCGTCTCGACCTTCGCCACGCCCGGCGGCGCCGTCGACTACGGCGGCGACACGGCCATTTCCGGCGTGCCCGGCACCGCGGCGCCCGTCGAGCTGGACTTCACCGAGACCGAAGGGTCGGTCTGCGGCAGCCTGCTGCCCACCGGCAACGTCCGCGACGACATCGGCGGCATCGCGGTCACCTGCGTGGACAACGGGATGCCGGTCGTCGTGGCCCGCGCCGAGGACCTCGGCGAGGAACCGGGACTCGCCGACCGGATCGACGCCCTGCGGATCGAAGCGGGGAAGCTGATGGGCCTCGGCGACGTCCGCGGATCCTCGGTCCCGAAGACGACGCTCGTTTCCGCGCCCCGCGCCGGCGGTGCCATCGCCACCCGCACGTTCATCCCGGTCAAGCAGCACCCGTCGATCGGCGTGCTCGGCGGGGTCAGCGTGGTGACGGCGTTGCTGCTCGAGGGTGCCGTGGGGGCGGAACTCCTTCGCAGGCCGGCGGCCGGCGAGCCCGTCCAGATCGAGCACCCGAGCGGCAAGCTCGCCGTGGCGATCGAGTTCGAAGACTCCCGCGTCCGCCGGTCGACCGTAATCCGCACCGCGCGGAAGCTGTTCGACGGCACCGTTTTCCCGCGTCCTTGAGGAGCTGTCGATGCCCGATCCCTCGCCGCGCCACGAAATCGCGCACCTCGGCCACGTCGAGCTGCTGACGCCGGAGCCGGAGAAGAGCCTGGACTTCTTCGTCCGCGTGCTCGGCCTGACCGAGAACGGCACCGACGGCGACTCCGTCTACCTGCGCACCTGGGACGACTACGAGCACCACAGCCTGAAGCTCACCGCGGCGAAGACGTCCGGGGTCGGGCGGACGGCGTTGCGCGCTTCCAGCGAAGATGCCCTCAAGCGGCGCGTCGTCGCCCTCGAAGAGCGCGGGCTCGGCGTCGGCTGGGTCGACGGCGACACCGGCATCGGCGCGACCTACCTGTTCCGTGACCCGGACGGCCACGAGCTCGAGATCTACTGGGAAACCGAGCGCTACCAGCCGCCCGAGCACCTGCGGCCCGCGTTGAAGAACCAGGCGCAGGCGTACCCCGGACGCGGGGTGGGCGTCCGGCGCCTCGACCACGTCAACTACCTCGCGCGCGAGGCCGAGGTCAACGGCCGGTTCATCTGCGACGCGCTGGGTGGCCGTGTCACCGAACAGATCCAGCTCGACAACGGCGTGATTTCGGGGCAGTGGACGCACTTCGCGCAGAAGTCGTACGACCTCGTGTACACGAACGACTGGACGAAGTCGAGCGGCCGGCTGCACCACATCGCGTTCGCCACCGACACGCGCGAGGACATCCTGCGCGCGGCCGACATCGCGCTCGACAACGACGTCCACATCGAGACCGGGCCGCACAAGCACGCGATCCAGCAGACGTTCTTCCTCTACCTCTACGAGCCCGGAGGCAACCGGATCGAGCTGTGCAACCCGACCGGGCGGCTGATCTTCGCGCCGGACTGGGAACCGGTCACCTGGACCGAGGCTGAGCGCGCGAAGGGGCAGGCGTGGGGGTTGAAGACGATCGGGTCGTTCCACACGCACGGGACGCCGCCGGTGGCGTGATCAGCGCGTGAGCTGCCGGTAGGCGTCGGAGACGCGGCAGAGGTACTCGGTGTCGCTGACGAGGTCCCGTCCACCGTGGACGGCCGGATCGGCCGCACGCGGTGGCGCGCCCTCTTCGCGGGCGTGCAGGGCGGCGGCGATCTCGGCGGCTTCCTGCTGTTCGCCGGTGCCGGATCCGGTGCGGTAGGGGCGAATGGCGAGCAGGCCGTCGCGGATCTCGATGACGCGCCGGTAGAGGTGCAGCCGCGTCGGGAACAGCGTCGTGCGCGGTGGTTCGAGCGCGATCGCGGGCTCGGCGCGGTAGAGGGCGAGCCAGAGCGGGGCGAGCCTGCGGTACTGGCGGTGGCGGCGCAGCCAGCCGGCCGCCGCGGGCACGCCGACGCCGACGAGCACGAGCACGTGCGCCGCGGTCGGAAGTGCCTTGCTCAGCAGGAAACCCCGGCCGTAGTCGAAGGTGAAGGGCGCGCGGGCGGTGACGGCGATGACGGTCCGGATCACCATGTAGGCGGCCGCGGCGACCACCCCGGCGACGACCAGGCCGAGGCCGGCGCGCACGACGCGGTCGGCGGTGCGGCGGGCGTCCTGCAGGCACAGCACCGCGATGACCGCGAATTCGGGCAGCAGCGCGACCGCGTAGGCGATGCAGTACTCCATGACGAACGGCGACTGCGGCATCATGTTCGGCGCCAGCGCGAAGAACGTGATCATCACGGCGCCGCCGGTGGCGGCCCAGGCGCTGTGGCGGTGGGCGCTTTCGCGGAGCCCGTGCACGGTGAGGAGGAGCTGGGCGCCGGCCCAGACCGCACCGACCATGGCGAGGTGGGCGACGAGCAGTTCGACGTTGGTGGCGCCGAGCTGGCGGGTGAGGGCGCGGACGGCGGGGGTGAGCGCGGTCTGGGAGACGGCGAGGCCGAGCACGCAGAACCGCACGAGCCGGCGGCCGGGAGTGGGGCTGGGCCGCAGCCAGAGCAGGAGGGCCCAGGCCAGGACGGCGGGCCCGTAGCGGCGGACGAGTTCACCCACACGAGCCTCGCTTTGCCGAGGCGGTGGCGCGGAAGGTCGGCGCCGCCGCGCCTCGGGAACTCTTCACTTCACCCACGCGAGCCTCGCTTCGCCGAGGCGGTGGCGCGGAAGATCGGCGCCGCCGCCTCTCGGGAACTCCGCACCTCACCCACGGTCGCCGCCGTCCTCCAGCGCCGAGCGCAGGCGGTCCGCCGCCGAGTCGCCCCGCGGGGCGAACCCCGTGTGCTGGCCCAGCATCGAGGCGAACAGCTCCGCCTCCCGCTCCTCCTCGCTCGAGTACCCCGCGCGCCCCAGTACCCGCCGGACCATCGCCGGGTCCAGGTTCGGGAGCAGCACGTGCGCCTGCTCGGCCGGGGTGAGCGTCGCCGGGTAGTGGTCGCACAGCAGGTGACCGATCTCGTGCAGCACGATGTGGTCCTGGTGCGGGGGGCTCGTGTGCCTCTCGTACGCGATCAGGTCCGTCGTCGCGGTCGCGATCCACAGGCCGCACACCTCCGACAGCCCGGGCAGGGGCAGCAGCCGGATCGGGCGGCCGCGCCGCTCGCCCAGCGCCGCGCACAGCGTCCGCACGTCGAACCGGGGCGGCAGGTTCAGGTCCCGCAGCACCTCGGCGTACCGCTTCCGCAGCCGGCGCCGCGAGGTCATCGTTCGGCGTCGCTCGCCGGTTCGGGCAGGCCCTCGAGCTCGCGCACCCGGTCGACCATGTCGCTGATCGCTTCGAGGCTCTTCGCCGACAACCCGCGTGCGCGAAGGGCGATCTGCCGGACCGGGGCGTCCCGTAGCGCGCTGAGCAACGTCAGTTCCGCGTCGATGCGCTCGGCTTCCGCGTCGTCGAAGAAGTACGCGGGGGGCACGCCGAAGAACCCGGCGAGCGCTTCGAGGTGGCGCTTGGTCGGGTTGTCGCGCAGACCCTTGCGCAGCTGCCACAGGTAGGTGGCCGAGATCGTGGGGCCGCCCTGCGCGCGGATGGATTCGGCGACTTCGTCGAAGGTGTACTCGGCACCGTCGGCGGGGCGCACGACCCCGAACAGGTGATTCAGCTTCGCCGCCAGTGTCCCCGCGGCGATCTCCTCCGGCATGGCGCGAGTCTACCGTTGACCTCCTCACCCACGTCAGTTTACGATCGCGGCCGAGTTCACCAACTGATGTGAATGGGCGAGGGGGCGGTTCACATTCCGAGGAAGCACCCGAGGACGACGACAACCGGACGGCTGGCCGTGGTGGGGGCCGCCGCGCTGCTCTACGCCCACTGCATCGGAGGCGCCGGCTGCCCTGCGGGGCAGCGAACCTGAACCTCCGACGACCCCGTGGCGCTCGCCGCCGTCACGACACCTGCGTGCGGAACGGCACCCCTGCTGCACCTGACTCGTATAACGGTCTATACGACGCTGCTCGGCCGAGCCGAACCCGTCGCGCTGACGCGCGTGGTCGCGATCGAGCGGCAGGGGCCGGGCACGTGCGGCGGAACCAGCCGGTGACCGGCCGGCCCCGCGCGGAAACCGGCACGTTCGTCGATCGGTGAGCCGGACGGCGGCATAACACCGGCGCCGCGCGGAATCGCATACCCGCAGCGACCGGCCGCGATCCCGGTCGCCCGACGAAAGTCGGTGCCACACAACGGAAACCGCGGCTTAGCCTCCGAATCCCGCGGGCGGCCCTCGTCCGCCGAGGACGAGGAGACGCGCCGATGCGGAAACTGCTTGCCGTTCTGTGCTGTGCCGTCGTGGCCACGACCGCCGCGGCCACGACCGCCGTGGCCGGGCCGGCGTCCGCCGCGGGGACCGTGCCCGGCCTCACCGGCGCCGCCGCGAAGGCCGCCGCCGGGCCCATGGCCGACCGGTTCCTCCAGCTGCGGCGGGGAAGCGCCGCCGCGCAGCGGCACACCTTCTGGGGCCCGGAACCCCAGCTCGCCACCAGCGCGGACGGGCTGGTCGTCACCCAGAGCGTCACGCCGTCGCTGCGCATCTCGAACCGCAACGACGTGGTCTACGCGCCCACGATGAAGCCCACCGGGCACTCGTGCGTCGAGGTCGTCACCGCCTACGGCCTCGGCGAGGCGGCGCAGGTCTGGGCGTGGGACTGGTGCCGCTCGGTGGCGCCGGCCAAGGTCGTGCCGATCGACAGCGCTTTCCTCGCCACCTACACCAGCACCGTCGACGGGCACCCCGCCTACACCGTGCAGGAGGTCCGGACCAACGCGACGGCCAACACCTGGACGGCTTCCCTGCGCAACGTGAAAACCGGAGCGTGGGACACGTTGTTCACCCAGAGCGGCGGCGACCAGAGCTCGCTGGACGAAGGCTGGGACATCTTCGAGCTGTACTCGACGCGCAATCCCGCGACGGGCAACGCGTACTACTGCTCCGACGCCCGCGGCGCGGTCTTCGAGTCCAGCTCGCTGCAGCTGCGCGTCGCCGGGCACTGGGTGAACGCGTCGCCGACGAACTCGCCGCTGCGCCCGACCGCGAACCCGCGGCCGGCCGACTACGACTGCTCGACGTTGCGCTTCGAAGTCCCGGCGCCGAACAGCACCTGGCGGGTCACCGTGTGAGCAGCAGCTCGCGGCCGCGTTCGTGCCACCAGGTGTCGAACGCGGCGCTGCAGCCGAGCCGGCCGGCGTAGCTCGCGACGACGGCGGCGTGGATCTCCTCGGCGTGCGCCGCGACCGGGGTGCCCGGCCGGAAGCACAACCGCAGCTCCTGCCACAGCGGCGCGCCTTCGATCGCGCGCACGGCGACGCTCGCGGGCCGGTCTTCGCGGGTCGCCAGCGCCGGCGCGACCGCCATGCCCGCGCGGACGAGGTCCAGCAGCGTCGCCAGGCACTGCGGCCGGTGCGGCTGGTCGAGTGCGACGCCGTGGCGGCGGCAGACGCGCTGCAGATACGCCGACCACCGCGTCGTGCCCGGCGGGTCGTCCGCCCACGGGTGCTCGCCGAGGCCGGCGAAGGGCACTTCCCGCGTACCGGCGAGCGGGTGGTCGGGGGCGAGGATCACGAACACCGGTTCGCGGGGGTGGACCACGAGGGTCTCGACGCCCTCGGGCACCACGGGATCGGGCAGCGGCGGCAGGTAGACGAGCGCCAGGTCGAGGGCGCCGGTGGCGAGCCGGTGCAGGGTGGCCGTCTCGTCCTGGTCCTCGTGGACGCTCACGCCGTGGCTCCACGGCTGGTCACGCAGCCAGCGCGACACGGCGAGGTGCAGGAAGCCGCAGTACCCGCCGACGCGCAGCGGCCCGGTGGGCGCGCGCCGCTCGCCGAGCCGCTCGGTCAGCGCGGACACGCCGGCGAGCACGGTCCGCGCGTCGGCGACGACGTCCGCGCCGAGCCGGGTGGGCACGCAGCCGGTGGGGGAGCGGACGAACAGCGGCCCGCCGACGGACCGTTCGACGCGGCGCAGGAGCCCGGACAGCGCGGGCTGCGAGACGTGCAGCACGCGGGCGGCGCGGGTGAGGCTGCGCGTGTCGGCCACGGTCACGAGCGCGCGCAGGTGGCGCAGTTCCAGGTCCACGACGCCTCCCGGTGCCCGCTCGGCTGGATCCACTGTAAGGCCGGTGATCACCGGGATCATCCGACCTGAGTCGGGCGGTCGGCGGGTGGCGACCCGAATCGACAAATCGGCCCGGCCGTCCGGCCCGGCGATGGCGCCCACGCTCCCGGCAGCGACCTCCGCCGCCCTCACAGGTCCAGGACGACGTCCTCGCGCGGCCGCGAGCAGCAGACGAGTGCTTCGCCCGCCGCCGGGGGTTCGAGGGGCTCGGGGGCGTACTCGACACCGCCCGACAGCACCGGCGTGGCGCAGGTGTGGCAGACGCCGGTCCGGCACGACCAGCGCGTCGGCACGTCGCACGCCTCCGCGAACTCCAGCAGGCTCGGGTACCGCTCGCTCCACGGCACGGTGATCCCGCTGCGGGCGAACGTCACCGCGGGTCCGGTCCCGGCCTCGCCCGCCGGCGCGTGCGGGTTCTTGCGGACCACACCCGTCAGGCCCGGGTTGATCGCCGGCACGCCGCCGAACAGTTCACTGTGGACGCGGGCCGCGTCGAAGCCCAGGGACACCAGGGCTTCCCGCATCGCCGTCATGAACGCGTCCGGGCCGCACAGGTACGCGGTGCCGTCGGCGGGAAGCTCCAAAGCGGACAGTGCGGCGAGTGTCAGGCGACCGCTTTCCGCCGAGTGGAAGACGTGCTCGCGGGCGTGGGGCAGGCTCGCCACCAGCCGGTGCGCCTCGGCCGCGAACGCCTGCTCGGCGGCCGACCGGGCGATGTGCACCCACCGGACCTCCCGCGGGCTCCGGCGGGCCGCGAGCGCGTGCAGCATCGCCAAGACCGGCGTCACGCCGATGCCCGCCGACAGCAGCACCACCGGCCGGTCTTCGTCGGCCAGGACGAAGTCGCCGCGCGGCGCCGCGACGTCCACCACCGCGCCGGGCGCCAGCTTCTCGTGGAGGTAGCTGCTGACCACGCCGTCGCGCTTGACGCTGATGCGGTACTCGCGGTCCGACGGCGCCGCCGACAGCGAGTAGCTGCGGACCGGTGCGGGGTCGCCGGCGCCGGGGACGCGCAGCGTGAGGTACTGGCCCGGTTCGGGCCGGGGGAGCGGCTCCCCGTCGCCGGCGGTCAGGCGGATCGACGTGACCGTCGTGCTCTCGGGCACCACGCCGGCCACGCGCATCGGCCGGAAGCCGCGCCACCCGCCCGGCGCGGGCGCGGGCGGTGCCGCGAGCAGGTCGCGGAACGACGCTTGCCAGCCGGGGCTCAGCGCCGGGATGTCGACGGCCTTGCGGAGCGTGTCCCGGTCGTGGCCGGGCAGGTAGAGCAGCGCGTCGACGTCCGCGACGCTCAGTTCGTGGCGGCCGGTCCGGGTGCGGACGATCTCGTCGCCCGCCTGGACGTGGCCTTCGGTGATGACGCGCAGGTAGAAGCCGGGCCGGTGGTGCGCGACCAGCAGCGACGGCATCCGCGGCTCGCCCAGGCGCAGGCCGACGCGGAAGCAGGTGACCCGCGGCTGGGTGACCTCGAACTCGGCCTCGCCGATCCGGTACCGGTCGCCGATGTGCACCTCGTCGTCGGGCAGGCCGTCGACGGTGAAGTTCTCGCCGAACTGGCCGTCTTCGAGGTCGTCCCGGCCGAGGAACCGCCGCCAGTGTTCGTAGGACTGGCGCTGGTAGACGAGCACGGCGCGGTTCTCGCCGCCGTGACCGCCCAGGTCGCCCTGGCCGTCGCCGTCGACGTTGAGCCGGCGGACCATCCGGCGGCCCTCGACCGGGTACTTGAAGATTCCCGTGTGGACGGTCCGCCCCTCCCAGGGCACGTCCCGCGGCATCCCGACGTTCAGTGACACCAACCGGGCCATGGTCGTCTCCTTCAGTCCGCCGCGGTGCGGGAGCGCCGGTAGTGGCGCCGGGCCTTCATGCGGTTGCCGCACACGGCCATCGAACACCAGCGGGCGCTGTTGGGCTTGCTGTGGTCGATCAGGAACAGCCGGCACTCCGGGTTGGCGCACGGGCGCAGCCGGCCGGGGCTCGACTTGGCGAGCGCGTCCCAGGCGAGGACGGCCCGCGCGGCGGCGGACCGGCCGGCCGGGACGTCGAGGACCCACTCGACGCCCTCGTCGCCGAAGGCCGCCCGGTAGCCCGCGCCGTCGACGAACCGGGCGGCGGAGGCCGGGACGTCCTGGCCCCGCACGATTCCCTGCAGCACGGTTCGCGCCTCGAGCAGCGCGCGGTGCTCGTCGCCGGTGGCCGGCTGCCCGTGGGCGCCGAGCCATTCCCGGGCCGCCCCTGGATCGGCCAGGTCGTCCGCGGGGACGCCGTCGCGCACCGGGGTCGTGTTGAGCAGGTCCAGGAGCAGCGTCTCGTCGGTCATCTCCGGCCTAACCTCCAAACTCATGCTTGACAGGTTACAGTACCGGTGCTTGCATGTCTAACCATCAAACTCAATTAGAAAGGTTAGAGCGATGGGACTGGCCTGGCAGCAAGGACCACTGGCCACGCGGTCGGTGGGGCACTTCCTGGTCGAACAGCCGCTGCCCGAACGGCTGCTGTTCGCCGAGCCGCTGCGGCGGCGGATGCGCGTGCGGTTCGGCGGGGAGTGGGTGGCCGACAGCGAGGACGTCGTCCTGCTGCACGAGCCCGGCCGCTACCCGGTGGCGTACTTCCCGCTCGCCGACGTCCGCGAGGACGTGCTCGCGCCCGAGAACCGGACGACGACGCACCGCGAACTCGGCCCCACCGAGTGGTTCACCGTCCGCGCGGGGGAGCGGGAGACGGCGCGCGCGGCCTGGCGGTACACCGGCCTCCCCGGCCACGCGGACGTCCTGCGCGACCGCGTCGCCTTCGCGTGGCGGGCGATGGACGCCTTCTACGAGGAGGACGAGCGGATCGTCGGGCACGCGGCCGACCCGTACCACCGCATCGACCTCCGCCAGACCTCACGCCGGCTCGTCGTGCGCGACGGCGACCGCGTCGTCGCCGACACCCGGCGCCCGGTCGTGCTCTACGAATCCGGCTTCGCGCCCCGTTGGTACGTGCCGCGCGAGGACATCGACCTGGCGGCGCTGACGCCGGTCGAGGGCGAGACGTTCTGCCCGTACAAGGGGCTGGCCGGGTACTTCGACATCGGCGCCGGCAGGCGCGCGGCCTGGTCGTACCCGCAGGCGTGGCCCGAGGTCGGGCGCGTGTCCGGCTTCGTGTCCTTCGAGCCCGACGTCGTCGACGTGACCCTCGACGGCCGCAAGCTCGCCCTCGAACCGGGCCAGACGGTCACCCCGCACGGCATCGACCGCGGCCTGGACCCCGACGAGCTGCTGACCCGGAAGGGCGACTGAGATGACCACCTTGAAGGACCGCACAGTGCTGGTCGTCGGCCGCGGCAGCGGCATCGCCCGCGCGGTGACGCTCGCCGTCCGGGACGCCGGGGGGAGCGTCGTGGTCGCCGGGCGCGACGAAGCCGCCTTGGCCGCCGCCTACGACGACCCGGGCGTCACGGCGGCCGCCGTCGACCTGACCGACGAAGCCTCCGTCGCCGCGCTCGCCGGGCGGCTCGGCCGGGTCGACCACGTCGTCTCGACGGCGTCGGCCCGGGCGCGCGGCGCGGTGGGCGAGCTCGCCCACGACGTCGTGCTCCGGTCGTTCGACGTCAAGGTGCTCGGTCCGCTGCTGCTGGCCAAGCACTTCGCGCCCCGGCTGCCCGCGGACGGCTCGTTCGTGTTCTTCTCCGGTTCGTCGGCGCGCAAGCCGGCCGCGGGCATGCTCGCCGTCGGCGCCACGAACGCCGCGGTCGACGCGCTGACCCGCGGGCTCGCGGTGGAGCTGGCGCCGATCCGGGTGAACGCGATCTCGCCCGGCACGATCGACACGGGCGCCTACGACGCGCTCGGGGCCGGGAAGAAGGCCGAGCTGTTCGCCGCTCGCGCCGCCACCAGCCCGGCGCGGCGGGTCGGCCGGCCCGAAGAGATCGCCGAAGCCGTCGTCTTCGCGCTCGGCAGCACTTTCCTGACCGGGGTCTCGCTCGGGGTCGACGGGGGTGAACCCCTTGTCTGAGTTCAGCTTGGAAGTCCTCACCCTGCCGGTCGCCGACGTCGACCGGGCGGTGCGGTTCTACACCGAGCAGGTGGGCTTCGGTCTCGACGTCGACTACGCACCGAACGAGGGCTTCCGGGTCGTCCAGCTGACGCCGCCCGGGTCGGCGGCGTCGGTCCAGCTCGGCGTCGGCCTGACCGACGCGGTCCCCGGCTCGGCGCGGGAGCACTACCTCGTGGTCGCCGACATCGTGGCGGCGCACGGGAAACTGGCCGCACGCGGTGTCCCGGTGAGCGGGGTGCGGCACAAGAAGTCCGTGGACTGGCAGGGGGACTTCGCCTCCGGCGTCGACCCGGACCGGCGCGACTACGCCAGCTTCTTCGGCTTCGCCGACCCGGACGGCAACACCTGGACCGTCCAGGAACGCGGTCACCGCGCCCGGTAGGCGACGCCGCTCGCGTTCGGGGTCGTCCCCGAGTACAGCCCGGTCGGCGACGTCGAGGTCGACAGCGAGAACCACGCGTACCGCTCGACGTAGGACTGCCCTTCCAGCATCGCCGTGGAGCGGGTGACGAAATCCGCCTGCTGCGCGGACGACGGGTAGCGCGGGGCCGAGCCGGAGAAATCGATCAGCGCGTACTCGGTCAGCCAGACCGGGAGGTGGTAGCGGTCGTGCACCTTCTGCAGGTACGACTGCAGCTGCCCGGTCGCCGCCGTCGAGAAGTCGCCGCCGTACCAGTGCAGCGGGATGAAGTCGACGCGGTAGCCGCGCGCCGCCGCGCCGCTCATGAACCGGTCCAGCCAGCCGCCCGCGACGTCGCCGCCGTACGCCACCGCGGGCGCGCCCAGCCGCATCCCGGTGGACTGCAGCCGCGGCCACAGGTCGAGCGCCGTCTCGACGGACATGCTCGCCTGGCCCGCCAGATCGGGTTCGTTGAACGCCAGCAGGGTGCTGCCCGCCGCCTTCGCGCGGTCGAGCTGGTCCTGCGTGACCGAGTCCCGGCCCCAGATCATCGGCACGAACTCGGTGCCGGACGGCACGGCGATGCCCTGCGGATCGGCGGCCCAGGTGTAGAACCAGCGCGCCCCCACGTCCTTGAGCGCGGTGGCGGCGCCGGCGTACGGGTTGGCGCTGACGCCCTTCTTGCCGGTGGCCGCGGCCGCGGGGACGGCGAAGGCGAGCAGGACGACGGCGACGATGGCGAGCATCTTCTTCACGAGCCGCTCCTCGGTCGACGGGACGTCCTGGATAACTCCCGGCGCGCCCGGGCGGCAAGATCGCGGCCGTATCCGGGGTACGCGGGGGAACCGGCCGTGCCCGATCAGCGAGCCAGGTGCTTGCGGACGTCGTCGGCCACCGCGGCCCGGCCGCTCATCCGGTACTTGGCCAGGATGTTGCGCACGTGCGTCTTGACGGTGTGCGGGCTGATGCCCAGCTCGCGGGCGATCCGCTCGTTCGGCAGGCCGCTGCCGAGCAGGACCGCGACCCCCTGCTCGGCGGCGGTGAGCGACCGGAACCGTTCCTCGGGGCCGTTGTCGATGTTGAGCGTCAGCTCGACGAGGTCCGACTGGAGCTGCTGGCAGTCGGTGACGATGCGCCCCAAGGCCTCGCGCAGCGCGCCCGCGTCCGGGGTTTCGAGCGCGTCCTGGGCCCGCTGCCGGACGTCGGCCACCCGGGACGAGAGGAACTCGACGATGTGGTCGGCGGTGACCACCGGCGGTGCCCCGGCGACGTCGGCGGGCAGCCGGCGCAGCGCGTCGAGGTTCTCGGCTTCCGCCGTCAGCACGCGGGCGACCAGGTCGGCCAGCCACTCGAACGCGCGGACCGAGTTGTCGTCGAAGGTGTCCGGCCGGTAGCTCTGCATGGACATCATGCCGAACACCACCGGCTCGCCCGCGCGGCCGCGGCGGAACAGCGGGGTGGTGACGGCGTCGGCGGACATCCGGCTGGTGTCGCCCGAGGCGACGCCGGCGTTGAGGGCGGCGCCGTTGTCGTACTGCATCCGGTAGGTCTGGCGGTGCTTCAGCAGCCAGGCGGCCTGGCCGTGCGGCCCGTAGATGTGCGACGCCGGGTCGGTGTACATGCCACCGTCGTAGCCGTACGGGTAGCGGACGCGGTTCGCGCCGTGGAAGAAGCCGATGTAGAAGTGGTCCAGGGGCACGATCTTGCTCATCACGGCCCGGGCGTAGTCGTAGAGGCCGTAGTGGTCGCTGCGGTAGTTCGCGTCGATCTTGTGGAACGCCTCCCGCAGGATCAGCGTCGTCTCGGCGTCGACCCGCAGCCGGGCCGGCGCGTCCGCGCGATGAGGTTCCACGCCGATTCCCCTCACCCCGCGAGCGATGGAACCGCGGCCGCCGCGCTGCGACCGTGGACGGGTTCCGACGATCGACGACAGGAGTGCCGTGGAGACCCATTCAATGCGAATCCCACACACGCCGAGCCGATTCCCTGCGAATTCGCCGTGAATCGACGACCGGCCTGACCAGAATGACGTTCGCCCATTCCCGGAATCACGTTCAGTGCACGGGCAGGTGCGGAAGCAGGTCGCGGAGGGACTCCGACGGTTCCAGTCCCAGCTCCTCGCGCAACGTTCCCCGGCACTGCTCGTACTGGTGCTGGGCCGCCGCGCGGTTGCCGGCCGCGAGGTGGGCGTCGATCAGCACGCGGTGTGCGCTCTCCCGCAACGGTTCCGCGCGCACCGCGGCCAGGCCGGCCGCGACCGCTTCGCCGTGGCGGCCCGCCGTGGTGAGCCGTTTCGCCATGGCCTCCAACGCGTACAGCCGCAACTGGTGGTACTGCTCCTGCTCGATGAGCACCCACTCGTTGTCCGACCACTCGGGGAGCAGGTCGGCCGAAAGATCGTCGCGGGTCTGGCGGTTGAGGATGTCGTCGCACCCGCACGACTTGTCGAGCAGCCGGTGCGCGCGGACGACGGCGTCGTGGATGTCGACGCTGATGTTGCCCGCCAGCGCCATTTCGTGCACCGACGCGTCGATGACCTGGTGCCCGCTGCGCGACGCCCGCCACAGTGACGAGCGCAGGTTCGCGTTGGCGCGGCTCGTGGTCGCCTCCGGCCAGAGCGTTCTCGCCACGTAGGTGCGCGTGCGCGGGCGGTCCTGCAGCGCGAGGAACGCGAGCAGCCGCTGCGCGCTGAACGACAACGCCACCGGGTCGTCTTCCACGAGCAGCGTGAACCCTTTCAGCAGCCGCAATGTCACGATCTGTGTCACGTCAGTGCGCATCGGCTCCCCAACCTACGCCCGCCACCGATCGGATCGACCTCACCGCACAGCAATTCGCGACCCGTGTGGGAAATGTTACGCGAATTATCGGACGGGTGGCGTCAACAGGGCGTCACGGAAACGTCATCGGGCCTGATCCGAGCTCGTCGAGCCAGCTTTGCACGGCCGCGAGCACCGCTTCGGCCGACGTCACCGCAAGCGGTTTCGCCTCGGCCGTGCCGACGGTGGAGAGGATGCGTACGCGCAGTTCGCCGGGCCGGCCGCCTTCCAGCCAGGCACGAAGGACCATGCTGCCGGACCGTTCTTCGGGAGCCTCCACCGACGCAGGATGCGCGCCGGCCTGTCACCGCCGCGTCGCCGCCGCGTCAACGTCCGGGTCGGGAACGCGGTGGTGACGCTCGCGCGACGCGCGGATCGCGGTCCCGCCACGCCACCCCTGCGATGCTGCGCCGCGGCAGGCAGGGGAGGACCGGCATGGGTGATTTCGGTGTCGTCGCCGACGTTTCGACGATCATCGTGGAACGGCTCACCGAAGCGCTGCGCACCCTGGACCCGGTCGAGCCGCCGAGGGCGCAGCTGAGCGACCTCGAAGACCGCCCGAGCAGCGCGACGCTCACGGTGTTCCTGTACGAGATCGCCGAAGACCCGACCTCGCGCAACCGGCCACCGGTCCGGTCGCTGCCGCCGGCCGCGCCCACGAGCCGCAAGCCGCCGATGGCGCTGCTGCTGCGGTACCTGATCACGCCGTGGGGTGGCAGCCAGGAGACCCAGCACCAGATGATCGGCCGGGCGCTGCAGGTGTTCTACGACGACGCGATCTGGGCGGGCGAGGAGCTGACCGGCAGCATGGCCGGCACCACCGAGGCGCTGCAGTTCACGCTGACCCCGCTGACGCTCGACCAGAAGTCGTGGATCTGGTACGCGATCCAGAAGCCCTACCGGCTGTCGCTGAACTACGAAGTCCGGGTCGTGAACCTCGACTCCCTCGACGTTTCCGAGCTGAAGCTCGTGCGCAGCCGGACGATCACCGGGGCGCCGCTGCCATGACCCGCTTCCGCCCCGTCGAGACCTCCGTCCTGCACAGCCCGGCGTGGTTCGTGCCCTTCGACGAGTTCGCCCAGCGCCCGCGGGCCGCCGGCGTCGGTACCGAGCTGGACCGCTTCGACCCGGACGGGAACGTCTGGGTACCGCAGGACACCGTGGCGATCCGCACGCCGAGCGCCGCGATCGCCTACCCCGAGCTGGGCCGGCGCCGGGGCCCCGGCGCGCAGCCCGAGCGGTTCCGCGTCCGGTTCGGCGCCAGCGGGCTCGTGCCGCTGTACCCGGCCGACGGCGAGGACTTCGACGCGGCCGTGGCCGGGGTCGAGTTCGTCGCCGTCCCGTACGACGACACCACGCCGCCGGCCGCGGACAGCGAGCCGCGGGTGGTGCGGCTGCTGCCGGGCGTCGCGTTCCCGTACGCACCCGGCGTCCGCACGGTGCACGGCGTCGTCGTCGACGCGGTCACCAAGGGGCCGGTCGCCAACGCGCTCGTCGAGGCCCGGGGCGTCACGAGCCGCGACGGGATCGCGTGGCTGGAGCGGACGCTGACCGACGCGGCGGGGGCGTTCCGGCTCGCGCTGCGCTGGGAAGGCGAGCCGGTCGCCGGGCCGCCGCCCGTGCAGGTCTTCCACCTCACCGCCACCGAGCGGCCGGGGCGGACCGGCGCACTCGACGTCCGGTTGCCCACCGAACGGGACGTCCGGCACGTCATCCCCATCGTCGAGAGTCAGAGGAGCTGAAACCATGCCCGAGTACCTGAGCCCCGGCGTCTACGTCGAGGAGGTCGACGCGGGGCCGCGGCCGATCGCGGGGGTGAGCACCAGCACGGCGGGCATGGTCGGGGTCACCCAGCGCGGCCCGACCGACGGCAAACCCAAGCTGGTCAACAACTTCCTGGAGTTCCAGACGACCTTCGGCGGGTTCCTGCCCGAGCCGGACCCGGCGATCCGGGACGCCTGGGCGAACAACCCCGCCGAAGGCGGCCGCTGGTGGCTGTTCCCGCTGGCGGTCAAGGGCTTCTTCGACAACGGCGGCCAGCGCCTCTACGTCAAGCGGGTCGCCGCCGCCGGTGCCGAGGCCGCGTCCGGCACCGTCGGCTCCGGCCTGGTCAGCGCGATCACCCAGGACGCCGCGGCCGGGGCCACCGCCCTGCAGCTCGCGCACGTCGTCGGGTTCACCGGAACGGACGAGCTGACCGTCTTCCGCGGCAGCGACAACGTCCAGATCGGCACCGCGACGATCACCGCGTACAACGCCGCCACCGGCCGCGTCGCGCTCGGCGCCCCGCTGACGGCGGAGGTCAAGGCGGCGCGCGGGGACTACGTGCAGAAGGGCGACCGCGTCGACACGCCGAGCCTGCGGTTTTCCGCGTCGAGCCCCGGCTCGTGGGGAAAGGCGGTCCAGGTGCGGATCCAGCCGTCGGTGAGCGCCTCGCTGCCGGTGCTGCCCGACCCGAACGAGGGGCCGCTGTTCATCACCGCCCTGGCCGCCGACGCCGACCGGGACGCCGCGTCCATCGAGGTGAACGCCGTGCCCGGGCTCGACCCGGGCCCGCTGCCCGACGACGTCTGGATCCTGATCAACAACCGGCGGTTCCCGGTCACCGTCGCGCAGCCGGCCGGCGGGAAGGTGACGCTCACCTTCCCGGACGGCACCACGCACGCGCCGTGGCAGGCCGGTCTCACCGTGCGCCGGGCGCGCCTGGCCAATGCCGGCGCCGGCCCGCAGCTGCGGATCAGCGGTTCCGGACGGCTGTACGAGGGCGCGGTCACCCAGCTCGACACCGGCGACCGGCTGACCACCCTGAACGTGGTGTCGGTGGGGCCGGACGACGTCGTCACGTTCGACGCCGACACCCCGGAGCAGGTGTTCGAGACCGCGCGCCTCCGGCTGGTCGAGTCCACTGTGGACACCCGGTTCACCGACCCGGGCGGCGGCTCGGTGACCGAGACGTTCCGCAACCTGCGGCTGACCGGCGACGCGCCCGGCAGCGTGGTGGGCACCCTGGCGAGCCAGTCGCGGCTGGTGCGGGCCACCACACTCGGCGGCATCAGCACCGATCCCGCGAAGTTCCCCGCACCCGGGTCCGGCTCGTGGCTGAGCCTGGCCGACGAGGGTGACGACGCCTTCGACGGGCTCACGGTCGCCGACTTCGTCGGCACCGACGGCGGGAGCGGCAAGCGCACGGGCATCGTGGCACTGGAGGACATCGACGAGATCGCGATCTGCGCGGTGCCCGGCGTGTGGGCAGGCACCGTCGAATCGGCGCTGGTCACCCACTGCGAGCAGCTCAAGGACCGTTTCGCCGTCCTCGACCCGCAGGACGGCCTCGACATCGAAGGCATCCAGGCGTTCCGGGAGCCGTTCGACACCAAGTACGCGGCGCTGTACTACCCGTGGCTGGTCGTCAACGACCCTTCGACGAACCAGTTCGTCGAAGCGCCGCCGTCCGGGCACATCATCGGCATCTACGCCCGCACCGACGTCGAGCGGGGCGTGCACAAGGCGCCCGCCAACGCCGTCATCCGCGGCATCCGGCTGACCGACGGCATCGCCCAGGACGTCACCAAGCGGCACCAGGACGTGCTGAACCCACGCGGCATCAACGCGCTGCGCTTCTTCCCCGGCCTCGGCCAGCGGGTCTGGGGCGCGCGCACGCTGTCCTCGGACACCTCGTGGAAGTACGTCAACGTGCGCCGGCTCTTCCTGTTCCTCGAAGAGTCGATCGACGAGGGCACGCAGTGGGTCGTGTTCGAGCCGAACGACGAATCGCTGTGGGCACTGGTGCGCCAGACCGTCGCGAACTTCCTCACCACCGTCTGGCGCGGCGGGGCGCTCGCCGGCACCACCGCGGACGAGGCGTTCTTCGTCCAGTGCGACCGCTCCACGATGACCGACGACGACATCGCGAACGGCAGGCTCATCTGCGTGATCGGGGTGGCGCCCGTGTTCCCGGCGGAGTTCGTGATCTTCCGGATCCAGCAGAAGACCCGCGAGCCCCAGCTCGTCTGACCACTGAAAGGCAAGGGACATGCCACCTGTGACGCGGGACGACCCGTACGCCGCGTATAACTTCCTGGTCATCGTGACCAACGTCAGCGACGACGGCGTCGCGGTGAGCGGGTCGTTCACCGAGGCCAGCGGGTTCGACATCGAGCTGCCGGTGATCGAGTACCGGACCGGCAGCGAGGACATCACGGTCCGCAAGCTCGTGGGGCTCAAGAAGTTCCCGAGCGCGCTGACGTTCAAGCGCGGGGTCACCGGCCACATCGGCTTCTGGAACTGGGTGAAGGAGGCCCTCGACGGCCGGGTGCGGCGCACGTCCGGCTCGATCGTCATGCTCGACGAGAACCGCCAGGAGGTCATGCGCTGGAACTTCGACCGGGCCTGGCCGACGAAGTACACCGGACCGTCGTTCAACGCGACCAAGAACGAGATCGCCATGGAGACGCTCGTGCTGGCCGTCGAGAGCTTCGGCATCGACACGTGATGGCCGGCCCGGCGCTTCCCGGCGTCTCCCTGACCTTCGACCGCGCGGCCGCCGTCGACGAGCCGCTGCGCACGGACGTGGCCGTGTTCCTGGGCCGCACCCGGCGCGGCCCGGTCGGCCGTCCCGTGCGCGTCGAAAGCTGGAACGACGTCGTCGGCGAGTTCGGGCCCCCGGACGGCACGTCGGCGACGCCGTACGCGCTGCGCGGGTTCTTCGAGAACGAGGGCCGGACGGCGTGGGTGCTGCGCGTGTCCGGGCCCGCCGAGCCCGCCAGTGCACTGTGGACGGACGGCTTCCTCGTGGTGGCCGCCAGTCCCGGGGCGTGGGCGAACGGCGGCCGGGTGAGCGTGCGGTACCGGGGCAGCAGCGTCGCGGGCCCGCCGGCGGTCACCGTGCGGGTGCTCGTGCCCGGCGAGCCGGCGGAGGTCTTCGCCGGCATGGCCCCCGGCGAGGTGGTCGAGCGGGTCGCCGCGTCCCGGCTGATCCGGGTGGTCCCGGTCGGCGGGACGGAGCCGATCCCGCCGTCCGCGCCGATCTCGCTGTCGTGGGAGCTGACGCTCGCCGGCGGCACGGACGCCCCGCCCGGCCGCGCCGACTACGCGGCCGCCGTGACGACGCAAGCCGAACTGCCGGAGCCGGCGCTGGTGGCGCTGCCGGACCTGGGCAGCGACCTGACCGGCGACGACCACACCGGCCTGGTGCTGGACCTGCTGGGAACCGTCGCACCGCTGCTGGACCGGCTGGTGCTGCTGGACGTCCCGCCTTCACGGTCCACAGTGGACGATGTGCTGGCGTGGGCGGGCGAGCTGGCGGGCTTCGGCGACGAGGCACTGCTGGCCGCGGCGGCGGTGTACCACCCGCCGCTGCGGGCGCCCTCGCTCGAGGGCGGCGGGTTGCGGACCGTCCCGGCCGCCGGGCACGTCGCCGGCTTGGTCGCGCGGCTCGACGCCGAGCGCGGCGCCGCCGCGACCCCGGCGAACGCCACGCTGCTGGACGCCGTCGACCTCGACGTCGAGTACCCGGAAGCGCAGCAGGTGCGGCTGTTCGAGGCCGGCGTCGACCTGGTGCGGTGCGTGCGCGGCCGCGGCCTGGTCGTGTGGGGCGGCCGGACGTTGGCGGCCGACCCGCGCCGGGTGTACGTCGCCCACCGCCGGCTGCTGCACCTGCTGGTGCGGGCCATCCGGCGGGCCGCCGCGCCGCTGGTGTTCGAGGTGAACTCGCCGGAGCTGCGGCTGTCACTGGTCCGGGCGATCACCTCGGTGCTGCTGGAGGCGTTCCGCACCGGGGCGCTCGCCGGCACCCGGCCGGAGGACGCGTTCCGCGTGGTGTGCGACGAGACGAACAACCCGCCGGAGCAGGACCCCGGCCGGGTCGTGTGCGAGATCGACGTCGCGCCGGCCGTGCCGATGGAGTTCATCGCGCTGCGGCTGGTGCTCGGCCAGGACCGCGGGCTGGAGGTGATCGAGCGGTGAGCACCCCGGTCGACCAGCTGCTCGCGCTGAACGAGCCGCTCGGCAAGTTCCGCTTCCTCGTGACGCTCGCCCCGGCGGACGTCTACCTGCCGCCGGCGCAGGCCCTGCTGCTGCCGGTCGTCGCGGCGGGCGCCTTCCAGGAGGTCACCGGCATGGGGGCGCAGCTGGAGGTGGTGACCTACGCCGAGGGCGGCCGCAACGACTCGGTGCACCGGCTGCCGCTGCGCCACTCGTGGAACCCGATCACCCTCAAGCGGGGCGTGGTCCGCGACCGGCTCCTGTGGTCCTGGTACGAGACCGGCCTGCACGACTCGCTGGGCGCCCGCCGCGACGGCGCGGTGATCATGCTCGACGAGGCAGGCCTGCCGGCGAAGTCGTGGATCTTCCACGGCGGCCTGGCCGCCAAGTGGACCGGACCGGACCTGCACGCCGAGCAGAACGCGGTCGCGATCGAGCAGCTGGAAATCGCCCACGAGGGCCTGACGGCCGTTCTCTAGGAGAAGCAGCGTGCCCAAGAACCTGATCATCCACAACCTCGAGGTGCGGTTCCAGGTGGACGGCGACGACGGGGCGCTGTTCACCCGCCTGTTCACCAAGCACATCCAGGCGTGGTCACGGCTCTACGAAGAAGAGTGCGCGCGGGCCGAGCGCAGTGACAGCGACCGCAGGCTCGGGGACACGGGAGGCGGCCGGTGAGCACCACCCCGTTCTCGCTGGTGAGCCAGGGCGCCGACGCGCACCTGGAGATCGAGCAGCCGGCGAACCCCCAAGGAGTGCCGAAGCGGATCCCGCTGAAGTTCAACCCGACCGAGTACAAGCTGAGCAAGAGCAACACCTTCGCCGAGATCACCATCCCCGGCCTGGAAACGCCGCCCATCCAGTACATCCGGGGCGGCAGCGAGTCGCTGTCGGTGCAGGCGCTGGTGGACACCTCCGACACGCTCGACGACGTCCGAAAGTCCTATGTGGACAACATCAGGAAGCTGATGCGCCCGCAGAACACGCTGCACGCGCCGCCGATCGTCAGGTTCGTGTGGGACAGGACGGTGTTCCGGGGCGTGGTGGAGAAGCTGGACGTGAACTACGTGCTGTTCGCCAAGAACGGCGTGCCGCTGCGGGCCCAGCTCGACCTCACCCTCAAGGAGTACCGGCCGGCGAAAGACCAGGCCAACGACCCGCCGCGGTCGTCGCCGACGGTGGAGAAGAGCTACGTGGTGCGCCGCGGCGACACGTGGGACCGCATCTCAGCCGCCGTCTACCGGCGCCCCGACGCGTGGCGGGAACTGGCGCGTGCCAACGGGATCTCCGATCCCCGCGACCTGCGGCCGGGGCTGGTGCTGACCGTGCCCCGGCTGCCGTGAGGGGGCGGCGATGACCGCGCCCGCGGGCACGAAGCCCGAGATCGCCGACCCGGACCGCTACGCGCCCGGGTTCGAAGTGGTCATCGACGGCCTCCAGGCCGACCCGACGACCCGCAACGACATCCTCGACATCAAGGTGCACCGCGACCTCGACGAGATGTCCGGCTTCGACCTGGAGCTCAACAACTGGGACGACGTCACCCTCAAGTTCAAGCACAGCGACTCCGAACAGCTGCGCATCGGCACGCGCGTGTCCGTCCGGCTCGGCTACGCCGACCAGCTGCTGACCGTCGGCACCGGGACGATCAGCTCGCTCGCGCCCAAGTTCCCGGACGCCGCGTCGCCGACCGTCTCGATCACCTGCGTGGACGGGATGCTCGCGCTCAAGGACCGCAAGCCCACCAAGGACGAGGACAAGAACTTCGTCGGCAAGACCGACTGGGAGATCGCCGAGCAGATCGCCCGGCGCAACAAGCTGGCGGTCAAGACGACCCACGAGGGCCCGCGCCACGACCTCGTGGTGCAGAAGAACCAGTCCGACGCGCAGTTCCTGATGGAACGGGCGAAGCGGATCGACTTCGACTGCTACATCCTGCCGGACCCGAAGACGGGCGAGCAGACGCTCTACTTCGTCAAGCCCACCGACGGCCGCGACAGCGCCCCCATCCGGCTGTTCCGCCTCGCCTACAGCCCCGGCCTGGCGACCGGGCCGAGCGGGCAGCCGGCCGGGCTGGTGCCGAACCTGCTCGACTTCACCCCGACGATGACCGTGTCCAACCAGGTCAGCAAGCTCACCGTGCACGGCTGGGACCCGGTGAAGGCCGAGCCGATCGAATACGTCGCGACCGCGAAGGACCTGCCCGGCGGGCAGAACCAGAGCGACGGGCAGAGCGGGCCGGAAGCGGCGGACAGCGCCGCGGGCGGGCGGCAGGAAGTGGTCGTCGACGCGCCGGTGCTCAGCCAGGAAGAGGCCAAGGAGCTGGCCATCGCGCTGCTGCGGGAGCGGGCGTACGAGTTCATCACCGCGACCGGCCGGGTCGCCGGGCTGCCGGAGCTGCGACCGGGGGACAACCTGGAGATCTTCGGCCTCGGCAAGCGGTTCTCCGGCACCTACTTCGTCAAGCGGGTCGAGCACGCCCTGAACTCCAGCGGCTTCTTCACCACGTTCACCGGCCGGAAGATCTTCCAGGGGGACAAGAAATGACGGCGATGCCCCGGGCCATGGCGACCGACCGGCGCTTCTACGGCGTCGCGCCGGCGGAGGTCGTGCAGAACGACGGCGACGACGAGGGCCGCGTGAAGGTCAAGTACTACTGGCTGGACGGCGGCGCGTCGATCAGCCCGTGGATCCGGGTCAGCCAGCTGTACGCCGGCGCCGGCTACGGCTCGGTGTTCGTGCCCGAGGTCGGCGACGAGGTGCTCGTCGCGTTCTTCCAGGGTGACATGCGGCAGCCGTACGTGCTCGGCGGGCTCTACAACGGCAAGAAGAAGCCGCCCGTCGCGCACTCCGGCGGTGTGGACCAAAAGATCGTCCGCACCAAGGCGGGGCACCGGATCCTCTTCGACGACAAGGAGAGGGAGATCACCATCAGCACCGCCTCGGGCGCGAAGGTGGTGCTGAAGGACAGCGGCGAGATCACCGTCGAGGCCAAGACCGTCACGGTCAAGGCGGACGGCGTCGACCTCGGCGGCGGGTCGACCGAGCCCGTCGTGCTCGGCAACGCGCTGCTGCAGGCGTTCGTCCAGCACACCCACCCGGCACCGGGCGGCGTCACCGGCCCCGCGTCGCCGCTGCCGCCGTCCGTGCTCGCGAAGAAGGTGAAGGCGACGTGACCGAACCCTTCCTGGGCACCGGCTGGCGCTTCCCGATCCTGCCCGACGAGGCGGGGCGGCTCGCCTACGCCGTCGGCGAAACCAGCATCGAGCACTGCCTGCGCGCGCTGCTGCTCACCGCGACGGGAGAACGCGTGATGCGGCCCGACCTCGGCACCACGGTGAGCGAGTCGGTGTTCGCGCCCGGCAGCGTGCAGAACCTGCGCGAGCTGGAACGGTCGGTCGCCGACGCCGTGCGCGACTTCGAACCGCGGGTCGAGCTCTCGAGCGTGCTGGCCGAGGCCGACCCGGCCGACGCGTCGCACGTCACGATCTCGGTCGAGTACCGGATCCGGCGCACCAACACCAAGGCCAACCTGGTGTTCCCGTTCTACCTCGGGATGACGGGAACCACGCCATGACGCTGCCCGTGCCGAAGCTCGACGACCTGACCTGGGCCGACCTGATGGCGGCCGTCACCCGCCGCATCCCGGCGGAGTCGGACGGCACCTGGACGCTGCACGCGCCCGTCGACCCCGGCGTCACGCTGCTCGAACTGTTCGCCTACCTGCTGGAGCAGCGGCTCTACTGGCTCGACCAGGCCCCGGACGAGCTGATCGTCGCGATCCTGAAGCTCCTGGACCTCGAACCGCCGCGGCCCGCGCGGCCGGCGGCGACGGTGCTGGCGCTGACCGCCGAGCGGGAGACGCCGGAGGTCGTGCCCGCGGGCACCGTCTTCGCCCGCGACCCCGCCGCGGCCATCCGGTTCAGCCTGGACGACGACGTCACCGCGTTCCCGGTCGAGGGGGAGCCGACGGTCTTCACCGACCGCGACCGCACCGCGGACCTGCTCGCCCGGCGCGGGGTTCCGCTGCTGGCGAGCGACGGCTCCGCCGCGTCGGCCCGCTTCACCCTGCCGCTGGCCGGTGCGCACCCGGCGTCCGGGTGGCTGTCGGTGTTCTTCGAGCTGGACACACCGGTGCCGCCGTCCTGGTCGGTGCTCGCGGCCACCGCCGCTCCGCCCGCCGAGCTGACCTGGTCGTGGTTCCGCCCGAGTGGCGACGCCGCCGGCGAGTTCGCCGAGGTCGAAGACGGCACCGGCGGGCTGCGCCGGTCCGGGGTGGTGCGCCTGCGGCCGCCGGAATCATGGTCCACAATGGACAGAGGCCTGATCGTGTCGACCCCGGCGGCGACGTACGCGTCGGCGCCGCGGCTGCTGCGGCTGGCGGTCAACGTCTCGGTGGCCCGCCACCGCGAACGCCGCACGGCCACCGGGTTCACCGACCAGACCCGCGGCTGGCTGAAGCTGCCCGGCCAGCGCCTGGTGCTGCCCGACGCGGCCGGCCGGCTGCTCACCGCCGCGCTGGAACTGGCGGGCGAGGACTGGACGCCGGTCGGGGACTTCACCTTCGGCGCTTCCCGCGACCGGACCTTCCTGCCGGACCGCGAAGACGGCGCGCTCGTGTTCGGAGACGGGCTCACCGGCCGGATCCCGCGCCCGGACGGCGACGGGACCGTCTCGTACACGATCGGCGGCGGCCGCGCCGGGAACGGTGGCGTGACCGGCAACTGGCTGCCGGTCACGGCCGGCTCCCCGGTGCGCGCGGCGAACCTCGTCCAGGCCGAGGGCGGCACGGACCCGGAGACCCTCGACCAGGCCCGCGACCGGGCCGCGGGCGCGCTCGGCGAGGTGACCAGGGCGGTCACCGCCGAGGACTTCGTCACGCTGGCGGTGACGACGCCCGGGGTGGCGGTCGGCCGGGCCCACGCGGCGGTGGGGGAGCACCCGGGTTTCCCGTGCGTCCCGGTGCCCGGCGCGGTGACCGTCCACCTCGTCCCGTCGGTGCCTCCCGGCGTGGTCGCGCCGGAGCCGGACCCGGGGATGCTGTGCACCGTCGCCCGCCGGCTGGCCGGAACGCGGTTGCTGACGGCCGAGGTGTTCGTGCGCCCGCCGGCGTACCGCGACGTGCGGTTGCGGGTCGACCTGTCCGGCACGCCCGCGGACCGGGTGCAGGTGTCCACAGTGGTCGGTGACGCCCTGCGCCGGTTCCTCGACCCGCTGGCCGGCGGGGACGACGGCACCGGCTGGCCGTTCGGCGGGGCCCTGCGGCCCTCGGCGTTGCTCCGGGCGGCCCAGCAGGCGCTCGGCGACCTGGCGGACGTGACCGCGGTCGCGATCGGCGTCGACGGCGCGGCCCCGGCGGAGACCTGCGCCGACGTCGAGCTGCGCGACGGGGAACTGCCCGTGGTGCGCGAGGTCCGGACGCACGTGGTGCCCGTCGCGGAACCGGGCGAGGGGTTGCTGTGACCGACGTCTGGTGGGCCCGCGACTCGGGCGAGGAAGCGCGCATGGTCCCCGGTCCCGGGCCGTCCGGGGTGCAGCCGGAACTCGTCGACGCGACGCGGGAAGCGGTGCGGGCCGCCGTGCGCGATCGCATCCCCGGTTACACCCCGGACTGGACCAATCCCGACCAGCAGGACGCCGGCGTCGCGCTCGTCCGGCTCTTCGGCGCTGAAGCCGAACCCGTGCTCGCCCGGGTCAACCGGCTGCCGGAGAAGATCCTCGCCGAGCACCTGAACACCGCCGGCGTGCGCCGCCGTCCGGCCACCGCGGCCGCCGCGCTGCTGGAGTTCACCGTGACCCCGCCGGACGGCGCCTCGGTGCTCGTACCGGCCGGCTTCCAGGCCGCCGCCTCCGGCACCGACGGCGACATCGTCTTCGAAACCGACCAGGACCTCTACGCCACGCCCGCCACCCTCGCCGTGCTCGCGGTGCAGCGGGGCGGCGTGCTCGAACCGGTCCCGCTCGGCCCCAGCGGCCCCGGCCGCCCGTTCGCGCCGTTCGGCACGGAACCCCAGCCCGGCAACGCCCTCTGGCTCGGCCTCGACGGCACCGCGAGCCCGTTCCCGTCGCTGTCGCTGGGCTTCGTGATCGCCGCCGCGCCGCCGGCCCCGGCGGCCGAAGGCGGCCTCACGCCGCTGCCGCCGGCGCCGCAGCCGCTGCTGCGCTGGGACGTGCTGGACGGCGGCCGGTTCGTGCCCGCCGAAGTCGTCCGCGACGAAACGCGGGGCCTGCGCGCCGGCGGGACGATCGAGCTGCGGCCGCCGCGCACCTGGGCACCCGGGCAGCCGCCGACCGCCCGGCCCGGCCCGGCGTTGCGCTGGCTGCGGCTGCAGGTCACCAACGGCCTCGTCACGGTCGCCCCGCCGCTCGTCTCGGGGCTGCGGCTGAACACGGTCGCCGCCACCGCCGCCCGCACGATCCGCGACGAGGCCCTGGAACCGATCCAGGACCCGGCGGCACCGTCGCAGCGGCGCCAGTTGCGGCTGAGCCAGGTCCCGGTCCTGGCCGGCAGCGTCGAAATCGAGGTCGACGACGATCCCGGCACCGATCTTTTCGGCACCACCGAAGAGAACGCGTCGCGGTGGCAGGAGGTGCCGAGCCTCGCCGGGTACGGGCCGGACGACCGCGTGTTCGTCGTCGACTACGACACCGGGGTCGTCACCTTCGGCGACGGCGTCACCGGCGCACCCGTCCCACCGGGCTTCCGCAACGTCCGGGCCGTGCGGTACCGCGTCGGTGGCGGCGCGGCCGGCGCGGTGGCGGCCGGTGCGGTCACCGGGGTCGTGACCGCGCGGCCGTTCGTGACCGGGGTGACCAACCCGTTCCCGGCCACCGGCGGCACGGACGCCGAGGCGGACGCCGACGTCGTGCGGCGCGGGGTGGGGGAGCTGCGCTCCCGCGGCCGCGCGGTCGCCCCCGCCGACTACGGCCTGCTGGCGCTGCGCGCGCCGGGTGCCTCGATCGCCCGCGCGCACGGCGTCCCCGGCCGGCACCCGGACTTCGCCGGCACGCCCATCCCCGGTGTCGTCGGCGTCCTCGTGGTGCCGCCGTTCGACGCAGGCGCCACCGAGCCGCCCGTGCCCGGCGCCGAAACCCTGCGCGCGGTGGCGGCCTACCTCTCCCGCGAGGTGGCGCCCGCCGGCATCACGGTCGTCACGGGCCCGGTCGCGTTCCGGCGGATCGCCGTGGAGGCCCGGGTCGTGCTCGACCCGGACCAGGACCGGGCCGCCGTCCTCGCCCGGGCGGCCGACGCCGTGACCACCTACCTCGACCCGCTGCGCGGCGGGGAGAACGGCGGCGGCTGGCCGTTCGGCGGCGCCGTGCGGCACACCCCGCTCGTGCGCCGGCTGCTCTCGGTGGACGGCGTCCTGGCGGTGTCCGGGCTCTCGCTCACCGCCGACGGGCTGCGGCTGCCGCCGTGCGCCGACCACCCGATCCCGCCGGACGACCTGGTGTGGCCGGAGCGCCCGCTGCTGATCCCGGTGGAGGAGTCCCCATGACCTGTGCCCCGGCCACCGTCACGTTCCGGCTCCTCGACGACGTCGTCGGGTGGGACCAGGACGCCGTGACGGACCTCGTCGGCTTCGCGGAGGAGACCGGCGTCCGGCTCGCCCACGACGGCCCTTCCCCGGACGGGCCGACGCGGACGCAGCTGCTGCCGTGGTTCCCCGACCCGCGGCTCGCGCCCGGATGCGGGCCGTGCGACTGGTACCTGCTCTCCGGCGAGCGATTGCTGCGCCGCGACACCTGCACCGGCGGCTGGCTGCCCGGCTGGGCCCCGTACTGCGACCCCCGGCTGCTGCGCGCGCCGACCGCGGTCGCCGCGCGCGGGCACCGCGTCGCCGTGGTCGACTCGGGCCGGATCTTCGTGTGGCGCAACGAAGGCGACCAGCTGACCGCGGTGATCGGGCTCGAAGACGCCACGGTCGTCGCGCTCGCCCAGGACGAGCAGGTGCTCGTCGCCCGCGCCGGCAGCGAGCGGCTGTGGCGGTACGGCGCCGACGGACGGCTGTGCGAGGTCGTCCGGACCCCCGTCCGCGGTGAGATCATCGGGATCCGCACCGGGCCGGGCCGCACGGTCTGGCTGCTGACCGAGAAGAACGGCCGCCTCCGCCTCTACCGTGACCAGCACCTGTCCACTGTGGACGAACTCGCGGCCGCGCTGCCGCCCAGCTCGCTCGCCGGCGCGGATGCCGACGGCTTCTGCCTGCGGGAGAAGGGGCCGGACGGTACCGTGACCTCCTGCTACGACTGGGCGGGCGAGCCGCGCGAAGAACCCGCGCCGGCTTCGGGGCAGTTCGTGACCGAGGGCGAGTTCACCACCGGCCTGATCGACAGCGGCCTCTCGCGCTGCCGCTGGCACCGGGTGCGGGTGTCGGCCGACGTGCCGGCGGGCACGGCGCTGTCGGTGGCGGTGGTCGTTTCGGAGGACGGCCAGTTCGCCGACAGCGACTGGCAGACCGCGCCCGCCGGCGTCACGGACTTCCTCGTCGACCAGCCGCCCGGCCGGTACCTCACGGCCCGGGTGCGGCTGTCCGGCGATTCGTCGGCGACGCCGGTGCTGCACCGGATCCGGCTCGACTTCCCGCGCGCGACCAGCGCGGACCTGCTGCCCGCGGCGTTCCGGCAGGACCCCGCGGCGGACGACTTCACCGAGCGGTTCCTGTCGCTGTTCGACGCCACCACGGCCGAGATCGACCGGGTCGTCGAGCGGTACCCGGCGCTGCTCGACCCGGCGGGCGTGCCGGACGGGGCGCTGCCGTGGCTGGCCGGGCTGCTCGGCCTGTCGTTCGAGGCCGGCTGGGACGCGGGCACGCGCCGGAAGCTGATCCGGGCCGCCCCCGGGCTGTACCGGCGGCGGGGCACGCCCCGCGCCCTGAAGGACGCGATCGAGATCGTCTTCGGTGTCCGGCCGGTGGTCGAGGAGCTGGCCGGCGACCGCCACTGGGCGCAGGTGCGCGCGACCGCGGGACCGCCGTCCGCCCGCGGCCTCGGCTCGGTGCGGCTGTTCGGCCGCTCGGCGGCGCGGCTGCGGCTGGGCACCTCGACGCTGGGCGGGGCGCCGCTGCGGGCGTTCGGCGACCCGGACACCGACCCCCTCACCGAGCACGCCCACCGGTTCCGCGTCCTGCTGCCCGCCGCCACGGCCGACGAGGACGCGGTGCGGCGCCTGGTCGTCCGGCAGGCGCCCGCGCACACGAAGGGGTCGGTGCGGGCCGGCGGGACGGGGTTCGTGGTCGGCGCGCGCTCGGCGGTCGGGGTGGACACCGCGTTCGTCCCGTTGCCGCCGCCGGTGGTGGGCGGGGTGCGCCTGAACCACGACGGAGTACTGCGACCAGGGCCACGGGGTGCCCGCCACGGGGTGGGCGTCGGCGTGGTGTCCGCGGTCGGGGTCCACACGCGAGTGTCTTGAGAGGACAGAAGAGAGATGACCGAGGCAACGACACACGACCAGCCCTTCCGCCGGCTGCGGTACTTCCACGGGCAGCTGCTGACCGCCCGCGACTTCCAGCGCGAGCAGGAGTACTTCCGCGAGAAGCTGAAGCTGCGGATGCGCTGCCTGCTCGGCTACGGCGTGGTGTGCGGGCTGCTGGTGGAACCCGCCCCGCCCGCCGACGACAAGGAAAAGCACGAACACCAGGCCAGGGTGCACCTCACCGCCGGGCTCGGCGTCGACTGCGACGGCAACGAGGTGGTCGTTCCCGGTGCCTGCGCGATCGACCTGTGGGAAGCGCTGCACGAGGACGAACGCACCGGCGGGACGACGGTGTGGGTCGGCGTCGAGTACACCGAGCGCGCGGTCGAGCCGACCCGGACCGTCTTCACCTCCGCCTGCGCCGACACCTCCGACTGCGACTTCGGCTACACCGAAGAGAGCTACTGCGTCCGGGTCACGACCAAGACGCCGCCGAAGGACGAGCGGTGCGAGACCTGCTGCACCCCGTGCGAGCACAAGGTCCTCTGGCTGGCCCGGATCGACGACATCGACTTCGGCAAGCCCGTGCGCGAGGACCAGATCCACCTGAACGTCCGCCGCTTCTTCGGCAGGCACGTGCCGACCGTGATCACCGGGATCAACTGGCGCCACGGCCACACCTACACCGTGGACGAAGCCAAGGAGCTGCTCGGCACGCAGAAGAACTCCGGCGGCCTCGTCGTCGAGTTCTCCGACGACGTCCGCGTCGACAGCCTCCGCCGCGGCGTGGTGGAGATCCAGGTGATCGAGGGCGGCGCCGGCCGCAACGCCGACACCTGGTACATGGGCGGGAAGTTCGAGGAGCCCACCGAGAAGGACGGCGAGTTCACCCGGCACTTCCGCTACCGGCAGACGACCCGCGAGACGCTGCAGGACGGCGACCGCGTGCTGGTCACGGTCCGCGCGGCGTTCCTGCTCGACCGCTGCTGCCGCCCGGTGGACGGTACCAACGTCGGCGGCCGGGTCCCCTTCACCGGCGCGGCGGCGGCCGACGCCGAAACCGAAACCGGGCACGGCCACGACCCGAAGCCCGAGCCCGACCCGACGGGCTGCCTGGTGCCGCCGTCGGGCATCGGGCCGTGGACGTCGGGCACCGGCGCGGGCGGCGACGTCTTCGAGAGCTGGTTCTTCATCACCGAGGAGCGTTCATGAGCAAGCCTGATTGCGGGTGCGGGTGCGGCGGGACGTCGGCCTTCCCGGCCGCGTTCGTGCGGCCGCGGTTCTTCGCGGGCCAGCTGCTCACCGAGGACGACCTGTCCCTGCTGACCGACTACGTCGCCGGGAAGGACCGGCTGCACAACCGGACGCTGTCCGGCCCGGGCGTCGTGTGCGGGCTCGAGGTGTCCTGCGACTCGTGCGTGGGCGGCACGGTGCTGGTGCACCCCGGGCACGCGCTCGACTGCTGCGGCAACGACATCGTGCTGTCCTGCAAGGAGAAGGTCGACGTGCAGGCGCTCGTGCGCGAGCTGCGGGTGTCCTCGCCGGGGGTCGAGTGCGGCGACCCGTGCGACGACGGCTCGCGCCACTTCGGGCTGTACGTGCGGTACGAGGAGACGATGGCCGACCCGGTGGCGCCCTTCGCCACCGAGGAGCCCTGCCCGGCGCCGGGCTGCGTGCCCTCGCGCGTCGAGGAGGGCTTCCGGTTCGTCGTCAAGTGCGACACCGCCGACGACCACCGCTACAACCCGGGCACGCGGCTGCTGGAACGGATCGGCCCGCTGGAGCGGTACGAGGCGGTGCGCCTGCGAGCCCAGCGGCTCGGCCGCTATCTGGACGCGATGTCGCTCGCCAAGTCCGGGTCGGCCCGGACGATCGAGTTCGCGCCGGCCGACCGCGCGCGGTACCAGGACTCCCTCGAGTGGCTGCAGGACAACGCCGAGGCGGTGCCGACCCCGCCGGTCGTCGCGGAGACGACCGAGCGCGTCCGCGCGCTGGCCGCCTCGCTCGCCCGGTACGACACCTACGACGCCGAGGGGCAGCGGGGGCTGGACCTCGGGGACGTCGATTCCGCCCGGCAGGTCCTCGGCGCGGCCTGCGAACGGCTGGCCGGCACCGACGCGGAGGAGATGTGGCCGGAGCCGCTGCACCGCTCGATCGCCGTCGCCGTCGTGGCCGAAGCGCGGGCCAGGGTCGTCCAGCCGGCCCGCGACGCGCCGCTCGAGGTCCGCCTGCTCGCGCAGGGCACGCCGATCGGCAACGTGCTGGAGGCCGAATTCCGGTCCGACCTGGTCCAGCTCCGGGAATGGCTGCTGGGCCGCCTCGACCGGGTGCCCGGCGTCGCGGACTGCGCGCTGCGCGACCAGGTCCGGCGGGTGGCGGTGCCGCAGCCGCTGCCCACGCCCGAACCCGACCCCGCCCAGCGCCTCACCATGACCGGCCTGGACCAGCTCGTCGACGCCGCGGGCAAGCTCACCCGGCACCTGGAGCGGTTCGTCGTCGACGCCGCCTGCGCCACCCTGAACCCGCCCTGCGGCGACTGCGCCGACAACGACGTGCTGCTCGCGCACCTGGAACTCGACGGCTGCGACGTGGTGCGCGTCTGCTCGGCGACGCGGGAGCAGGTGCTGCCGGGCGGGTCCGCCTACGGCGAATGGCTGCCGAAGCTCTACCGGCTGCGCGAGCTGGCCGAGGGGCTCTGCTGCCGGCCGGCGCCGGTGTACCGCGAGCCCGTGCCGGCGCCGGACGGCCTGGTGCCGGCGGCCTACGTGGCGGGGCTGCTGGCCCGCTGGCCCCGCGACACCGACCTGGACCGGATGTGGAGCCTGCTGGTCCGGCCCGCGCCGGGGGAGACCCCGCCCAAGCCCCTGCACGAGCAGGTGTACACCGTGCCGGCCGAGGTGACCGACAGCCTGCAGGAGATGAACGCGCTGCGGAGCCAGGTGAGCGAGCTCGTCGCCACCGTGGAGGCGTTGCGCGGGCAGCTGGACTCCGCGCGGGAGCAGGTTTCCCGGGTACGGGAGGAACTGCCGGAACGGCTGTCCGACCGGCTTTCGGAGCTCGAGAACGCCCCGGAGCCGGACTCCGCCGCGCCGGCGGACGAGGAGCGGACGGTGAAGCCGAAGCCGCCGCCGCGCCGGTCCCGGTCGACGTCGGCCCGCAAGCCGCGGTCGGGTGAGTCGTCGTGACCGGTCCACTGCGCCCGGAGTTCCGCGAGGGCCAGGTGCTCGCCGCCGCCGACCTGGCGGCGACCGTCGCGTACGCCCGCGCGACGGCGGTCCGGCACGCCCGCCTGGCGCACGACTGGGGCATCGCCGACGGGCTCGCCCTGACGAAGGAGAACCGGACCGATCCGGCGACGGGCGCCCGGTACGTCGAGGTGAGCGTGCAGGCCGGGCTGGCGGTCGACGGGACCGGGCGCGAGATCGTGGTGCCGGCGCCGGTCGTGCTGTCGGAGGCGGACTTCGCGGCCGTCAACGGCGCCGACCGGCCGACGGCCGAGCCGTACCCGGTGTTCCTGACCGCCGCCGACCGGGCCCAGCCGGCCACCGGGCCGGCGTCGTGCGCCGGCTCGTCGGGACCGGCGCGCGTGGAGGAGTCCTACCAGGTCCTCTTCCGGCGGCTGGGCGACGAACGGCTGGTCGCCGACCAGCAGCCGCCCGCGGTGAACGCCGCGCCGGCCGCCCCGCCGGTCCAGTGGCTGGTGCTGCTGGGTTTCGTCCAGTGGACCGCCGGCCACTTCACCGAGGTGTTCCCCGCGGCCCGCGGTGCCGCCCCGCGGTACCTCGGCGTGCGCGCGGACACCGTGTCGGCCCGGTCCGGCTCGCTCGCGCTGCGGACCCAGCCCGCGGTGCAGGAGGGCAGACCGGCGCTGGTGTTGTCCGGTTCGGACGCTCCGACGCTGGTCTACGGGCTCTACAAGGGAACCGGTGTCGTCGACCCGCTGCTGACGGTGGAGTCCAACGGCAACCTGACCATCGCGGGGAGCTTCTCGGGCCGGATCTCCGCGGGCAGCGTGCTGGCGACCTCCGGCAGCGCGACCGACGGCGTGGTGCTGCCGCTGCCGTCCGGGGTGACGCCGGAGGAGGTCGCCGACGGCCGGGTGTCGCTGCACGTCCACGTGACGCCGCGGATCCCGCCGACCGTGACGGGTTCGACCCTGACCAGCCCGGCCGAGGCCACCGTGGACAGTCAGCGGCGGGTGCGGTGCCGGATCCGGGTGTACGACCCGACGGCGGCCCCGGCGCAGGTCTTCGAACAGCCCGGCGTGGTCGACTTTCTGGTCCTGGCAACGGTCGCGGCGACGGGTGGTGGTGGCTGACCATGAGCCTCTTCGTGGTGTACGTGAAGAAGACCGGCCACGTCGTCGGCGCGGTCCGGTCGATCGGCGCCGTCCTGCCGACCGTGGCCGAAATCGCCGGCGACGCACTGCCGGTGCGCGTCTCCCTCCTCCCGGAGGAGGTCGCGACGCTCACCCTGGACGCCGGCGAACTGGGTGTCCAGGAGGCCGACGACGAGCCGGGCGTGTTCCTCGACCCGCTCGCCTTCGGCGTCGAGCCGGTACCGGAGGGGCAGCCGGCGAAACCGGCGCTCGTGCCGCTGCCGGCGTCGAGCAAGCCGCTGGTGTTCCAGGGCAACGGCCTGCGCGTCGAGGTGGACAACCCGGTCGGGGCCGACACCGTCGTGCGCGCCTTCCTCTCCGCCGGGCAGGCGACGACCGTGCTGCCCGGGCAGATCAACAAGGGCGACACCGCCACGACGCTCCCGACGGCCGTCGACGGCGACCCGCACGGCGTGCTGGTCCTGGTCCCCGGCTGGGCGGGCCGGCTGGAGAAGGTCGAGCAGCCGTGAGCGCGCCGACCACCGGCGAGATCACCGTGCGGGAGTGCGTGGTGCACGTGGTCCGGCGGGGTGGGTGGAGCTGGGGGCCCGATCCGCGCGGGCTCGTCCGGCGGGTGCTCGACGCGCTGCCGGAGCTGCTGGCCGCGGAGTTCGACGAGTACCTCGCGGGCGACGGGCCGGATCTGGAGATCACCGAGCCGGTGCGGCTGTCCGTCCGGTTGTCCGCGCACGGGGGAGGGGGGCTGGTGCCGTCCGGTCTCGTCGTCGAACCCGTGGCGGACGGGGGTGCGCGGGCCGAACCGGTGGCCGTCCCGGGCGATCCGGCGTCCACAGTGGACTTCGCGACCGGGCTTCCGTCCTTCGGCCCGGGCTTTCCGGAAGCCACGGTGGCCGCGCTCTTCGAGGAACTCGCCGTGCGGGGCGAACTCGGGGCGTTGCTCGCCCTGCTGCCCGAGGAGACCGTGCGGACGTACCTCTCGGCGCTGCTCGAGGCGTCTCCCGGCGAAGGCACCGGCTCGTCCGCGGCCGGCGACCTCGACGGACCGGCGGCCGAACTGGCGCGGGAACTGGCCCGCCGGTGGCCGCTTGCCCGGCCGCCGGCCACGCGCGCGGAACTCGCCGGACTACCGGGTTCCCCGGGGGGAGCGGTCGACGAGACGATGGCCGGAGGCGTGAGCGTCTCGCCGCGGCCGGCCGGGGCGACGAAGGTCGGCTCGGTGCTGCCGTTCCTGCTGGCCGGCCCGCTGGCGCGGACCGGCTACCTGGACGCGCTCGGTCCCGCGCTGTCCGGAGTGGACCTGTTCCGCGAGACGCCGTTGTTCGCCGCGGCCCTGGCGTACAAGGTGCTGGGCGCACCGCAGCGGGGCTGGCGGCGAACACCCGGAGACGACGCCGCGGCGGCGGCGTTCGCCGGTCTGGACCCGGTGCCGGACCTGGTCACCTTCGCGCGCCGGGTGGCTCCCGCCCTGCCGGTGCTGGACGGCGTGCTCGCGCTGTCGCTGTGCCGCGGCCACGACCCGGCCGGCCCCTTGCTCGTCGCGGGCGTGGACGACGGCCTCCTGCTCGTCGACGCCGACGGGCTGTTCCCGGTGGCGTGGGCGTCCACAGTGGACGGGCTGCTGCCGCACTGGGAAGCGTGCGGCCGGCCGCCGGTGCTGGTCCGGTCCGGTCCGCTCCCGCCGTCGTTCCTGCGCGACCTGGCCGCGGCGGGCGTCCGCTTCCTGACGGACGCGCGCCCGGTGCGCGACGACCCGCTGACCCGCCTGCGCCTGCGTACTCCACTGTGGACGACCGGCGGCGTGGAACCCCGGCTGGCCGCGGACTTCCCCGGCGAACGCCTGGACGAACTGGTGCGCACGGTGTTCGTCGAGCACCGTGCCGTGCCCCTGGCGGCGGACCGCGCGCTGGACCGCAGCGCCGGGCTGGCGGCGTCCCTGGCGCTGGGCATGATCGCCGGGCAGCTGTGGGGCGGCGGCACCCCGGTCCTGGCCCTGACCAGGTTCGCCGGCCTGGAGGCCACGGTCCGGTTCTCCGGCGACGCGGTGCGGGTGACGATTCCGCTGGGCCGGCGCCACACGGACCTGTGGCGGGGCGGTGCCCTCACCGACGTGCCGAACGTGGTCTGGCTCGGCGGCCGGACCCTGACCTTCTCCGGTGGCTGACGTGAGCGCTGTGGCGGTCGAGCACCTCAGAGCGCGCCTGGCCGAGCTGCACCAGGCGCTGCGGATCGCCGTCGCGGCGCAGGCGCGCGCGGCGGCGGCGCTGACGCGCCCGGACCTGACCCCGTTCTGCGTGACGGACGAGCAGGTGGACGCGTTGCTGGACCGCGTCGACGCGTTCACCGAGGCGATGACCGAGCCGCCGTCGCCGGCCCGGCCGGACCCGGAGTCCGAACAGCAGCTGCGGCGCCTGGCCGCGTCGCGCGGGGTCACGCTGCCGCTGGACGCGCTGGCGGCCCGGTACGGCCTGTCCCGGGTCGAGCAGGACGCGCTGCTGCTGGTGGCCGCGCCGGAGCTGGACCCCGGCTACGAGCGCGTCTACGCCTACATCGTGGACAACCTCAACCGGCGCGCCCCGTGCGTGGAGCTGCTGGTCACGGTGCTCGGGCAGACGCCGGCGGACCGGCTGGCGCTGCGCCGCGAGCTCGGCGCGGCCGGCCGGCTGCGCCGCTACGGCCTGCTGCGCGCGTACGGCGAGGCACCGGCCGAGCCGGCCCGGGAACTGGCGCTCGGCGACGGCGTGTTCGAACACCTGCTGGGCTGGGGCGGCGACGTCGGCACCCTGGGCGACGACCCGGGCGAAGTCGCGCCGGCGGCGGCGCCGGTCCACCTCGGGTCGCCCCGGCTGACCCGGCTCGGCCAGGCGGTGCGCGCCGGCGACGTCGACGTGGTCGGCCTGTGGGGGCTCGCGGCCGACAGCCAGCCCGACGCGGCCCAGGCGCTGGCGGCCGCGGCCGGCCGGCCCCTGCGCCGCGTCGGCGCCGACGTCGCCCGCGACCTGCGCACCGCGGCCGCGCTCGGGGCGATCCTGTGGGTCCCGGCCGACGGCCGGGCGGCCCAGCCCGACGAGGCGCTGGTGCGCTCGGGCGTGCCGCTGTGCCTGACCGGTGTCACGCCGTGGCGCCCGCCCCGGCTGCTGGCCGCGCGCACGTACGCGGAGGTGACGATCCCGGCGCCGGGTTTCCCGGAGCGGCGCGCGATGTGGTCGTCGGCGTTCCCGGTGCTCGAGGAGGAGGTGCTGACGGACCTCGCGGCCCGCTACCGCATGAGCGGCGGCGAGCTGCGCGCGGTGGCGTCGGTCGCGGACACCGGCGCGCGCCTCTCCGGCATCGGCACCCCGATCACCGAGCACGTCGAGCCGGCGATCGCGACGGTGACCCGGGGCCGCACCAGCGGCGCGGTCCAGTCGATCATCCCGCGCCGGGGCCTGGCCGACCTGGTGCTGCCGGCCGCCCAGATGAGCCAGATCGCCGAGATCGCGTCGGCGTTCCGGGCGTGGCCCCGCATCGCGGAGTCCTGGGGCTTCGCCCGCAAGCCGGCGACCGGCGGGGTGAAGGCGCTGTTCACCGGCGAGCCGGGCACGGGCAAGACGATGTCGGCGGAGGTCGTCACCGGGATCCTGGGCCTGGAGCTGCTGAAGGTGGACCTGGCGCAGGTGGTGTCGAAGTGGGTGGGGGAGACGGAGAAGAACATGGAGGCGGTGTTCCGCCAGGCGGAGGACAGCCACGCGGTGGTGCTGTTCGACGAGGCGGACGCGCTGTTCGGCAAGCGCGGCGAGGTCAAGCAGGGCACGGACCGGTACGCGAACCTGGAGGTCGGCTACCTGCTGCAGCGCCTGGAGGCGGGCGACGGGCTGATCATCTTGACGAGCAACCTCAAGGAGAACATCGACCCGGCGTTCACCCGCCGGTTCCACTTCGTGGTCCATTTCCCGCGTCCCGGGCAGGCGGAGCGCCGCCGGCTGTGGCAGCTGGCCTTCCCGCCGGAGGCGCCGTTGGCGCCGGACGTCGACGTGGACGTGTTGTGCCGCCTGGACATGACGGGAGCGGGGATCGCCTCGGCGGCCCGCACGGCGGCTCTTGCTGCTGCAGACGCTTCTTGTTCGTCGATCTCGATGCGGCACGTGGTCCGCGGGGTGTCGCGGCAGTTCCAGCGGGAGGCGCGGTTGTTCCGGCCGGCCGAGCTGGGCCGGTACGCCGGGTTGCTGGCCGAGAACGGGAGTGCATGATGGCCGAGTTGGTGCCCCCGCAGACGAAGCCCGCGGTACCGGTGACCGCCCACGAGCTGAGCACCGCCTCGGCGGCGGACCGGGGCAGGACCAAGCTCGTGCTGGTGCCGGCGGTCATCGGGAACGCCCAGGCCGCGAAGACGGCGATGGACGGGTCGTCGAAGACGGTGCCGTCGCACTTGGCGTCCACGCTGGCGGCGGGGCAGGACCGGGTGGGCAACGCGGCGGTCGCCGGGGCGGCCGTGCGGGTCGTGCCGATGGCGGTGCCGAAGAAGGAAGCGTGCCCCGGCTGCTGACCGGGAGCGGCGTTTGAGCCGGTGCGGGAGTGGGTAGGCGGCTGGGGGACAGTCTCCGGCCCCGCCGCCGGAGGTCGAGCGACCGGAGGTGAAGGTGACCGCTGACGGAGGCCGGGTCCGGCCCCAGGACCTGCTGAACGTGACGGTGCACCGACCCGGCGGCGAGACCGAGGTGCTCGAGGTGGCCGGCGAGGTCGACCTGCTCAGCGTGGAGGTCCTGGACGACGCGCTCGCCGCGGCACTGGCCCGCCGCCCGGCGCTGCTCGTGATCGATTTGACCGCGGTGTCCTTCCTCGCCTCCGTCGGGATGACGGTCCTGCTCAAGGCCCACCGCGACGCCGGCGACGGCACGAAGCTGCGGGTCGTCACCCCTGGACGCAGCACCGTCGGCCGCGCGCTCGAGCTGACCGGCTTGACCGAAGCACTGGCGGTCGCCGCCACCCGCGCGGACGCGCTCTCCGCCTGACGCCGGCCCGCCGCGGCACCGTCACACCGCTTCTGCGGCCGTTTCCCGTCTTCGAGCGTGCGGACCGCGAACGGTTTCTTCCCGGACCAGCCGAGCCGAGTCTTCGCCGCGGGCACCTCGGCGGCGGGTGCGTTGCCGCACGTGTACCACCACGACCGCCGCGGTGGCACCCGTTCGTGGCGCAGGACTGGACCACCCCTTAGAGACCCCCGGGGCACCTCCGGATCCCCGGCGGCCAGAGGTACGATCTGCCGATTCGCACCATCGTTGAAGGGTTCCTCCGTTGACCGAATCACTAGCGCAGCGGGTGAAAACGATCCGCATCGTCAACGGCTTGCGTCACCCGCTGCTGGCCGTCGTGGCGCGGTGCTCGGCGGAGTTCCTGGTGCGCCCCGGCGGCGAGCTCGAAATCCGCGAGACCGCTCCGCGCGGCGGCTACGTGGAGCTCACCCTCGACAACGAGGAACAGACCGGACTGCGCATCGACACCGGCGAGACCGCGAAGATGGAGGTCCTCCTCGACGGGGAGCCCCAGCTGCTGCCGTCCGTCGTCCTGGACGGGCCGCGCGACTGGCCGGACGTCGAGGCCGCCTTCGGCAGCCTGCACGTCTTCGACACCCGGTCGGGGCCCCGGACCGTGCGCGTCGAAGAGAAGAACGGCACCACCACCCTGGTGGGTGCCGGTCGCGAGCCGATCCGGTTCGCCGGTGTCGGGGTGAACGACTGCCCGACCGAGCTGATCATCGAGGCGGACGGCCTGCGCATCCGCGGTTCCCACGGCTCGGCTCGCTAGCCTGGGGGAATGAGCGAACTGCCGGTCACCGCCGGGCGGGTGGTCGTGCGGCGGTTCGCCGCCGCGGACGTGGCCGCGTTCACCGCGTACCGCTCGGATCCCGCCGTGGCCCGGTACCAGGGGTGGGACGCACCGGTGCCGGAGGCCGACGCCCGGCGGCTCGTCGCCGAGTTCGCGGAAGCCGAGGAGGGCGCGCCCGGCTGGTTCCAGTACGCCGTCGAGGTCGACGGCGTACTGGTCGGGGACGTCGGCATCTGCCTGGCCGGCAACCGGATGCAGGCCGAGCTGGGGTTCACCATCGCCCGCGCGCACCAGCGGCGCGGCTACGCCACCGAGGCCGTGCGGTGCGTACTGGACCGCGTGTTCGCCGCGGGCGTGCGCCGCGTGTCGGCGGAGTGCGACGCGCGCAACACCGCGTCGGCGGGCCTGCTGGACCGGCTCGGGTTCGGCCGCGAAGGGTTTCGCCGCCGCCACACGTGGCTCAAGGGCGAGTGGACCGACGACCTCCTCTTCGGCCTGCTGGCCGAGGACTGGGACGGTGCCGCGCCCGGCCCCGCGATCTTCGCCTGCCGGCCCAACCTGCTGGTGGCCGACGTCGGCGTCAGCCTCGGTTTCTACGCGAACGAGCTGGGCTTCGCCGTCGGCTGGCGCTGGTCCGACCGCCAGGCCCGGTTCCTGCACGACGGCGAACCGCACGAACCGGGCACCGCGCTGGTCGGCCGCGACCACGTCCAGCTCATCCTGACCCAGCTCCCGGGTGCGCACACGACCCGCCTGCACCTCGACGTCCACACGGCCGAGCAGGTCGACCGGCTGGTCCGGGAGTGGCGCGAGCGCGGCGTCGACATCGCGGAGCCGCCGTTCGTGCGGCCGTGGGGGATGTACGAAATGCGCCTGCACGACCCGGACGGGAACGTCCTGCGGGTCAGCTCGCCGCCCAGGTCCTGACGAGCCGGGCCCCTTGACACCCGCGCCCACCCATTCATACATTCATCGTCACTTTGTATGATTCGACGTGGGGAGTTGGTCCGCATGCGGCTCGGCAAGACCGCCGTCGTGCTCGGGGGCAGTGCCGCCGGGTTGTGCTCCGCCGGCGCCCTCGCGCCGTACTTCGACCGCGTTCTCGTGCTGGAACGCGACGAGCTCCCCGCCGGGGCCGAGCACCGCCGCGGGGTGCCGCAGAGCAAGCACCCGCACTTCCTGCTGAACTCCGGCCGCCGCGCGATCGGGGCACTGTTCCCCGGCTTCGAAGCCGACCTCGTCGCCGCCGGCGGCCTGCACCTCATGCCGTCCATGGACGCCGCCTACCTCGACGGCGTCGGCTGGTCCGCCCGCAAGCGCAGCGCGATGACCATGGTCTACAGCTCGCGGATCCTCATCGAGCGCGTCCTGCGGGACAAGGTCCGCGAACTGCCGAACGTCGACATCCGCGAAGGCGTCGTGGTCACCGGCCTCACCACGCGCGACGGCGGGATCACCGGCGTCGGCACCGGCGACGGGCCCCTCGACGCCGACTTCGTCGTCGACGCCATGGGCCGCGGCTCTTCGGTCGGTTCCTGGCTCGTGGCGGCGGGCTGGCCCGAACCGGAGACCCGGACGCTCGACGCCAAGGTCACCTACACCTCGCGCTGGTACGACCTCCCCGTGCCGCGGCCGGCGTCCTGGTGGTGGCGGCACCTGGTGATCATGCCGACGCCGGACAAGGGCGAGCACCCCGACGAACACGACTACCTGGTCAACTTCTTCCCCGTCGAGGGCAACCGGGTCATCGCCTGCATGGGGTCGTGGGGCCTGCCGATGCCGCGGACCGCCGACGCGTTCGTCGAGACGGCCCGCCGGGTGCGGACACCGCTGTTCGCGGCCGCGATGGACCGGTGCGAGCCCACCTCGGAAGTCCACCTGACCCGCTCGACCGGCAACAAGTGGCGGCGCTACGACCGCCTGCGCACCCCGCCGAAGGGGCTGGCCTTCGTCGGTGACTCGATCTGCGCGTTCAACCCCTTCTACGCCCAGGGCATCAGCTCCGCCGCCGGTTCGGCGCTGCTGCTGCGCGAGCACCTCGCCCGCGCGGACCGCCTCGACCCGAAGTTCTCCGCGGGCTTCCTTGCCGCGCAACGCAAGCTGCTGAACGTGCCCTGGCGGCTGGCGATGGCCCGCGACCAGGGGTACGAGTGCGCGGAGGGCACCGAGAAGCCGCCGGAGTGGAAGCGCCGGATCCTCGCCGCCGTCTCGGCTCCGGCGTTCAGCCTCATCGTCGGGGCCGCCCGGGAGGACGAAGTCGTCGACGAGCACTTCGCCAAGGTGTTCAACCTCGACGAGTCACTGGGGGACATGCTGCGCAACCCGCGGGTGATCGCGGGAATCCTGCGCTACCGCGTCCGCGCGGCGCTCGGCAGGCACCGGGTGCCGTTCGGGTTCGACGCCCGGGCCGAGCCGCCCGCCACGGACTATTCGACGGCGACCGCGCGATGAGCCCGGCGTGCGGGCCCGACGCCGAAGCCGTCACCCGCGGCCTGGGCTTCGACTGCCACGACGTCTCGCCGGTCGTTTCGGTCCGCTTCCCGTGGGACCTGGCCCACTGGACGATGCCGCTGCTCGAACTGCTCGTCGTCGGCGGTGCGGTCTTCGCGCTGGTGCACGCGCTTCGCCGGTACCGCGCGGGGGATCCGGTCAACCTGGCGCTGTGGTGGGCTTCGCTGGTCTACCTGTTCGTCACCGAGCCGCCGCTGTACTTCCCGGAGTGGTTCGGCCTCGACCGGCTCTACGGCTTCATCTTCGCCCACAACGAGTTCACCGTGCAGTTCATGGCGGACCGGCTGCCGCTCTACATCGTGGCGTTCTACCCGGCCTTCAGCCAGCTCGCCTACGAGCTCGTGCGGGTGCTGGGGGTCTTCCGGACCCGGGGCCCGTTCGCCGGGTCGGTCGCGGTCGCCTTCGTCTGCCAGGTGTTCTACGAGGTCTTCGACCAGCTCGGCCCGCGGCTGGAGTGGTGGGCCTGGAATCCGGGCAACCGGATCGTCGGCCGGCCCGCGCTGGCGTCGGTGCCGATGACCAGCATGCTGCTGTTCGCCTCGGTTTCGTTCGGTGCCCTGACCTACCTGGTGGTGCGGCTGGCCGGCGGTCCGCGGCGCGGGTGGTCGCTGACCTGGCGGACGCTGGTGGCCGGCGTGCTCACCCCGCCGGCGATGGCGGTCGCCGGCCTCCCGTCGAGCCTCTTCGACGGCCACCCCGCCGCGCAGGCCTGGATCCTCGGCGCCGAGCTGGCCCTGGTCTGGATCGCGGGTGCCTGGATCCTCGGCACGAGCCGGGCGGACCGCCCGCCGTCGTCCGCCTTCGCGCGGGTCTACCCCGCTCTTTACCTGGGAGTGCTGGCGGTGTTCTGGCTCGCGGCGGTCGGCGGCGGCCCGGCCGGGAGCGTGCCTTACGCGCTCGCGTGCTTCGCCGCGGCCGGGCTCGTGCTGGTCGCGCTGTACCGGAACGAGCGGGCCCCTGCTCCCGGCTGATGTCGTCCGGTCGGGGAGGATGGGGCGCATGGGGCACCACGGCTGGCGGGGCAACCCACCCGGCACCGAAGACGAGGCACGCCGCCGGATCGTCGACGCGGCGACGGCGTGTATCGACCGCGTCGGCCTGGCCAAGACCAGCCTGTCCGACGTCGCCGCCGAGGCCGGGGTGACGCGGCAGACGGTCTACCGCTACTTCCCGAGCCTCAACGACATCCTGCGCGCGGTCGCCCTGGCCGGCGTCGAGGAGTTCGCCGGGCGGATGGAGCGCCACCTCGCCGCCTTCGCCACCGCCACCGAAGTCGCGGTGGAGTCGGTGGTGTTCGCGGTCCGGGCGCTGCCCGGCGAGCCCCACCTCGGCCTGCTCCTGCGGGCGGGCGAGGCCGACTTCTTCACGGTCGGCGTGATCTCGCCGCCGGCTTTTTCCCACGGCGCCACGATTCTCCGCAACGTCCCGGTCGACTGGCGGGCGGCCGGGGTCGTCACCGACGCGGACTTCGAGGGGCTGGCCGAGGTCCTGATGCGGCTGTTCCTGTCGTACCTGCAGTACCCGTCCACGCCGGCGCTGACCGACGACGGGATCCGGGCGCTGGTCCGGCGGTGGATCGGGCCCGCGCTGCGCGGGTGAAAGTCACGCGTGGGCGGGCAGGGAGACGCCGGTGAGGCGCTCGGACTCGGTCCACAGCCGCTCGGCCACCGCCTTGTCCAGCGCGCGGCGCGGCGGCTTGGCGGTCTTGACCGGGCCGACCAGCCCCCAGCGCGGGCCGTAGTAGCCGCCGGCCACCGCGTCCGGGCTCGTCGCCGCGTACAGCAGGGGTTCCGCGCCCTGCTCGACCCCCTGGGACGGCACGAGCTTGAACGCCAGTGAGCTGAGCGGGCCGGGGCCGCTCCCGTCAAGGCCCGGGCCCGCGGTCTGCAGGTTGGTGCGCGTGTAGCCGGGGTGCGCGCCGGTGGAGAGCAGCGGCCAGCCGCGTTCGGCCGCGATGTCGGCCAGCCGCAGCGTCAGCATCAGGTCGGCCAGCTTCGACTGGGCGTAGGCGCGGCTCGGGCTGTAGGCGCGTTCCCACTGCAGGTCGTCGAAACCGATCCGGCCGCCGTTGGCCATTCCGCTGCTCATCGTCGCCACGCGCGGGGCCGGCGCGGCGAGCAGCAGCGGCAGCAGGCGCAGGGTCAGCGCGAACGGGCCGAGGTAGTTGCTGCCGAACTGCAGCTCGAAGCCGTCGGCGGTGCCGACCCGCCGGGGTGGGGTCATCACGCCCGCGTTGTTGACGAGCAGGTCGAGCGGCCGGCCCTCGGCGAGCAGCCCGTCGGCGAACGCGCCGACCGAGGCCAGGTCGGCCAGGTCGATCCGCCGGACTTCGACCCGGGCGCCGGAGTGCGCGGCGAGGATTTCACGACGGGCCTGCTCGCCCTTTTCGGGAGTGCGGACGGCGAGGACCACGTCGGCGCCGGCCGCGGCCAGGCGCTTCGCCGTCTCCTTGCCGGTGCCGCTGTTGGCGCCGGTCACGACGGCGAGCTTCCCGTGCTGGTCAGGGACCTGGTACATGACACACCTCTCTAAGTACCGCTGGTACGTTACTGGCACCACGGTAACGTACCAGCGGTTCGTTGACAACGTACCGGGGGTACGTAAGATGGGGAGGTGAACTTCAAGCGCGCCCGCACCGACGAGCAGCGAGCCGAGCGGCGGCGCGCGATCCTGGCCACCGCGGACGCGATGCTGACCGAAATGCCGGTCGCCAAGCTGAGCTTCAACGAGCTGAGCCGCCGGGTGTGCCTGGCGAAGGCGAACATCGTGCGGTACGTCGAGTCGCGCGAAGCGGTGCTGCTGGAACTGCTGGACGGGCACGTGCGCGACTGGGTCGCCGAGCTGGCCGGCACGTCCCCGGCGGAGGGCACGGCGCGCGAGCGCGGCGACCGCCTGGCGGCCCTGCTGGCCGAGTCCCTCGCCCGGCGGCCGGTGCTGTGCGACCTGATCAGCTCGCAGGCCACGGTGCTGGAGCACAACGTCTCGGCCGAGGTGGCGCTGGAGCACAAGCGCGCGTTGCTGCGAGCGGTGGAGTCGCTGACAGCGGTGGTTCGCAATCACCTGCCCGAGTTCGACGACCGGGCGGCGTACGAGCTGGTGTCGACGGCGAGCCTGGTCACGGCGGCGGCGTGGCCGCACAGCCGTCCGTCCGAGGCGTTGAAGGCGGCTTACGCGCTCGACCCGGCGGTGGCGGCGACGCGGGTGGAGTTCACGGCGCTGGTGGGGCGGACGCTCGAGGTGACGATTTCGGGCTTGCTCGCCCGCGCGGGGGATCGGCCCGCGGTCGCCGGGTGAGGCCGGGGGAGCGCTACCCGCTCGCCTGAGTCGCCTTGCGCACCACGGTCGTGTCGCACGTCAACGGTGCGCCGTCCGGTGCGGTGGGGACGACGGGCGGGACGACCGCGCCGTGCTCGTCCACCAGGACCGAATGCGGCTCGCCGGCCTCGAAGGCGTGCCGCTCACCCCACTGGCGCAGCGTCACGATCACGGCGAACAGGTCCCGGCCCGGCTCCGTGAGCACGTACTGCCGCCGCTTGCCCGGGGGTGCCTCGACCTGGACGAGCAGCCCGTGCCCGGTCAGCTTGCGCAGCCGGTCGGTGAGGATGTTGCGGGCGATCCCCGTGCGCTGCCGGAAGTCGGTGAACGAGCGGGCGCCGTCCATCGCGTCGCGGATGATCAGCAGGCTCCAGCGGTCGCCGATCACGTCCGCCGCCCGCGCGACCGGGCAGGTCGGGTCCGTCCACATCGCGTCTCCCATGAGTTGCGTAATGAAACCATTCTCGCCTACGCTCCGAAGAGTTGCAAATCGCAACCAACTGGAGGTGTCGTGGGGCGCGGGTCGAGACTGCTCCTGGCCGTGGTGTGCGGGGTGGCGGTCGCCGGGGTGTACGCCGGGCAGCCGGTGCTGGGCCCGATGGGCGACGACCTCGGCGTGCCCCGCGGCTCCGTCGGCTGGTTCGTGGCCGCGGGACAGCTCGGCTACCTCGCCGGGCTGGTGCTGCTGGTGCCGCTCGGCGACCGGCTCGACCGGCGCCGCCTGATCGCCGCCCACCTGGGCCTGCTGGCGGCCGGCCTGGCCGGCACCGCGGCCGCGCCGCTCGCCTGGGTGGCGTTCGGCGGCCTCGCGGTCGCCGGGCTCTTCGCAGTGGTGGTGCAGACGGCGGTCGCCTACGCGGCATCGATCTCGCCGCCCGCCGAGCGCGGGCGCACCCTCGGCGTCGTCACCTCCGGCGTGGTGGCCGGCATCCTCGGCGCCCGGGTGCTCACCGGCGCACTGGCCGACCTCGGCGGCTGGCGCGGCGGCTACCTCGCGCCGGCGGCCCTCGCCGCCGTCCTCGCCCCGCTGTGCCTCGTGGCGTTGCCCGCGGATGCCCGGACCGGCTCCGTGCCCTCGCGGCCGTCGCCGGCCCGCCACCTCGCGCGGCCGCTGTTCCTCAGCCGGGGCTTGATCGCGTTCTTCCTCTTCGCGTCCTTCGGCACGGTGTGGAGCGGCATGGCGCTGCCGCTGGCCGGCGAACCGTGGCACCTGAGCGAAACGCAGATCGGGCTTTTCGGCATCGCCGGGCTCGCGGGGGCGCTGGGCGCGGCCCGGGCCGGCCGCTGGGCCGACGCGGGGCACGCCGGCCGCGTCACCGGGATCGCGCTGGTGCTGCTGCTCGTTTCGTGGCCGGCCATCGGCCTGCTGGAGTGGTCGTTGCCGCTGCTGGGTTTCGGCGTGCTGCTGCTCGACTTCGCCGTCCAGGTCGGGCACGTGGCCAACCAGCACCTGCTGACGAGCGCGTTCCCCGGCCGCACCAGCACGGTGATCGGCGGGTACATGGTGTTCTACTCACTCGGCTCGGCGGCCGGCGCCGCCGCGACGACGGCGGTCTACGCCGTCGCGGGCTGGCCGGGCTCGGCCGTTCTCGGCGCGGTGTTCGCCGGTGGCGCCTTGATCACCTGGGTGGCGGCTCGCGGTCCCGTGGTGCGGGACCGGTCGGCGGTTCACGTGAGCGAGACGACCGCGCGGTAACGCGCCTGTCCGCGGCGAACCACCTCGACCGCGGTGGTGATCTCCGCCACCGGGAACGTCTCCACCTGCGGTCCGATCCCGTGCCGGGCCGCGAAATCCAGCATCAGCCGGGTCTCGCCGGGTGACGCCGGCACGCCGCCGGAGATCGTCTTCTCCGCCGGGAGCAGCCGCATCGGGTGGACGGCGATCGCCTCGGGCGGCACGCCGACCACGCTCAGCCGTCCCTGGGGCACCAGCAGGTCGAGGTAGTCGTCCCACGGCAGGCTCGCGGACACTGTGGACAGGACGAAGTCGAACGATCCGGCCGCGGCCGCCAGCGCTCCTTCCTCACCCGTGGCGAGGAAGGACGTGGCGCCGAAGCGGCGGGCGTCGTCCTCTTTGGACCGGGACGTCGAGATCGCCGTGACGTCGCAGCCCCAGCGGGACAGGAACTGCAGGGCCAGGTGACCCAGCCCGCCGATCCCGACGACGGCCACCCGGTCGACCGGCCGGACGCCGTGGCGGAGCAGAGGCGCGAAGACCGTGACACCGGCGCACATCATCGGCGCCGCCTGCTCCGACGGGATCGCGTCGGGGATGGGGTAGGCGGTGCGCCAGTCCGAGACGCGCAGCAGTTCGGTGAAGGCGCCGCGGTCGCCGCGCATGACGGTGTCGTCGCGCCGCGGGCAGAGGTTGTGCCGGCCGCTCAGGCAGAAGGCGCAGCGGAAGCAGGCGCCGGCGATCGCGCCGACGCCCACCCGCGTGCCGACCGGCAGGAGATCGGTGTCCACGGCGCTGCCGACGGCTTCGACCACGCCGACGGCTTCGTGGCCGGCGACGCAGGGGTAGCGGGTGATGCCGTACTCGTCGTCGATCTGGCCGATGTCGCTGTGGCAGACGCCGCAGTGCGTCACGCGGACGTCGGCTTCCAGCGCGCCGAGGGGGCCGGGCTCGCGCTCGTACGGTTCGAGGCGGCTGCCCGCGGAGTGCGCCGCGTAGGAGGTGACGGTCATGGTGTCCCTTCCTGTCGAGGTCCTCATCGACCGTACAGTACGAAACTGTTTCGTACCGTTTGACGCTGTGAAGTGCACTGATAGGATCGGATCATGAGCCCGCTGGATCCCACCCGTGACGCCCGGATCCTCGACGCGGTGCTGGAGCTGCTCGCCGAGGCCGGCTACGTGTCGATGACGATCGACGCCGTCGCCGCGCGGTCGGGCACGTCGAAGGCGACCATCTACCGGCGGTGGCGCGGCAAACGCGAAATCACGCTCGCGGCCATGGCCCGCTACCACGGGAGCCGGACGTCGTGGTCGGTCGACACCGGGACGTTCCGCGGCGACCTGCTCGCGCACACGCGGCGCTTCGCCGAAGTGCTCGCCGGGTACGACGGCAGCCTGGCGGTCGGGCTGGTGCAGGCCCGGGCGTCCGACCCGGCCCTGATCGACGAGCTGGAGACCCGGTTCTCCAGCGGCGCGCGGCTCCCGGGGGAGGTGGTCGAGCGGGCCGTCGAACGCGGCGAGCTGCCCGGCCCGGTCGACGCCGCGCTGTTCGAGGAAGTCGTCGCGTCGGTGCTGTTCATGCGCTGGCTGTGGCGGCTGCCCTTGGACGCCGGGTTCCTCGACCACGTCGTCGATCGCCTGGCGCTGCCGGTGCTCACGGCCGGGGCTCGACCGCCGGGGTGAAGGTCCGGAACACCCGGCGCGGTCACTCCCAGGGCGTGCCTGCGCGTTCCAGGCCGGTGACCCCGGCTTCCCGCCGCTCGCGCAGGAGTTCACCGGCGATCGAATAGCGCGGTGCCGCCACAGCTTCCGCGCGGGCCGCGTGTTCGACGATCGCGTCGACCAGCGACGGGACCATGGACAGCCGCGGGTGCCGCTCGTGGATCCGCTCGTGCCGGCCGCTGACGACGTGGGCGTTGCGGCCGAAGTCGATGCCCACCCCTTCGCGGGTCAGGTAGGCCAGCAGGCCGCGGCGTTCGGCGATGCCGGGTGAGGTGTGCAGCGCGATCGCCTCCCACACGAGGTCCACCTGCGGCGCGCCGACGCCGTGCTCCGTCAGCAGCTCGGCGGCGAGATCCGCGCCCTCGACCTCGAAGCGGGACCGGCCGGGCGCCCGGGTGCCGAGGCCCAGGTCGTGCAGGACGGTGGCTGCGAACAGCAGCCCGGCGTCGTAGGCCGGGTCGTCCAGGCAGCCCTCGTGCTCGGCGAGCAGGCGGGCGAACAGGAAACTCCGGACGCTGTGGTTGGCCACCCCGGGGCTCTCGGTGTCCCGCGCGGTGGCGAGGATCGTGGCGGCGAGCGGTCCGGCGGGCAGGGCGAGGAAGTCGGTCACGCGCTCGACGCTAGAAGCCGGTGCCGGCCCGCGACAGTGGCCCGCAGGCCCATCACCGCTAGGATCGTGCCATGAAGCGGCACGGCGTCACGGTGCTGGCACTCCCCGGCGTGCTCGCCCTGGACATCGGGATCCCGGTGCAGGTCTTCGGCTCCGACCCGCACTACGAGCTGACGGTGTGCGCGGACCGGTGCCCGGTCCCGGTCGCCGGCGGCGGCCTGACGATCGCCGCGGACGCCGGGCTCGAAGCCCTGCCTGGTGCCGGGACCGTGATCGTCCCGGGCTACGACGACATCGGCACCCCGCCGGCCGCCGGGGTCCTGGCCGCGCTGCGGGCCGCCCACGCCCGCGGCGCGCGGATCGTCTCGATCTGCACCGGGGCCTTCGCGCTCGCCGAGGCCGGCCTGCTCGACGGGCGCCCCGCGACCACGCACTGGCGGTTCACCGCCGACCTGAGCACGCGCTTCCCGCGCGTGCGGGTGCTGCCCAACCGGCTCTACGTCGACGACGGCGACGTCCTGACCTCGGCCGGGGTGACCGCGGGGATCGACCTGTGCCTGCACCTGATCCGCGCCGACGAAGGCGCCGCGGCGGCCAACGCCAAGGCGCGCCAGCTCGTCGCCCCGCCGCAGCGCGCGGGCGGCCAGGCGCAGTACGTCGAGCGCCTGCGCCCGGAGGCGACGGGCGACCGGCTCGGCCCGCTGCGCGAGTGGCTGCTGGCCGACCTCACGCGCCAGGTGGACGTCGACGCGCTCGCCGCCCGCGTCCACCTGTCGCGGCGCACGTTCCTGCGCCGGTTCCGCGAGGAGACCGGGACGTCCCCGATGGCCTGGCTGACCGGCGCGCGCCTGGACCGGGCGCGGGAGCTGCTGGAGACGACGGACCTCCCGGTGGAGCACCTGGGCAGGCACACGGGCCTGGGCGGCACCGCGACCGTCCGGGCGGCGTTCCACCGGCACCTCGGCACGTCACCGCGGGAGTACCGGGCGCTGTTCCGCCACCGCCGCGGCCCGGGCTGAGCCGGCGCGACCCGAGCCGGTGCCCGCCACCGGCGCGCCCGGTGGCGGGCGGCGGGTCAGCTGTCCTCGGGGTGCAGGCTGATGGTGGTCCAGGTGCTGAGCGTGCCGAGGGTGTCCTTGCGGGCGTGGCGGCCCGCCAGCGCCTGGTTGCGGGCGGTGACCGGCGGTGCCTGGCCGAGCATCGGCGGGCCGATCGGGTCTTCGGTCGGGGTCTCCATGGCGGTCCTTTCCGGTGGGTGGTGCGGACGTTCCCTGCACGCCCGGACGCCCCGGCCGGTTGAGGCTCAGCGCGGTTTCGACCAATCGCAGAGGACTCTTTGCAAAGGGCTCTCTGTGGTCTACGGTGATGGCATGACCGAGGAAGAGCCGTCGCGGCCGTTGGACGCGCGGATGCTCCGCGCGCTGGCCCACCCGCTGCGGATGCGCCTGCTCGAACTGCTGCAGGCGGACGGCCCGGCGACCGCGACCGGGCTGGGCAAACGGGTCGGGGAGAGCTCCGGCACCACCAGCTGGCACCTGCGGCAGCTGGCCGAGGCGGGCCTGGTCGAAGAGGACAGCGAACGCGGGAACAAGCGCGAACGGTGGTGGCGGCCGGTCCAGAAGTCGACGCGGATGCGGGTCGTCGACTTCATGGGCGACCCGGATCTCGCCGCGCCGCTGGACACGTACCTGCGCTCGGTGATCGAGCACCGGTACGAGTCCGAGGCGCGGTTCGTCAGCGAGCTGCCGCGGTGGATCGACCGGTGGCACGACAAGGCGGTCTTCAGCGATGTGCGGCTGTCGCTGACACCCGAAGAAGCGGCGGCGATGAGCGCGGAGGTCGACGCCGTGATCCACCGCTACCGCCGGGACGCGCGACCGGGCGACGACGCCGTGATCACGCACTGGTCGGCGTTCCCGCGGCGGGCGCGGCCCGAAGAATCCGACTGAGGGGGAAATGATGGTGCACTTCTTGCTGGCCGAGGACCTGGTCCGCGCGCGGGAATCCGACCTGAGGCGGGCGGCGGTCCGCGTCTCGCGCGAGGGAACGCGACGGGAACGTCTCGGGTGGATCCTCGTGGAGACCGGTCTGCGGCTGGTGAACGCTCAAGCGCCGAGCCCGACCGCCCGGCGGACGTCGCCGGCGTAGGCCTCGGGCTGTTCCCACGCCGCGAAGTGGCCGCCCGCCGGGTGTTCCACGTACTCGCGGACGTTCAGGAACGCCTCGGCGTAGCTGCGCGGCTCGGGTTTGATGTCGCGGGGGAACACCGACAGCACGGTCGGGGTGCCGACCCGGCCGGGGAGGGCGACCGGTTCGGCGTAGGTGGTGAACGACGTGCCGATCGTGCCGGTGACCCAGTACGCGGTGACCCACGTGAGGAGCTCGTCCGCGGTGAAAGCCGAGGCGTCCGACCAGAAGTCGAGCTTCTCGGCGATCCACGCCGCGAGGCCGGCGGGTGAATCGCCGAGGGCGACGGCGAGGGTGTTCGGCCGCGTCGACTGTTCGGCGATGTAGCCGCCCTCGGTGCGGAACCACCGCGCCGCCCGGCCGAGGTAGGCCGCCGCGTCCGGGGCGAGCGCCGCGGGGTCGGCGGTGAGCGCGCGCTGCGGAGCGACGTTCGTCAGGTGCAGCGCCGTCACGCGGTCCGGGTGTTCGGCCGCGAGGAGCTCGGCGACGGTGCCGCCGATGTCGCCGCCGGACACCGTGTAGCGCGGGTAGCCGAGTTCGGCGAGGGCGACGGCGACGAGCCCGGCGATCCGGCCGGCCGACATGCCGGGCTCGGTGAGCGGGGCCGCGAACGGGAAGCCCGGCAGCGCGGGAACCACCACGTGCAGGTCGGTGAGCAGCGGCAGGACGCGTTCGAACCGCAACACTGAGTCGGGCCAGCCGTGCAGCAGCACGACGACGGGAGCGTCGCGGTCGGCCGACCGCTGATGGAGCAGGCGCAGGGTGCCCGCGGTCGTCCACGGGAGCGCGCGGATGCGGCGCTCGTGGACGTCCCAGTCGTAGCCGTTCGCCCAGTGGTCCAGGAGTTCGTCGAGGCGGGCGCGGGTGGTGCCGCGGGCCGGGTCGTCGCTCCACGGGGTGGTGATCCGCCGCGTGCGCCGGAGTCTTTCACGGAGGTCGTCGGTCATGTGTATCACCGTACACATGATGTGTATGCTCGTACACATGACTTCCCGCGACGCGGTGGCCACCCGGCAGCGGATCCTGGCGCACGCGAAACACCTGTTCGCCCGCCACGGCTACCGGGCGATCACGGTCAAGGGCGTGGCCGACGCGGCAGGCGTGTCGCCCAACCTCATCACGCGCTACTTCGGCGGCAAGGACGGGCTGTTCCTCGCGGCGACCCGGGTGGAGATCCCGGTCGCGGACTCGTTCGACGGCGACCGCGCCACGCTGGGGCCGCGTCTGGCGGCGAGCATCGTCCGCCGCTGGTTCGGCGAACCGGGGGAGGACCCCCTGCTGGCGCTGCAGCGCGCGGCCGGCGAACGCCCGGAGGCGGCGGAGGCGCTCGCGGCGTTCCTGGACACGAATTCCCTGGAGCCGTTGCGCCACTACCTGCGCGAGAGCGGTCTGGACGACGCGCGGGCACGCGGCCGGGCCGCGGCGATCGACGCGTTCGTGCTGGGCGTGTCGACCCGGCGCCGCGTCCTGCGCGCCGAACTCGGCGACCCGGCCGAACTCGAGGCGTGGCTGGGCGAGACGATCCAGCGGCTGGCCGACGGGTGAAGCCGCCGAGCGGCCGTACGAAGAACGGATCACGGTGTGGCGCGCGGACTCCCTCCGCGCGGCGATCGCCCGCGCCGAGGCGGAAGCCCGGGAATACGCGGAGAGCACCGGGGTCACCTACCTCGGACTCGCGCAGGGGTACGCGACCGGGCAAGCCGGACTGGCGCAGCAGCGAGGTTTTCTCGCTGCTGCGCGGCAGCGGTGACCGTGCGCGGGCGTCAGCCGGCGACCACGCGGTGGCGCAGCTGTTCCAGTGTCTTCGCCAGCAGCCGGGACACCTGCATCTGCGAGACGCCCACCCGCTCCGCGATCTGGCTCTGGGTCAGTTCCTCCACGAACCGCATCTCGATGATCGCGCGCTCGCGGGGCGGGAGGTCCGCCATCGCCGCCTCGAGGGTCAGGTGGTCGTCGGCCTTCGCGTACGGGGATTCGCGGTCGGCCAGCTGGTCGCCGATCGTGCCGGAGTCGCCGCTGCCGCGGGCCGGGGCGTCCAATGAGGCCGGTTTGTACGCCTCGGCCGCCAGCAGCCCTTCGCGGACCGTCTCGACGTCGATGTCCAGGTGCGCCGCGAGCTCGCTCGGGGTGGGGGAGCGGCCGAGGTCGTGGGCCAGCTCGCCGGTCGCCTTGACCAGGTTCTGCTGCAGCTCCTTCAACGCCCGCGGCACGCGCATCGACCACGCGCTGTCGCGGAAGTGGCGGCGGACCTCACCCATGATCGTCGGCACCGCGAAGGACAGGAAGTCCCGGCCGCGGCCCGGGTCGTAGCGGTCGACGGCGTGGATGAGGCCGGTCCGCGCGACCTGCACGAGGTCGTCGAACGACTCGCCGCGCCCGGCGAAGCGCTTGGCGATGTTCTCGGCCAGGGCGAGGTGCTCGGTGATCAGCCGGGCGCGCAGTTCGGCGTGCCGGGGGTCGCCGGGCGTGAGCTCGCGGCGCTCGTCGAACAGCGGAGCGCAGTGGGCGAACTGGTTGACCCGCCGCGGCGCGGGGGTGAGCGTCGCGGCGGGTCGCTCAGGGGCTCTGACAACCATGGACACCACTTACCCAAAGCAGTCACGATCCACACGAACCAGTGAGCCGTTGGTACATCCGGAGCAACGCACCGGATCAGCAGGTCAGCGTTCCCGCGCGCAGGGCGTGGCCGCCGTCGTTCGCGTCGTCGGACCACACGACCGTCCGGCGCCCCGACGAGCACGTCGGGGCGATGGCGAAGCCTTCGTTGTTGTAGTTCGGCATCTTCGACGGCCGCGCGTAGGTCGCCGACACCGCGAACGCGCCGTCGACGACCTTCAGCGTCGCCGTCTTGCCGTTGCACGTGTCGTCGCAGACCGTCCACAGGCGCCCGGCCGACGGCTCGAACTCCAGCTCCATCACCTTCGGGAACCCGGACGGAAAGGCCGCGACCCGGGTGAAACCACCACCCGACTGGGTGAGGGCGTAGGCGTAGACCATGCCTTCGTCTTCGAGACCGACGAAGTACAGGCCGCTGCCGTGGCCGGCGTAGGCCGCCGGGTCGTAGCGGGTCTTCGTGTGCTCGTCGCGGAAGCCGTTCGCGGTCAGGAACGAGTCCGGGACCCAGGTGATGCCCTCGAACCCGCCGTTGTCGTCGACGGCGGGCAGGTCGCCGGTGAGGTCCCACTCCGCCACCGCGCCGAGCGACCCGGCCGCCGACGCGGTGTCGAACCGCAGCACCTTCAGCAGGCTGCCGTCGCCGTCGTTGTCGCGCTCGGTCGCGGCGAAGACACCGTCGGGCGTGGCCACCACCCCTTCGGCGTCCGGGTCGCCGCTGCCGTCGCGGTAGTGCAGCTTCTTCCCGGACGGCCAGCCGGCCGCCGGGGTCCACTTGCCACCGTCGCGGACGAGCCGGTACAGCGTGCCGGGGCCGTTCTTGACCGCCCACAGCACATCGGGGCCGTCGAAGGCGAGCCCGCTCAGGTTGTCGCCGAAGACGCCGGCGGCATCGGCGACCGCGACGGCGGGATCGCCGGGCCACGCCGTCGCCGCGGCGTGGGCCGTGCCGGCGGGGATGGCGAGCACCGTGGTCAAGAGGGCTGCGGAGAACCGGGAGAGGATGCGCACGTCGTGCTCCTGGGGCCGGGGGGCGGGAGTGGGCAACGCGGCGTGGGTGAGAACGATCTTGACTGTACCGAGGCCGCGGGCCGGGAGCAATGGGCCGCGTTGCGCCATTCCGGCATGATCGCCGCGGCTGACTGTCCACATCGGACCTAAAGCACCCAGCGGCGGAACCCGCCCTCGGCGTTGACGACCTGGCCGGTGATCCACCGGCTCTCGTCGGACGCCAGCCAGCGGACCAGCCGGGCCACCTCGTCCGGGCGGCACCACCGCCCGGTGGGCAGGGCGCGCCCGACGCGCTCGGCGAGGTCCGGATCCGCCCAGCCGGTGTCGACCGGCCCCGGGTTGAGCGCGTTGACCGTGATCCCGCGGTCGGCCAGCGCGTCGGACAGGGTGAGCGTCATCTGGTGGATCGCGCCCTTGCTGATCGCGTACGGCAGCTCCTGGCTCATCGGCGCCAGGTGCTGCCCGGAGGTGAACAGGACGATCCGCCCGCCGGGGCGGGAGTCGTCGTGGGCGGCGGCGAACGCCTGCGCCAGCAGCACGCTCGCGCGGGCGTTGACCGCCCAGGTCAGATCCAGCTCGGCGGCGGTCACCCCGGCGAGGGTGTGGTTCGAGCTCCGGGCGTGGTTGGCGACCACCACGTCGACCGCGCCGAACGCCGCGACCGCGGCGGCCACCACCTTCCCGGGTGCCTGCGGGTCGGCGAAGTCGGCGGCGACGTGCCGCAGCCGGTCGCCCTCGCCGCCCAGCAGCTCCACGATTCCGGTGTCGCCGGCCGGATCGGCGCCCCACGGCTGTTCCGCGTCGTGCGGGGACCACGAATGCACCAGCACCGACGCGCCGGCCGCCAGCAGCTCGGCGGCCACCGCGAAGCCGATCCCGGTCCGGCGGCTGACCCCGGTCACGACGGCGACCCGGCCTTCCAGTGTCGTCATGCCGCCGACGGTAACCGGGGCGGCGCCGCACATCGACGGGGTTTTCGACGACGTGGTCGAATCGGCCGATGCTTTCGCTCCGGCCGGCGAAGCCGTTACACTGCCCGGCTGGGAGCGCTCCCACGTCGACTGTCCCTGTCGGTTACCTCAGGAGGTCGGTATGCCCCGGCGGTTTCTCCGGGCGGTCGTGGTCGGCGTGCTCTTCGCCGCCTGCGCGCTCGCCCCGACGCGAGCCCCAGCCACCGCGGCGCCCGCGGCGGCGCCCACGCGGATCATGGCGCTGGGCGACTCCATCACCGGCTCGCCCGGGTGCTGGCGCGCTTTGCTGTGGAAGCACTTGCAGGACACCGGGCACACCGACGTCGACTTCGTCGGCACGCTGCCCCCGCCAGGCTGCGGGTTCGCCTACGACGGCGAAAACGAAGGCCACGGCGGCTTCCTCGCCACCGGCATCGTGCGCGACAACCAGCTGCCCGGCTGGCTCTCGGCCACCCGGCCGGACGTCGTCCTCATGCACCTGGGCACCAACGACGTCTGGAACGCCGTCGCGGCGAGCGCGATCCTCGACGCCTTCACCACGTTGCTCGGCCAGATGCGGGCGAGCAACCCGGCGACCAAACTGATCGTCGCCAAGATCATCCCGATGAACCCGGCCGGCTGCACCGCCTGCGGGCAGCGGGTGGCCGACCTGAACACCGCCATCCCCGGCTGGGCGCAGGCGCACTCCACCGCGGCGTCGCCGATCACCGTCGTCGACCAGTGGACCGGCTTCGACACCGCCGCCGACACCACCGACGGCGTGCACCCGAACAGCACCACCGGCATCCAGAAGCTGGAAAGCCGCTGGTACCCGGCCGTCGTCGCGGCACTGCCCGGCGCGACGGCGGCGACCGGGCTGCACGTCAGCGGCACGCAGGTCGCCGAAGCGAACGGCGCGGCGTTCGTGATGCGCGGCGTCAACCACCCGTACGCCTGGTACCCGGCCCAGACGCGAGCGTTCGCCGACATCAAGTCCTTCGGCGCCAACACCGTCCGCGTCGTGCTCGGCAGCGGCCAGCGGTGGGGACCGACGTCGGCGGCCGAGGTCACCAGCGTCATCGCGCTGTGCAAGCAGAACCGGCTCATCTGCGTCCTGGAAGCCCACGACACCACCGGCTACGGCGAGGAAAGCGCGGCCGCGAGCCTCGACCAGGCCGCGAGCTACTGGATCAGCGTCGCGAGCGCGCTCGAGGGCCAGGAGAACTACGTCGTCATCAACCTGGGCAACGAGCCGTTCGGCAACAACCAGCAGGTGAGCGCTACCTGGGCGAGCGCGACGAGCGCCGCGATCACCCGGTTGCGCGGCGCGGGCCTGCAGCACCTGCTGATGGCCGACGCGCCGATGTGGGGCCAGGACTGGCAGAACATCATGCGGGACAACGCCGCTTCGGTGCTCGCCGCCGATCCGCAGCACAACACGGTGTTCTCCATCCACATGTACGGCGTCTACGACACCGCCGCCGAAATCACCGGGTACTTCGACGCGTTCCGCACCGCCGGGCTGCCGCTGGTGGTGGGGGAGTTCGGGAACCGGCACACCGACGGCGACCCCGACGAGGACACGATCATGGCCCAGGCGCAGGCCCGCGGCCTCGGCTACCTCGGCTGGTCGTGGAGCGGAAACAGCGGTGACGTCGCCTACCTGGACATGGTCACCTCGTTCGACCCCGCCGGCTTGACGGCTTGGGGAGAGCGCTTTCTCACCGGCGCGAACGGCGTCCGGCAGACCTCGAAGGAGGCCACGATCTACGGCGGGGGCACCACCGACACCCAGGCCCCGACCACACCGGGCACGCCGACCGCGTCGGCGGTGACGGCCACGGGCGCCACCCTGTCCTGGGCGGCCTCGGCCGACAACGTCGGCGTCACCGGCTACGACGTCCTCCGCGCGACCGGCAGCGGCACATTCACCCAGGTCGGCACGACCGGCACGACCACGTTCACCGACACCGGGCTGACGGCGTCGACGACCTACCGCTACCAGGTGCGCGCCCGCGACGCGGCGGGGAACACCTCGGCGAACTCCGCGGCCGTGAGCGTGACGACCGGTGCGGGCGGCGGCACGGGAACGTGCAAGGTCGGCTACTCCGCGCCGCCTTGGGGCGGTGGCAACGGGTTCACCGCCGGGGTGACCATCACCAACACCGGCACGAGCATTGTCACCGGCTGGACGCTCGCCTTCAGCTACCCCGCGGGCCAGCGGGTGATCCCGCCCGGCTGGGGCGCCACGGTCACGCAGACCGGTGCCGACGTCACCGCGACGAACCTGAGCTGGAACGGCACCCTCGCCCCGAACGCTTCGACCAGCATCGGCTTCAACGGAACCTTCACCGGCTCGAACCCCGCGCCGGCGTCGTTCACCCTCAACGGCAGCACGTGCGCGGCCGGCTGAACCGTCCACACCAGACAAGGAGAAGTGCATGCACGCGCTGAGTCGCACGCTGCTCGTGGGCGTCCTGGTGGCCGGGGCGCTGCCGGGCACCGCGGCGGGGGAGACCTCGCCGACGTTCGACAAGCTGAACCGCGGGGTGGTCAGCGTCCACACCCCGCAGGGAAACCGGGTCGGCTGGCGCCTGCTCGCCGACGACCCCGCCGGTGTCACGTTCGCCGTCTACCGCGACGGCACCCGCGTGACGCAGACCCCGGCCGGCGGGCCGACCGGCTTCCTGGACGCCGGTGCGCCCGCGGGAGCCGGGTACACCGTCCGGGCCGTCGTCGGCGGCGTCGAGCGGATGTCCGCCTTCGCCGCCGAGAAGTCGCTGACGCTCGACAGCACGGCCGCGGCGGGCACCCGGGACGTGCCGATCCAGCTCCCGGCCGGAGGCACCACGCCGTCGGGGGAGAGCTACACCTACGCCGCGAACGACGCGAGCGTCGGCGACCTCGACGGTGACGGCCAGTACGAGATCGTGCTGAAGTGGGATCCGAGCAACGCCAAGGACAACTCGCAGTCCGGCTACACCGGGAACGTCTACGTCGACGCCTACCGGCTGGACGGCACCCGGCTGTGGCGGATCGACCTGGGCCGCAACATCCGGGCCGGCGCGCACTACACGCAGTTCCAGGTCTTCGACTACGACGGCGACGGCCGGGCCGAGGTCGCGATGAAGACCGCCGACGGCACGCGCTCCGGCACCGGCCAGGTCATCGGCAGCGCAGGCGCCGACTACCGCAACTCCAGCGGGTACGTCCTGTCCGGCCCGGAGTACCTCACGATGTTCAACGGCCAGACCGGCGCGGCGATGTCGACGGTGAACTACGACCCGCCGCGCGGCACGGTGTCCTCGTGGGGCGACAGCTACGGCAACCGGGTGGACCGGTTCCTCGCCGGGACGGCCTACCTGGACGGCTCGCACCCGAGCCTGATCATGTCCCGCGGCTACTACACTCGCACGGTCATCGCCGCGTGGGACTTCCGCGGCGGCGCGCTGACCGAGCGGTGGAAGTTCGACTCGAACTCGGCCGGCTCGCAGTACACCGGGCAGGGAGACCACCAGCTGGCCATCGCCGACGCCGACGGCGACGGCCGCGACGAGATCGTCTTCGGCGCCATGGCGATCGACGACACCGGTGCTCCACTGTGGAACACCCGGCTCGGCCACGGCGACGCCATGCACGTCGGCGACCTGATCCCGGGCCGGGCCGGGCTGGAAGAGTTCAAAGTGGACGAAGACACGTCGAAGCCGGCCGCCTGGATGGCCGACGCGAAGACCGGGCAGATCATCTGGCAGAACCCGTCCTGCTCCTGCGACAACGGCCGCGGCGTCTCGGACGATGTCTACGCGGGCAGCCCGGGCGCGGAGTCCTGGTCGTCCGCGGTGTCCGGCCTGCTGAACACGAGCGGCCAGAACATCGGGCGCAAGCCGTCCTCGGCGAACTTCGTCGTCTGGTGGGACGGCGACGCCCAGCGCGAGCTGCTCGACGGCACCCACATCGACAAGTACGGCACCAGCGCCGACACCCGCCTGCTCGCCGCCTCCGGTGTGCACGCGAACAACGGCACCAAGAACACGCCGTCGCTGCAGGCGGACCTGTTCGGCGACTGGCGCGAGGAGGTCGTCTGGCCGACGTCGGACAACCGGGCGCTGCGGATCTACTCGACCACGGACGCGACGAGCATCTCGCACGTCTCGCTGATGCAGGACCGGCAGTACCGGGAAGCCGTCGCGTGGCAGAACACCGCCTACAACCAGCCGCCGCACCCGAGCTTCGCGCTCGCGAGGTGAGCGGGAACGGAGGTGGCGACGTAGGCTGACGCGCCGGTGGGAGCGCGACAGTGGTGGTGCGGATGGGCGAGACGCGGGCGGCGGCCCGGGACACCGCGTGGTCACTGGCGGCCCGGGTGCTGGACGAGCTGGACGAGCTCACCGGCGCCCTGGCCGCCGTCATCGTCGAGCAGAACCCGGGCTACCGCGTGGACGACGTCGTGCCCGACGACGACCTCTGGCGGTCCTGCCACGACAACCTCCGCCGGGTCCTGCAGCTGATCGGCCGCCCCGCCGGGACGGGTGAAGACCTCTACGACGCGGCGAAGGCGACCGGACGGCGCCGCGCGGAGCAGCAGCTCCCGCTCGACGACGTGCTGCGCTCGTTCCGCATCGGCGGCCGGCTGGTCTGGCAGGCCCTCACCGAACAGGCCCGCGCGACCGGGTCGGTGAACAACGAGGCCATGCTCGACCTCGCGACCCGCGTGTGGGAGGTCGTCGACGCCACCTCGGCCCAGGTCGCGCTGGCCTACCACGCGGCGGAGCGCAGCTTCGTCCGCGCCGACGAGCAGCGGCGCGCGTCGCTGTGGGAGGGGCTGCTGCAGGGCCGGGCCGCCGACGCGGGTTTCGCCTACGAGGCCGGCCGGGCACTGCGCCTGCCGATCTCGGGGCCCTACGTCGTCGTCGCGGCCGCGGGCCCGGGCGACGCCGCCTTCGCCGAGCCGCTCGGAGCCGCGTTGGAAGACCTCGGCTCGGCGTCGGCCTGGCAGTCGCGCGCGGACGTGCTCGTCGGGCTCGTGTCCCTGCCGGGGCGTGAGGTCACGGCCGCCGTCGGCGCGATCGGGTCCGTGCTCACCGTGCCGGCCGGGGTGTCCCTGGTCGTCGGCGGGCTGGCGGCGGTGCACACGGCCTACCGGCAGGCGGTGCTGGCGATGCGGACGGTCCCGCCGGGCCGCGTCGAGGTCGTCTGCCTGGCCGAGCGGCTGCCCGAAGCGCTGCTGCTCTCCTCGCCCGAACTGACCGAATCGCTGCAGCGCGACTGGCTCGGCGACCTGCTGGACCTGCGGACGGCCGAGCGCGGCCCGCTGCTGGAAACCCTGGCGACGTGGGTGCGGACCGGCGGCTCGGCCACCCGCTCGGCACAGGCGCTGCACTGCCACCGCAACACCGTGCTCAACCGGATCCACCGGATCGAAGAGCTGACCGGCCGGTCGCTGACCGGCGGCGAACTGGCCCTGGAGCTCGCTCTCGTCGTCCGCGCGCTGCCGTTCCTCCCGCCACCGCGCGTGCCCTGACCGGTACCCCCTGTGCACAGTGCACAACGACACTAGGCCAAATGTAGGCACTCAGATCCTTCATTCGGCGGCGTGATGTGTGTAACACTCCGCCCCGGCGGTGCTCCGGCCCGCGCTTCTCCCACACCGTCGTTCGAGAGGTCCCAGCCGCTCATGCCCGAACACGACCCCGCCCTTCCACCACCACCCGGGTCCGAGCCGCGCTCGATGGCCCGCCGCCGGTTCCTCGGTTTCGTGCTGGCCGCGCCCACGCTCGCCGTCGCCGCGCAGATCGGCGGTTCCGAGCTGGCCCCGCGCGAAGCCGACGCGGCGATCCCGTCCCTGCCCCAGCCCGAGGACATCTTCGACCTCGGCGACCTGCAGAACCTCGCCGCCCTGCCGACGTCCGGCCTGATCAGTGTCCAGGTCGGCGCCGACGGCCGGGCCGCGTTCGCCGTGCCGCGCACCGAGGTCGGCCAGGGGATGACCACCGCGGTGGCGATGATGATCGCCGAGGAGCTCGACCTCCCGCTGGACAAGATCGACGTCACGTTGGCCGACGCCCGGCCCGAGCTGCTGATGAACCAGCTGACCGGCGGCTCCAACTCGATGCGCAGCATCTACACGCCGGTCCGAACGGCGTCGGCGATCGCCCGGCAGCGGCTGCTGGCCGCGGCCGCCGCGAAGTGGGGCGTGCCGGTTTCGCAGCTGACGACGTCCGGGGGCGTCGTGCGCGACTCTTCCGGCCGCACGGCGAGCTACGGGTCGCTGGCGAAGGCGGCCGCGTCCGCGACGACGATCAGCGTGACCGCGACGCTCAAGCCGCGGTCGGAGTTCAAGGTCCTCGGCACGGCGCAGAACCGGCTCGACGCGCACGCGGCGGTCACCGGCACCAAGCAGTTCACCCTCGACCTGGACGTGCCGGGCGCGCTGCCGACGATGGTCGCCCGGCCGCCGACGATCAACGGCACCCCGCGCTCGATCCTCAACGCCGCCGAGGTCAAGGCGATGCCGGGAATCACCGACGTCGCCGCTATCTCGCACGGCGTCGCGGTGCGCGGGCGCACGTTCGGCCAGTGCATCGACGCGATCCGCGCCCTGAAGGTGACCTGGGGCCCGGGCACGGTCGACGGCGAGTCCGACGCGACCGTGCTCAAGAAGCTCAAGGCCGCGCAGCTGCCGATGACCGTCCCCGGCCTGCTCGACCAGTACCTCGACGCCGAGTTCACGTTCGCCGCGGCCAGCAACAGCCCGCTCGAAACGGGTGCCGCGATCGCGGACGTCCGCGCCGACCGCGCGGAGATCTGGTCCTGCCTCAAGGTACCGATCGTCGCCCAGGAAGAGATCGCGAAGCTGCTGGGCCTGCCGCAGGACGCGGTCACCGTGCACGTCACCCAGGGCGGCGGGTCGTTCGGCCGGCACCTGTTCCACGACGCGGCGGCCGAAGCGGCGGAGGCGTCGCAGAAGATGGGCAAGCCGGTCAAGCTGATGTGGTCGCGCACCGACGACTTCCGGCAGGGCCGCATCCACCCGATGTGCGTGTCGCGCGTGCGGGCGACCTACCTGCTCGGCAACGTGGTCAGCTTCGAGCAGCGCCACACGAGCGTGCAGACCGAGTTCAGCCACGGGCTGGGCGAGATGATCACCTCGACCGCGGCGAAGCTGCCCATCGCCGGCAACCTCAGCTTCGCCGAGTCGATCTTCCTGCTGAGCCAGTCCTCGCCGTACAACTTCGGCGTCACCACCCAGCTGCTCAACGAGATCCCGCTGAAGTTCAACACCGGCAGCATGCGCAACATCTACTCGCCCAACGTGGTCACGGCCGAGGAGCTCGTGGTCGACCAGCTGGCGAAGAAGTTCGGCAAGGACCCGGTCGCGTTCCGCCGCGAGTTCCTCAAGGACGACCGGCTGCGCGCGGTGCTGGACAAGGCCGTCCAGGTCGGGAACTGGGGCCGTTCGCTGCCGGCCGGGGTGGCGCAGGGCATCGCGCTGCACTCGGAGTACCGGGGCGCGGTCGCGGTGCTGGTCGAGATCGACTGCCGGCCGGAGACGGTCAACCGCCCGATCCGCGAGGGCGTCACCGGCCCGCGCGTGACGAAGGCGCTCGTCGTCGTCGACCCCGGCTTCGCGATCAACCCACGCGGCCTGGAAGCCCAGATGATCGGCGGGCTCAACGACGGCATCGCGATGTGCCTGACCTCCAGCATCCACATCAAGGACGGGCTGCCGCTGGAAGGCAGCTGGGACAACTACTTCTACACGCGCGAGTGGAACACCCCGCCCGAGACGCAGGTCGTCGTCATGCCGAACACGTCGGACAGCCCGAGCGGCGCGGGCGAGCTGGCGGTGGCGCCGTCGTTCGCCGCGGTGGCCTGCGCGTACGCGCGTGCGGTCGGCAAGATGCCGACCTCGTTCCCGATCAACCACGGCACGCTCTCGTTCGAGCCGCTGCCGGTGCAGCCGTCCACGCCGCCGTCGCCGACCGACGGCCTCGACCACGCCTACTAGGAGACCGCAGTGCCGCAACACACCCTGAAGATCAACGGCAAGGTGGTCACGGTCGACGCCGACGACGACCTGCGGCTGCTGTGGGTCCTGCGCGACCTGCTGGGCATCACCGGCCCGAAGTACGGCTGCGGGCTCGACGTCTGCAAGGCGTGCACCAGCCACATCAACGGCAAGGCGTTCAACCCGTGCTCGGTCCGCGTGGCCGACATCCAGGAGTCGGACGAGATCACCACGATCGAGGGCCTGCCGGCGACGGTGGGCCAGGACCTGCACCCGATGCAGGAGGCGTGGCTGGAGTTCGACGTCGCCCAGTGCGGGTACTGCCAGCCGGGCCAGATCATGGCGGCGGTGGCGAAGGTCCGCCAGGCCCGCGCGGCCGGGCACGAGATCACCGACGCGGACCTGGACGAGATCCGCAACATCTGCCGCTGCGGGACGTACGCGCGGATCCGCGAGGCGGTGAAGGCGGGAGCGGAAAAGATGTGACGGCCGGGCGTCAGCCCGCCCCGGTGTCGATGCCCAGCAGCTCCACGAAAGCACTCGCCGCCGGGGTGGGGTTGGCCTCCGCCCAGATCACGTACTCGACCCGGGCCGGGGCGTCGGTGATCTCGATCGTCACCACCCCGCTCAGCTGCGGCGCGTACCCCGACGGCAGCATCGCGACACCGAGCCCGGGGCCGACCAGGCGCGGCACGTAGTCCGCGCTCGTCACCTCGTACGCCACTTCGCGATCCAGGCCCGCCGCCGCGAACGCCTGGTCGGACTGCGCGCGCCCGGCCGTGCCCGGCGGGAGGTCCACGAACACCTCCGCGGCCAGGCGTTTCAGGCTGACCGCCGGTTCGCCGGCGAGCGGGTGGTCCGGGGCCACCACCGCGATCAGGTGGCCGCGGGCCAGTTCGCGGACCGCGACGCCGCGCGGGGTCGCCGTCGTGGGCAGGCCCAGGAACGCCACGTCGAGGCTGCCGTCGCGGACCTGCTCGATCAGGTCGTCGCTCGCCCCCACCCGCAGGCTGATGCGCACCTGCGGGTACCGGTCGTGGAACTCGCGGATCGCGGCCGGGACGTCGGCCGCGGTGACCGTCGGGATCAGGCCGACCGCCAGCCGCCCGCGCACCTCGCCGATCGCCGCCGCGACCTCGGCCGCCGCCCGCTCGGCGGCGGCCAGGCACTGGCGCGCCGACGGCAGGAACGCCTCGCCCGCCGGGGTCAGCCGCACCCGGCGGCTCGTCCGGTCGAACAGCCGCGCGCCGAGCTCGCGCTCGAGCCGCGCGACCTGGTGGCTCAGCGCCGACTGGACGACCAGGCACCGCTCGGCGGCCCGGGTGAAGCTGGTCGTTTCGGCGATCGCGACGACGTACCGCAGCTGCTGGAGTTCCACCCATCCATCTTGAACCACGATCGCTGCGGTGACGAACATGTGTTGGACTCATCGATCGGCGACCGGTGGAATTCGGGTATGACCACTCAGCTGCTGCGCGCGGACCGGCCCCGGGTCGACCTCCCGCGCATCGCGCTCACCGCGGCGGCACCCGCCGTGTGGGGCACCACCTACCTCGTCACGACCGAGTTCCTCCCCGCCGGGCACCCGCTCTTCGCCGGTCTCCTGCGCGCGCTGCCCGCCGGGCTCGTCGCGCTCGCCCTCACCCGGACGCTGCCGCGCGGCGCCTGGTGGGGCAAGGCCGCCGCCCTCGGCGTGCTCAACATCGGCCTCTTCCTGCCGCTGCTGTTCATCGCCGCGCAGCGCCTGCCCGGCGGCGTCGCCGCGACACTGGGTGCCGCGCAACCGCTGGTCGTCGCGGTTCTTTCCGTGCCGCTGCTGCGCGACCGGCTGTCGGGGTGGCGGCTCGGCTGGGGCGTGGCGGGCATGGCGGGCGTCGGCCTGGTCGTGCTGGGCCCGGCGGCGGCGTTCGACGGCGTCGGCATCGCCGCCGGCCTGGGCGGCGCGGCCACGATGGCGCTCGGCGTGACGCTGACCAAACGCTGGGGACGGCCGGAAGGCGTCGGCCCGGCGGCCTTCGCCGGCTGGCAGCTGACCGCGGGCGGGCTGCTCCTGCTGCCGCTCACGGCCGTATTCGAGGGAGCGCCACCGCCGATCGACGGCCGCGCGGCGCTCGGCTACCTCTGGCTGGGCCTGATCGGCGGGCTGGTGACGTACGCACTGTGGTTCCGCGGCGTCACGACGCTGCCGGTCGCGTCCGTGGCCGTGCTGGGGCTGCTGTCCCCGCTGGTCGCGGCGCTGCTCGGCGCGGTCGTGCTGGGGCAGACGCTCGGCCCGGTCCAGCTCGCCGGCTTCGCGCTCGCGTTGGCCGCGCTCGTCGCCGGCCAGCTGCCCGCGCCGTCTCCCCGGAACGGCGGGCTCGGGTGAAGACCGCGGGGTTCACCCTCGTCGGCCGCCGATCCTCCGCGCCGTCCCCGAAAGGGTTCTCATGAAGATCGCCGTCGTCGGCGCCGCTCGACGCCGCCGCGGCTCCGCTGCGCGCCCCCGGAGGGGGACTGGTCCTCGACGACCCGCGGTACGTCCCGCCCGGATATCGGGCCACCGCCGGCGCGAGCGCCGCGCAGCCGGCCGTCTGCCGGGCGCACCCCGACCGCCGACTGGTCGTCGACGAGCTCGAGAACGCCGGTGCCGACCGGCACTTCACCGTCGGCTACCGACCTTGGTCTCGCACCGCACCCGCGGGGCGGCCTCGGTCCCGGACGCGACGCAGTCGACGCCCTTGCCCGGCCCGGGAACCGGGTAGGCGAAGACCGTCGGCGCGTCGCGCTCGCGGCCGGCGGAGAACTTGACGACCGTCGGCTGCCACGATCCGGTGCCGTGCAGGACCTTCGAGTAGTACGCGGTGTGCGGGCCGATGGCCGTGTCCGTGCCTTCGCCGTCGTCGTTCAGCTCGTGCACGGTCAGCACGTAGTCCCCGGCGGTGTACTTGCCCTGGCCTTCGCGCCCGGCTTCGGCCGGGGTCGCGCTGACGACCTCGGGCGCGACGGGATCGGCGGCGGTGGCGATGACGGTGGCCCCGGCCGCCACCACCGCGGCCCCGGCGGCGACCGCGATGCCCCCGATCCTCCTGGCTGTGAAGTCCATGAAGATCAAGCTAGGAGCGCGGCCCGGCCACCACCTCGGCCGAAGGGACAGCGGATCTCGTCCTTTCGGCCGGGGTCAGGGACGGCCGAGCTCGTAGGTCGACAGGACGAGGGCGGTCCCGACCGTGCGCGTGCCGGTCAGCCGGGCCGCCCGGAACCCGCTCGCCTCGAGAAAGAGCCGGGCGCCCGTGCCGACGACGAAGGGGTAGGTCAACAGCCGCAGCTCGTCGGCCAGCTCGTGCTCGATCAGGGTGCGGACCAGCATCCCGCTGCCGTACACCACGATTTCCCCGCTCACCGCCTCCTTCAGCTTCGCGACCTCATCGACGACGTCGCCCTTCAGGACCGTGGTCTCGCCCCAGCCGGCGTCGTCGACCGCGGCGGCGGAGACGACGTACTTCGGCAGGGCGCGCAACCGGTCCGCCCACTCGCCGGTGCGCGCCGCCCAGCCCCGGGCGAGGAAGTACGCGTGGGTCCGCCTGCCCAGCAAGAGGGCCGCGGCGCCCACTGCTTCGGCGTGTTCGACCTCGGCCCACGCCGCGCGGTCTTCGTCGCCGATCCGGGTGAACCAGCGGACGGATCCCCCGTCGCCGGTCGGGTCCTCGACGACCCCGTCGAGCGTGACGTTCTCACTGATGATGATTTTTCCCATGCCGGGGCAGACGCCGGGGCGACCGCGAAGGGGGCGGCCGCCCCCTTCGCGGCCCCGGCGGCGTCCGTACAGGATGGGAGCGCGAGCAGGGAGACGAGGCCGGATGGGAACCGAACTGATCGGGCGGGCGCGGGCCGGGGACGGCGAGGCCTTCCGGGAGCTGACCGAGCCGCACCGCCGCGAGCTGCAGGTGCACTGCTACCGGATGCTCGGCTCGTTCCAGGACGCCGAGGACGCCCTCCAGGACACGCTGCTGTCGGCGTGGCGGGGCCTCGGTGGGTTCGACGGCCGGGCCTCGATCCGCACCTGGCTGTACCGGATCGCCACCAACCGCTGCCTCAGCGCGCTGCGCGCGGCCGGAAGGCGTCCGGCGAAGGCGTGGGACATCCCCGGCGTCGAACCGCCCGAACCGACGCGGCTCGGCGAAGCCGTCTGGCTCGAACCCTTCCCCGACGCGCTCCTCGAAGGCGCGTTCCCGGCGCCGCCAGGTCCGGAGGCGCGCTACGAGCAGCGCGAATCCGTTTCGCTGGCGTTCGTGACCGCGCTGCAGGTCCTGCCGCCGCGCCAGCTGGCGGTGCTGGTGCTGCGTGACGTCCTCGGGTTCCCGGCGGGCGAGGTCGCCGCCATGCTGGACACGACGGTCGACTCGGTGAAGAGCGCCCTCAAGCGGGCCCGGGCCGGCCTGCGGCGCCGGCAACAGCAGCGCGCACCGGCACCCGCGCCGGGCTCGGCCGCCGAGCACGCGATCGTGGCGGGCTTCGTGCGGGCGTGGGAACCGCCGACATCGGCGCGCTGGTGGCCCTGCTGACCGACGACGTGTTCGTGTCGATGCCGCCGTTGCCGCTCGAGTACGAGGGCCGGGACGTGGTGGGCCGGTTCTGCGCGGGCCTGTTCGGCGCGGGCCGCCGGTTCGACCTCGTGCCCACCCGCGCCAACGGCCAGCCGGCCTTCGGCGCGTACCTGCGCGGTTCGTCCGGTATCCGGCACGGGACCGGCCTGTACGTGCTGACCCTGGCCGGGGACCGGATCGCGGCGATGACCCGGTTCGACAACAGCGTGCTCCCGGCGTTCGGCCTGCCGCGGTCCCTGCCGCTGCCCGCCGCTCCGGCGAATGGGTGAAAGAGAACTGCCGACTACTTTCGGACACCTCCCCCGGAAATGGGATAACCGCATTTCAACCACCCTCGCCGAAAATTCCGGACGACCGGTCGCCCGTCGATCGTGATCAATGGACGACCGGCTGCCGGTGAATTAATTTCGGTTACATCAACGGTTCCGCTTCACCCGATCGTGTAAATGCACGGGATGACCGTCCGCCGCGCATAGGCGCGCAGTGATGATGGCGGTAGGGTCCCCGGCGACAGGGCAACTCGAACGGCTGATCGCCTGGCCGCCTACCGATTTGCTCACGACGTCGTCCGGAGTGACCGCTGCCTTCCGGGCGATCGGTCGCTGCCGAAAGAAAGCAAAGAGAGAATTGGACTTCGACGCACTGGCCGCCGAGCTGCGCAATCTCCGGGACAGCGTCGCGGGGGTGACGGGCACGGTGCTCGCCGCGGTCGACGGCATACCCATCATCGCCGACGCGGACGACTACATCGATCCGGCGAAGATCTCCGCGCTCGCCGCCGCCGATCTCGGAATCGCGCGCCAAGCCGCCGAAATGACCGGGAAGGGCACGCTGAGCCAGACCGTGGTGTTCGGCAGCGAGGGCTACATGGCCGTCTACGCCGTCGGCCGGCTGGCGCTGATGGTCGTCCTGGGGGACAAGGGCCTGAACGTCGGGCGCCTGCTCTTCGAGTCCCGGCCGGTCATCGACCGGATCGGCACGATCCTGGCCGCGTAGCGGACAAGCCTGTCCAACGGAAGGAAAGCAGCATGATGATGAACATCGACACCGCGCTGAAGGAAGCCATGTCCATCACCGGCGCCGTCGGCGTCGCGCTCGTCGACTACGACAGCGGGATGTCGCTCGGCACCAGCGGTGGCGGCGAGTGGCTCGACCTGGAGGTCGCCGCCGCCGGCAACACCGAGGTCGTGCGGTCGAAGCTGCGGGTGATGTCCTCGCTCGCGCTCAACGACAGCATCGAGGACATCCTGATCACCTTGCACCGCCAGTACCACCTGATCCGGTTGATGAACTCGTCGCGGAACTCGCTGTTCCTGTACCTGGTGCTGGACCGGGAACGGGCGAACCTGGCGCTGGCCCGCCACTACTTGAAGCGCATCGAAGCCGACCTGCAGGTGTAGCTTGAGGGGAGGAGGAGACGATGACCGGAGGCGGCTCTCGCGCCGCACTCGTCATCGGCTCGGCGTTGATGCACGACCTCGGTTCCCTGTTCCCGGTGGCGATGACCCTCGCCGGCGACGAACTGGCGTTCACCTTCGTGTCGTCCTGCCCCTCGCCCGACGCCGTCGAGGAGTGGGTCCGCTTGCGGTCGGGCGCCGTCGTCGCCGACCGCGTGCTCCGCTTCTACGTCGACGCGGACCGGCGGCGGATCCGCGTCGAACTGGCCGGATCGCCGGTCCGGGCCCTGGTCGTGCTCGCCGACGAGGTCACGGCGGCGTCGGTGAACGCCCCGCGGCTCGGTCGCTGGCAGGACCAGATGCCCTGCACGCTGCAGGTCACGATGGACGAGCTCGCCCGGGTGCTGTCGCGCTGCCACCACCGCGCCGGCGGCGCCGAGCCACTGATCGACCTCGACCTCGCCTACCGGCCGGACCGCGAATACGAGCTCCGGCTGGCGGGGGCGCACGAGCGGGTGCGGCCCTTCATCGCCCCGGTCCGCCCGGTGCTGGCGATGCGCTGGCGCTCGACGACCGCGGCGCAGCGCAAGGCGTTCCTCGACGAACTGCCGGACGGCGCGCCCACCCGCGGCTGGCTCCGCCGGCGGCGCACCGTCCGGGTGATGGGTCTGGAGGTGGAGGTTTCCCCCTGACCACGCCGTCGTGGCAAGGTGAGCCGCATGCGGATCAGCGACGACGACTACGTGTGGTTCGCCGGCCGCGCCCTCGACGGGATGGCGGCGATCGTCACCGAGCTCGGCGACGAGCGGGCCAACCGCCGTCCCCCGCTGCCGGGGGCGAACACGCCCTACGCGATCGTCACGCATTGCCTGGGCGTGCTCGAGTTCTGGGCCGGCGCACCGGTCGCCGGCCGCGCGGTCGAGCGCGACCGGGACGCCGAGTTCACCGCATCGGGCCCGGTGGCCACGCTGGTGTCCCGGATCGCGGCGGCCAAGGAGCAGCTGCGCGCCGATCTCGCGGCGTCCGAGCCGGCGGCACCGCTGCGCGCGCCGGCGCCGCCGAAGTACGCCGGCACCCCGGCGGGCCGGTCGCAAGGCGGGGCGCTGCAGCACGTGTACGAGGAATTGGCCCAGCACCACGGCCAGCTCGAGCTGACTCGCGACATCCTCCGCTGAACCCGCCCGGGGACCGGGCTCCGCCGGGCGGGGTGGCCGTCGGTGTGGTGGCGGCGCGGGTGGTTCGGCCCGGAACGCGGCGGTGCTGGTCGCCGGCAGTGCCGGGGCGCGAGCACGCCCGCCGGGCAGGCACGGCCGGTCGCCGGGCGCCATGGTCGCCCGCGGGCCCGGCGTGGTCGCGGCCGCCCCGTACCCGGCAGGCCGCGGCCTCGTTCGAAGCGGTCCGGAGGACCGGTCCCGGTGAGCCCACCGGTGCCCGGGAGCCGCGGCGTATTGTCGGAGCGTGCAGATGCCGACACAGCGGGGCTCCGGATACCGGCGGCCGGCCGGGTTCGCCGCCCGCGCGGGGCTGCGGTGCGGGGCCGGTGTCCGCGTGGCGGGCGGGCCGTGACCGCCGAACCGGAGACCGCGCCGCGGGGCTACGACCACGCCGCCGTCCACTACCGCTCCGACGCCGAGCTGCTCGCCGTCGCCGTTCCGTTCCTCGAGGGCGGGCTGGCCGCCGGCGAACCGACCATGGTGTCGCTGGAACCGGGCCGGGCCGAACTGGTGCGCCGGGCCCTCCCGGCGTCGGCGGACGTGCGGTACCTGACCACCGGCGAGCTCTACGTCCGCCCGGCCGCCGCGATCCGCTCCTACCGGACGATGATGGCCGCGCTGGTCGACGGCGGCGCCACCGGAATCCGCATCTTCGGCGAGATCCCGCGCACGGCGATCGACACCGCGTGGGACTCGTGGGCGCGCTACGAAGCCGCGGTCAACCACGCCTACGACGAGTTCCCGTTGCGCAGCATGTGCGCCTACGACACCCGGACCACCCCGCGCCACATCCTCGACGACGTCGCCCGCACGCATCCCTTCGTCGCGACCCCCGGCGGGCGCCGGGACAACTCCGGCTACGTCGACCCGCCGGCCTTCCTGGCCGGGGCACGGCCGGTGGCGCCGCTGGAGATCCAGCACGCCGCCCCGCTCGCCGTGCTCACCGACCCGCACCCCGCCGCGGCCCGCCGGGCCGTGCTCGAGTTCGGCGAGACCGGCCTGCCCGCCGCCGAGCTCGACGACCTCGTCCTGGCCGTCAGCGAGATCGTCGACAACGCGCTGCGCCACGGCCGCCCGCCGGTCGAAATGCGGATCTGGGCCGGCCCCGGCCACCTGGTCGTCACGGTGCACGACACCGGGCAAGGCCCGGACGACCCGTTCGCCGGCCTGCTCCCGGCCGCGCGCCGGATCGGCGGCCGCGGCCTGTGGATCGCCCACCAGATCTGCAGCGAAGTCGCCTTGTACCGCGACGAGACGGGCTTCACCGCGCGGCTGACGGCGGGCCACCCCCGGCGTCCACCCGTGGATTGACCTCTCAGTCCTCCCCGGCCGGGGTCAGCGCGCCGCGGTTGTCCACGAGGGCGGCGGCGATCTCGGCCAGCTTGACGTTGAGCTCCTGCGAAGTGCGCCGGAGCAGGGCGAAAGCGGCGTCGGCGCTGAGCCCCTGACGGGCCATCAAGATGCCCTTCGCCTGGCCGATCACGTCGCGGGACTCGATCGCGCGGCGCAGGTGCGCGCGCTCCAGTTCGGCGAGCTCGGCCACGCGGGCGTGCTCGAGGGCGAGCGAGGCGTGCGTGGCCAGCAGCAGGGCCCGGTGGCGGTCGGCCGGCGTGATGCCCTCGCGGTGGGCGTAGATGTTGAGCGCGCCGGTGAAGCCCGCCGGGCGGGACGTCGGCAGCAAGGCCGTGGACAGCACCGCGTCGAGCCCGTGCGCCGTCGCGACGGCGGCGAACTGAGGCCACGCCGGGGACCGCGCGAGGTCCTGGTCGAGCGCGTAGGCGGGCCCGCCGGGGGCGGCGGCGTCGAGGCAGGGCCCGGAGCCGCTGCGGTACTGGACGTCGTCGAGGTCGGCGGCGATGTCCGGGATCTCCACCGGGGTGAAGAAGCGGCCGGCGGCGTCCCGCAGCGTGATGCTGACCAGCCGCGCGTGCGGCACGACCACGGTGGTCGCCGCGACCACGTGGTTCAGGGACTGAGTGACGGTGCCGGCGTCGAGCAGGACCCGGGTGAGCGCCGCCAGCTGCGCGCCGAGCCGTTCTTCGGACGTCTGCCCGTCGCCGTGGCGGTCGATCGCCTCGTCCACGCTGGCGTGCACGGGCAGGGTGTCGCCGGGCAGCCCGCTGCGCAGGACCCGGGCGTTCAGCGTTCCGGGGTCGAGCAGGACCGCCGAGCGGACTCCCGACCGCGCGCGGCGCACGGCGAACTGGCCCAGCGCCCGTACGCCTGCCGCGCCGAGCGTGCCGACCTCCCGCAGGTCGAGGATCACCAGGTGCGGTGGCGGGAGGGTGGCGCTAGCGTCGAGCAGCCTGGCCAGCGCCCCCGGCGCGGTCCCGGCGTCGAGCGTCCCGCTGAGCCGCAGGACGAGGGCCTGCTCCGCGTCCATCGGCAAGACCTCGACGTTTCCGGTCATGTCCCCACCTCCTCGTCCGGTGTCCGAACAAGCCGGTTACCCGTAACGGCGGTTCTCAACCCGCCCGGGTCACCGGGTGGTCGCCGTCCGGGAGAAGCGCGGCGGGTGCGTCGCCCCGCCGTAGTGGGTGGCCCCGAGCGTCACGGCGGCGACGAGCACCGCGGCGCCGGTGGCCGTCACGATGCGCGCCGGCGTGCGCAGCCGCGCGCGGGGACGGGGGGCGTCGACCGCGGCGTCGGACAGCCGCGTGGTCGCCCACCGGTAGCCGTGGGCGAGGGAGAACGCCAGGGTGGCCCCGATGATGAAGAAGTCCGCGACGTTGAAGGTGTACTTGCCGAGGGGGACGAAGTCGATGGCGCCGCGGACGCTGCCCGGCGCCGTGACGTGGTGCAGCCCGAGGCGGTCCAGCAGGTTGCTGGTCCAGCCGCCGATCGCCAGGGCGGCCGGTGCCCGCAGCAGCACCGGGTGCCGCCGGCGCAGGAGGAGCAGGACCGCGGCGGTCAGCAGCGCGGCGCCGGCGAGGTCGAGCACCGCGCCCGTCACCGGACCGGCGTACCAGGCGCCGACGACCGGCCCGACCAGCGGGTTCCCGCCGAAGTTGATGCGGGTCCTCGGCACTTCCCGCCAGGCCCACGCCTTGGTCACCTGGTCCGCGACGATGACCAGGAGCAGGGCGTACGCCGTCCACGGCGGGCGGAGTACCGGTCCTTCGAGCCGGGGCGTCCCGGCGGTGCCGTCAGGGGTCATCGGTGCCTCACAGCCCGGGCCGGGCGACCACGGCCGTCGCCCGGACGGGTGGCGACGGGGCTGCGTGGATTCGCGGGGTCGGTTAATACCCCACCGGCGGCCCGGTCAAACAAAAGTCCTTTGTGGACAGACGGCCGGGGCTCAGCCCGCGGTCTTGACGAGCGGCACGTCCCGGCTCAGCTCCCGGAAGCCGACGCCGTGGTACAGCTCCCGGGCGGCGGGGTGGCCGGGAGCGCCGAGGCAGGCGACGGTCGCGTGCGTGGCTCCGGCGTCCCGCGCGCGCCGCAGCCCGTGCAGGAGCATCGCGCGGGCCAGGCCGAGGCGCCGGTACCCCGGGTGCGTCCCGACGGGTTCGAACTCGGCGGTCTTGTTCGGCTCGTCGAGCCACAGGATCGCCGAGGCCGCCATCGTCCCGTCCGGGGCCTCGACCAGGACGTGCAGGTCATCCCGGTACCCCGGGGCCCGTCGCACGCCTTCGTAGCTCTGCGCCGTGTAGGTGGTGGGTGCCCAGGCGTCGACGTGGGCCCGGACCGCGGCGGCCGGGCCGGCCTCGGCCGCCGTGCGGAACCGGAACCCGCCGGGCAGCACCGGCTCTTCGAGGTCGGTGAGGTCGCGTTCGGTGAGCTGGGTCCACGTTCCCGTGTCGCCCGCCGCGGCCGGGTCGGTCCGGTAGCCGTGCGCGGTCCAGCGGGCGAGCGCGAACTCGTCGGCCGCGCCCGGCAGCACGGTGCGTTCGACGTCGCCCGCCGTGGCGTCGAACCAGGCGATCACCTCGTCGGCCAGTTCGGCGTGCGCGGGGTGGACCTGGTGGGCCAGGTACGCGCCGGTGACGTCCCGCACCGAGCCGTCGGAGCGCCGCACCCGGCGCGGCAGCTGGGCCCAGCCCCACGCCACCAGTGCGCCGCCGGAGAACCACAGCCGGCGCCGCCAGTGCGCGCCGTCGGCGGCGTGGCCGCGGCCCCAGTTCCAGGCCAGCTCGCCGTAGGAGGCGTCGCTGTTGACCAGGTCGGGCCGCAGCGCCGTGACCCGCTGGGCCAGGCCCTGCATCAGCTCGACGTCGGCGGCGGTCAGCACCTCGGCGGTCCCCATGGCCGGTCACTGTGGCAGGGGACCGGGACCGTCGTCGAACCGTTTTCGGGAGCTAGAACCGTTCGGGGATGCCCGCCAGGACCGCGCTCAGGCTCGGCAGCCACCGCTGCCGCGGGTCCGGCGCCGACAGCCACTCCGTCGCCACGTCCACCCGGCGCGGGCCGACCGGCAACGGCAGCAACGTTCCCCACGCCAGCACGTCGACGTTCTTCGGCAGGGCGTCGCGCGGCGGGATCAGCCCGTCGGTCTCCGCGAGGAGGGCCACGCGCGGGCCGTGCTGGGTGGGCAGGTGCATCGCCGGGCCCTGGCAGCCGGTCGCCACCAGCCGCGCCAGGACCGGGCCCGCGCTCAGCTTGGGCAGCGTCACCGCGCAGATCCCGTTCTCCAGTGCCAGGAAGGGATGGACTCCCCGCCACTTGACCGGCCAGCCGAAGAGGCGGCCGTAGAAGGCGTCGACCCGGTCGCCCGCCGGGTCCCGGGGCGCGACAGGCACCTGCTGGTCGAGCGACATCGTCGACGCCTTTCCGCTCGCTGGGTGAGGAAGGGTCAGCCTAACGGCACTCAGTGCCGCTAGCAAGTTCGGCTGCTACCGTCCGGCCATGACCGATTCGCCGCGCCGCGCGCCGGCCACCCGGGTCGGGGCGACCCCCGCGGGCCGGCGGCAGCTCCGCCGCGCCCTCGCCTCGGCGGCCGTGGACCTGTTCGCCGCCAACGGCTACGAGGCCACCACGGTGGACGACATCGCGGCCGCGGCCGGCGTCGGCCGCCGCACGTTCTTCCGGTACTTCGACGCCAAGGACGACGTCCTGTTCGCCAACCACGACGAGATCGTGGCGGAGATGGAGGACGCCTTCGCCGCCGCCGACCCGGCGCGCGACCCGGTCGAGGTGGCCTGCGACGCGGTCGGCCTCGTGCTGGACTCCTACGCCGCCGAGCTCGACGTGTCCCTCAAGCGGTTCGCGCTGACCCGCACGGTGCCTTCGTTGCGGGACAAGGAGGTCGCGACCGTCGACCGCTACCAGCGCGTGCTCGCGCGCTACCTGCAGGCGCGCTACGAACACCAGGGCGACCCGGCGGCGAGCCTGCGGGCGGCCGTCGCCGCCGCGGCGATCGCGGCCGCCAACAACCACGTCCTGCGGCGCTGGCTGCGCGGCGGCGGCGAGGACGACATCAAGGTCCGCGCGGCCGAGGCGTTCGCGCTGGTGCTCGCCGCTTTCCGCGCCCCGCGCGCGGAACCGGCCACGGTCGTCGCCGTGATGACCACCGCGACGCCCCTGCACGAGGTGGTCGCCCAGGTGGGTGCGGTCCTCCGCCCCTCGTAGTGGCACTGAGTGCCAGCTGGGGGAACAAGCCGGTTTACACTCGGTCGGTGGCGAAGCGGAAGAACGTGAAGCCGACGCCGTTCCGCGAACGCAACGGCGACCACCCGTTCAACGCCTCCGGCGTGGTGCGGACGGGCCCGCGGTGCTTCACCTTCGTCGACAACAAAGACCCCACCGCCCTGTTCGAAATGACGTTCGACGCCGACCTGGCGAAGGTCGGCCACATCCGCCGTCGCCGGCTGCTCGGCGCGGACGGCCTGAGCGATCCGGAGGGGCTCGCCAGGGCCGACCGGGACGGCGAGACCTTCCTGATCGTCTGCTCCTCGCTGTCGGTCGAGCGGAACCGGGTCAACGACGGCCTGGTGCGCGTCCGCCACCGCCCCGACGGCGACCTGCCCGCCGAACCGATGGCCGGGTTCCGGGCCTGGCTGCTCGACCGGGTGCCCGCCCTCGCCGCGCCGGGCAGGCGGAAACCGGACGACGACGGCCTGAACGTCGAGGGCCTCGCCTGGGACGCGGACACGAGCGCACTCCTGCTGGGCTTGCGGGGACCGGCGATCCCCGGCCACGTCGCCCTGGTCCGGATCCCCGCCGACCTCGGCGGGCAGTGGACGACGGCGTCGCTCGGCGCGCCCACCGTGCGCTCGGCCCGCCTCCCGCACCCCGCGGCGGCGCAAGGCATCCGCGACCTCTCCGGCGCCGCGCCGGACGGTGATCTGCTCGTCCTGCTCGGCCGGTCGGCCAGCCACGACGACGCGCCGTTCCAGCTCGGCACCTGGCCCCGTGGCGGTGGCGCCATCGAGCTGCTCGACATCACCTTCCACCGCACCGCGAAACCCGAAGGCGTCACGACGTTCCCGGCCGGCGGCGAACGGAAGATCCTCGTCGTCGACGACAACGGCGGGTACGTGGTCCTCTAGGAGAAGTACAGCTTCGACGCCGCCGGGTCCTGCACGACCCGCGGCCGGCCCGACGGCGCCGGATCGGTGGCGAACGCCGCACCCGCCCCGGTCCGGACGCTCGTCAGCGTGAAGTAGCCGCTGTAGGCGAACGGATCGCCGGCGGGGTCCACCGGGGTGACCGCGAACTCTTCGGCGTGGTCGGTGTTGTCGGCCGCGCGCGTGCAGAGCAGCCGGTGGCCCTGGGCCGACGCCGTCGTGCTCGCGTGCAGGAACCGGCCGGAAGCCTTGGTGGCGAGCGACTTCCCGGTGCCGAGGGTGTCGAAGCACCACAGGTCGGCTTCGTCGACGTTGGCCGGGCGCAGCCGGTGGACCACCTCGAAGCTGCCCGGCTCGATGGTTTCGGTGCCGCTGGCGTGCATGCACTCGTTCGTGACGTCTTCGCGGACGTAGGCCCCGTCGGGGCCGGGCAGGCCGCCGCAGAGGTAGCCGGCCGACGCCGCCAGCCGCAGTTGCTTGCGCAGTGCGGTGACCTGCGCGGGCAGGTCGGGCACCCCGAGCCCGGTCAGCACCCCTGCCATCCGGTCGAGCAGCGGCTTGAGCACCGTTTCCTGGGTCTTGTGGCCGAACACGCTCTCGCGGTAGGCGCGGATCCGGTCGATCAGCTGCGCGCGGCGGGCCGGGTCGTCGCGCACGAGCTTGCCGAGCAGCCCGGCGGTGTCGATCCGGAAGTGCCGGGCCGGCTGCAGCGTCTGGTCGAGGCCCCACGGGATCAGCTTGAAGCGGATGTCGCCGACGCCGGGCGCGGCGACGGCTTCCACGTCGTTGTAGACGTAGGTGTTGTTGGTGTTGCGGGAATAGCCGTCCCAGTGCTTGAGGAAGAACTCCATCGCGTAGAGCTTGATGAACTGGTCCAGGTCGAAGACCTCGCTCGCGCCGGCCAGCCCGTGCGCGGCGATGTGGTCGATGGCGAACTTCAGGTCCGCCTTGTCCTCGAACTTCGACAGCGATTCCACGCCGATGAAGCCGAACCGGGCAGCGACGAAGTCGTCCTTGTGCTCCAGTTCGTACAGGTTTCCACCGGTGTGCCGGAAATTGCGCTCGATGTAGCGCGGCATGATCGGCTCGACGTTCACGAAGACGCCGGGGCTGTTGACGCCGGCGACCCCTTGGCCGATCGGTGTGCCGTTGACGAGCACCTTCGCGAAGTTCCCGCGGGAATAGGGGAGGCCGGCGAGTTCGAACAGCCGGTAACCCAGCAGCTGCCGGAGGTAGGAAAGGTCCTGGACCGAGTTGTTGAGCGTCAGGTAGCGCGATCCGATCAGGTCCCGGATCGGTGCCTTGTTGTCATCGGAGAACTTTCCGAAATCGACGTGCAGGCACGGCTTGTCGCTGTTGATCGAACCGCAGAAGGACTTTTTCTTGATTCCCACGTCGGTGAACGTCTTCTTCGCGGGGAACTTCGTCCCGGAGATGGTGACCGACGCCTTCCGCCAGGTGTAACGGCTTCCGCCGGTCCAGTCGAAGTTGCACACGCCGCCGGCCGGCTGCTCGGTGCGCACGGCGTCCCAGTCGGCCTGCGGCAGCGTGATCTCGATCGTCAGCACATTGTCGAGGTCGTAGAGGGAATCGAGGGCTTGCTGCTCCTGGGCGCTCATCCCGTCATGGTACGACCGTTTCCCCGGGTCGGGTCGGCGAAAAAATTCAGCAACGAATTTCGCGTTCGGGCCTTTTCCGGTTGCTGTATCACTCGGCTCGGGGGAGGTGGACGGCGGTGATGCCGGCGAGAACGAGGTCCAGCCCGGCGAGGAACTGCTCGCGGTCGTCGTGCCCGCGCACCTCGGCCGCCACCGCCCGGGTGAACGGGTACTCGGCCGGGTCCAGTTCCTCCCACGCCGCCGACACGGCGTCGAGGAATTCGTCGCGGTCGCCACCCGGCGTGGCTCCCGCGTTGTTCGCGGCGTTCTGGCCCGCGGCGCCGAAGATGTAGCTCACCAGGGCGGAGGTCGTCGTGAACAGGTGGCCCTCCGGCACGCCGAGCGCGCGGACCTGGCGGCCGATGCCTTCGAAGATCCGCGGGGTCACCGACCCCCACGGGCTGCGCGAGAGCTGCAGCGCCAGCTGCGTGGCGAGCCACGGGTGCCGCTCGATGGCGTCGAACAACCCGAGCGCGACCGCGCGGATCTGCTCGCGCGGTGAGCCGGGGGAGCCGACGGCCAGCGCGGCGGCGATCACCCCGTCGGTCGCCGCGTCGAGCAGCTCGCTCTTGTTCGCCACGTGCCAGTAGATCGCGCCGGCGCCGGTGGCGAGGCGCTCGGTGAGCGTCCGGAAGGTCAGCCCGGCCTCGCCGGTCGCGTCGAGGAGTTCGACCGCGGCCTCGACGATGCGTTCGCGGCTGAGGGCGTCGGAGCGGCGGGTGCGGGGCGGCATGCCTCATCTTGACACATCTGGAATGACGTTCCACAATCTTGGAACAACATTCCAGAAGGAGGCACCATGAACGTCACGATCATCGGAGCCGGGCTCGGCGGTCTCGTCCTCGCCCGGGTCCTGCACGTCCACGGCATCGCGGCCACGGTCTACGAAGCCGAGCCGTCCCCGGCCGCCCGCAAGCAGGGCGGGCTGCTCGACATCCACGTCCGCACCGGTCAGGCCGCCCTCGAAGCCGCCGGCCTGACCGACGGGTTCCGCGCGCTCGTCCTCGAAGGTCACGAGGCCACCCGGGTCCTCGACCGCCACGGCGCGGTCCTGCACGACGAGCCCGACGACGGCACCGGAGGACGGCCCGAAGTACCCCGGGGTGAGCTGCGGCGGCTGCTGCTCGACTCGCTCCCGGACGGCACCGTCCGCTGGGGGCACAAGGTCACCGGCGTCCGCGCGCTGGGCGACGGCCGCCACGAGGTGAGCTTCGCGGGCGGCGCGGCCGTCACCACGACCCTGCTGGTCGGGGCGGACGGTGCCTGGTCGAAGGTCCGGCCGCTGCTGTCGCCGGCGACGCCGGAGTACATCGGCCGGTCGTACGTCGAGACTTTCCTGTACGACAGCGACACCCGGCACCCCGCCGCCGCGAAGGCGGTCGGCGACGGGGCCATGCTCGCGCTCGCGCCGGGCAAGGGAATCCAGGCCCACCGCGAAACGGACGGCACCCTGCACACCTACGTCGCGCTGACCCGCCCGGTCGAGTGGTTCGGCGACTTCACCGACGCCGAAGCCGCCACCGCGCGGACCGCGGCGGAGTTCGCGGGCTGGGCCCCCGAACTCACGGCGCTGATCACCGACGGCGACACGGCGCCGGTCCTGCGCCCGCTCCACACGCTGCCGGTCGAGCACCGGTGGAAGCGGGTACCGGGGGTGACGCTCATCGGCGACGCCGCCCACCTCGCGGCCCCGAACGGCGAAGGCGCCAACCTGGCGATGCTCGACGGCGCCGAGTTGGCCCTGGCCCTGGCCGGGAACGACGACGTCGAGACGGCGCTGGCGAAGTTCGAGGCCGTGATGTTCCCCCGCGGCGCCGAGGCCGCCGCCGACGGCAACGAACTCCACGAGCTCCTCTTCGGCGAGGACTCACCCCGCGGCTTGATCACCATGTTCACCCAGGGCGGTCGGTGACCGACCACCGCCACGGTCGTTCCTGGCTGCCGAGCCATCGACTCGGCCAGGTTCTCCGGCACCAGGAACGACGGCGGCGGCCCCTGCGTGTGACGCTCGGGATGGCCTTCGGGCATCGCGGTGGCGCCGCGGCCGACCTCGTCGACCTCCCCGGACGTGGGGTGCAGGAACCTCACCGGCGTTCGGCGCCGAGCGGCTGCCGTACGGCAGCGATTTCTGCCGGCGGGCCCGCCCTGGCGGGAGCTGACCACCGCCAACCGCGTCCGTCTGTTCCCCCGGCTGGGCGGGTAAGCGCTTACCCCGCGTGCGGCGCCGGAGCCGCCGCGGCCGGCACCCGCAGGGTCGGGCGGAGGGCCAGGACGACCGCGCCGGTGACCGCCAGGTGCATCAGCATCAGCCCGGCCACGTTGGCGGCGGTGGCGCCCGCGGTCAGCAGGAGCAGGTCCGGGATCCACGTCAGGACGAGCACGGCCGGGACCACCACCCGCAGCGCCTTCGGGTTGTGGCGGGCGATCAGGCCCCAGCCGGTGGCGCCGGCGACCAGGCCGAGCACTGTCGCGGGCAGGTAGGCCGCGGGGTTGAGGCCCATCCCGATGCCGCCTTCGTCGAGAGCGGACGCCGCGAGCGCGATGACCGTGTTGACGGCGGCCGCCGCCAAGAGCGCGAGCCCCAGGCGGAGGGCCATGACGGACGTCGGGGTGGCGGTGGTCGGCATCGCTCCTCCTTGGGTTGCGTGTTAAACCCAAAGATAGTTTGAGTTGCGTGTTAAAGTCAAGCGTGGGCGAACACGAAGCGGTGGAGCCGTTCGACCGGCTCGGGGACGACGAGCGGCGGGCGTGGGTGAACCTGGCGAAGGTGCTGCTCACGCTGCCGGGAGCACTGGAAAGCCAGCTGCTGCGCGACGCCGACCTGACGTTGCTGGGCTACATGATCCTGGCGCGGCTTTCGGTGGTGCCGGGGGAGAGCCTGCGGATGAGCGAGATCGCGGAGATGGCCAACGGGTCGCTGCCGCGGATCTCCCACGCGGTGGCCCGGCTGGAGGATCGCGGCTGGGTGACCCGGGAGGTGTGCACCGGCCAGGGCCGCCGCTTCACGATGGCGACCCTGACCGACGCGGGGCGGGCGCACCTGGCGGCCGCGTCCCCCGCGCACGTGGCGAACGTCCGGCGCCTGGTGATCGACCCGCTCGGCGCCGACTTCGTGCGGATCGGGGACGCCGTCGAGCGGGTCGTCGACAACCTGGGGCTGCCCACCGAGGTGCTCAAGCGGCCGAAGACCTGACCGGCCCGGGCGCCGGAGCCCGCCGTCGGTCACCATGGGGCGGTGTCCCAGCCCGTTCCCGCACCCGGAGCCGCCGGCCCCGGCCTGCTGTACCTCGTGAAGCAGCTCGAGCTCGCCGTGCGGGCCCGGCTGGACGAGGTGCTCCGCCCGGTCGCGCTCACGCCGTTGCAGTACACCGCGCTCACCGTGCTGGAACGCCGGTCCGGTCTCACCACCGCCGAACTGGCGCGCAACTCCTTCGTCACCGACCAGGCGATGGCGGACATGGTCGTCGCGCTCGAACGCCGGGGCCTCATCGCGCGGGAAGGCGATCCGCGGGACCGGCGGCGGCGGGTGATCGGGCTGACCGGTCCCGGGCAGGAGCTCCTCGACCGGGTCCGCGACGACGTCGCCGCGCTCGAAGAACGGATGGTGTCGCAGCTGAACCCGCGCGAGGCGGCCCGGTTCCGCGCCTACGTCGTCGCGTGCCACGCCGCGCTCTCCGACCGCCCGTCGCACTGAAAAGTACAGGAAACCTGTACATCTCGCGCCTGCCGTGGGACTCTCGGTGCCCACGGCGAGCCGGGCGCGACGGCCCGGGGTGAGGGGCACCACCATGCGCGTCCTGGCGCTGATCGGCGCGATCCTGCTGGCGGCCGGCCTGGTCCCGGCGACCGCGGCCGCGGCCACGAGCGAGCACCACACGGGGCAGCTGCCGGACGGGGCCACCTGGGTGGCGGACGTGCCGGCCGCCTGGAACGGCACGACGATCCTCTACAGCCACGGGTTCGGCCCGCTCACCGCGCAGGACGCGCCGAACGACGAAACCCGGGACGCGTTGCTCGGCGGTGGGTACGCGCTGGTCGGCTCCTCCTACAGCGGCCCGTCGTGGTGGGCGCTCGCCTCCGCCGTCGACGACCAGTTCGGCGCGCTGGCGGCCGCCGGGCAGCTCACCGGCCGCCCGCGCCGCACGATCGCGTGGGGCACCTCGATGGGCGGCCTCGTCAGCGCACTGGAAGCCGAACGCGGCGGGCTCGACGGCGTGCTGAGCACCTGCGGTCTCGTCGCCGGCGGCCTGAACCTGAACAACTACCAGCTGGACGGCGAATACGCGCTGGCGCACCTCCTCGCGCCCGCGCAGGACGTCAAGCTCGTCCGGTTCGCGGACCCGGCCGAGGCGAGCGCGTCGGCCGCCGCGCTGACGAAGATCGCCACCGACGCCCAGGCCACGCCCGCCGGGCGGGCGCGCATCGCGCTCGCCGCCGCCCTGATGAACGAGCCCGGCTGGTTCACCGGCCCGACCCCGCCGGCCGGCCCCGCCGGTCAGGAAGTCCAGCAGCAGCAAGAACTTTCCCAGCTCGTGCTCGGATTCGTCGTGTCCGGCCGGTACCAGATCGAGCTGGCCGCCGGCGGCAACAGCGCGTACACCGCCGGCGTCGACTACCGTGCCCTGCTGGCCGGCAGCGGCCACGCCCGCCAGGTCCGGGCCCTCTACCGCGCGGCCGGCCTCGACGTCGACGCCGACCTCGCGACGCTCACCCGGGACGCCGAGATCCGGCCGGATCCGCAGGCCGTGCGCACCCTCGCGCGGACGTCGGCGGTGACCGGCCGGCTGCGCGTCCCGACGCTGGACATCCACACGGTCGCCGACCAGCTCGTGCCGGTGGAGCAGGAAGACTGGTACGGCACGAAAGTGCGCCGGGCGGGCGCCGGATCCCTGCTGCGCCAGGCCTACGTCGGCGCCACCGGGCACTGCGCGTTCCGGACGGCGGAGACGGTCGCGGCCCTGCACGCGCTCGAGTCGCGGATCGAGACCGGACGGTGGGGCGACGTCGCGGAACCGCGGCGCCTCAACGAAGCCGCCGGCGGCACCGGCCGGTACGTGCGGTTCGACCCGCCGCCGCTGACCGGCGCCCGCCGGTAGGGCTACGACCGGAGGACGAACCCGGCGACGTCGAGGCCGAGCTGCCGCCCGGCTTCGTGGTCGAGCCGGGTGTGGACGCCGGCGACGATCCGGCTCAGCCCGGCCTCGTCGGCGGCGTCCTGGAACGTGGCGAAGCGCCGGACCACCCCGGGCAGCGCTTCGGACGTCACGGCCAAGGGCCACCGCGGCCCGAACTCCTGGCGCAGCACCCCAGCGCCCGCCTGCGAAACGACGCTGTGCGCACCGGGGTACGCCGGGTCGGCCGGGGTGGTGGCGAGGCCCGACCAGTCCGGGACGGCGTCCGTCGCCGGGTTGCCGTCGGCGCCGGCCAGGCGGATCGCCGTGATCGGCCGCCAGATCCGGTAGTGGTACTTCGCTTCGTAGAACGCGATCACGGCGTCGGCGAAGGCCAGGTTCAGCCGCGCGAACACCCGCGCGGCGACGATCAGGCCGCCGCGAGACCCGCCCACGACCGACTGCGCGATCTCGTTCCAGTAGTTCCAGATCGGCGCCGCCCAGAACCGCGCCTGCACGGTCTGGTCCGCGGTGCGGGTGGTGCTGGTGTCCCGTCCGGCCGCGGCCACCTCGTTCAGTGCCTTCGCGTACCGGGCGCCGGTCAGCTCGGGGTAGGGGCCGGGCCGGAACTTCTCGGCGCGGTCGAGCACGAACGGCGTCACCGCGGCCCAGTGGGTGAACGCGGCGGGGGCGAACGCGGGCGGCGTCGGCCGGTACTGCCCCGGCTCGGCGCCCGGGGGAAGCGCCGGCGGGACCGCGGCCGAACCGTCGTTCGCGCGCAACCCCAGCAGCAGCCGGGCGACGAGCCCGCCGGCCCGCACGCCGGCGGCCCGCCCCGCCGGGTGCAGGCGGGCCAGCTGGCCGGCCAGCAGGCTCGCGAACCCGCCCGCGCGGGCGGGGTACAACGCGGCGAGCACGTCGTGCGCGGCCTGCGCCGCGGCCGCTTCCGGGTCCGCCGCGGCCGGGACGTCGACGGTGAACAGGTAGGGCCGTCCGGTCCCGGTCGTCGCGACGACGGCGTCGTGCACCGCCGCGTGCAGCAGGGCGAAGCCGCGGGTCGGGTGCACGGTCGCGGGCTGGAGGCCGGGCGTGCGCACGGTGGCCAGCAGCTCCCGGTTCCAGGCGAGGACGACGTCCGCGCCACCCCGCCGGACCGGGGCCGCGCCGGCGGAGGCGGGCAAGCCGGTGGTGGCGAGCGCGCCACCGGTGACGAGCAGCCGCCGTCGTGACATCGAGGTGGTCATTTCTCTCCCCTGGGTCGATCGGAAGGTCCGAATCCCGATACGGTCACCGGTTACGCGTAACCCCGGCCCGTATCCCTCAGGTGGTGGGAAGAATCGGCAGGGGAGAAGGCGGGCGGTGCCGGTGGCACAGCGGTTCCGGCGCAAGCGCGCCGAACAGGACGAAGCGGGCGAAGCACCGCGGCCGCGGCTGCACGCGGTCGGCGCGGACGTCTACCCGGACTGGGAGGCGGTCTACCGCGACAACGTCGATCGCGTGTACCGGCTGATGTTTTCGAAGGTGGGCAACCGGCCCGACGCGGAGGATCTCACCACGGAGGTGTTCCTGACGGCGTTGCGGCCGCTGCGCGTCTCGGCGAGCGTGGGCGAGGTCCGGGCGTACCTGCTGGCCACCGCGCGGACGGTGCTGGCCGGGCACTGGCGGCGCACGCTCGGCCGGGAGATCACCACGCTCGACGAAGAGCGCGACATCGTGGCGTTCGAGGCCGGTGCGATCGACCCGCGCACGCCGGCCCGCGCCGAAGCGATCCTCGCGCAGCTGCCCGAGCGCTACAGCCGGATCCTGCGGCTGCGCTTCCTGCAGGCGTGCTCGCTCAAGGAGGCTGCGGCCGAGCTGGACATCACCGTCGGCAACGCGAAGGTGCTGCAGCACCGTGCGTTGCGGCAGGCGGCCCAGGTGGCGGAAGGGATGGAGCCGTGACGACTCGAGGTGTCCGCCGGTTCGTCAAGGACCTCCTGCGCCGTCGCCGGCCGCGCCCGTTCGCGGCCGGGCCCGGTGACGAGGCCGAGCTGCGGACCGCCGTGCTGCTGCGCGCCGCCCGGCCGGGTGCCGGGGCGGCGAGCGAGGAGTTCGTCGCCGGGCTGCACCGCCGGCTCGCCCAGGAGCTCGGCGGACCCGCCCCGGCCGGCAATCGCCGCCGGTTCATCCAGGTGTCGTCGGCCGCCGCGGTGGCGGCCGCGGCGGGCGCGGGCGTCGAATACCTGGTGACGTCCGGGGCCCAGCCGGCGGCCGAGGACGTGCTCCGCCCGGAAGACGGCGAGTGGCGGACGGTGGTGGCGGCCCACGACCTGCCGGAGGGCGGGGTGCGGCCGTTCGACTTCGGTGCCGTGGCGGGATTCGTGCGGCGGACCGGCGGTGAGGTGCGCGCGGTTTCGGCGACCTGCACGCACCTCGGCTGCCGGCTGAACCTGGACGCCCCGGCCCGGCGGCTGAACTGCCCCTGCCACCGGACGTCCTTCGCCGTGGACGGCGCGGTGGTCGTGCACCAGCTGCCGGTGACGCCGCCGCCGTTGCCGCACCTGGTGGTGCGCGAAACCGGCGGAGTGGTCGAGGTGCTGGTCCCGCCGGCCGGCGCGTGACTCAGCGCAGGTACGACGCGCCGTTGACGTCGAGGATCGCGCCCGAGCTCCACGCGGCCTCCGGGGACGCGAGGTGGACGATCGCGGCGGCGACGTCCTCGGCCGTGCCCACGCGGCCGAACGGGCTCTGCTCCCGCAGCCGGTCGCCACCGGGGCCGGCCAGCTTGGTCTCCTGGCGTTCGGTCGCGACGAACCCCGGGGCCACCGACGTCACGGAAATCCCGTGCGGCGCCAGGGCGATCGCCATCGACTGGCCGAACGCCTGCAGCGCCGCCTTGCTCGCGCCGTAGGCCGGGTGCTCGGGTTCGCCGCGGAAGGCGCCCCGCGAGCCGACGTTGACGACGCTGCCCGGGCGGCCCTGCTCGATCAGGTGCCGGGCCACCGCCCAGGTGACGTTCGCGGCGCCGAGCAGGTTGACCTCGACCGTGCGCCGCCACACCTCGACCCACTGGTCGTAGCCGACTTCGGCGACCGCGTGCCGGGTCCGTTCGGTCGGGGCCTGCGCGGCGTTGTTGACCAGGACGTCGACCCGGCCGAGTGCCCCGACGGCTTCCTCGGCGAGCCGCCGCGCCGCGACCGGGTCGCCGAGGTCGCCGCTCAGGCACACGTGCCCGGATCCTTCGAGTTCGCGCAGCGTCGTCTCGGCGTCTTCGCGGCGCGTGCCGAAGTGGACGGCGACGCGGTAGCCGCGGGCGGCGAACGCCTTCGCGGTGGCCCGGCCGATCCCGCGGGACCCTCCGGTCACGAGCACGCCCTTCACGCGCCGCCCTCCTCGACCAGGTCGAGCCGCGGGGTTTCGCCGGGGCCCACGGGGAACTGCGCGAGGAACGTGACGCCGTCCTCCTGCGCGTCGAAGCGGGCGATCCGGGTCGCTTCCGGTTCGTAGAACACGTCTCCGGGCCGCAGCAGCGTCTCGGCCTCGCCTTCGATCCGGTAGACGGCGGACCCGGTCTCGATGCTGCCGAACACCGGTCCGTTGTGGACGTGCAGGCCGGCGCCGTGGCCGGGGGCGATGGTGATCCGGCGGACCTCGACGAGGTCGACCAGCCGCGGCGCCGGGAGCCGCTGTTCCAGCACGAGCGTGCGGGTGACGGGTTCGGCCGGGACGGGCTCCGGCTCGCCGCCGGCCACCGCGTCGCCGATCTCGGTCGTGGTGCCGTCGCCGGGGATCTCCTCGATGGCCAGGTGCGTCATCGAGGTCGTGTCGGTGGCGCCGTGCCAGTGCCACTCGCCGGCGGCGACGCGAACCGTGTCGCCGGGCCGGACCAGCTGGGCCGGGCCGCCGCGGCGCTGCACGTACCCGGTGCCGTCGGTGACGACGAGGACCTGGCCGAGCGGGTGCCGGTGCCAGCGGGTGCGGGCGCCGGGCGCGAACTGCACACGATCGACCCGTGTGCGCGACGGGCCTTCCGGGACGGCGAGCGACGTGACCCACGCGCTGCCGCTGATCGCGCCGGCGGGCGCGGGCGAGCTGGTCCGCGGGACGGGACGAACGTGCACGAAGGACTCCTCAGTGGACGGTGAGCAGGGCGAGGACACCGGAAACGGCCTGGTCGAAGGGAACGGGGGAGTTCGCGGCACGGGCGAGCACGTACCCGCCCTGCAGGACGGCGACGACGGTGGCGGCCAGGGCGGCGGGGTCCGGCCCGGCGGGCAGCTCACCCGCGGCCTGGCCTTCGGCCACGACGTCGGCCAGCCGGGCCCGCAGGCGGGTCAGCGTCGCCTCGACCGGGGCGCGCAGCTCCGGATCGGCGACGACCTCGGGGTCCTGCGTGAGCCGGCCGACGGGGCAGCCCCGGAGCACCTCACGCTCGCGGCGCAGGTAGGCGGTGATCCGCTCCACGGCCGTACCGGGCCCGCGCAGCTGCGCGTCGGCGGCGGCCAGCAGCTCGTCCGCGCTGCGCCGCACGGCTTCCAGCGCGAGCTCCCGCTTGCCGGAGAAGTGGTGGTACATGCTGCCCTGGCCGGCGCCGGCGCGCTGCTGGATGGCCTTGGGGCTGGTGCCGACGTACCCGCGTTCCCACAGCAGCTCGCGGGTGCTGTCGACGAGCTGGTCCCTGGTGTCCACGTCCGGGACTGTACATACTAGTAGGTACAGAAGCCAGAGCCGGTGCCCTTCCGGGTTCGCGAGGGCCGCTCAGTGAAGGGGGCGCAGGAGCGGGCGCGGGCGCGAAAGGATCGCGCTGACCTCGCCGTCTTCCGGGGACGGCGTGAGGCCCGGCCCCGGCGTCATCACCGTCTCGGTGAGCGCGACGTCCTCGCCGCAGCGCAGGCACGCGCCCGACTGCGCCACTTCGCCTTCGCAGCCCGCGTGGACGAACACGCGGCGCCGGCCGGAGGGCGCGTAGTGCTCGTCACCCCACGCCGAGAGGGCGCGGACGACCGGCCAGAGCCCCCGGCCCTTCGCGGTCGGCTCGTATTCGCTGCGTTTGCCCGGGCCCGGCACGCGCGCCAGCACGCCTTCGCCGACGAGGAACTCCAGCCGTTCGGTCAGCACCGCGCGCGGGATGCCCAGGTGCTCGACGAAATCGCTGAACCGGCGGACGCCGAACACCGCGTCGCGGACGATCAGCAGCGTCCAGCGCTCGCCGACGATCTCCAGCGCGCGGACCATCGAACAGGCCTGGTTGGTGTACTCGCGGGGCAGCGCCATGCGTCCAGTCTGCCACAGAAGAGTTCGGTCATCGAACCAACCGTGCTAGTCTGCGCGCGAAAGAGTTCGTTCACCGAATCAATGTGGGAGCCCGCATGGTCAGCCGCCCCGGCGCCGTCCTCGTCGCCTCCGGCGGCGCCACGCTGCTCGCGCTCTTCGTCTTCACCGCGCCGCTGTCGATCGTCCCGGCGGTGGCCGGCGGGCTCGGGGCCGGCGCGGTCGCGACCTCCTGGATCCTCAGCTCCATGAGCCTCGGGCTGGCGGTCGCCCTGCTGCCGGCCGGCGCGATCGGCGACGACTTCGGCCGGCGGCGCGTCTTCGTGGCCGGCGCCGTCGTGACGGCCGCCGGGTCGGCGCTGTGCGCGGTCGCGCCCGGGCCGCTGACCTTCATCGTCGGCCGCGTGGTCGAAGGGCTCGGTTCCGCCGCGCTGATCGCGTGCGGGCTCGCGGTCCTCGGCCCGGCGTTCCCGGACGCGGCCGGCCGCGCCCGCGCGACCGGCCTGTGGGGCGCCTGCCTCGGCGCGGGCATCGCGACCGGCCCGCTGGCCGGCGCGGCCCTCGACCACCACTGGCGCGTGCTCTACGGCGTGATCGCCGGGCTGTCGCTCGGCGTCGCCGTGCTCGGGCGGGTCCTGCTGGCGGAGTCGGAGTCGGACCGCGCGCGGACGGTCGACCTGCCGGGCGCGCTGCTGCTCGGCGGCGGCCTCGCGGCGCTGCTGGCCGCGCTGACCGAAGGCAGGCAGGGCTGGACGAGCCCTCTGGAACTGGCCTTGATCGCGGCGGCGGTCGTGCTGCTCACGGCGTTCTTCGCCCACCAGAACCGGTCCGGCGGCGGCATGCTCGACCTGACGCTCTTCCGCCGCCCGGCCCTGGTGTCGGCGACGGCGGGCGCGTTCGTGGCGGGTGCGGGGGTCACCGCGCTGATGGCGTTCCTCTGCACGATGCTCGAGAACGGCCTGGCGCTGAGCCCGCTGACCTCGGCGCTGGTGGTGCTCGCGTGGTCGGCGACGAGCGTGGTCTCGGCGGTGCTGACCCGCAGGCTCCCGCCCGCGTTCTCCGGTGGCGCGCGGCTGAGCGCCGGCCTGGTCGTGGTCGCGGCGGGCCTGGTCCCGCTCGCGTTCGTCACCCCGGCTTCGAGCCCGGTCGTGGTGCTGCCCGGTCTGGTGGTGGCCGGGTTCGGGACGGGCGTGGTGAACGCGTCACTGGGGCGCGAAGCGGTGGCGAGCGTGCCGCCGCACCGGGCGGGGATGGGCAGCGGCATCAACAACACGAGCCGCTACGTCGGCGCGGCGCTCGGCGTCACGGTGGTCAGCGTGCTGGCCGTCCACCCGTCGCCGGCAGGCCTGACCGCGGGGTGGAACACCGCGGTCGTGGTCGGTATCGCGGTGTCGCTCGCGGGCGCGGCGGCGATCGCGGGGCTGACCGCGCGGGCGAAGCGCGTCACGCCGGCGGTCGTGTGAACCGGTCGAGCATGGCGCGCAGTTCGGGCGCGCCGACGTTCGCGCCGAAGGCTTCGGCACCGGGTTCGAGCCGGACGCCTTCGGCCAGTGGGCCGGCGATGACGGGGTCGAAGCCCAGGGCGTCGACCAGTTCGGCGACGCGGGTCACGTCGGCCGCGTCGTCGCCCGCGATCGCGATCGCCTTGCGGCCCGGCGTGCCCGCGGGGCGGGCCTCGTCTTCGAGGTCGTGGTAGCCCATGTGGTTGAACGCCTTCACGACGTGCGCGCCCGCCAGGAAGGCCTGGACCGTCTCGCTGGTCGAGGCCCGCAGGTCGGCGCGGACGCCGTCGACCTCCCACCAGTAGTTCATCGCGTCGACCACGAGCTTGCCGGCGAGCGCGGCCGCCGGGACCGTGCGGTATTTGCCCAGCGGCAGCGCCAGCAGCACGACGTCCGCCTTGGCCGCCGCCTCCGCCGCGGTCACCGCGACCGCGCCGGGGGTGAGGACCTCGACGGTGAGCGCGATCTTCTCCGGCGCCCCGGAGCCGGCCACGAGCACGTCGTGCCCGGCGGCGAGGGCGAGGCGCGCCAGGACCGTGCCGACCTTGCCCGCGCCGAGGATCCCGAGGATCATTCCGCCGCCGCCAGCAGGTCGCGCACCATCGGGATGACCTTGGTGCCGTACAGCTCCACCGCGCGCAGCCGCGCGCTCACCGGCTGGGCACCCGCGGTGTAGATCAGGTCGAACCGGCCGACGTCCAGCGCCGCGACCGCGCGGGCGATCTTGCGGGCGACCGTCTCCGGCGACCCGATGTACAGCGAACCGTGCTCGATCTCGTGGTCGTACTCCTCCCGCCGGATCGGGGCCCAGCCCCGCAGCGCGCCGATCCGGTCGCGGATCACGCGGTAGTGCGGCCAGAACACCTCGCGCGCCTGCTCGTCGGTGTCGGCGACGAAGCCGGGAGAGTGCATGCCGACCGGGTGGGCGGTCGTCCCGAGCTGCGCGGCCGCCTTGCGGTACAGATCGACGTAGGGCGCGAACCGCCCCGGCGCGCCGCCGATGATCGCCAGCATCAGCGGGAGGCCGTGGCGGGCCGTGCGGATCACCGACTGCGGCGAGCCGCCGACGCCGACCCACGTGCTCAGCCGACCGCTTTCGGTCTTCGGGTGGACGTCGGCGTCCGCCAGTGGTGGCCGCAGGGTCCCCTGCCAGGTCACCGGTTTCTCGTCGAGCAGCCGGACGAACAACTCGAGCTTCTCCTCGAACAGCGCTTCGTAGTCGCCGAGGTCGTAGCCGAACAGGGGGAACGACTCGGTGAACGAGCCCCGGCCGAGGATGACCTCGGCGCGTCCGTTCGAGAGGGCGTCGACGGTCGCGAAGCGCTGGAACACGCGGACGGGGTCGTCGGAGCTCAGCACCGTGACGCCGGAGGACAGCCGGATCCGCGACGTGCGGGTGGCGATGCCGGCCAGCACGGTCTCGGGGGTGGAGATCGCGTACTCGGGGCGGTGGTGCTCGCCGAGCGCGAGCACGTCGACGCCGAGCTCGTCGGCGAGCATGGCCTCGTCGACCACTTGCCGGATGGCCGCGGCGGGGGAGAGCGGGCGGCCGGCGTCGTCTTGGGCGACGTCGCCGAAGGTGTCCAGCCCGAATTCCAGGTCAGTCACGATGACTCCTTTGGTTGACACGTCAATCATCCGCTCGATATGATTGACGTGTCAACCAGGAGGTGTGGTGACCCAGCCGACACGACGGCGGCGCGTGCTGCCGTCCACCGACGAGCTGCGCGTCTGGCGCGGGTTCATCGAGACCGCCGAGGCGTTGCGCACCGAGCTCGGCGCGCGCCTGCAGGCGGAGTCAGGGCTGTCGCCGGGGGACTACGCGGTGCTGCTCGCCCTCAGCGAGGCCGAGGGGCGGCGGCTGCGGTCGTCGCAGCTGGCCGACGACGTCGGCTGGGAGCGCAGCCGCCTGTCGCACCACCTCGGCCGCATGGAGAAGCGCGGCCTGATCCGGCGGGAGGAGTGCCGAACGGACAACCGCGGTGCCGAGGTCGTGCTGACCCCGCAAGGCGAGGCGTCGTTCCGCGCGGCGACGGTCCCGCACCTGACGGCGGTGCGCGAACTGTTCGTCGACGCGCTGACCCCACAGCAGCTCACCGCGGCCGGCGAAGTCGCGGCGGCGCTGCGGGCCCGCCTCGGCTAGCGTCGTTCCGCTCAGAGGCCGCAGGCTTTCGTGAGCGCGGTGACCTGGTCGGTCTTCCGCCGCACCCAATCGGCGGGACCGGTCACGAGGTCGTCGACCGTCGTGTGGCGGAGGGTCTCCGCCAGGGAACCGATCGCGTCGCCGATCGTGGTGTTCGCCGCGCGCTCCGCCAGGCCGGCCAGTTCGCCGCCCGCCGCGCGGGCGCGGTCGGCCGCCGCCTGCGGGTCGGTCAGGTCCGGGGTGGCCGTCGCGATCCGCACGGCTTCGGTGCACACGCTGACCGTCGACGCGGCGTCGCCGACGCGGTCCGCCGATTCGGCGGCGGCCGCAGTCAGCCGTTTCGTCGAAAGCAGTGCGGAGATTCCCTTCATCGGGACGAGCGGACGCCGGTGCGAGTCTTGACCAAGCTGGCCACGACAGCCGTCGTGAGGATTGCTCCCACCGTCGCCAACGACAGGCCCGTCGGGATCTTCCAGATCTCCAGCAGCAGCATCTTCGCGCCCACCCAGACCAGTACCAGCGCCAAGCCGAGCTTCAGGTACACGAACCGGTGCATCAGGTCCGCCAGCAGGAAGTACAACGCGCGCAACCCCAGGATCGCGAACGCGTTGGACGTGAACACCAGGAACGGCTCCTGCGTCACCGCGAAGATCGCCGGGATCGAGTCCACCGCGAAGACCACGTCGGTCACCTCGATCAGCACCAGCACCGCCAGCAGCGGTGTCGCCACCCGGCGGCCGGCTTCGCGGACCAGGAACCTGCCGCCGTGGTGGACGTCCGTCGACGGGACGAGGCGGCGGAACACACGCAGGATGACGTTGTTCTCGTAGGCCACCTCTTCCGTGCGGTGCAGCGCCATCCGCACGCCCGTCAGGACCAGGAAAGCGCCGAACACGTAAAGGATCCAGGCGAAGCTCGCGAGCAGCGCCGAGCCGGCCGCGATGAACACCGCCCGGAACACCAGTGCGCCGATGACGCCGTAGAACAGGATCCGGTGCTGGTGTTCGCGCGGTACGGCGAAGTAGCCGAAGATGATCGCGAACACGAAGACGTTGTCGACCGCCAGGGACTTTTCGATCACGTACCCGGCGAAGTACTGGCCCGCGAACTCCGCGCCCCAGACCCACCAGACGACGGCTCCGAACGCGACGCCCAGCGCCACCCACACGCCCGACCACGCCAGCGCCTCGCGGACGCCGACGACGTGGGCCTTGCGGTGGGCGAACAAGTCGACCGCGAGCATGAGCAGGATGACGCCCAGCACGGCGGCCCAGGCCCAGAAGGGGACGGTCACGGCACACTCCTCCGGTTCGGTGCGAACCGGAGGTCTTCCCGGCCACCGCGAGGTGGCGCCGGCACCGGGTCTGCGCCGGGGCAGCCGTATTGACGATGCCGGACCGGGGCGGGTACTCCCCTCCGTCCACTCCAGAATGACGAACTCCGCTTCGTCTGTCAAGTGTGGACGGCTAAGCTGCCCGCATGGCTTCGTGGACGTTCCTGAGCAACCACGCGCACGTCCTGCTGTGCCTGGCCGAGAACCCGGACCACCGGCTGCACGACATCGCCGAGCGGGTCGGCATCACCGAACGCGGCGTGCAGCTGATCCTCGCGGACCTGATCGACGGCGGGTACGTCGAACGTGAGCGCGTGGGCCGCCGCAACCACTACACGATCCACCCGGAAGGCCGCCTGCGGCACCCGCTGGAAGCCCACCACCGCGTGGCCGAGCTGGTGGCGGCGCTGGGGCACCCGGCCCGCCGCTGAGACCTCAGTCCGGCAAGGGCAGCGCCAGGCGGAAACACGCGCCTTCGCCGACCGCCGTCTCCAGCTCGACGTCGCCGCCGTGCGCGCGGGCCAGCGAGCGGGCGATCGACAGTCCCAGGCCCGCGTCCGCGCCGCCGGATCGCGTGCGGGACCGGTCGGCGCGGTAGAAGCGGTCGAACACCCGCCGCGCCTGCCCGGCCGTCATCCCCGGTCCGGCGTCGGCCACCTCCAGGACCGCGCGGCCCGCCGCCGTGCCCACGCCGATGCGGACGCTCGTGCCCGGTGGCGTGTGCGCGGCCGCGTTGCCCACCAGGTTCGTCACCACCTGCCGCAGCCGGGCCTCGTCCGCGTCGACCGGGGCCGGGCCCGGTGGCCCGGCGCCGCCCGGGCCGGTGAGCGTGACCGTGCGGGACGGGTCGAGGGCACGCAGGTCGTGCCGGGCGTCGCCGGCGAGGGTGCGCAGGTCCATCGGGGCCCGGTCGAGCTGCTCCTCGGGAGCCTCGTCGAGCTGGGCGAGCAGCAGCAGGTCTTCGGTGAGCGCGGTGAGACGGGTCGCCTCCCGGTCGATGCGGCGCATCGCTTCGTCCACATCGGACGGTCCGGGCAGGGCGCCCATCCGGTACAGCTGCGTGGATCCCTTGATGCCGAACAGCGGCGTGCGCAGCTCGTGGCTGACGTCCGCGACGAACGCGCGCATCCGCGCCTGCGACGCCGACCGGGCCGCGAAGGCGTCCTCCAGCTGGCCGAGCATGGTGTTGAGCGACGCCGCGAGGTGCCCGATCTCGGTGCCGGGCGGGGCGAGGACGGGGACGCGCCGGGTGAGGTCGCCGCCGGCGATCGCGGCCGCCGTGTGCTCGATCCGGCGCAGCGGCCGCAGGCCCCGGCCGAGGGCGAACCAGCCGGCCGCGGTCAGCACGACGAGCAGCGCCCCGCCGGTGACCAGGCTGCTCACCCGCAGCTGGGCGATCGTGGCGTCGGCGTCGGCGAGCGGCGCGGCCGAGACCACCGTCCCGCCCCAGCCGGCGGCCGGGCGCGCGACCGCCCGCCAGCGTTCCGAGCCGTCGGCGGCCGGCAGGTCGACGCCGCTGCCGTCGGTGGGGACCGTGCGCAGCGCGTCGGGCGCCGGCAGCGTCGGTCCCGGGACCCGCGAGGAGTGCAGGCGGCCCACCACGGCGCCGCCGGCGTCGAGGTAGACGACGTACGGGCTGCCGAACAGGTCGAGCGCGGGATCGAGCAGGTCCGGCCGCACGGCGGGGTTCCCGGCCGGGGGCGGGCCCGCCGCGCGGGAGATGAGCTCGGTCATCGAGCGCAGCTGGCCGTCGAGGCGGTCGAGCTGGAAGCGCTCCAGCCGGCCGGCGACGAGCGCGCTCACCAGCGTCAGGCCGGCCAGCAGGAGACCCGCGGTGAGCAGCAGCAGCCGCGCCCGCAGCGACAGCCGCCTCACCGCCGGGGCTCGCGCAGCACGTAGCCCACGCCGTGCACGGTGTGGATCAGCTTGGGTTCCCCGGTGTCGACCTTGCGCCGCAGGTAGGAGATGTAGGTGTCGACGATGCCGGCGTCGCCGCCGAAGTCCTCGCGCCACACGCGGTCGAGGATCTGCGCCTTGGACACGACCCGGCCGGCGTTCTCCATCAGGTAGCGCAGCAGGCGGAACTCGGTGTCGGACACCCGGACGGGCCGTCCCGCGCGCGTCACCTGCCGGCCGTCGGCGTCGAGGGCCAGGGCGCCCACGGTCAGCACCGCGGCCGGGTGCCCGGCGGTGCGGCGCAGGATCGCCCGGATCCGCGCGATCAGCTCGGCCAGGTCGAAGGGCTTCGTCACGTAGTCGTCGGCGCCGAGGGACAGGCCGGTGACCTTGTCGGCCTGGCCGTCCCGCGCGGTGAGGAACAGGACCGGCACCGTGCGGTGCTGCTCGCGCAGCCGCCGGACCACTTCGAAGCCGTCCAGGTCCGGCAGCATGACGTCCAGCAGCACCAGGTCGGGCGGTTCTCCGGTGGCCGCGGCGACGGCTTCGCGAGCCGTCGCCGCGGAGGTCACCCGGAAGCCGGCGAACCGGAGCGCGGCGGAGAGCAGCTCCCGGACGGTGGGTTCGTCGTCGACCACCAGCAGCCGGCTCATCGCGTCCATGCCCGCGAGGATACGGAGATCGCGCGGGCGAGCAGGCTGCCGGCGAACCCCGCGACGGCCCCGCCCGCGGCTCCGGCGGCCAGGGCGAGCAGCGGGTTCGCCGCCAGGTGCGCGCCGAAGACGGGGACCGAGAAGCCGAACACGGAGACCGAGAGATCGACGGAGAACCGCGAGAGCAGTGCGGTGCCGCCCAGGACGCAGCCCACCACGACGGCGAGTTCCGCGGCTTGCCGCAGGGGCGGGCGGCGCCGGCGGAGGGCGACCGCGGTGCCGCACCCGAGCAGCACCACGGCGGCGACCCAGCGGGTGGCCGGGAAGCTGGTGTCCGGGGCGCAGGAGAGCAGGCCGGTGGTGCCGAGGTGCCACGGGACGCCGAGTCCGGTGAGGACGGCGGCGGGCGGCAGCTGGGGGAGCAGAAGCAGGACGGCCCCGGCCGCGGCGGCGCCACCGAGCACCCCGGCGGCCACCAGGCACACCGCGGCGATCCCGGCCAGTGGCCACCGCAGGGTGCGCAGCGTGGTCGCGGCGGAGGGGAACCGGGTGATGAGCCAGCAGGCTGCGAGGACCGAGATCGCGAAGGCCGACGCGCCGGCGACGGTGGGCCCGACCGCCACGGAGTACGCGGCTTCCAGACCGGCGGGGGAGGGCGGTCCGGCGTGGCCGGGGAAAGCGGTGCCGAGCCGGCCGGCGGGCGCCGGAAACCCGGCGCCGAGCCCACCCGCGGCGCCGGCGCCTGGCAGCCGGGCCGAACCGCAACCCCGCGGTGTACCGGCCTCACCCGGCAACTCCAGCTTTCCCCTTGCCCACCAAGCGATTCCGCCCATCACCCCCGCGAAAGCCACCGCCGCGACCGTGCCCCGCGTGAGCAACCCCTCCCGTCGCCGTAGCAGCAGCCACCCCAAAACCACCGCCCCCGCACCGGAAACCCCGAGCGGAATCCCGCTCAGGCCACCCCGCAAGCCGACCGGCAGCCCACCGGCCGATGCGGCCTGGAGGTCCACCGATCCGCCCACGGCCAACGCGACCACCGCGGCGGTCACCGACCGATCCACCCCGAGCAGCAGCGACCCCACCGCCGCCACGAGCGCCATCGCCAGCAGCGCCGCGGCCGCCGCCAGCAGGCCGCGGCCCACCTCCCGCATCACACGTCCCGGCGCCGGAACACCACGAACGCCACCGCCAGCACCGCGGCCACCCCGGCGCACATCCCGGCCAGGTTCAGCCACGGGTGCGGGAAGTCCGGGTCGGGCACCGTCTTCAGGACCGCCGACGCCCCGAGCGTCGGCCAGTAGAAGAACAGCCCGCGCACCCACGCAGGGAAGAGGCCCGCGAGCGCGGGGACCAGGAAGACGATCCCGACGAGCGTCGCGAGCGCGCCCGCCGTCGCCCGCATCAGCGTGCCGAGCCCGACCGCCAGCAGCGCGATCGCCGCGAGGTAGAGCCCGCCGCCCGTCACGGCCGGCAGCACGCCCGGATCGCCGAGCGACGCGCGCGGCAGGTCCTGCGCGCCCAGCACCGCCTGGCCGAGGGAGAACGCGGCGAACATCAGCACCTGGCCCGCCACCCCGGCGACGGCGACGGCCACCACGACCTTGGCCGCCAGCAGCCGCTCCCGGCGGGGCGTCGCGACCAGGGACGTCGCCACCAGCCCGGTCGCGTGCTCCCCGGTCACGACCAGGATGCCCAGCACCCCGATGATCAGCTGCGCGACGATGTAGGACGTCAGGCTCCGGTTGGTCGGGTCCCAGGCCCGCGGGTCCTCGGCGTACGCCTTGCCGGCGGCGTTCATGGCGAGCGCGGTGATGCCGAGCCCGGCCGCGAACAGGCACGCCAGGGTGTACCAGGTCGAGCGCAGGCTGCGGAGCTTGATCCACTCCGCGTGGACGGACTGCGGGAAGCTCACGCGCTCGCCCCCTCGTACTCGAGGCTGTCGCGGGTCAGCTCCATGAAGGCGTCCTCGAGCGAGACGCGCTGCGGAGTCAGCTCGGCGAGCGCGACGCCGTGGTAGGCGGCGAGTTTGCCGATCTCCCCGCTCGTCAGGCCGGACACCACGAGCGAGGCTTCGGCGCCTTCGCGGACGCAGGCCCCGGCGGTGACGAGCAGCCGGGCGAAGCCGGCGTCGGGCGTGCGGACGAGCACGGTGCCCTCGCCGCGCACGAGCTCGCTCACGGCGGTGTCGGCGACGAGCCGGCCGCGGCCGATCACGACCAGGTGGTCGGCGGTCTGCGCCATCTCGCTCATCAGGTGGCTGGACACCAGCACGGCCCGGCCTTCCCGGGCCAGCGAGCGCATGAAGCCGCGGATCCACCGGATGCCTTCGGGGTCGAGCCCGTTGACCGGCTCGTCGAAGATCAGCACGCGCGGGTCGCCCAGCAACGCCGCCGCGATACCGAGCCGCTGCCGCATGCCGAGCGAGAACCCGCCCGCCCGCTTGCCCGCCACGCCGTCCAGCCCCGTGCGGGCGAGAACCTCGCCGACCCGGCGCCGCGGGAGCCCGTTGCTCACCGCCAGGGCCAGGAGGTGGTCGTACGCCTTGCGGCCACCGTGGACGGCGCCCGCGTCGAGCAGCGCGCCGACCTCGGTCAGCGGCACGGGGAGGTCGCGGTAGCGGCGGCCGCCGACGGTGACGGTTCCCCGCGTCGGCGCCGCGAGGCCGAGGATCAGCTTCATGGTCGTGGACTTGCCGGCGCCGTTCGGCCCGAGGAACCCGGTGACCTGCCCGGGTTCGACGGTGAACGACAGGTCGTCCACGACGGTGTCGGGGCCGTACCGCTTGGTCAGGCCGCGCACTTCGATGGTGGTCATGCGGCGAGCGTGGCCCCGTCGCCTGGCCGGTTCCTGGGAGGTTCTGGGAGAACTCGGGGAGTTCGCGCGGCCGGGAGCGTCTCCGCTCGCCGCTTCCCCGAAAATCGATCCCGGCCGCCGGTCAGCCGCGGGTGGCGCGGGCACGCAGGTGCGCGCGTTCGCCGTGCTGCCCGAAGAGGATGAGCAGCTCGACGGCCTTGCCGTCGGCGCTGCCGAGCCAGTGGGGCAGCGTCGTGTCGAACTCCGCGGCCTCGCCCTCCGGCAGTACCAGGTCGTGCTCGCCGAGGACCAGCCGCAGCCTGCCGTGGAGCACGTAGAGCCACTCGTGGCCGTCGTGGGTCTGGTGCGCCGGCTCCGGCGGGCGGTCGCTGCCCGGGATGAGCATCTTGTACGCCTGCATGCCACCCGGACGGCGGGACAGCGGCACGAACGTCATGCCGTGGCGGTGGATCGGGGCGAGGTGGACGCGCGGGTCGCCGGTGCGGGGCGCGCCGACGAGGTCGTCGAGCGGGACGCGGTAGGCGCGGGCCAGCGGCAGCAGCAGGTCCAGGCCGGCCCGCCGCTGCCCGCTCTCCAGCCGCGACAGCGTGCTCTCCGACACCCCGGTCGTGCCGGCGACCTCGGCCAGCGTCAGCCCGCGGGTGCGGCGCAGGGCCCGCAGCCGGGGGCCGACCGCGTGCAGGACGTCCTCGATGTCGTCGCTCACCCGGCCATCTTGCCGAAACCGCAAGAAAGCGTGCCACTCCGGCACGGCCGGGCCACGGTGGGGCCATGACCGCCACGGAATTCTGGGACACCCACTACGCGACCCCGCGGGCCGCACCCCGCCCGAACGTCCGGCTCACCGAAGCTGTCGCCGGCCTGGCGCCCGGCACGGCGCTCGACCTGGGCAGCGGCGCCGGCGGCGACACGCTGTGGCTCGCCCGCCTCGGCTGGCGCGTGACCGCCGCCGACATCTCCGGCGTCGCGACCGCCCGCCTGGCCGAGCGCGCCCGCGACCTCGGGCTCGGCGACCGCGTCACCGCCGAACGGCACGACCTGGCCGAGACCTTCCCCGAGGGCCGCTTCGACCTCGTCTCGGCGCACTACCTGCACACGTCCTTCGCGGTCCCGCGCGCCCGCGTGCTGCGCCGGGCCGCGCACGCGCTGTTGCCGGGCGGCCGGCTGCTGGTCGTCGACCACGGGTCGGTCGCGCCGTGGTCGTGGGACCAGGACGCCCGGTTCCCCGCGCCACGGGATGTGGCCCGGTCGCTGGACCTCGACGCCGGCGAGTGGACCGTCTCGCGGGCCGAAGCCCGGTCCCGCCGGGCGACCGGACCCGGCGGCCGGGTCGCCGAGGTGGTCGACCACCTGCTGCTGATCCGCCGAGCCCGATGACCGTCCGAGGAGGACAGCCGATGCCCCGCCGACGTGACACCCCGCCCCCGCGGACCGGCCCCGGCGAGAAGGACGTGCTGCGCGGCTTCCTCGACCAGCTGCGCGCCGCGGTGGCGGCCAAGGCCGAGGGCGTCCCCGAACCGCAGGTCCGGACGCCCGGCGTGCCGTCGGGCACGTCCCTGCTCGGGCTGGTCCGGCACCTGACCCACGTCGAGCGCTGCACGTTCCTCGGCGAGCGGACGGCCGACTGGCCTGCCACGTTCCGCCCGCGGCCGGAGGAAACGGCCGCCGCGCTCCTGGCGGGCTACCGCGAGGCGGTCGCCGCGGCCAACGCGGTGATCGACGCGTGCGCCGACCTGACCGAGCCGGTGGCCCGTCCCACCGGGACACCGCCGTCGATGCGCTGGGCCCTGGTCCACATGATCGAGGAGACCGGCCGCCACGCCGGCCACGCCGACATCCTGCGCGAACTGGCCGACGGGTCGACGGGCCGGTGACCGGGTCCGGGCCGCCCGATGTGCGACAGTGGCGGCATGAACGGCCCGAGCCGCCGCCGGCCGGCGTCGGTCGCGGATCTCGCGCGGAGTTCCGCGTGGACGGTGACCGGGTCCCGCGGACGCTGGATCACCGCCGAGCGCGTCCTCGCCCTCGGCGGCCGGCGCTGGGTGGTCGGGCTGACCCCGACGGCGGGCGGCGCGACGGCGCTGATGCTGTGGTGCGACGACGACGTGGTCGCCCACCGGCGCGGTCCGGAGGCGGCGTTGTGCGAGACCGCGCTGCGCTGGGTGGGCAACCTGCTGGCCGGCCGCCCCTGGGACGCGCGCTGAGCCGTCGGCTCGGCGGCGACGACGGCCTTTCGGGTGTCCGCACCGCCGCGACCGGGTAGCCCCCTGCCGGACGTGCTGTCGGACGGAAGGGGGCTCACGTGCCGGAATGGGCGGAGGCGGGGCTGTGGGGCCTGGTCGGCGGGGTCGCGCTCGTGGTGGGGGCCGCCGTCGCGTGGTGGGTGCGCGTGCCGCGGCGCGTCGTCGCCGGGATCATGGCGTTCGGGGCCGGGGTGCTCATCTCCGCGCTGGCCTTCGACCTCGTCGACGAGGCCCAGCGGGCCGGTGGCCTCGGGCCGACCGCGGGCGGCTTCCTCGGCGGCGCCGTCGTGTACGTCGCGATCAACGTCGTCCTCGCGCGGCGCGGAGCCCGGCACCGCAAGCGCTCCGGCGGCCAGCAACCGTCCGAACAGGACAGTGCGGGCAGTGGCGCGGCGATCGCCGTCGGCGCCCTGCTCGACGGCGTCCCGGAGTCGGTCGTGCTGGGCGTGTCCCTGCTCGGCGGTGGGGGAGTGGGGCTCACGGTGCTGGCGGCGGTGTTCATTTCGAACGTCCCGGAAGGACTGTCCAGCGCGGCCGGGATGAAGACGGCTGGCCGCGGAGCCGGGTACGTCTTCGGGGTTTGGAGCGGGATCGCGCTCGTCAGCGGCGTTGCCGCCTTGGCGGGGAACGTCCTCCTGCGCTCGGCTTCGCCGGCGACGATCGCGGCGATCACGGCGGTGGCCGCCGGGGCGATCCTGGCGATGATCGCCGACACGATGATCCCGGAGGCCTTCGAACGCACCGAGCTCTACACGGGCTTGCTCGCCACCCTCGGCTTCCTGACGGCCTTCGTGGTCGAGCACGCCGGCTGAGCCGGGCCCGCCGGTGCGGCGGGCCCGGTACCGGTCCTAGCGGATGGTCTTGTTCGCGGCGAAGTAGGCGTTCGACGGCGCCAGGAACGACAGCACCACGCCAACGATGGCGACGACGACGCTGACGTAGCTGAGCCACGTGCTCTGTCCGGCCAGCACCGAAATCAGCTGCAGGGCGGTGATCACCGTGAGCACGATCCGCGCCCAGTTCCGGCCGGCGCGCAGTTTGAACGCGAACAGCAGGTAGAGCGCGGCGATGATCACGGCGATCACGAGCGCGACGACCATCGTGATCGTGACGGCCTGGTCGATCTGCGCGTCGGTCAGCGAGCCGCCGCTTTGTCTGTTCGAATTCCGCAGCGTGTCGGCGATCGCGTCACGGCTTGCGAAGATCAGGAGGCCGCCGATAAGGCTGATGACAGTCGAAGCGATGAACGCCCAGAAAGCGCCTTCGACCGTGCTGGGCCGCGCCGGCGCGGCGGCGGGCTGCCCCGTCGCCGCGGATTCGGGGTAGTTCGGATAGTTCGGTGATTCGGTCATAGAGATCGAATAGCACGCTCGCGACCCGGCTGCTGAATGAACGGCCGTTTCCGGCGCGAAACCGTGATGTCGGACGGTCAGTGGCGGCGGCCGAGGGCCTCCCGTTTGACGAAACCGATCACCGCGGTCGCGACGAACAGCACCGCGCCGACGATGATCAGCCAGAAGAGGCCCTTGATGACGATGCCGAGGACGGCCAGGACGGCCCAGACCACCAGCAGCCCGATGAGAAGACCCATGTCAGCCCCTTTCGAAGGTGCCGGCGGAGTACCCGCCCGCCTGGAGCGCTACACCCGACAGCGGCGCCGCCAGTACGCCCAGGTGACGGCGGCCAGCAGCGGCGCCCAGAGCAGCAGCGGCAGGTAGCAGGCCACGAGCAGGGCGTGCCAGCCCGGTCCGGCGAAAGTGACGGCCCCGAGCCCGGGGAAGTCCCGGAACGCGTACGCCCAGATCACCGCGAGCGCCAGCGCTCCGGCGGCCGCCGGGACGATCGCCGCGTACGGCGCGACGCGGCGGCCGCCGAGCAGCGGGATCCACCGGGGGACGCGCTCGCCCCACGGCCGGACGAGGCCGAGGGTGAGCAGAGCCAGTGCTTCGGAAACGACGCTCAGCCCGACGATGTACGCGGCTTCGCCGAAACCGATGGCGTAGCGGGGCCGCAGCCCGAGGTCGGCGCCGCCGGCGAGGAAGAGCCGCCAGATCCCGGACGGCAGGGTGACGAGCGGGACGGCGTGCGCGGCGGCGACGGCCCACCGCGGCGGGCGGACAACGGGTGCTGCGGTCATGGTCCCGACTTTGTCCGGTTCGCGGCGCCGGAACCTCCCGCCGGGGTATCAGCCCGCCCCTCCTCCGGGGGAGACGCGCGGGTGCAGGCTCGCCTCCAGCTTGGCGAGCAGGCCGGTGAGCGTCGTGCGCTCGTCGCGCGTCAGCCCGCCGAGCAGGTCGGCTTCGTGCTCGAGCAGCCGGCGCACGGTCGTTTCGACCAGGGCGTGACCGGACTCGGTGAGCTTGACCGCGACCGCGCGGCGCGACGCCGCCGACGGCGCCCGCTCGACCAGGCCGGCCTGTTCGGCGCGGGCGATCCGCTGGGAGATCGCGCCCGCGGTGACCAGGGTGCGGCGGGTGATCTCGCGGGTCGTCAGCTCGTACGGCGGTCCGGCGCGCCGGATCACGCTCAGCAGGTCCAGTGTGGACGGATCGATGCCGAGCCCGGCCAGCGTCCGGCGCCGGTCGTCGGCCAGCAGCTTGGCGATGCGCCAGGCGGGCGTGATGACCTCGATGGACTCGGTCGCCGCGCCGGGCAGCTCGCGCCGCCACGCCGCCGCGATGTCCGCCGCGGGCCAGCGCAGGATCGCTTCCATCGGGTAGCCGTCGTTGGACACCCTCGCCTCCCCGTTGCTACGTTTAGGGCTAAACGTAGCAGAGGAGGAGTGCACGTGAGCCGTATCGTGCTGGTCACCGGCGGCGGGAGCGGGCTCGGCAAGGCGGTCGCCGCCCGCTTCCGCGCGGCCGGGGACACCGTGGTCGTCACCGGGCGGGACGCGAGCCGCCTCGAGCGCGTGGCCGGAGAGCTCGACGTCCGGCCGATCCCGTGCGACGCCACCGATCCCGGACAGGTGAGCCGGCTGGCGGACGAGCTGGGACCGGACCTCGACGTCGTCGTGAACACCGCCGGCGGCAACACCGACTTCGGCGGCGAGCGGGCCCCGGGCCTGGCGGGCGTGCTGGCGGCGTGGCGGGCGAACCTGGACGCCAACCTGCTCAGCGCCGTGCTGACGACGACCGCGGTGCTCGGCAAGCTGCGCCCGGGCGGCACCATCGTCACCGTCGGGTCGATCGGCGCCGAGTACGCGTCGGGCTCCTACGGGGCCGCGAAAGCGGCGCTGGCGGCGTGGACCGCCGGGCTGTCGTCGGAGGTCGGTCCGAAGGGGCTCACCGCCAACCTGATCTCGCCGGGCTACATCGCCGAAACCGGGTTCTTCCGATGCAAGCTGACCGAGCAACGGCGGGAGGCGCTGATCGCCGCGACCCACAACGGCCGTGCCGGTCATCCCCGCGACATCGCGGAGACCACGTTCTTCCTGGCCTCCACGGGGGCCCGGCACATCACCGGCCAGACGCTGCACGTCAACGGCGGCGCGCACACGACCCGCTGACGTCCACTGTGGACCCGGGTCAGGCGGGCTCCCAGCCCAGGTGCGCGGAAACCTTCGCGGCGGCCTGGGTGGTGACGCGGCCGGCGGCGTCGAGGCGCTCGCCGAGCCGTCCGGCGGGCGCGGAGACGTTGAGCGCGGCGACGACCCGGCCGCGGAAGTCCCGCACCGGCGCCGACACGCCGGCCAGGCCCGGCTCGAACTCTTCGCGGACGCGGGCGTACCCGGCCCGGCGGGCCTCGCGGATCTGTGCCCACAACCGCGGCAGACTGTCCACTTCGGACGATTCGGGGAAACGAACGTAGAGGTCGTCGGGGGAGGCGTCGAGCAGCAGCACGCGCCCGGCGGAGGTGAGGCGGGCCGGGACGCCGCGGCCTTCCCAGCCGGGCGTGCGGAAGGAGTGCCCGGACACCGAAAGCACGGTGAGCACCTCCTGGCCGCGCAGGACGCACAGGTGGACGGTCTCTTCGAGATCGGCCGCCAGCTCCCGCATGACCGGTTCGGCGGCGCGGACGAGCCGGTCGTCGACCGTCCGGGCGACGAGCGAGAACAACCGACGGCCCAGCCGGTAGGAGAGCGTGTCCGGATCCCGTTCGACGACGCCTTCCCCGGCGAGTGCCTTGAGCGCCCGCGAGACCTGGCTCTTCTCCCGCCCGGTGAGCCGCGCGAGCCGGACCACACCCAGCCCGCCGGCGCGCTGGGCTTCGGGGGAGGCGAGCGCTTCGAGGAGGTCCAGGTCGCGGCGGAGGCCGTGGCCCGGGCGGCGCGGGTCGTCGGGCATGCCCCGAACGTAGCAAGCCGCGGTTGGCGTGAGCGCAACGCGCGTTGCGATTTCCCGCCGGTCCTTGCCCGGCGTTTCCGGCGGCTCCTACCGTCGGCCGGGTGCGGATCACGGCCATCACCCTCGACCGGCTGCGGCGGGAGCTGGACCCGCCGCTGCACGCGGCCTGGGACCCGGACCCGCGCCGGCACTTCGACGCCACGATCGTGCGCGTGCACACCGACGACGGCGTCACCGGCATCGGCTCCGGCGACACCATGGCCGGCTTCGAAGCCGTCGAGCACCTGTTCGTCGGCCAAGATCCCCTCGACATCGTCCGGCACGTCGAGGCCATCGAGACGGCGAACTTCCACGGCGGCCGCTTCTGGCCGCTCGAAGCCGCCCTCTGGGACGTCCTCGGCCAGGTCGCCGGCCTGCCGGTGGCGACGCTGTTCGGGAACTCCGCGCGCTCGCTGCCCGCGTACGCCTCCTCGGCCGAGCTGAAACCGCCGGCCGAACGCGTCGAAACGGCCCTGGCCGCCCGCGAAGCCGGGTTCCGGGCCGTGAAGATCCGCATCGCCCCCGGCCGCGTGGCCGACGGCGTCGCCGCCGTGGCGGCGGTTCGCGACGCGCTCGGCCCGGAGTTCGGGATCATGGTGGACCTCAACCAGTCCTGGCGGATGGCCGGCGACACGAGCGCCGCGACCGACCTGGCGGGCACCCGGAAACTGGTGCGCGGGCTGGCCGAACTGGACGTCCTCTGGGTCGAAGAACCGCTGCCCTACCACGATCTCGACGGCTTCCGGACACTGCGGGCGGAGAACCCGGGCGTGCGGATCGCGGCGGGGGAGATGCACCACTCGGTGCCGGAGCTGCTGCGGTACCTCGAAGAGGACGTCCTCGACGTCTACCAGACCGACGTCGTGCTGGCGGTCGGCCTGCACCGCGCCCGGACACTGGCCGAGCTCGCGCGGCTCAAGCACCGCGCGTTCACCCCGCACAGCTGGACCAACGGCATCGGCGTGCTGGCCAACCTGCACGTCGCGGCCGGGGTCGGCGGCGGTCCGTACTTCGAGTTCCCGTGGGACCCGCCCGGCTGGACGCCCGAGCGCCGCGACTTCATGCTGGCGGACCCGCTGATGATCACCCCCGGCGGCGACCTGGAGGTGCCCCCGCGGCCCGGGCTGGGCGTCGAACTCGACGAGGAGGCGGTGGACCGGTGGCGGATCTGACGCGGTGGACCGCGGAACCGGGCGGCCGGACCGAATACGGTCCGGGCGTCCTGGCCGAGCTGCCCGCCTTCGTCACTTCCCTGGGGCAGCCGAGGGTGTTCGTGGTCACCGACCGCGGCCTGCGGGCCACCGGGATCGTCGGGCGCGTCGAGAAGATCCTCGCGGCGGCCGGGATCGAGCACGCCGTGCACGAGGACGTCGGCCCGAACCCCTCGACCGCGGAGCTGGACCGCGGCGCCGCTCGGCTGCGCGAGTCCGGCGTCGCGACGGTGCTCGCGCTCGGCGGCGGGTCGGCGCTGGACGCCGCCAAGGGCATCGCGCTGCTGGCCGGGAACCCGGGCGCGGTCGCGGCGGACGCGGACCGGTTGTGGGACGCGCGTGCCGGGTTGCCGCTGATCGCGGTGCCCACCACCGCGGGCACCGGCGCCGAGACCAACGGCTTCGGCGTCGCCGAGGACCGGTGCGCGCGCCGGAAGGTCTACATCGGACACTCGTCGGTGCGGCCGCGGATCGCCGTGCTGGACCCGGAACTGACGCTCGGCCTGCCCGCGGCAGTGACCGCCGCGACCGGGCTGGACGCCCTGGTCCACGGCATCGAGTCACTGGCCTCGCGCGGGTCGACGCCGTTGTCCGCGGCGTACGCGACGCAGGCGGTCGAGCTGGTCGGGCGCTGGCTCCCGCCGGCCTGCCGCGACGGCGGCGACCTGGCGGCGCGGTCCGGGCTGCTGCTCGGCGCGCACCTGGCCGGGCGCGCGCTGACGGTGTCCGGGCTCGGGCTGGTCCACGGGATCGGGCACGCGCTGACCGCGCACACGGGCACCCCGCACGGCGTCGCGCTGGCGGCGGTGCTCGAGGAGGTGATGGCCTTCAGCGCCCCGGCGGCCGCGGAGGCGTACGAGGCGGTAGCCCAGGCGCTGCGCGGACCGGGCGGGGCGATCGAGGCGGTGCGCGGGATCTCCGGCGCGATCGGGATCAAGCGCCCGCTGCGCGAACTCGGCGTCACCCGCGAGGACGTCCCGGCGATCGCGGCGGACGCGGTCGCCGACGCCGTCACGAAGAACGCGCCCCGGCGGCCGTCGGAGGCGGAGGTCGCCGAGCTGCTGTGGAGCGTCTACTGACCCGCTACGCGGCGAGGCCGGCCGCCACCGCGACCAGGTGCGGCGCGAGCGCGTCCGCGATCACCGCGTACCCGGCCGAGGACGGGTGGAACCGGTCGGCCGAGAACAGTGCCGGGTCCGCCGCGAACCGCCCGGTCAGCTGCGGGCCCGCGGTGGCCACGGCACCGCCGGCCCGGATCGCCGCGTCCGCCTGGGCGCGCGCGTAGTGGCCGCTCGCCGCGGAGACCAGCTGCCGGTAGGGTCCCGGCACCCGCGACACGATGCCCAGGTCGGGAGCGGGCACGACGAGCACGCGTGCGCCGGCGCGGACGAGCCGGGTCACGGCGTCGTGCAGCTGCCGGGCACCGGCCGCCGGCGAGACGAACCCGGCCAGGTCGTTCGCGCCGATCACGATCAGCGCCAGGTCCACGCCGGCGCGCAGGGCGGCGCCGGCCTGGCGGTCGAGGTCGGCCGAGCGGGCGCCGGGCACGCCGAAGCCCTGGAGCCGCACGACGTGCCCCTCGGCCCGCAGCCGCCGGGCGAGCCGCTGCCCGAGGGTGTCCTCCGGACGCGAACTGCCGACACCGGCGGCCAGCGAGTCGCCGAGGACGCAGAATCGGAGTGTGGTCATCGTCGGTACAACGCCGGTGCGGCGTGGTTGTTTCCCCGGGCGGTTCGCTTGACCGGGACAGTGGTCGTGCGGGTACTGGTCGGGCTGGTGCTGGTATGGGTCTTCCAGCGCCGTCCGGTCTACCTGCCGGACACCACGCCGGTGGTGAACCTCGCGCGGGCGGGGCGCTGGTGCCCCGTCAGGCGTTGGCGGTGACCCAGGTGGCGATCTGGGCGCGGTTGGTGCAGCCGAGCTTGGTGAGGATGTGCTGGACGTGGCTCTCCGCCGTCCGCTCGGAGATGTGCAGCAGCGCGGCGATCTGCTTGTTCGTCAGCCCGTCGGCCACGTGCGCGGCGACCTCCCGCTCGCGGCGGGTCAGCGGCCCCGGCGTGTCGCCGCGCAGGGCCGCCGCCAGCGTGTCGGCGGCCTGCCGGACCGGGGCCATGCCGAGCCGCGCGGCCGTCGCCGACACCGAGGCCGCCAGGCCGAGTGCTTCGGCCACGTCGCCGGGGCGGCCCCGCCGCGCCAGCGTTCTGGCCAGCTCGAAGCGCGCCAGCGTGGCGTACGGCGGGGTGCCCGCCTCCTCGTTGGCCGCGATCGCGAGCCGGGATTCCCGCACGGCTTCGTCGAGCCGGCCGGCGGCCGCGGCCGCCAGCGCGAGGTAGCGGCGGACCGAGCCGGTGACGAGGATCGAGCCCGCGCCGCCGGTGACGAACAGCCCGGCGTGCGGCCGCAGGATCGCCGCCGCCCGCTCGACCGCCTCCGGCGGCCCGAACTCCGCGCCCACCTCCACCGCGGCCGCGGCGACGGGCAGCGTCGCGGGCACCGGCGCGGGCTCGAAAACCGCGCCGCGGCGGTAGAACGCGGCCGCCTCGGCCCGGTCGCCCATCTGCAGCAGCCACGCCGAGTGCAGCAGGGCGACGAACGGCGGAGCGTGCTCGGTGAAGATGCTCGCCATCGCCGGGGTCACCAGGCTGGTCCGCCCGGTGAGCCCGGCGACGGAGGCCAGCACGGTGATCGGCACGCCCTGCAACGACATGTGCGCCCGGTCCGCGACGAGCGCGAAGCTCTGCCGCAGTGCTTCGACGGCGTCGTCGAACCGCCCGCGCGCGATGGCGAGCGTGGCGGAGCTGCGCAGGTGGTGCCAGCGCGCGAGCGGGCGGCGGAGGCGTTCGGCCGGCAGCCGCAGCGCGTCGAGCTCCTGTTCGGCCTCCCCGAACCGGCCGAGCATCAGCAGCGCGTCGAACCGCCACAGGTGACCCCACAGCAGCGCGTCGGCGTCGTCGCGGTCCTCGCCGAGCGCGATCATGCGCCGGGCGAGGGCCAGCCGTTCGTGCACGCCACCGGGGCCGGACCGCACCATCTGCCGGGCCCGCAGCGCCGAGCAGAGCACGTCCGGGTCGCCGAGCGCCTCGGCGATCGCCAGCGCCTCGGCCGACTCGGCGTCGCCGCCGCCGAGGAACCCGGCTTCACCCGCGTGCAGGGCGAGCAGCCGGGCGCGCAGCGGATCGTCGCCCGGCGGCAGTCCCGCGAGCGCCTCGCGGGCGATCTTGGCCCCGTTGAAGCTGCCCCACGGGTCGGACAGGCCCTCCATGGCCAGCGCGATTTCGCCCAGCAGCACCGGATCGCCGGCTTCCCGGGCCGCGGCGGCGGCTGTCTCCAGGGCCCGGGACCCGCGTTCGATCTCGCCGCCGCGCAGGTGGGCGAGGCCTTCGCGGCGGCCGAGCCGGGCCCGGTCGGCGGCGGAGGCGGGCGCCGCCTCGAGCGCGCGCCGGTAGAGCTCGGCGGCGCGTTCCCACGCGAGCTGGGCCAGCGCCTGGTCGCCGGCGCGCTCGGCCCGGTCCGCGGCCTTCGCCGCGTCGCCGACGGGCAGCGATTCCAGCCAGTGGTGGGCGATTTCCGACGTGCGGGCCGGGTCGCGCCGCTCGAGCCAGTCCGCCAGCCGGGCGTGCGCGGTCAGCCGCGCGGCCGTCGGCAGGTCCGCCGCGGCCGACTCCCGGATCAGGTCGTGCTGGAAGCCGCGCGCGGTGATGATCCCGGCTTCGGCGGCCTCGTCGAGGTCGGTCAGGACGTCGGCGGCGGGCCGGCCGGTGACCTCGGCGAGCGCGGCCGGGTCGACGGCGCGGCCGAGCACCGCGGCGGTCGCGACGAGCAGCCGGCACGATTCGCTCAGCCGGGCCAGCCGCGCCCGGACGGTGTCCACGACGCCGTCCGGCAGCGCGTCGCCGCCCGCGCCGGCCAGCCGGGCCAGCTCGGTCACGAAGAAGGGGTTGCCGCCCGAGCGGCGGCTGACCAGCGTCGCGACCTCGGCGGGGATGCCTTCGTGGCCGAGCTGCTCGACGACCTCGGCTTCGGTCAGGCCGGCCAGCCGGATCCGGGTCAGGACCGGCTCGCGGGCCAGGGCGGCGAGCGCGGCGGTGAGGGCTTCGCGGCCGGTCGTCTCGGTGTCCCGGTAGGTCGCGACGATCAGCACGGGCGCGCGCTCGAGGTCGCGGGCGAGGTGGACGAGCAGGGCGAGCGACGCGGCATCGGCCCACTGCAGGTCGTCGAGCACGGCGAGCAGGCCGTGCGGTGCGGCCGTCTCGCGCAGGCCGTCGGCGAAGGCTTCGAAGGCCTGGAAGCGTGCCTCGGCGGAGCCGTTCGCGTCGCCGGTCGGGAACGGACGGCCGAGCGAGCGGGCCAGCTGCCGGAAGACCCAGTAGGGCGGGCTGCCTTCGTCGTCGCTGGCGCGTCCCCAGCCGACGGGCACGCCGGCGTCTCCGGCGTGCCGGGCCAGCTCCCGGGCGAGACTGGTCTTGCCGATGCCGGGCTCACCGACGACGAGCACCACGCGGCCCCGCCCGGCCCGCGCTTCCGCGAGGCCGGCGCGCAAGAGGGTCAGCTCGCCGGCCCGGCCGACGAAGCCCCGGCCGAGCTCCATGCGCCAGTACGATACGGCGGTCGGGCGGCTTGGGCGTGCTTTGCCCGCACGGTGGGGGATGCGGGTACCGGCGACCGGTCCGCCACGGCTGGTCGTGAGTGGGAAACAGTGGTCCGACCCCGTTTCCCGCTCACGAGCGCCGGGGGCGGGTCAGCGGGGCTCGCCGGGCCAGCGGAACTTCGGGCCCGCCGGCCAGACCGGCGCCGGGAACCACGACGCCCGGGCCAATCCCTTCACCAGCGCCCGCCAGAACGCCTTCACGCCACCCACCTCCCTCGCGCGCAGACCGCGCGGACCCGCAGCAACGCCCGCGGGTCGGCCAGCGGGTCGCCGTCGACGGCCAGCAGGTCGGCGTCGAACCCGGGCGCCACCCGGCCCTTGCGGTGCGCCAGCCCGCACACCCCGGCCGCGACCGACGTGATCGCCCGCAGCGCGTCGGCCGGGGACAGGCCGACCTGGCGCAGCATCAGCGGCGCCCACGGCAGCACCCCGTGCGGCTTCACCGGCGCGATCCCGGCGTCCGTGCCCGCGACCACCCGCGCGCCCAGCTCGTGCAGGCGCCGGTAGTTCGCGATCACGCCCGGCATCCGCCGCGCGATCTCCTCGGGCGGCGCCAGTCCCTCGACCGGCACCATGCCGACCGTCGCCCCGACCGCCACCCCCCGGTCCACGACGGCGCGCAGCAGCTCCTCGGAGTGCTCGACGCCGGTCGCGGTCCAGAACGTCACGTGCTCCATGCCGTCCACGCCCGCCGCGAGGGCGTCGGAGATCGCCGCTGTGCCGTGCGCGTGCGCCGTCACCGGCAGCCCGTGCCGGTGGGCCTCGTCGACCGCGGCGCGCAGGACGTCCCGGTCGAACTGGGCGTCCTCCTGGCGCGTGCCCGGCGTCATCGTCCCGCCGCTGGCCATGATCTTGATGACGTCCGTACCGCGTTCGACGTGCTCGCGCACCGCCGCCCGCACACCGGCCTCGCTCGCCGCCGCGACGCCGCCGAGGAAGTGACAGTGCCCGCCCGGGCTGGTGATCGGCGGCCCGGCGGCGACCAGCGCCGGCTGGTCCGCCCGCCCCCGCAGCCCCAGGGACAGGTAGCCGCGGTCGCCGAGGTCCCGCACGGTGGTCACCCCGGCCCGCAGCGACGCCCGCCCGGCCTCGGCCATCGCGGCGAACGCCTGCTCGTCAGTCCGCCGGGCGAGCCGCGCGACCGGCTCCGTACTGGCGTCGAAGGCGAGGTGGACGTGCGTGTCGATCAGCCCGGGCAGCAGCGTCGCCCCGCCCAGGTCCACGACGTCGGCCCCGTCGGGCGCGGCCCCGCCGGACTCGACGCCGAGGATCGTGGTGCCGTCCAGCACCACCAGCGGGTTGGCCACCAGCGCGGACCCGACGCCGTCGAACAACCGAGCCGCGCGCACCGCCGTGAGCCGGCCCCGCTCGGTAACGAGAAGCTGTTTCGTCATGCGGTCACGATCGCCCGCGAAGGCGCCCGGGCACGTCGGGGCAACTACGGAGACGCGGTACGGAGGTTCCGGGCGGGTCCGCCGGGGACGGCGTGTATCAGCGGCGGGCGAAGCGCCACCGTTTCGGCGTAGCCGTCACGCCGGTGAAGCCGGCGCGACGCCGATTCCGGACCGAACGGAGGTGGATCGATGGACGACACCAGGAAACCGGTGGATCTCGTCCTGGAAGGTGGCGGTGTGAAAGGGGTGGCGCTGCTGGGCGCGGCCCTCGAAATCGTGGACGCGGGGTACCGGTTCGCGCGGATCGCCGGCACCAGCGCCGGCGCGGTCGTCGCGGCCTTGCTCGCGGCCTACGAGCGGGCCGGCCGCGACCTGCACGATCTCGAGCAGGTGATGGTCGATCTCGACTACCAGCGGTTCGCCGATCGCGGCGGCCTGGGCAAGGTGGCGGGACCGGCGGGGGAGGCGTTCGAAGTGCTCGCGCACGGTGGCGGCCACAGTGGCGACTACCTGGCCGAGTGGCTGACTCCGCTGCTGGCGGCGGCCGGCGTCCGGACGTTCGCCGATCTCGAACTGCGCGACCCGGAAGCGGTACCGCTGGACTACCAGCGGTACTCGCTGGTCGTCCACGTCACCGACCTTTCCCGGCGGGCGCTCGTGCGGCTCCCGTGGGACTACTCGCACTACGGCAAGAAGGCCGGCGAGCAGCCGGTCGTCGACGCCGTGCGGGCTTCCATGTCGATTCCGCTCTACTTCCGCCCGGTCCAGGTCGAGACGCCGGCCGGCACCGTGACCTGGGTCGACGGCGGAGTGCTGGCGAACTACCCGATCACGGTCTTCGACCGCACCGACGGTGTCCCACCGCGGTGGCCCACCTGGGGAATCCGGCTCGCGGCCCGGCCCGAAGCCGGTCCCGACACGCCGGTGCGGTCGGCCCCGGCGATCGCGCTGGACTGCGTTGGCACGGTGACCGCGGACTGGAACCGTTATCGGCTCGACGAAGAAGGTGTGAGCCGGCGGACCGTGTACGTCGACACCGGCACGGTGTCCGCCGTCGACTTCGGGATTTCCCGGGAGCGGCGGCAGGAGTTGTTCGAGCGCGGCCGGGAAGCCGCCGCGCGGTTCTTGCGGCAGCAGACGGCCGCACCACGGCAGCAAGTCTCCTGAGAGGGGAACGACCATGTGGACCCACCAGTACTGGAAAGACCTGGCCGAACGCACGGTTCGCACGGTGGCGCAGGCCGCGCTCGCGACCTTGGCGGCAGGCAGGTTCGGGCTGCTCGACGTCGATTGGGCCGCCGTCCTGTCGACGACCGGTTTCGCCGGTCTGCTGGCGGTGCTCACCTCCGTCGCCAGCCAGTTCCCCAAGGCGACCGACACGGGTTCGTTCCGGTGAGCTAGAGGGTGGTCCAGCCGGTGAGGACGACCTGCCCGCCGTCGCTTCGGAAGAAGAGCCGGAAAGCGCCGGCGGGTTTGGGCCGCACCGCGAACCACCCGTCCTGGTCGACCGGCACGGTCGTGGTCGCGCCGTCGCGGGAGCGGATCTCCAGCTCGCCGGCTCGCGGTGGCGCGACCTGGCCGTGCAACGCGTCGGGATCGACCTCGATCCCGATGGTGGTCTCCCGCCCGGAAAACGTCAGCGAGCGGACGGAAAGCGGCTCGGCACGCGCTCCCGCGAGTTCGGGCGTGGCCGCCGAGTCGTGGGTCAGCATCGCCAGTTCCGTGTCGAGGGCGTGCCATTCGAAAGCCGTCTTCGCCGCGTCGAGGAACCAGTCCGGCACGTCCTCGGCTTCCCGCAGCGCCGCGCCCAGATCGGCCAGCAGTTCCTCGTCGTCGTGCTCCGCCATGCCGGTCACCCTTCCGGGGATTCCGCGAACGGCGCCATCGGCGCGCTGCGGCGGAGCGTGTCGAGACACCGCTTCCGGGTGGGGCCGATCCCGCCGATCCGGATGTCCAGCTGGTGCGAGACCTCGGTGTACGAAGAAGGCGGATCTCGGAACAACAAGGCGAGCAGTCGCCGGCACCGTTCGGGCAACCCGGCGAACGCCTGCCGGAGCGCGATGTTCCGCTCCTGCCGCAGCAGTTCCGCGTCGGCCTCCGGACTCCCTTCGTCGGGAAAGCGGTCGTCCGCGCCCACGAGGATCTGCGTCCCGTGGCCCCGCAGCACGCGGAGGCACTCCCGGCCGGCGACCGTGGCCAGCCAGCCGGGCAGTGCCGCCGGATCGCGGAGGTTTCCCAGGCCCTCGACCAAGCGGAGCCAGACGTTCGCGCCGGCCTCTTCGGCGTCCGCGCGGGAAAGCCGGTGCCGCCGGCACACCGACCACACCAGCGGCGCGTACCGCTCGACCAGCGCGTCCCACGCGCGCTGGTCGCCGTCACGCGCCCGCTTCACGAGCGCGACCACCTCCGGATCGTCCCGCATGCCGGTCCCGTCAGGCCGGCCGGTAGGGCGTCGCGTACTTCCCGTGGATCACGTTCTGCAGCGCGACGGCCGGATCGAATCCCTTTCTCAGTTCCTCGGCGACCAGTCCGCTGACCCGGGCCGCCGCGAACGACGTCCCGCTGATGATCGCGTAGCCGCCGAAGTCGAGCGACCCGCGGGACAGCCGGACTTCACCTTGGAGGTAGAGCCCCTGAACGTCGACGCCGTCCGACGTCACGTCGACCCAGTCGCGGTCCATGCTGAAGGAGGCGCCCGTGGCGCCGACCGCCACCACTTCCGTCATCGCGGCGGGCCAGATCGCCAGCGGCGGGCTCGGCCGGTGCCCCCGGTTCCCGGCGGCGGCCACGATCACGAGCTTGTCGAACTTCTTCCGCACCACCTGGATCGCGCGCCGCAGCGCGAGCGGCGGCTGCGCGTCCTCGGTCGTCGTCCCGAACGAAAGGTTGAGCACCCGGATCTCCGGCTCGTCCTCGGCGGTGAAGGCCGCGATCTTCTTCGCGGTCTCCCACACCGTGTTCCGTCCGGTGCCGCCGTCCAGCCCGGCCTTGACGACGATGTGCGCGTCCGGGGCGAACTGGTGGATGATGCCGGTGACGAACGTCGAATGCCCCTGCCAGGCACCGAAGGTGCCGTCCTGGTCGGGGGTGGAAACGGCGTCGGTCTCGACGAGTTCCTCGGTGAAGAACGGATGCATGTACAGCGGGGTGTCGACGACGCCGACGCGGATGTCGCCCTGCACGTGCCCGACCGGTGCCAGTTCCGACGGCGCCGCCATCGGGCGCGGGTCACCGTAGTTCTTGTGCTGGGGGTACCCGATGAAGGTGTCCCGGTTCTTGCCCAGCAACGGAACCACGCCGATCTCGGCGCCGGACCAGGTCCGGAGATCGTAGAGCAGCACGTCCAGATCGGTGAAATCACGGTCGTTGCGCCGCTGGAGCGTTTCGATCTCGTTCCAGTACCTGCGCCGGGTGTCGGCCGCGTAACCCGGCAGATTGTCGAGATTCCGGATCAAAGCCAGCCGGAGTAGATCATCCTTATCGTATGCTGATTCCTTACCCCAGACTCCCAGCTTTTCGAGTTGGGTTTTCACCGTCTCCACGCTGTCGATGTCGACGATCAGTTCGCTCGGTTCCGTCATGATCGGACCTTTCTGCTGCGTAGGTTGCTTACGCCTGACGGAGCAGCCTGCCGCACGTTTGATTCCAGCATCGGAAAAACAGTTCCCGGTACCGCCAAGAAGGGGCATGATTTCAGGCATGGAACCGACGGCCGCGCGGGAACAGGCGCTGGCGGCGTTGCGCCGCGCCGACGCCGATGCCGGGCGTGCGGTGCCGTTCGCCGAGCGTGCCGTTCGCCGTGCGGCCGCCGACCGGGACGACGCCGCGGCGTCGATCGCCGAGCGGGCCTGGGGTCGCGCGGTCCTGCAGTGCGGAGACGTGGAGAGCGCGATCCGGCACCTCAGGCGTTCGATCGTCCTGGCCGACCGGGCCGGGGCCGCCGACCTGGCGGGCGAGACGCGGATCCCGCTGGCCGCGGCGCTGGTGCAGCGGGGCCGGGCCGAGGCGGCGCTGAGCGAGATCGACACCGCGATCCGGCAGCTCGAGGCCGGCGGGCGCGCCCGGGCGCGGGCCCAGCGCGCGGACCTGCTGCACCAGATCGGCCGGCTCGCGGCGGCGGAGGCCGAGTACGACGTGGCGATCCCGTCGCTGCGCCGCTCGGGTGACGACCTCAACCTGCAGCGCGCGCTGGTCAACCGCGGGATCTTCGACACCGAACGGCACGCTTTCGCGGCCGCCGAGGAGAATCTCCGCGAAGCCGACGGCCTGGCCCGGGCACTGGGCCGCGGACTGGCGGTCGGCATCATCGCCGAGAACCTCGGCTTCCTCGAAACCCTGCGCGGCGACGTGCCCGCCGCACTGGCCCACCTCGGCCGGGCCGAGCGCATCATCGGCGAGCTCGGCGGCCAGCTGGGGCCCGTCTACTCGGATCAGGCGGAGTTGCTGCTGTCGGTCGGCGCCCGCGTCGAGGCGGCGGACGCGGCCCGGCAAGCGGTGCTCGCGTTCGAACGCGACCGCCGCCGGCTGCTCGTGCCCGGAGCGCGGCTCCTCCTGGCCCAGGCCGCGTACCTCGGCCAGGACTGGCCGACAGCGCGCGAGCAGGCCCGCCGGGCCTACCGGGAGTTCACCCGGCAGGACCGGCGCGAGTGGGCCGAACTGGCGCGGTTGGCCACCCTCAAGATCCAGCTCGCGTCGGCCGGCCGGGCGCGGGTGCCCGCGCACCGGGTCGCGACCATGGTCGACGTCCTGACGTCGGCCGGCTGGCCGGCCGCGGCGCTGGAAGCCCGCCTCGTGGCCGCCCGGCTCTCGGCGGACCGCGGCGACCGCGTGCGAAGTGACGGGTACTTGCGGGCGGCGGGCGCGGCGACCCGCGCCGGACCGGCGGCACTGCGCGCTCGTGCCTGGTACGCCCGGGCGGTCCGCGCTTGGCGCGCGGGGGACGGTCCCGCGGCCACCCGCGCGGTCCGGGCCGGGCTGGGCATCCTCGACGAGCACGCCACCTCGCTCGGTGCGACCGACCTGCGGGCGCGGTCCGCCGCGCACCGCACCGAACTGAGCGAGCTCGGCCTCCGCGTCGCGCTGCGCTCCGGCCGTCCGGGGCAGGTCTTCGAGTGGGCGGAACGCGGCCGGGCGACCCGGCTCGCCGCGCGGCCCCTGCGGCCGCCCGAAGATCCGGAGCTCGGCGCGCTGCTCGCGGAACTCCGGTCGACTTTGCGGGAGGCCGGTGTTCCCGGCGGCGCGACGCCGAAGACGCGTGCCCGGCAAACCGCGCTCGAACGGCGGATCCGCGATCGGGCCCGGCTCACCCCCGGTGTCGTGGATCGGCACCGCGTCCGCCCGGTCAAGCCCGCGGACCTCGATCCCGGGGACGCCGCGCTGGTGGAATTCGTGCAGCTGAACGGGACGCTGCACGCCGTGACCCTGGTCGGCGGGCGGCTCCGGCTGCGATTCCTCGGCGCGAGCGACCAGGTCGCCGGCCTGGTGGACCGGGTCACGTTCGCGCTGCGCCGGCTGGCCGGCCGGGCCGGCGGCGCCGCGGCCCAGGCGGCCGCGCTCGGCTTGCTGAACCACGCCGGCGACGAACTCGACCGCGTCCTGCTGCGGGCCCTGCCCGAACTCGGCGACCGGCCGCTGATCCTCGTGCCGACCGGCGCGTTGCACAGCGTGCCGTGGTCGGCGCTGCCGTCGTGCTCGGGGCGTCCGGTGACCGTGTCCCCGTCGGCGACGTTGTGGCGGTCGGCAGCCGGGCACCGCGGCGCAGGGCCCGGGGTGGTCGGCGTCGCGGCGGGCCCGGGATTGGCCGGCGCGCGCGAAGAGGCACTCGCGGTGGCGGCCCTGCACGGAACGACGGCGCTGGTCGGTGACGCGGCGACCGTGGACGCGGTCCTGAAGGCGGTCGCTGCTTCCGATCTGCTGCACCTGGCCGCACACGGAAGGCTCGCGGTGGACCAGCCTCTGTTGTCCGACCTGAGGCTCCACGACGGCCCCTTGGTCGTGCACGACCTCGAGCGGCTCGACCGGGCGGCGCGGACGGTGGTCCTGGCGTCCTGCGACAGCGGCCGGTCGGTCGTGTGCACGGGCGACGAACTCCTCGGCCTCAGCGCGACTTTCGTCGCCCTCGGCACGGCTCAGCTCGTCGCTTCGGTGGTGCCGGTGCCCGACGCGGAGACGATGCCGCTGATGACCGCGTTCCACGCTCGCCTGGTGGCCGGCCGGTCACCGGCCGCCGCCCTCGCCGAAGCCCAGGAGTCGGTGCGGGGGAATGGGACCGAATGGCTCGTCGCCACGGCGGGGTTCAGCTGTTTCGGTGCCGGGCATTGATCGAGTGCCACCTGGTCCGTCCGCATGAATTCCGCTGGCCGGTCGAATGGATTTGTAACGTCAGGTGGTGCCGGGCGACTCTCGGCGGGAACGTCCTGGAACGAATTCGTATCCCGGTTGTACCCGACGTTTTCCGGGTGTGGCCGGTGAGCAATTTTCTTCGAGGTGATGCCGGTATGGCAGTGATCGCGGTGCGGATCCACCCGGCGATCGGGATAGCGCGGGTCGGCGACAGCGAAAAGGCGTATTTCATCGGGCCGGAGAGAAGCCGGGACCTGGCCGTTCCCGACGGGGGCCGGTATCGCGACAGTGCCGGCCGGATCAAGCGGCAGGCGGCGCGTTTCCGGGTGTTCGCCCACCACGACGACGGGCGGGTCGTGGAACTGACCTCGGCCGATGCCGACATCGAGTGGACGGTGCACCTCGCCAACCGCAAGGCCGTCGCGTCGAAGCTCGACGGCCGGGGCGGCAAACGGGGGAAGGAACGCAACGCCCACGTCCTGCCTCCGGCCAGGAACGGCCTGATCATCGATTCCGGTCCGCGCGCCGTGTCCGGTCGCGACCGCGCCGACGTCTCGCTCGACGGCACGTTCACCGTGGTCGGCCAACCCGCGGTCGCGGTGCGCCTGGGCGATGCGTCGACCGACCGGGACGGCAGGCTCGTCGTGAAAGGCGGCCGGGGGAAGGCAGGTTCTCCGTCGGACCACCCGCTCGACGACTCGGGCGACGTGGACGAGTGGTACGACGACGTCTCGGACGGGCCCGTCTCGGCGACCGTCCGGATCGGCGGGACGGAGATGCAAGCCGAGCGGGCCTGGGTGATCGTCTGCCCGCCGTCGTTCGCGCCGGCCGTCGGCAACGTGGTCCGCCTTTGGGACGCGCTCTTCGACGCGCTCGCCGGCGACGCCGCGAAGGCCCTCCGCCCTTCGTACGTGCGCGACATCTACCCGATCCTCCAGGCCGCGAACGACATCGGCGCGGTCAACTCGGCCGCCCGCGGCCGGCACCGGTTCCGGCACCCCGTGACCGCCGCCAAGGCACTGGCCGACATCCGGCGGCGGGTCACCACCGGCGGGGCCGGGCACATGCCGAAGCTGACCGACGACGACGGCCGGGGCAACGAGCTGTTCCTGACCGGCACCCAGCTCGAGGTGATCCGGAGGTGGGCGGCGGGAGACTTCACCGATGACTGGCCCACGGGTGCGAGTTCGCCGCCGTTCGTCCCGGACGTCACCCCGGAGGGACTGGACCGGGCCGCGCTCGAGAACTGTGTCGGCGGAGCGCTCGGACCGGGCATCGAGGCCGGCAAGTTCCTGCTGGACAAGAGGAACTTCGTCGGTGACCTGCTCCGCGGTGAGCACCCGTCGTTCCGGCTGGGACCGGACGTCGAGCCGGGCGCGGTGACGGCCGGCCTGTCGGTGCCGTGGCAGGGCGACCTCCACTACTGCCGTGGCTGGTGGGCGGAGGTCCCGGAGCAGGTCATGCCCTTCGACGCGCCACCTGGAGCGGACCCGGTCGAATGGGCGCGGGGTGCGGAGGAGCTGGAGGGCTTCGTCGGCGGGCGATGGGCGGGACTGGGGTTCGTCACCCGGCGAGGCGACCAACTCGTGGAAACCGAACGCGTGCTGTGACCCGGTTCGACGTGGTGGTGCTCGGTGGCGGCCCGGCCGGCACCGCCACGGCGCTGCGGCTGGCGCGAGGCGGTGCGAAAGTCGCGTTGTACGAGCCGTCCCGTTACGTGCGGATGCGCTTGGGCGAGACGCTGGCCTCGTCCGTCGCGCCCTTGCTCCGCGAGCTCGGTGCCTGGGACGCGTTCGTCGCCCTCGGCTCGCTGCCGTCGTTCCGCACTTCCAGTGCGTGGGGTTCCGGCGCCGTGGCGGTCCGGCCGTCGTTGCTCGACGCTTACGGTCACGGGTGGCACGTCGACCGCGTGCGCTTCGACCGGATGCTCGCCGACGCCGCCGCCGAGGCCGGCGTCGCCGTGCTGAACCACGCCGTGGCCGGGGTGGACCGCGTTGCCGGCGGCTTCCGGGTGACGGCGGCCGTGCCCACGCACGCGGCGTCCATCGTGGACGCGACCGGGCGCGCGGCACGGTTCTCCACGCGCTCGGGTGCTCACCGCGACCGGTTCGACCGGCTGGTCTGCGTTGCCCGAGTCGCCGCGCTGACGCCGGGCGCCGACGTCGGGGACACCTTCGTGGAGGCCGTCGAACACGGCTGGTGGTACGCGTCCCCGATGCCGGGCCGCCGCCGCGTCATCGCCTGCTTCACCGAACCGTCGGTCGCCGCCCGGGCCCGGCTCGTGACCCGCCCGGGCTGGGCCGCGGCGCTGGCGGCCACGACGCACCTGCGACGGATCGCCGAAACGCCGTACGCGGGTGACCCCGTGGTGGTGGCCGTCGGCGGTCACGTGCTGAGGCCGTGCGCGGGGCCGGGCTGGCTCGCGGTCGGCGACGCGGCGCTGGCGGTGGATCCGCTTTCCGGGAGCGGGGTGCCGTTCGCCCTGCGCTCGGCGGGACGGGCCGCGGAGGTCCTGCTCGGCGGGGACGCGGCGGACTACCAGCGGTTCGTGAACGGCTTCGCCGTCTCTTACCGCGAGACCTACAACCGGATCTACCGCGCGGAAACGCGGTTTTCGCACGCCCCCTTCTGGCGAGCCCGGCAAAGAGGAGCCGGCCGCGTATCAGGACAGCGGGTTCCCGCACCGGATGGGTGACCAGTTCGGACACCGGAGATCAGTGGAGGAGTGACGATGTCGGTGGAGGAGAAGGAACACACCGAGTCCGCGGAGCCGTCGGCCGGCGCGCGGAACCGGCCGGACGGCTGTTCCGGCTGCGGCGGCGGGTGCGAAGAGCGGACCCCGCGCGAGTGCCGCGGTCCGCGGCCCGTCCCGTGGCTGCCCTACGACCGTGCCCAGTACTTCTACGAGGGGCGCGTGTTCACCCTCGGACGCTTCGACCAGGGAGTGCTGCAGATCAGGGTGACCTACCAGCACAGGCTGAGCCTGGTGGGGCGCCAGCAAGGCCCGTTGCTGTACACGGTCACCCTGCTGCCGGGTGAAACGGTCGAGGTGTACGAGTTCGACCGGTACCGCCGCGTGCGTGCCGCGGAGGAGCGCCTTTCGGTGCACTCGTCGTTCCGGCAGACGATGAGCGCCCTGTCGCAGACCAGCAGGTTCTCCTCGGCGTCGGCCTACACCGACAGCCTCGTGGACATCCGCACGCACGCCGACACTTCGGTGTCCGCGGGCGGCGGCCTCGCCGGGTTCTTCGGCGCCCCCGAGGTGCGCGGCGAATTCGGCGTCGCGACGGAGACGACCGTGGCCAGCGGCGCTTCGGTGGCGACCGCTTCGTCGCAGTTCACCCGGAACGCGATCACCGCGGCGCAGTCGACCGAGGCGGAACGCTCGGTCGTGGTGTCGACGTTCGACGAGGCGGAGACCCAGAACACGACGCGGCGGACACTGCGGAACCTGAACCCGTGCCACGCGGTGACGTACTACGTCCGGCGGGTGATGGAGGTGTATACCGCCTCGACCCGGGTCGAATCGATCGAGTGGCGGATCGGCGACACGCCGTGGCGGTCTGCCGACGACCGGAACGCCGAAGCCGAGCGGGGCATGAAGGAATTCGGTGCCGCGCTGCCGCAGCCGGCCGACGAGGCCACGGATGCCCGGCAGGTGACCTTGCCGACCGACGGCACCCTGTACGAAGCCGAGCTGGCGCACTGTTCGTCGTGCGACCCCGTGCGCGAAGCCCAGCTGCGCGTGGAAACCGAAAAGTTCCGCATCGAGAACCGGCGGAACTGCGTGGAGGTCGAGCTGCTCGGCCACGGCGCGGAGCCGGTCGCCGGCGAAGGCACCACCGCGGACAGCACCGAGGAGCCGGGATAGCCGACGGGAACGGGCCTGCCACCCGAGCGAGGTCGATCGCGGGTGGCAGGCCCGCAAATCCTGTCTCATGCTCCGAGGCCCGAAGCCGGGCCGCGCCCTCAGCGGTTCACCGCGCCGACCTCCTCCTGCACCCGCGTCCGCAGCGTGCTCTCCGCCGACAGTCGCGTTTGGACGGACGCCGCACCCCGGACCGGCCCGGCTACCGGGTACACGCGGTCCTCGCCCGGCAGCGGGACACCCGGGCAGGTCGTGCTGGCGGGGCGGGAGTTCTTGGTGAGGAATACGTTCACCAGCCCGTCGACGCACGGGTTGCCCGCCAGGGCGTACTGCCCGTGGAACGGCGAGTCGTCGACCGACACCAGCGGCACCCGCGCCGCGCGCACCGCCGCGGACGCCTGCTCGTAGCCGGTCTGCGGGTCGAATTCGCCCTGCACCACCAGGATGTTCGACGCCACCGACGCGGGGACGTCCGGGAGTTCGTGCTGCGGCGCGTCCGACCAGAAGCCGCACGTCTCGCCGAGGCCGTACGCCCAGCCGAACAGCGGGTAGCGCGGACCCTGCCGGTCGCTGAGCCGCTGGTACCAGGCCGCCGAGCGGGTGGGCTGGTCGCCGCACGCGACGGCGTAGCGGGTCCCGGGCGCCTGCGTGTAGTCCGGTGCCGCCGCGGCCACCACGGCCGGGGTCACGGCGGCGGCCGGCACGCCGAACGCCTTGCGGGACACGGTGTCCAGCGCGCCGGCCAGCGCCGGCGGAGTGGTCGTGGTGCCGTCGAGCGCGGCCGCGCCGCCGAGGAAGACCGCCGCGCCGAGCAGCCACTGCAGCTCGCTGCCGTTGCCGACGAAGATCCCGTCGTAGGTGTCGGGCGAGACGCCTTGGCTGCCGTAGTACGCCCGGACGCGTTCCCACTTCGCCTTCACCTCGGCGGCCGTCGAGCCGAGCTGCTCCGCGAAGTTCCGCACGAGCCACGGCACGTAGACGTCGTCGAACTGGCGCTGGTCGATCACCGGGAACGCCTCGAAGTCCGCCTGCAGCCTGCCTTCGAAGTTCACGCTGGAGTCGAGCACGGTCTTGCCGGTGTGCTCCGGGAACAGCGACGCGTACTTCGCGCCGAGCCAGGTGCCGTAGGAGTAACCGAGGTAGTTCAGCTTCCCGTCGCCCAGCAGCGCGCGGATCAGGTCCATGTCGTGCGCGGTCTGCCAGGTCGTGACGTACGGCGCGAGCGCGTCGCTCTGGCACGCCTCGGCGGTGGCCCGGGGGCGCTTCCGGTGGTCGGCGACGCTCGCCGCCGACCGGTCGCGGGCGTCGAGCGGGCCCGGTGGCAGCCGCCCGGCCGGGACCTGGCACTGGAAGCCCTTGTCGTCGGTGCCCGCGTGGCCCGTGCCGCGCGGGTCCATGCCGACGAAGTCGTACAGCTGGTGCACCGACGGCTCCAGCGCGGCGAGCGGGCCGGCGAGCGTGCTGCCCTGACCGCCGGGCCCGCCGGGGTTGAGCAGGAGCGCGCCCTGCCGTTCGCCGGTGGCCGCGGCGCGGCTGATCTGCACCGTCAGGTCGGTGCCCGCGGCCGGGTTCGCCCAGTCGCGCGGCACGGTGACCAGCGCGCACTGCGTCGGCGCGTCGCCGGCGCCCGGCTTGAACGGGCAGTCGCCCCACTGGAGCTGCTGGCTCGTGTACGGCGTGAGCGGGTCCGCGGCCGCGGCGGGCACGGCCGCCGCGAAGAGGACGGCCGTCGCGGCCGCCAGTCCGGTCCGGGAGATGCGCACCAGGGAGTCCTTTCGTCGCCGGGTGGTGCGCCCGAGCCTGGCCCGGCGCCCGGCGGCGGTGATCAACCCGGAGGACGAACTCGCCGTCGCCGCCTCGGCCCTGGGTATGAGCCCGGCTCAACGCGCGCCCCGGCGCCGGGGTCGGGATCATGGGTGCATGACCCGTCCGGGAATCGGCGTCGTCGGGCGCCGCCTGGTGCAGTTCCTGCTCGACGAGCTGCTCGTCTTCCTGCCGATGCTGCTGCTCGCGATCGCCGTGGTCTGGTTGTTCCACCCGCACGGCCCGGGCCTGCTGACGTTCCTGAAGGTCGTCCTCTACACGATGCTGGTGCTGGACTTCCTCGGCCTGGTGTTCGTCAACGTGTGGTGGCCCTACCGGCACGGCGGGCAGACCCCGGCGATGCGCTGGCTGCGCCTGCGGATCCGGACCCTCGACGGCGGCCACCCGACGCTGGGCGCGTTCTTCGTCCGCGACCTGCTGATGGTGGTCGACGGGTTCGCGTGGGGGCTGGCCGGCATCGTGGTGATGCTGGTGTCGCGCCGGCGGCAGCGGTTCGGCGACATCGTCGCGCGCACGGTCGTCGAGCGCGTGCCGAAGCTAGCGGACGAGCCCGCTTTCCCACGCCCAGATGGCGATTTCGGTGCGGTTGCGCGCCCCGAGCTTGCGCTTGACGGAGCCGATGTGGGTTTTGACCGTGGGCAGCGAAACCACGAGTGAGCGGCAGATCTCGTCGTTCGTCGCGCCGCGCGCCACGGCTTGGACGACGTCCAGTTCCCGGGGCGTCAGCGGGGTTTCCGGCGAGGGCCGGGACACCCCGCGCGTGAAGTGCGCGAGCAGCCGGGTCGTGATGGCGGGGGAGACGAGCGCCTCGCCGTGGGCCGCCGCGTGCACGGCTTCGATCAGCAGGTTCGGCCCGGCGTCCTTGAGCAGGAACCCGCACGCCCCGGCGCGCAACGCGGCGTGCACGTTCTCGTCGAGCCCGAACGTCGTCACCATCACCACGTGCAGCGGGTCCGGGACGTCCGGGCCCGCCAGCAGTTCCGTCGCGCGCAGCCCGTCCACGCCGGGCATCCGGATGTCCATCAGCGTGACGTCGGGGCGCAGCTCGCGGGCCAGCCGCACGGCCTGGTCGCCGTCGGCGGCCTCGCCGACCACCTCGATGTCCGGCTCGCCTTCGAGGATCAGCCGGAACCCCGCGCGGACCATCGCCTGGTCGTCGGCGATCAGCACTCGCGTCGGCAACCCGCTCTCCCCTCCCGCGGCGGTCAGCCCGGCCGCAGCGGCAGCCGCGCGAGCACGCGCCAGCGCCGGCCTTCCGCCGGTCCCGCGTGCACCGTACCGCCCACCGCCGCGACCCGTTCGGCCATCCCGAGCAGGCCGTAGCCGCCGCGGCGCGCGGGCCGGGCGACGCCGTCGTTGACCACCTCGACGCGCAGCTCGCCGGGGGGTTCGTGGTGGACGAGCACGCGGACCTCCGCGGCGTCGGGTGCGTGCCGCCGGACGTTGGTGAGCGACTCGGTGAGCAGCCGGTGCGCGGTGGTCACGACCTCCGGCTCGACGGCGAGCTCGCCGAGGCCGGGGCTGACGTCGAGGTGGATGCGGTCGTCGTCGGGCACCGCGCGGTCCACGGCGGTGGCGAGGTCGGCGGGCGGCACGAAGAGGTCCTCGTCGCCGGTCCGCAGCGCGCCGACGAGCCGGCGCATCGCGGAAAGCGCCGTGGCGCCCGCGGTTTCCAGCTCGGCGAACGTCGCGGTGTCACCGCCGGTGCGCTCGGCGACCCGGTGCGCGGCCTGGACGCGCACGACGATGCCGGTGATCTGGTGCGCCACCAGGTCGTGCAGCTCCCGGGCCAGCCGGAGCCGTTCGGCGGAGCGAAGTTCGAGGACGTCGACGCGGTGGCGGACGTCGGCGTCGCGCAGCACCAGCCCGCCGGCCAGCGCGCCGCCCCAGACGACCGCGGCGCCGGCGGCGTAGAGCGCGGCGGGGGAGCCGGTGCCGTAGCGCAGGATCGGGGCGAGCGTCGCCGCGCAGCCGCCGAGCACGGCCTGGACGGTGGCCGCCCGCGGGGACAGGCGGTGGCAGGAGGCGCCGACCAGCAACGCGATCGCGAGCGTCTCGGCCGCGCCCGGCTGCGGCGCGAGCCGGGTGCCCGCGACGGCCAGCGCCGCCGCGATCACCGAGCCCAGCAGCGAAAGCCCGGAGACGGCGGTGGCCAGCCCGGCGACGTGATCGGGGAACCGCCGGCGCAGCACGGCCAGCACCGCGACGACCGGGCCGACGCCCGGCGCGAACTCGATCGCGACGGTCGTGAGCCCACCCTGGCCCGGCACGGCCCGGGCCGCGAAGACCATGTCGAGCACCACGAGGACGCCGAGCACGGCCGCCTCGGCCACCAGCGGGCCGCGGCGGCCGGTCCACGGGATCCGGTCGGTCACCTGCCCGATGGTGCCGCACCCGGCGGCCCGGCGCTCCGTTCACGCCCGGAGTTCGTACCTGGGTACGAGACGGCGGCGGAATCTCCTACCGCCGGTTGATCGATTGCCGGCCCGGTCCCGCGAGGCTGGTGAGCATGAACCGATTTCCCACGCGAGAGGACGAGGCGGTGGCCGGGGACCGGCCCGGGAAGATCGAAGGGCTGCCGGGCTGGTACTTCGTGCTCGTCGGGCTGCTGGTGGCGTCCAACGACCTCAGCCTGCAGTTCGGCGACCGGTACCACTGGGTCGTCTTCCTGCCGATCGCGCTCGTCGCGGTGCACCTGACGCTGTGGTTCACGCTGCTTTCGCGGCGCCGCAAGTACCTGCGCGCGGTCTGGCGCAGCAAGCAGGCCCTCGCGCTCGTCGCCGTGCTCTTCGCCCTGCGGCTGGGCCTCCAGTTCGGGCTGTCGAAGCTGACCGACAGCGCCGCGCCGCTGCACAGCTACACGCACCTGATCCTCGGCCTCGTGATGCTCGTGGTCACCACGGCCGGGGCCTGGTTCGACCAGTGGCTCATCCTGCGGGTGGTGAACCGGCGGGCGTGACGCTCGTCCCGCGCACCACGAGCCGGTGCGGGGCGACGATCGAGCGTGGCGGCCCCGGTTCGGCGGCCAGGCGGTCCAGCGCGAGTTCGGCGATCCGGTCCTTGTCCGGGGACACCGTGGTCAGGGCCGGGACGCTGAACCGGCCGTCCTCGATGTCGTCGAACCCCACCAGCGCCAGGTCGTCCGGGACGGCGACCCCGCGGTCGGCGGCCGCGCGCAGCGCGCCCAGGGCGAGCTCGTCGGTGAAGCAGAACACCGCGTCGGGCGGCTCGGCCCGGTCGAGCAGCTCCAGCATCGCGCGGTGGCCGTCGGCGCGGTGCAGCCGCCGGACGGGCACCGCCAGGTCCGCCTCGGCGGGCACGCCGGCGTCGGCGAGCGCCTGGCGGTACCCGGCGAGCCGCTGGCGGGCGGTCGCGTTGAGGGAGCGCGGCTGGATGCCCAGCGCGGCGATCCGCCGCCGGCCGCTCGCCAGCAGGTGCCCGGTGGCCTCGCGGGCGGCGGCGACGTTGTCGATGGCGACGTGGTCGACGCCCGCGGCGCCGTCGTGCTCGCCGAGCAGCACCAGCGGGACGGTGTCGGTGCGGGCGGCCAGTTCCGCGGGCGCCACCGCCCACGGGCTGAACAGCACGCCGTCGACCAGCTGGCTGCGCCGGCCGTGCAGCAGCTGCTTCTCGCGCTCGGCGTCCCCGTCGGTCTGGTCGATGAGGACGGTCAGGCCGCGGCGCTCGGCGATCCGGACGGTCCGCGCGGCCAGCTCGGCGAAGTACGGCGAGTCGATCTCCGGGACGACCAGGGCCACCAGCCCGGTCCGGCCGCGGCGCAGCGTCCGGGCGGCCATGTTCGGCCGGTAGCCCAGCGCGTCGATGCTCGCCTGCACCCGCTCGCGGGTCGCCGGGGCCACGTAGCGGAAGCCGTTGACCACGTTGGACACCGTCCGCACCGACACCCCGGCGTGCTCGGCCACGTCCCGCAGTTTCGGGTTCACGCCCGCAGCCTACCTCTTGCAACGTGGCATGCCACGTTGCAAACTGAAGTCGCCACGCCGTCGTGCCGCCTTGGAGGTCCCCATGACCACGAACCTGACCTCGCCGTTGAGCACCGCCGATGTCGAGTCCCTGACCGGCCGGCTGTACGAAGACGGCATCATCGGCCTGCCCGGGGCCTTCACCCGCGAGTGGGTGGCCCGCCTCGGCGAAGACATCGACGCGGCGTTCGCCGAGGCCCGCGCCCGGCCGGGCGGCGCCGTCGGCCGCGGCCCGAACCGCTTCTACGTCGAGATCCACCCGGAACAGCTGCGCGGCTTCGCCGACCTGGCGGCGCACCCGTGGATCACCGCCGTCGCCGAGTCCGTGCTCGGCCCGGAGTACCGGATCGTCGAGGTCGGCTTCGACGTCCCGCTCGCCGGCGCGGTCGACCAGCCGTGGCACCGCGACTTCCCGATGCCCGGGGAGACGGCCCGCCACCGCAGGCTGAACTCGCTCGCCGTCAACGTGACCGCCGTCGACACCGAGCCGGACATGGGCCCGTTCGAGATCGCGCCCGGCACGCACTGGGACGACGGGGCCGCGTTCGACCACGGCATGTTCCCGCCGCGCGAGGCCTACCCGCGCTACCGCGAGCTGGCCGTCCGCAAGTTCCCGCGGATGGGCGACATTTCGATCCGCTCGGCGTTGACGGTGCACCGCGGCACCGCGAACCACTCGGCGAAGTCACGCCCGGTCCTGGTGCTGGGCCTCGACGCGCCGGGCGCGGGCAACGACGAGCGCCACGACACCGCCGTGACGCGCGAGTTCTGGGCGTCCCTGCCGGACTCCGTGCGCGCGCACCTGGACTGCCCGATCGTCGAGACCCTCACGCCGATCACCCAGAAGCACACGATCGAGGGCCTGGTGATGGGCGAGGATTCCTGAATCGGATGTTTGCCGCCCCCGGCCCGGGGCACCAGAAAGCATGACCGAAGCAGGGATCACCGAAGTGTCGGGCCGGGCCGGGGTCGTCGCGGGGTTGCGCCGCGTGCTGCTGGCGTTCGGGGTCGGGGGCGCGCTCGCGTGTCTCGCCTGGATGGCGCTGTGGCTGGCGATGCACCTGTAGGAGCTAGAACTCGTCGGACTTCGTGAGTTCGTGCTCCAGCGAGTCCGCCCGGGCGACCACCGACTTGAGCGGCCGTTCGAACTCGTGCTCGATGCTGAGGTCCTCCAGCGGCACGGTGTGCTTGAGCAGCGCCACGCCGTCCACGACCGCCGCGCCGCCGACGGCCGAGGTGCCGGCCAGTTCGAGCAGGCGCCGCAGGTCGATCTTGTCGGCCCAGCCGACCGGTGAGGAGATTTCCACCCACGCGCCGCCGTGCAGCTCTTCCACGTGGTGCGCGGTCACCTGCTGCGTGCGGCCGTCCGGGCCCTCCAGGCGGAACCGGAGCCAGCCGTCGGTGTCCTCCAGGACCTCGTACCGCGTCCGGACATAGTTGATCACATCGGTCCAGGTGGTCACCCGCTCCGCCTCTCCCTCGAGCCTGCTGCGCGGTCGCAGCATCTCATGAGCCCCTGCCTCAGATGATCCCGGCTTCGATGAGCTGCGGCCAGATTTCACTCTGGTCGGCGACGGTCACGCCGTGCTTCTCGGCCTTCGTCAATTTCGCGGCGCCGACGTCGGCGCCGGTGATGAGCAGGTCGGTGCTCGCCGAGACCGAGGACGCGATGGTCGCGCCCGCCTTTTCGCACAGCCGCTGGAAGGTCGGCCGGGGAACCTTCTCCCCGGAACGCGGGTCGCTGATCGAGCCGGTGACCACCACCGTCTTGCCCGCCAGGGGAGCGCCGGCCGCGACGACCGGCGGCAGGTCCTCCTCGCGGACGTCCAGCGAGACGCCGCGCTCGCGCAGCCGCTCGAGCTCGGGCCGTAGCCGCGTGAGGTGCTCGATGAGCGAAGCGGCGACCTTCGGCCCGATGTCCTCGACGGCGACCAGCCCGTCCTCCCCGGCGGCGAGGACGTCTTCGAGGGAGCCGAACCCGGCCCGGCACAGGCGGGCGGCGGTCCCTTCGGACGCCATCGGGATGGCGAGCCCGATCAGCGCCCGGCGCAGCCCGACCGACCGGCTGCCGTCGATCGACTCGATCATGCGCGTGGCCGAGACCTCGCCGATGCGGTCGAACTCCAGCAGCCGTTCCTTGGTCAGCCGGTAGAAGTCCGACGGGTGTTCGAGGTCGCCGGATTCGGCCAGCCGCTCGATCCACACGCCGCCGATCGCGTCGATGTCCGCCGCGGCCCGCGACGCCCAGTGGATCAGCCGCCGCACGGTCTGCGCGGGGCAGGCGACGTTGGTGCAGAACAGTTCCCGGCTGTTGCCCTGCTCGGTCAGCGGCTGCCCGCACGACGGGCACGCGCTCGGCGGCACGATCTCCCGCTCGGCGCCGGTGCGCTTCGACGCGTCGAGCACGCCGGCCACGAACGGGATGACGTCCCCGGCCCGGCGCACGAGCACGGTGTCGCCGATCTTGATCCCGCGGGCCTTGATGACCTCCTGGTTGGCCAGCGTCGCGCGGGTGACCGTGGTGCCCCCGACGAACACCGGCTCCAGCCACGCCACCGGCGCGATCTTGCCGGTCTTGCCGACGTCCCAGCGGACGTCGGCCAGCACGGTGGTCTTCTCCTCGGCGGCGAACTTGAAGGCGAGCGCGCCGCGCGGCGAGCTCGAGCGGGTGCCGGCCGCGGCGTAGGCGTCCCGGTCGGCCAGGCGCAGGACCGCGCCGTCGAGGTCGTAGTCGAGGTCGTTGCGCCGCCGCTCGATCTCGCCGATCACCTCCTGCGCGGCGGCCGCGTCGCCGCAGCGGCGCATGTCGGCCGCGGTGAAGCCGAGCGTGTGCAGCGCGCCGCCGAGGTCGGTGTCCGCGCTGTCGGGATCGGTGTAGAGGTCGAAGGCGAAGAACTGCAGCCGCCGCTCGGCGACGGTGGCCGGGTCCTTGGCCCGCAGCGTGCCGGCTGCGGCGTTGCGCGGGTTGATCAGCGGTTTGTCCGGGTGGGCGGTGTTGTAGGCGGCGAAGGTGGAGCGCAGCATGACGGCCTCGCCGCGCACCTCGACCCGGCCGGGGGCGTCGAGCCGCTCCGGGATGCCGTCGGTCAGGGCCCGGACCAGCACGGTGACGTCGTCGCCGGTCGTGCCGTCCCCGCGGGTGACGGCCCGCTGCAGCCGGCCCTCCTCGTAGACGACGGCGAGCGAGAGGCCGTCCAGCTTCGGCATGACGACGACGGGCTGGCCGGGGAAGCGGTCGAAGAAGGCCTCGACCTGCTCGGGTTTGGTGGCCTTCTCCAGCGACAGCATGGGCCGCGAGTGCCGGATGGGGGCGTGCAGCACGGCGGGCGCGCCGACCTGGTCGAGCGGGTTGGGGTCCGGGGCCAGCTCCGCGTTCGCTTCGACGAGCCCCCGCAGCTCGTCTTCGATCGCGTCGTACTCGGCGTCCGCCACGACGGGCGAACCCCGGTAGTAGGCGTCGCGGAGGACCACGATGCGATCGGCGAGTTCCTGGATGCGTTCCCTGGGTTCCACGGACAGGACATTACCGGGCAGCACCGACAAAAACGTTCAGCCGTCGCCGAAGCGGCCGCCGATCTCCTCGATCTCCGGCAGGCCCACCAGGTTCGCGAAGTCCGTCAACCCCGGCAGGTCGCGGACCGCCCCGGCCGGGGTGCCGTCGGCGGCGATGCGGCCGAGGACCGCGCGCATCGCTTCCGTGGCCGCCAGCAGTGTCGAGATCGGACAGATGATCAGCCGGAACCCCAGCTCCCGCAGGCGGTCCCGGCCCAGCGGCGGCGTCTTGCCGCCCTCGGCCCAGTTGAACAGCAGCGGCACGCCGCGGAAGACCTCCGCCACCCTTTCGATCTCCGCTTCGGACTGCAGGGCCTCCACGAACAGCAGGTCCGCGCCGGCGTCGTGGTAGCGGCGGGCGCGGTCGATCGCCGCGTCGAGGCCCTCCACCGCGCGGGCGTCCGTGCGGGCGATCAGCACGAAGTCCGGGTCGTGGCGGGCGGCGACCGCCGCACGGACCCGGTCGGCCATCGTCGCGGCCGGGACCACGCGCTTGCCTTCGAGGTGGCCGCAGCGCTTCGGCGCCACCTGGTCCTCGAGGTGGATCGCCGCGACGCCGGCGGCTTCGTACTCGCGGACCGTGCGGATGACGTTCAGCGCGTTGCCGTAGCCGGTGTCGGCGTCGGCGATCACCGGCACCTCCACGGCCTGCCGGAGCCGGCCCGCCGCCTGCACCATCTCCGTCATGGTCAGCAGGCCGACGTCGGGCCGGCCGAGCAGCGACGCCGTCGTGCCGAAGCCGGTCATGTACACCGCCGGGAACCCCGCCGCCTCGACCAGCCGGGCGCTGAGCGCGTCGAACGCGCCCGGTGCCACGACCGGCTCGGCACCGGCCAGCAGCTCCCGCAGCCGTTTCGGTCCCGGCACCCGCGGATCCAGCAGCCCGGCCACGGCGATCACCTCCTCGCGGGGGCGTACCCGAGCTGCCCGGGGGCCAACCGCACCCGCTCGAACACGATCTTCTCGTACGGGCCCGCCGTGCCCGTCTCGTACAGCACGCCGAGCGTGGCGGGGTCGGCCTGGACCAGGTCGGAGTAGGCGGCGGGCCCGCTGGTGAGCGTGGGGCCCGCGCGCCAGGTGAGCCCGCGGTCGGTGCTCAGCCGCAGCCGCATGACCGCCCGCGTGGCGGGGTCGGCCGGGCCCGAGTAGACGAGCAGCCACGGGACGGTCGTCTGCAGGACGCTGCCCTCGACCTTCGGCCCGGACAGCGCCGGTTGCACCTGGTACGGCCGGACGAGCGTCTTCCCGCCGTCGAGGCTGTAGCCGTCGACGCGGTGTTCGGCGGCGGAGCCCTGGTTGCGGCTGGAGAAGTAGAGGGTGCCGTCGGGCAGTTCGGTCGCCGTCGTCTCGTTCGCGGCGACGACACCGTCGGTGCGGTCGTCGGTGAAGCCGATGTGCCACGTGCGGCCGTCGTCGTCGCTGTAGAGGTCGTGGCCGCCGTAGTACTTCGCCTCGGTGCCGACGTCGGGTGAGCCGGCCGCGGGGGAGCCGGAGTGGTTGGCGGGCACCACTATCCGGCCCGCGTGCGGGCCGTGGCGCAGCAGGGTGGCGTGCCCGGGGCCGGTGGCGTACCACCGCCAGCCGGGCAGCTTCGCGTCGGCGGTGACGTCCCGGGCTTTGCTCCACGTGCGTCCGTCGTCCCGGCTCCGCAGCACGAACACCCGCCGGGTGTCCTGCGCGGACGCCTGCCCGGACATGATCTGCTTCTCCGACACGAGTCCGTTGTGGACGGTCAGCAGGACGAGGTCGCCGTTCCGCGCGAGCACTGGTGTGGGGTTGCCGGCGGTGGCGTCGCCGTTGCTGTCCACGACGGAGAGCGGGCCCCAGGTGCAGCCGCCGTCGCGCGAGGTGCGGGCGACGGTCTGGATCGCGCCGGAGTCCCCGGCCGAGTCCCGCCGCCCTTCGGCGAAGGCGACGAGAGAGCCATCGGCGGCCCGGACGACCGCGGGGATCCGGAACGTGTCGTAGCCCTCGGTGCCGGAGGTGAAGGGCACCGAGGAAGAACAGCCGGGAGCGGCGGTGGCGGCGGGGGTGAAGGGCAGGCCCATCGTGGCGGCGGCCAGCAGGATCGTGCCGAGTCTGCGCATCGGGGACACCGGGGTTCGACCTCCTCGTCGAGGTAGGACATGGGATGTCTGACGTCCTATGTCCGGAGAACCTAGGCAGCCGGTGCGCGATCGTCAAGGGGTGCGCTCGGCGCCTGGACGGCCGCGGCCGCGCGGTGGGGTGCTGCGCCCGGCTCGGCCGGTCGTGGCTGCGGGGTGGGAGCGGCCGGGATGACCGTCGGCGCTCGGGTCGCCGGCAAGGCCCGGCCGATGCCTACGCGGCTATCGCCGCCGCGCGGGGCACGGGCCGAAGTACCGGCACTCGACCAGCGCGCGCACGTCGTGCGCCCGGGCCCGCGGCTCCAGTTCCTCGGCCAACGCCGTGAGCCGCACGAGGTCCACGTGCCCCGTTCCGGTCAGCGGGAACAGCCGCTCCTTCGTGTCGTGCTTCGCGCACCCGCTGCCGCGCAGGTTGCCCGCCGGGAGGACGCCGAACACCACTTCGCCCTCGTCGCCGAAGGTGAAGTAGCACTGCAGGACCATCGGCGTCGTGTCGCCGACGTCGTTGGTCCGCTCGCCCCCGAAGCTGGCCGGGTACGACCAGCCCGCCGTGGCGTCGTCCAGGAACTTCACGTCGGCCGGGCCCGTGTCGCCGTCGAGCCGCCAGCCCCGGGCCAGCAGGTGGTCGTGCACCTCGAGCTGGCGGGCGATGAGCAGCGTCGCGGTCATGTCCCCAGTGTGGCCCACGCCGTCGTCCACGATCGGGTGACCTACCGATGGGGCTGGCCGCGGCGGCCCGGGACTGATAAGCCTCTGCGCGTGACGATGGACCTGCACAGCATCAACCCGTGGGAAGTGTCGTTCCTGCGCGAAGAGGTCGGCGGTTACTTCGCCCACGGCGTCGAGCTCGCGCCCGGCGCAACCGTCCTGGACGTCGGGGCCAACGTCGGCGTCTTCTCCGCGGCCGTCTACGAACGGCTGGACGGCGACGTGCGGATCTACGCCTTCGAACCGCTGCCGCCGCTGTTCGAGAAGCTGGCGCGCAACAGCGAGGACTTCTTCGCGGGCCGCGTGAAAGCGCTGCCCTTCGGGCTCGCGGCCGGCGAGGCCGAGCTCGACTTCAGCTACTTCCCCGGCGCGACGATCTTTTCGTCCTCGTTGCGCGACGAGGGCAACGTCGAGGCCGAGCGGCGCCGGGTCACGGCCAGCGTCGTCGAGATGATCCGCCGGGGCGGCCTGGGCCCGGCCGCCCGCCGCGTGCCGGCGCCCGTGCTGCGCGGGCTCGTCGGCCGCAAGCTGCGGGTGATGCGGGACCTGGAGACGCACCGCGTCCGCGTCCGGCCGCTGTCCCCGGTGCTCGACGAGGAGGGCATCGACCGCGTCGACCTGCTCAAGGTCGACGTCGAAGGCGCCGAGCTGGACGTGCTGCGGGGCATCGAGGACCGGCACTGGCCGCTGGTCCGCCAGGCGGTCGTGGAGGTGGAGCGGTGGACGGCGAACCGCGACCGCGTCCGGGAGGTGTTCACCGCCCGCGGCTTCACGGTCGAGGCCGTGCAGGACCCGGTCCAGGAGGCGGCCGACATCGGGATGGTGTTCGCGCTGCGGTGAGCGCTTGCCCTGACGCGAACGGCAATCCCTGGCGTCACGCGGCGTGGAGTACGGAATCGGCTACAGCACCCCCAACTTCGGCTCTGCCTGCCCGAGCACATCACCCTGTAGCCCGGCACGAAGATCGGGCCGGGGCGGCACGCCCCGGCACCCGGCCCGGCAAACGGTGGCCGGTTCACGCGTCGGTGGGGGAGCGGCTCCACACCAGCGCCGCGTGCCAGGCGGCGATCAGCGCTTCGTCGTCGGCGTAGCTCGGGCACGTCCCGACCGGGATCCACGCCTGCTCCACCGGTGCGCCGTCCTCGACCCGCAGCACCGTCACCCCCGCGTACTCCACGACTTCGCGGCCGTGCCCGGCGGGGACCGAAACCGCACGGGTGCCCAGCCGCAGCCGCACCTGCCGTTCGCCCGTCATCACCCCCGCTTTCCCCGTCATGCTCCACGGTGGTGTCGCGCACCGGCCGGGATCTGTAACAGGCCGGCGGACCCGGCTGCGGTGAACGGCAGGAATCGCCCGCCCAGTGGCGCCCGCACGACGAACGGATGCGTCCGTTCGTGCTAATTCGCGTGTGAGGCCACCGAGGACCGGTTATCTCGGTCTCGGGAGAATCCTTCTGGGGGAGGTGCCGAAGACGTGACGCCCGAGAGTTTCGAGTTCGCCGCCGAGGCGGTGCAGATCAGGCGGGTGCGGTCCTGGGTGCGCGAGCGCCTGGCCGCCGGGAACGTGCCGGCCGGGGTCGCGGCGGACGTCGTGCTGATCACCGGCGAGCTGGCGACCAACGCGGTCCGGCACGCCACCGGGCCCTTGCGCGCGCTGCTGATCTGCGGGGACGCCGCGGTCTGGATCGGGGTGGAGGACGCCGGCGGGTCGGCGTGGTTCGACCCGGTCGCGCCCGACGCCGCGCCGGCGGGGACCGGGCTCACCCTGGTCGCCGCGGCTTCCGGCCGCCGCGGGTTCTTCCACCGCGGCGACGGCGGCAAGACGGTCTGGGCGGAGATCCCGCTCGCGTCCTGAGCCCGCGGGTCAGGTCCGGCGGACGATGATGGCCACCGTGTCGTCGGCGTAGGTGACGACCTCGTGCATCCGCCCCACCAGCTCGCGGGGCAGGACGGCGGCCGGCCGGGCGCGCAGCTCGCGGGCCAGCGGCAGCAGCCGGGCCTGGCCTTCGTCGATGTCCTTGCGGCTTTCCACCAGGCCGTCGGTGTAGAGCAGCAGGGTGTCGCCCGGCGCGAGGCCGGCTTCGACCAGCCGCGGGCTGCCGGGGTCGGGAAAGCCGATCCCGCGCCCGATGACGGGTGCGGGCAGCAGCCGCGCGTCGCCCTCCGCCGTCACCAGCAGCGGCTCCGGGTGGCTGCCGTTGGCCAGCCGCATACGGCCGGTCACCGGGTCGACGCGGGCGAGCAGGACCGTGGCCATCAGCCCGGGCTCGATCGCGGCGAGGGTGTGGGCGGCGTGGGCGATCAGGTCCGGGAACGGGTGCCCTTCCAGGGCGAGCGTCCGGATCGCGTGGGTGACGGTCAGGGCGTGCCGGGTCGAGGTGACGCCGTGGCCGACCGCGTCGACGAGCGTCACGTGCAGGTCGCCGCCGGGCAGGACGAACCAGTCGTAGAGGTCGCCGCCGGTCGGGGAGTCCTGGTCGGTGGGGGAGTAGTGGACGGCCAGTTCCAGACCGGGCACCACCGGTGCCGGCGGGCGCAGGGCGTCCTCCAGCTCGCGGAAGATGCGCGCGTGCGCGTGCCGCAGCTCCTCGTCGCGCTGTTCGAGGTCGATGTACATCGCGAGCACGCCGCTGTTGGTCTCGGCCAGCTCGTGCTTGAGGTCCCGCTGTTCCTGGGCCAGTGTGTCGGCGCGGGCGATCAGCGCGAGCAGCTCGGCGCGGGTCGCCGGTTCTTCCTCGAGGACGGCGGGCCCGGCCGCCGTCCGGCCGCCGGTGAGGTGCCAGGTGAGGGTGCCGTCGGCCCCGGCTTCGGGCAGCAGCGGCAGTTCGTTGCGCCGGCGCTGGCTCACGGCGTGGGCGAGCCGGACGGTGACGGCCAGCCGGTGGCCGTCGGCCGTCGTCGTCACGGCGACGGCTTCGCCCGAGGCCAAGGCGGGTTCGGCGAGCAGCGTCACGGCGAGCACCAGGCGTGCGCGCTCGTCGGCGGGAACGCCGGCTTCGCCGCAGGCGGTGCGCAGCCGCCGCCGGAGCCGGCTGAGGTCCTCGTGCATCAGGCGGGGCGCTCCGGATGCAGGGCGAGCAGGGCCGCGTCGTCGCGCGGGTTCCGGTACCGGTGGGCGACGTCCGCGGCGAACAGCAGCACGTCCGCCGGGCGGCCGGGACCCCGCCAGCCGCTGCCGACGCCGTCGGTGTGCAGCACGACGGCCTCGTCGCCGGCGAGCGCGAGCTGCCGGACCGGGGCCGCCGGCAGCGAAAACCCCACGATGCCGGGGGTGCTGAGCAGCAGCCGCGACGATCCGCCGACCGTCGCGCCGCTGACGTTGCCGACGCCGCAGAACTCGAGCCGGTGCGGTGCGACCCGCACCAGCGCGACCGCGGCGCCGCGGGTCGTGCGCAGCGCGCGGTGCATGTTCGTCAGCTGGTGGGGCAGCGGCCGGTCCGGGTTCTCGGTGAACACGCGCATCGCGGCGTCCGCGGCCTCGGCGGCGTCCGGGCCGTGGCCGAGCCCGTCGGCGACGCACGCGGTGCGGCTGCCGGTCACCTCGGCCAGCGCGATGGCGTCGCCGCAGAACTCCTCGCCTTCGCGCGGCAGCCGGAAGTGCCCGGCGGACCCGGAGAACGCGGGCCCCGCCGGGTCGAGGACGCGCGCCGCGGCGAGCGTCCCGGCCGTGGGCGAGGACGTGATCCGGAACCCGGTCGCCATCCGCTTCACCGCGCCCAGGCCGGTGCCCAGCGTGGCGGTGGTCGTGTTGCCGTCGACCAGCCAGTGGTCGAGGTCGGCCATGCCGGGGCCGTCGTCGGCGGCCAGCACGTCGACGCCGCGCCCGGTGAGCGACCGCTGGACGAACACCGCCCCGCCGCGGGTGTGCTTGTCGATGTTGCCGGCCAGCTCGGCGGCCACGACGGCGGCGCGTTCGGCCAGGACGTCGGGCAGTCCGGCGGCGTGCGCCGTCTCCCGCGCGACCCGGGCGGCGGCGTACGCGGCGCTGGGGTGGTCGACGCGGACGCGGTGGGTCGTCGCGGCGATCGTCGCGGTCACGGTTTCCAGCGCACGACGGTGACCGTGGTGCCGCGGCCGGGCGCGGTGTCGAGGTGGAAGTCGTCGACCAGGCGGCGGGTGCCGCCGAGGCCGTGGCCGAGTCCCGCGCCGGTGCTGAACCCGTCGGTGAGCGCCTGCTCGACGTCGGCGATGCCGGGACCCTCGTCGCGCACCTGCAGCCGCAGCCCGACGCGGCCACCCGCGTCGCGCACGACGCCGACGGTCATGGTGCCGCCACCCCCGTGGATGTAGGCGTTGCGGACGAGCTCGCTGGCCGCGGTGACGATCTTCGTCTGGTCGACGATCGAAAAGCCCGCGGCGACCGCCCCGGCCCGCACGGCGTGGCGGGCGGCGAGCAGGTCTTCTTCCACCCGCACCGGGTGGACCTCGTGCTCCTCGCCGATCCGCTCGTCAGGGCGCATGGGGCGCCTCTTCGGCGGCCTCGGCGGGCCGGCGCCAGCCCAGCAGTTCCATGGCCTGTTCGGCGTTGAGCGCGGTCGTGACACCGGTCAGCTGCAGCCCCAGCTCGGTCAGGGTGAGCGCGACGGCCGGTCGCATGCCCGCCACGACCATCCGCGCGCCGAGCAGTCGTCCGGTGCTCGCCAGCTGGATGAGCACGCGCGCGACGAACGAGTCGACGATCTCGAGCCGGGAGATGTCGATGATGACGCCGCGGATGCCCTCGTTCGCGATCCGCTCGGTCAGCTCGTCGGTGAACGCCAGCGCGGTCTTGTCGTCGAGGTCGCTCAGCAGCCCGCCGAGCAGGATGTCGCCGAGCCGGAGGATCGGCAGGCCGGCGCTCACCCGGTCACCCCGCCCGGGCCGGTGCCCTCGCCGATGAGCCGCATCGCGGCCGCCAGCGCGTCGGCGAGCGAGCCGCGCGTGACGATGTGCGACAGGTCGATGCCCAGCTGCGTGATGGTCTGCGCGATCGACGGCCGGATGCCGCTGATCACGCACTCCGCACCCATCAGCCGGACGGCGCTGACGGTCTGCAGCAGGTGCTGCGCCACCGCGGTGTCGACGGTGGGGACGCCGGTGATGTCGATGATCGCCACCCGCGCCTCGTTCGCCTGGATCGCCTCCAGCAGGCTGTTCATCACGACCTGGGTGCGGGCGCTGTCGAGGGTGCCGATCAGGGGCACCGCGAGGACGTGGCGCCACAGCCGCACGACCGGCGTGGACAGCTCGAGCACCTGGCTGTGCTGCTCGCGGATGATCCGTTCGCGGCCGCTCGCGTACACGGCGAAGGTCAGCACGCCCGCGCTGTCGAGCAGCTCGTTGACCAGCAGCGCCGCCCGGTAGCGCAGCGCGGAGTCCTCGGTGTGGCGCTCGATCGCGCTGAGCATCGTGCGCTTCAGCGCGAGCATCGCCATCGCCGTGGCCGACGGCTCGGCACCCACGCGGGCCCGGCGTTCCGACCACGACGTCAGCGCGTCGCGCACCGCCGGGTCCTGTTCGACGATCCGCGCCACCGGCAGCGAGCCGCCCACGGCGCCGCGCAGGGCTTCCAGCAGGCCGGCCGCCTCGCGCTGCAGCTCGCGGCCGGTCTCCGGGCCGGCGCCCGCCTGCTGCCCGGCCCAGTCGCGCACCAGGGTGGCCTGGTCTTCGGCGAGCATCCGCGCCAGTACGTCCCGGACCTGGCCGTCGTCCGTGCCCAGCACCGAACCCCTCCTCGAAATCCCGGGGCGCGCGCTGCTGTACGCCGGCCGACTGTTGTCATATAACAACAATTACGGGGACTATACAACGACGGGGTCAGGGCCTCCCGGCGGACTCGCCGTCCGCGAGAGCGCGGTACTCCCGCAGCCCCGCGGCCAGCGCCGCCCGGCCGGCGGGGCTCATCTTCGCCAGCAGCGCCTCGACGTTCTCCCGGCGCCGGGCCCGCAGCTCCCGCAGGTAGGCGCGGCCGCGGTCGGACAGCCGCAGGGTCAGCTCCCGCCTGCTGCGCGCGCTGGGCAGCCGTTCGAGGAAGCCCACCGCCTCCAGCCGGTCGCAGAGCCGGCTCACCAGCGGCGGCGTCGAGTCCAGCTGTTCGGCCAGTTGCCGCAGGTTGACGCCGTCGTGGTGGTCCAGCGCGACGACCGCGCGCAGCTGCGACGCCGACAACGGCCGCGGCGACACGTCCCGCCCGCGCTCGAACACCGCCTCGAACAGCTCCGCGAGGCTCACGAGCGGCGCCTCCCCGGCCGGGGCGAGGGCCTGCTCGCGGGATGGATCCACGGCCCCCATCGTGGCATCTCTATGCTGAACCGGCAGCACGGCTCACGCGATTCGCCGTGGACCGGCACGCCGGGACGGCGCAGACTCGTCTGACCGGCCGGCGCCGGCGTGCGCACGGTGATGGCGAGCAGGAGGCGGGCGTTGGACAGATCCCTGGCGGTGGAACGGCTTCTGCGTGACGTCCCACCGCACGACCTGCCGGCCGCGCTGCGCTCGGCGCTGAGCGAGCACTTCGGCGCGCGGGCGGTCGAGCTGCTCATGGCCGACTACGCGCTGACCGAGCTGTGCCGGGTCGGCCGGGAGCCCTACACCACCGAGCCGATCCCGGTGGCGGACACGGCACCGGGGGCCGCGTTCGTCGCGCAGACGGCGACGTTCGACTCCGGCGCCGACGGCGTCACGGGCTACCTGCCGGTCAGCGTCCGCGGCGACCGGCTCGGTGTCCTCGCCGTGACCCTGCCGGCGGAGCCGGAGCCGCCGGTGTGGGCCGAGCTGGAGCGGTTCGCCGAGGCGGTGGCGCACGAGCTGTTCGTCGCCGACCGCGACACCGACCTCTACATCCAGGCCCGGCGGTCGTCCCGGCTGACCCTGGCCGCGGAGATGCAGTGGCAGCTGCTGCCGGGCCGCGCCTGCACCCGCGCCGAGTTCGCGCTCGGCGGCCAGCTCGAACCGGCGTACGCGATCTACGGCGACTGCTTCGACTGGTCGGCGTCCGCGAGCAAGCTCGCCGTCACGCTGATCAACGGCATGGGGGAGGGCAGCGAAGCCGCGCTGCTGACCAACCTGGCGATCAACGCGCTGCGCAACGCCCGCCGCGCCGGGATCCCGCTCGACGCGCAGGCCGAACTGGCCGACCAGGCGGTCTACGCGCACTACCGCGGCGCCGAGCACGTGGCCGCGCTGCTGCTGGAGTTCGACCTCGCCACGGGCGCGGTGGTGGTGGTCGACGCCGGTTCCCCGCGGCTGTGGCGGCTGCGCGACGGCAAGGCCGAGCGGGTGTTCTTCGACGAGCAGCTCCCGCTGGGCACGTTCGACGGCACGATCTACGAATCCGAAGGCTTCCAGGCGGCCGAAGGCGACCGGTACGTGTTCGTGAGCGACGGCGTGTACAACGCGATCGGCCCGCACGGCGAGCACTACGGCGACCGCGAGCTGGCGGAAGCGGTCACGGCGACGGCCGACCTCCCGGCGGCGCACGTCCCGGGCGCGATGCTGCGCGAGCTGACCCGCCGCCGCCACGGCGGCCAGGCCGAGGACGACGCGATGGTGGTGTGCCTCGACTGGTTCGGGCCGGCTCCGCTGCCGGGCACGGCCCCGGCGGTGACAGTGCGCAGCGCGGACTGACGTCAGGCCTCTTCCCGGTGCGCGAGTGCGGCCCGCAGGACGGCGATTTCGGCGTGGGCGGCGGTCAGCTCGTCCTGCAGGCCGATGATCCGCGCGGCCGCGGCGAGGGTGTGGCCGTCGTCGAGCTGCTCGCGGACCCGGGTGACGAGCGTGAGCTGGCGGCGTGTGTAGCGGCGGTGCCCGCCGCCGGAGCGGTGCGGCCGGACCAGCCCGGCGGTGTCGAGGCTGCGCAGGAACGCTTCCTGGACTTCGAGCACGGCCGCGACCTGTCCGGTGGTGTAGGTGGGGTAGTCCTCGTCGTCCAGCTTGCTCACGTCCGCCACGGGCTCAGTTTATGGTGAGCCGGGGGTTGAAACAACTTGCAGTGGGTGCTATAGAAATAGTGAAGCGCAGGACATGACCTGGTGATATCGCGAGACGATCCGGGGAGTGGGAACGATGATCGTTCGTCCGGCAGGGGAGTTCGCCGACCTGGTGCTGGCGGACCCCGCGTGGCTCGAGGCGGAGTTCGACGCCATCGTGGCCGCGAACTTCGGCCCGCCGCCACCGCGGTTCCCCGCACCGCGCGCTTCCGGTTTCCCGCACCTTCCCGTCGGCCGCACCCGGTCGCGGCGGCCTCCGCGCGTCCGGGCGCCGGCCGGGAGGTGCCCGCGGCGGGAGCGGTCGCCGCCCGGAACAGCCGTGAAGTGCCGGTGGTGAACGAGAAAGGGGTGATGTGCTGACGGCTGCCGGGGATGCCCGCGGCACCGCGTGCGCCGCCTGCCCAGATCGCGGCCGGTGAGCGAGGAACGTCCCGGCCCCGCGCCTCCAGGCGCACCACCGCGGCGGCCACGCCCCGCGCCCGGCGCCGTCGAAGGGAGAGCCACCACGGACAACCGGTTCGACACGCAGTTCCTCCGCGCGGGGCACCGCGCCCCGCGCGGAGGACCGGCCCCGGTCAGCCGGTCTGCTCCCGGATCCAGTCCGCCACGACGTCGACCCGGGCGATCGTCTCCGCGCCCGGTCCCGGGCACGGTGGCCCGGTGTTCACGATGGCCACCAGGGTGGCGCTGCGGTCGCCGTCGTCCGAAACGAAGAACGGGCCGCCCGAATCCTCCGGGCAGGGCCCGTTGTCCACCGTGCGCGTGCCGACCGGCAGTGCCTCCAAAGTGGACTCCGCGATGCCGGACACCCGGAACCGGCCGCGTTTGAGGTGGTCGGACGGGCCGAGCACGGTCGCCGAATGCGAGCCCCAGCCCGCGAACTGCAGTTCTTCGCCGACCTTCGGGCGGGCCGAGGCCAGTGTCACCGGCGCGATGCCCGCGACCGGGGCGCTGAGCTTCGCCACCGCGAGGTCGTTGACCGGCGACTGGCGGACGTCGACGACGACGGCCGTGTGCCCGCCGGGGTCGCTGTCCTTGAGCCGCCCGACCGTCACCGTCATCGTGTACCGCGGCCGTCCGCCGATCCGGGCGTCCTTCAGGTCGTGGAAGCAGTGGCCGGCCGTGACGACCCACTGCGGCGCGACCAGCGAGCCGCTGCAGGCGCCGTCGCGCACGCCGCCTCCGGGGACCGGGATGTCGTCCGACGTCAGTTTCGCGTTGAACGGCAGGATCGGTGCGGGCGCCGGCGCCGGGCTCGGGGGAGCGGGCGCCGGGCCGCGGCCCAGCGCGGTGGTGTCCGGCAGGCCGTGCCCGCCGAGGGCCGCGGCGAGCGCGGGTCCGGCGGCCGGTGTGCCGATGGCGGCGTCCGCGAACGCGATACCGGCCCCCACCAGCACCGCGAGGGTCACGGCCCGCGCGCGGAAGCGGCGCCGTCGATCCGAAGTCGTCCTCACACCTTTAATGCACGGATGGGAGCCCGGAATGGTTGTGCGCGAAGCTCAGTTGCCCGCGGCGATCGCGGGCCACAGCACCGAAACGACCGCTTCGGGAATCCCGTCCCGCCCGTCACCGCGGTAGAACGCGGCGAAGTAGCTGCCGAAGCACAGCGTCGCGATGGTGTGCCTGTCGATGTCGTCCCGCACGGCGCCGCCGTCCTGCAACCGCGCCAGCACGTTCTCGACGAGCGTGACCCGAGGTTCGACGGCGTGCTCGCGGAGGATCCCGAGCAGCTCCGGCGTGCGGATGGCCTCGCCGGCGAAGTTGCCCATCAGGACCATGGCGTCCGGGTTGAAGTACGCCGGGTCCAGCCGCCGCACGGCTTCGGTGAACGCCTCGCGCGGGGCCAGGCCGGCCAGGTCGACGGAGTAGCTGTCCCGCTGCTTGCGGAAGCCGTAGTCCAGCGCGTCGACGACGAGGTCGAACTTCGTGCTCCACCGCCGGTACAGCGTCGGGCGGCTGACCTTGGCGTCCGCGGCGATGTCGCCGATGGTCATCAGCGAGTAGCCGTCCCGGACGAGCCGCTCGCGCGTGGCGAGGATGATCGCCTCGTCGAGCGCGGCGTCGCGGGGTCGCCCGCCGGGGCGCGGCGCGTCTGCTGCTGCCATGCCGGATACGTTACAACCTCTGGTCGTTAAGATACGCGCGAGCTGCCCCGGTCGCGTCGCGGGTCAGGGCCGCTGTCCGGCCTTGTCGACGAAGGTCTTCACCGTCACCGCGCTGTCCCGGGTGCCGAGGAACTGGTGGGTGGCGGCGTCGAAGACCAGCACGATCCCCTTGAATCCGGGCGGGTCGGCGGGGTTCGTCCACGTGATGCCCACCCCCGGGCGCCCCGCGCCGTCGGTGACGTGGTCGAGCGCCGTCAGCCCGGGTGCCTTCGCCGCCGCTTGGAAGAGGGCCGCGTAGGACGCGGGGGTGAGGGCCCGCTCGTCGGCGAGGGTCAGCACGTTCTTGCCCATCGAGTTGACGCTGTCCTTGCCGCCGGGGAGGGTGCGCAGGTAGGCCAGCATCGCGTCGGCCGTCGTCGGCAGGTCCGCGCGGTAGGCGGGGGAGGGCCGGCAGTCCTCCAGGGTGCCCTTCTTCTTCGGGTCGTACGGGCCGGAATAGGGGGCCTTGCCGTCGTGGCAGCCGGGCAGCTCGGTGTCCTTGCCCAGCAAGCCGTCGCGGGTGCCGTCGACCGACAGCCAGATCTCGCGGACGTGGTGGTCGGGGTACTCCGTCCGCACGTAGAGGAACTGGTCCGAGCGCGGGGCTTTCGACGGTTCCCGCAGCGCCGCGGCGGCGGCCTCGGTCAGCACCTTGACGGGGTCGGCGTGCGCGACGCCGGCGCCGATGCCCACCCGGTCGGCCGGGGCGAGCGCGACGACCGCGGTGATCGCCGCGGCCAGGCCGATCGTGGCACCGGCGGCCCAGAACCAGCGCCGGGACCGGGGGGCCCGTTCGGCGCGGGCGGCGGCCAGCAGCCGGTCCCGCGCGGGGGCGAGGCGTTCCGGCGGGGCGAAGCCGACGGCCCGCGCGCGCTCGCGGATCAGGTCGAGGTCATCCATGGCTGGCGGTCTCCTTCACGAGGTCCGGGGCGCCGAGTTCGGCGCGGACGCGGCCGCGGGCGCGGTTGAGCCGCGATTTGACGGTGCCGACGGGGATGGCGAGGGCTTCGGCGACCTCCTGGTAGCCCAGCCCTTCCGCGGCGACGAGCAGCAGGACGTCCCGCTCGCGCGGGCGCAGCTTGGCCAGCGCCCGGTCGAGGTCGGCGCCGAGGGCCTGGGCGGTGACCTGCTCGGCGACGCGGTCGGCGTGCCCGTCGTCGACGCCGGGTGGCCCGACGGCCTGGCGGAGCTTCAGCTCGCGCACCTCGGACCGCCACTGCCGCGAGACGAGGTTCGTGGCGATGCCGTAGAGCCACGGCCGGGCGTCCGGCCGGGAGAGGTCGAACTTCGCCCGCTTGCTGAACGCGATGAGGAACGTGTCCGCGAGGACGTCGTCGGCCGCGGTGGACCCGAGCCGCCGGACGAGGTAGCGGTGGATGTGCCCGGAGTGGCGGTCGAAGATGACCGCGAACAGGCTCGGTTCCGTCCGCGACCGCGCGATCACGCTCGCGTCGTCGCCATCGGTGTCTTCCGGGGTCATCGCCCGCCTTTCGCCGCGCCCGAGTGTCATCTGCTGTTCTCACCGGCCGGCGAGCGGGTTCCGGCGACGAAGGGGGAAGTGACACAGGTCACGCGAGGACGAACGCGACCCGATCCGGGAATAGCCCCGGGGTGGCCCGGTTGCACCAGGACGGACCCAGCGCAGCACCGCCCGAGCGGCGGGAACCCCCGAAGGAGCGGCCCGTGCCCGGGAAGTCCCTGCACTTCAACGCCTTCATCTGGCCGAACGGCTACCACGAGTCCGCGTGGCGGGTCGTCGAGGACGACGTCCGCGGCGTGCTCGGGCTGCCGTACTACGCGGACATCGCGCGGACCGCCGAGCGCGGCCTGATGGACTCGATCTTCCTCGCCGACAACATCGCCATCGCCGAGTACCGCGTCACGCACCTGCCGCAGACCCAGTTCGACCCGATCTCCGTGCTGTCGGCGCTGGCCGCGGTCACCGGGAAGATCGGCCTGATCGGCACCGGCTCGACGACCTACAACAAGCCGTGGGAGCTGGCCCGCCGCTTCGCGACGCTGGACCACCTCAGCGGCGGCCGCGCCGGCTGGAACATCGTCACCACCATCACCTCGCTGGCCGCGGCGAACTTCGGCGAGAAGGCCCACCCCGACCACGCCGACCGGTACGAGCGCGCCCACGAATTCGTCGACGTCGTCACCCGGGCCTGGGACAGCTGGGACGACGACGCGATCGTCGGCGACCGCGAAAACGGCGTGTGGGCCGACCGCGCGAAGCTGCACGCACCCCGCTTCCACGGCAGGTTCTACGACGTCGAGGGCGTGCTGCCGTTCCCGCGGTCGCCGCAGGGCCGCCCGGTGCTCGTCCAGGCGGGACAGTCGGCCGCCGGGATCGGGCTGGCCGCCCGGTACGCCGAGCTCGTGTTCTCCGGGCCGCCGTCGCTGGAGGCGGCGGTGAAGTTCCGTGCCGAGCTGGACGCCCAGGTCGTCGCGGCGGGCCGGGACCCCTCACGGGTGCGCGTCCTGCCCGCGCTGATGGTGACCCTGGGCGGCACCGAGGCCGAGGCGAAGGCCCGGGCCGAGCGGCTCGAGGAGCTGGCCAGCCCGGAGTTCCGCTGGCAGAACGCGCTGTACACCGCGGGCCTCGACCCGGACGCGTTCGACCCGGACGCGCCGCTGCCCGCCGAGCTGCGGGCCGAGGGCGGCTCGAGCCGCCTGCAGCAGCTGGCCGCGGCGGCGCGGGAGCGGCCCGAGGCGTCGCTGCGCGAGATCGCGCAGAAGGTGACCGGCGGAGCGGGGCAGGTCCACTTCGTGGGCACGCCCGAGCAGCTCGCCGACCACGTGCTCACCTGGCAGGACGCCGGCGCCGTCGACGGGTTCACCATCATGGGCTCGACGCTGCCCTACGAGCTGGCCGCGTTCGTCGACCACGTGGTGCCGATCCTGCAGGCCAAGGGCCGGTACCGGACCGAGTACACCGGCTCGACGCTGCGTGCGCACCTCGCCGGGTGATTCCCAGGATGTGGTTTCTGTCGGTGGGTCTCGTTAGGGTCCTGACCGTTCGATCGTGATTGAGGAGTGTGGGACGTGGGCTGGACCCGGAACATCCGAGTGGCCGCGCTGGTGGCGGTGGCCGCTCTGGGCCTGACGGCGTGCGGCGGCGGGGACGACAAGCCCGCCGCGGCGGGCAAGGGCGGGGCGCCGATCGTCGTCGCGTCCTTCAACTTCACCGACAGCCAGATCCTGGCGGAGATCTACGCGCAGGCCCTGGAGGCCAAGGGCTACCCGGTGACGCGGAAGCTGAACCTGGGCTCGCGGGAGCTGATCTACCCGTCGCTGAAGTCCGGTGAGCTGCAGTTCATCCCGGAGTACCAGGGCTCGGCCATCGCCGCCGGGTTCGGCAAGGACCCGGTGAAGGACGCGAAGGGCGAGCACGAGCAGCTGGCGAAGCTGCTCGAGCCCAGCGGCGTTTCGCTGCTGGACTACGCGGCGGCGGAAGACAAGAACACCTACATCGTGAAGGCCGACCTCGCGCAGTCGAAGGGCCTCGCGTCGATCGGCGACCTGAAGAAGCTCGACAAGGTCGTCCTGGCCGGTGGCCCGGAGTGCGAGAAGCGGCTCACCTGCTTCAAGGGCTTCACCGACGTCTACAAGCTGACGAACGCGACGTTCCAGACCGTCCAGGAGCTCGGGCCGCGCGTGCAGCAGCTCGACTCCGGTGGCGTCACGGTGATCCCGGTCGACTCGGTGAGCCCGCTGGCCGGCGACAAGAAGTACGTCGCGCTGAAGGACGACCTGTCCATGGTGCCGACCGAGAACGTGGTCCCGGCCGTCACCAAGAAGGTCCTCGACGAACGCGGCGCGGACTTCGCGGCCGCGGTCAACGCCGTGAGCGCGAAGCTCACCACGGAGGGGATGCGCGACCTGAACAAGCGCGTCGACTCCGACGGCGAGAAGGCCGCGGACGTGGCGAAGGACTGGCTGGCGCAGCAGGGCCTGGCCTGAGCCGGGGAGGACCTCAGCCGGGTGCCTGCCGGCTGAGGTCCTCCCACCGCGCGTACTGCTCCGTGCGCATGCGGACCAGCTCCTGGACCATGTCGAACGACGCGCTGCCCACGACCAGCCGCCGCGGCGGGTCGTCCTCGGCGGCGACCCGCAGCACGACCGGTGCGGCCGTCTCCGGTGCGGGCCCGGCGTCGTCGCCCCACATCTCTTCCAGTTCCTTGCGCAGCTCCTGGTAGGCGGGGTCGGGAGTCGTCGCGGTCGTGCCGCTCGTGAACAGCCCGGTCGCGTAGCCGCCCATCTGCAGGTTCGTCACGCGCACGCCGAACCGCTCGACCTCCATCGCGAGCGCGTCGGTCAAGGAGTCCAGCGCTGCCTTGCCGGCCGCGTAGAACCCGACCGACGCCATCCCGCCGCCACTGCCCATCGACGTCACCTGCAGCAGCCGTCCGCCGCCCTTGAGGTGGGGGAGCACGGCTTGGGCGATCCAGAGCGCGCCGAAGAAGTTGACGTCGAAGTGTGCCCGGACCTGCTCTTCGGTGGCTTCTTCGACCATCCCGTAGAGCATCACCCCGGCGTTGTTGACGACGACGTCCAGCCCACCGAAAACGGCGGCCGCCCGCTCCACCGCGTCGAACACGGCGGCGCGGTCGGTGACGTCCAGCGGGAGGTGCACCAGCCGGTCGTGGGTGAGCGTGCCTTCGGTGCGGGACGCGGTGACCACCCGGTGCCCGGCCTCCAGCGCGGCCTCGGCGATGGCCCGGCCCAGGCCGCGCGAGGCTCCGGTGATGAACCAGACCTGACCGTCGGTAGCCGTCATGGCCGTCCCCCTTCTGCTTCCGCGAGACGAGTCGTCTCGTCTTGTGCCGGCGAGTCTGCCTCGCCGGAGACGGCGTGTCAAGACGAAACGGTCCGTCTCGCGATGCGCTAGGATCCCGCCCGTGGCCACCAGAACGCCGGACGCCGCCCGGCGCAGCGAAAAGTCCCGGCGGGCGATCCTCGCGGCGACCCGGGAGCTGATCGTCGAGCTCGGCTACGCGAAGGTGTCGATCGACGCCATCGCCGCGCGCGCGGGCGTCGGCAAGCAGACGATCTACCGGTGGTGGCCGAACAAGGGCGCGGTGGTCTTCGACTCGGTCCTGGAGCTGAGCGCGGACCCCTCCGGCGCGGTCGCCGCGCTGCCCGACACCGGCGACCTCGAAGCCGACCTGCGGCTGGTCCTGCGCGCGACCGTCGCGGAGTTCGCCGACCCAGCGTTCGAGGCCCCGATCCGCGCGCTCAACACGGAAATCGCCCACGATCCGGAGCTGGCCGCGCTCTACCGCGAGCGGCTCGCCGCCCCCGTCGACGAAGCCAAGAAGGACCGGTTGCGCAGCGCCCAGCGGGCGGGCCAGCTCGCCGCCGGCGCCGACCTCGACCTGGTGCTGGAAGTGCTGTACGCGCCGCTGTACCAGCGGTGGCTGCTGCGCACCGGCCCGCTGACCGAAAGCTACGCGGACGCCTTGGTCGCGGCGACGCTGCGGGCGTTCCGCCCGTAGCCTTCGAGTGCCCTGATCAGCCCGCGCGGTACCGGCTCGCGAGTTCCGTGCGCTGGCCGCCGAACGCGGCCAGCTCGGCGTCGAACACCGCCTGCAGCAGGCCGGTGTCCTCGACGCCGGGCGCGCAGACGACCTCGCCCAGCTCCAGGCCGCGCAGCGACGCCGTGACGACGTCGGCCGCGCTCATCCGGGGGATCGCGCTGAGGTCGAGGCCCTGGCGCTCGTGGAACTCCGTCGCGACCACGCCGGGGCACACCACCTGCACCCGGACGCCGGTGCCTTCGAGTTCCGCGCCGAGCGTCTGGGACAGCGTGACCAAGTGGGCGAGCGAACCCGCGTAGACCGCACGCCGGGGCATCTGCGAGTGCGGAGCCGGGCCGCTGAAGGCGATCATGCCCGCGACGTTGACGATGGCGCCGCGGCCACGTTCCACCATGCCGCCCACGGCGGCGCGGGCCAGCATCGTCGGCGCGAGGACCTTCACCTTGACCAGCTCGCGGGCCTTGGCGGCGGGCAGCTCGGCCAGCGGCATGTAGTGCGCGACGCCGGCGTTGTTCACCAGCAGGTCGAGCGGTTCGGCGGCGGCGATCTCCGCGACGGCGTCGATGCCGTCGTCGGTCGAGAGGTCGGCGGCCACGGTCCGGACCTTGACACCGGTGTGGGCCGCGGCGAACTCGTCCAGCCGGTCCTGTCGCCTGCCGACGAGAACCAGGTCGTGGCCGTCGGCGGCGAGGCGGGCGGCGAAGGCCTGCCCGATGCCGGACGTGGCGCCGGTGACGAGGGCGAGCTTGCTCATGCGTGGGTGTCCTGTTCGATCGGGCTGACCAGGGTTGCGGAGGTCAGCAGGGCCAGCTTGTCCGCGGCGTCCGTGCCGGGATCGGGGTGGTAGACGGCGAGCACGAGCCCCGGGGCTTCGCTGACGAGTAACTTCTCCCGGTTCAGCACGAGCCGGCCGACGCGCGGGTGGTCGAAGCGCACGGTGGCACCGCGTCGGTTCGCGACGTCGTGGCGCGCCCACAGCTCCCGGAACCGCGGGCTGGCCAGCGAAAGCTCGCCGACGAGCGCGATGAACCGGGGATCACCGGTCTCGGTGCCGACCGACTGCCGGAACCCGGCGACCAGGTCCCGCGTGGCGAGCTCCCAGTCCGGGAAGAGCGCCTGCTCGGCGGGGTCGAGGAAGACGTCGCGCAGCCGGTTGGCCCCGGCGACGAGGCGTGGCGAGATCGCCGCGGCGAGCGGGTTGGCGGCCAGCACGTCGAGGTAGCGGCCCTCGACGAAGGCGGGCAGCGTCAGCGCCGCGAGGAACTTGACGATGCCCGGCGGAACGGTCTCCTTGCGCCGCCGCCGCGGCCGGCGGAGTTTCGCTCCGGTGAGGCTGACGAGGTAGGCGGTGGTGTCGTCGTCGAGCTGCAGCACCCGGGCCAGGGACTCGAGCACCGCCCGCGACGGGTTGCGGTCGCGACCCTGTTCCAGGCGCAGGTAGTAGTCGGCGCTGATGCCGGCGAGCATCGCGACCTCTTCGCGGCGCAGCCCCGGAACCCGCCGCACACCGGAGACGGGAAGGCCGGCCTCGGCGGGGGAGAGCAGCTCACGACGGGCGCGCAGGTGGTCGCCCAGCAGGTTCGGCTCGTCGGTCATGCTTCGACTGTAGGTCGCGCCGGGGGGCCGCGCCTGGCCCTGTCACTCCCAGGAACGCGGGGGCATCGGTCCACTGTGTACGAACAGCGGCGGGGCGCCGGCCTCGTCGTCGCGCCCAACCCGGCGCGAGCGAGGGCCTCCGCGCGCGGCTCAGCGGCCTACAGGTGAGCACCGCCGTCGCAAGCCGGCCTCCCGTAAGCGGCACCGGGCAAGGCGCTCATTCAGTCGCCATCCCGCTCGTCCACCCGCATCCGACGGTTCACCTCACCGAGCCCGTCGGCCAGCGCCGTCAACTGCTCCGGAGTCAGCACCTCCAGCAGCAACGACCGCACCAGCTCCCGATACCCCGCGGCCGCCCGCTCGAGCCGGGCCGCGCCCGGCTCCGTCAACACCGCCCACACCGCGCGGACGTCGCTCTCGCACGTCCGGCGCGTCACCAAACCCGCCTGCTCCAGCTGACCGACCTGATACGTCAACCCGCTCTTCGAATTCCCCACCGCGCACGCCAGCGAAGCCATCCTCAGCTCCCGCTCCGGCTCCGCGGCCAACCGGGCCAAGATCTCGTACTGCAGGTGGGACAACCCCGCGTCGCGCTTGAGGCGGCTGTCCATGCGCTGGTGCAGCAACACATACGTCGTGCGCAGCGCCGTCCACGCCCGGTTCTCCTCCGCGCTCAGCCCGCGACCCATGGCCCCAACCTACCGAACGTTCAAATTCGAACCCCCAGACCGACGCCAGTCAATAGCGGTCTGGCGCCGCCGGCCGCGCTCAGCGTCGTGACGCGGCGGTTGCCAGCTGCTCGGTGATCTGGTCGAGCAGCTCGGTCGCGGCCTGGTCGAGCGCGGCCAGGTCGGCCAGCGTCGTCTCTTCGGTCTTCACAGGTCTTCCTCGAAGGCTTCGTGGCGGGCGATGACGGCTTCGGCGAACGCGGTGTGCACGCGGAGGTACTCGTCGCGCCCCACCGCCGCGTCCGCCCACTCGTGCCAGCGGATGTGCGCTTCGGCGACGTCGATCTTCGCGGCCGCCGCCACCGTGGCGGGCGCGGTGCCGGCGAGGATCGCGTGGTGCATGAGGGATGGCGAGGACCGCCGGGCGAGCTCGGCCAGCGCGGCGAGGCGGCCGAGTTCGGTGAGCGCGTCGGAGGCGACCGGACGGCGGCGCGGCACGGGAACCGGGCGCGAGCTTTCGAGGCCGTCGGTCAGGACGCTGGTCATCAATCGACTCCTGGGCGGAAGCGGCGAAAAGACCTGAACGGCGGACGTTTACCCCGCTCACGCCGGGGTAAACGCCGCCGCCGGTGATCTCCGTCTCACCGCTTCGAGTGACCCGCTCGGCTCAGCCCGCGCGGACCTTGCCCCGGCACTGCGGGATCCGCTCCGGCCGCACGCTCTCCAGCGTCGGCGTCACCGGCGCGATCGTCCCGTCGTGCCGGAAGGTCAGCTTGTCGATCGTCGTCTCGCGGTGGGTGCCGTCGCCGCCCGGGATGCCGAACCGGTGGTAGGCGAGGTACCAGTCGTCGGTGCCCGGGACCCGCAGCATCGAGCTGTGCCCGGTGCCGAGGACACCGAGGTGCGCGTCCTTGCTCAGGATCAGCCCGTGGTTGGTGAACGGGCCCGTCGGCGACGGCGCCGTCGCGTAGCCGACGCGGTAGTCCTCGCTGCGGGTGTCGTCGATCGACCAGCTCAGGTAGTACGTCCCGTGCCGCTGGGCCATGAACAGGCCTTCGCGGAAGCCGTCGAGGCCGGTGAGCCGGGTGATCTTCGCCGGGTCGAACGAGACCATGTCGTCGTTCAGCGGCACCACGTAGGCGTTCCCGTTGCCCCAGTACAGGTACGGCTGCCCGCTCGCGTCGACGAACACCGCCGGGTCGATCGCCTGGCCGCCGTCGGGGTTGGCCGCGATCAGCGGCTTTCCGGAGTCGGCGAACGGGCCGGTCGGCGAGTCGCTCACCGCCACGCCGATCTTGGCTTCCGCGCAGAAGTAGAAGTAGTATTTGCCGTTCCGCTGGGCGATCGTCGGCGCCCAGGCGTTCTTGTCGGCCCAGGAGACGTCCGGTCCGAGGTCGAGGATCACCCCGTCGTTCGCCCAGTGCACCAGGTCCTTCGACGACCACGCCGAGAACTTCGTGCCGCTCCAGCCGTCGAAGCCGTCGGTCGTCGGGTACAGGTAGTACGTGTCGCCGAACGCGACGATGTTCGGGTCGGCGTTGTAGCCCGGCAGCACCGGGCTGCGCGTCTCGTGCGCCTCGACCGTCCACACGCGACGGTCGCCGCCCGCGCCGGTCACCGTGAACCGCCGGGGCCGGCTCAGGTCCACGGTCGGGGTGTCCGGATCGATCGTGGCGCCCGGGGCCAGCCCGAACTTCGCCGACAGCTTCCGCAGGTCCGTCCCGGGCCGCACCGGCAGCACGACCGTCGACGCGCCGGAGTCGACGACGGCCGGGGTCTTCAGCGACGCCAGCTCCACCGACCGGATCATCGTGCTGGTGGACGGCAGCGCCGAGACCTCGAGCCCCGACAGGGCGCGGTTGTAGAGCCGCACGTCCTTCATCCTGCCGCGGAAGTACTTGTCGGCCGCGTACACCGACCGGCCCAGGTAGTTGGCCGCCGTGACCCCGCCCCCGAGGTCGGCCGGCTTGATCGTGGCGTTCGCGTCGCGCCCCACTTCGACGCCGTCGAGGTAGAGCACCGCCACGCCGTCGCCGATGGTCAGCGTCAGGTTCTTCCAGACCCCGCGCGGCAGCCCGCCGCTCGCCGCCACCTGCTGCTCGGTCGTCCAGTTCCCGGTCGCGATCGCGCCGCGCAGCCCGCCGCCCGCGGTGCCGCCGGTGGTGAACAGGTAGCCGTCGCCGGTGCCGTCCTTCGCGGTGTTGCCCAGACCCCACAGGAAGTACGGCGTCTGCTGGGCCGGGTCGACCAGGACGTCGGCCGACACCGTCGCCGCGGCCGCGCCGGTCAGCAGGTTGTTCGGCAGCTGGACGTGGCCGTTCGTGCCGCCGAAGCCCAGCGAGCCGCCGGCCCAGGAGACGTCCCCGGCGAGGGCGCCGTCGTAGCCGTGGCCGGTCGTGTCGGCCGCGACCTGCCCCGACTTCGCGTCGAGCGGCCAGTGCGCGACCAAGCCGTCGGCGTCCGCGCGGACCGGCGCCGGGGGAGCGCTCAGCCGGTCCATCTCCGCCTGGGTGACCGGCAGGACGGTGCCGTGCCTCGGCGACGCGGGCAGGTGCGCCCCGGCGGACATCGTCCACTTGCCGGAATTCAGGTCGGTGGACTCGAACGGGACGTAGCCCCGGCCGCCGAACTCGTCGATGAACAGGTACCACTTGTCCTCGGTGTTGGACTTGAACCCGGTGGGCCCCTCGCCCGCGGAGAGACCGGGACTCGTCGCGGTCGCCTTGCCGATGCAGTCGGCGACGAAGCCGTAGTGCGGGGCGAGCAGGTCGGTGGACTTCTCCTCGGTGATGAACTTGCTGCACGGCGTCGACGAGGTGGTGGTGCGCTCGTCCTTGGTGAAGCGGTAGTAGGTGCCCTGGTGCTCGATGACGGTCGAGTCGATCACCGAGTAGCCCGGGTCGTTCCACACCTGCGGCGCGGTGAAGGTCACGAAGTCGCGCGTGGTCGCGTACATCATGCGGTTGTAGCTGTCCCCGGTGTGGTCCGGGTCGCTGCCGGCGTAGAGCTTCGAAGCCCAGTAGACGACGTAGGTTCCGCGCCGGGCGTCCCAGAAGGCTTCCGGGGCCCAGGTGTTGCCGGCGGTCGGCGGGGAGACCTGGACGCTGCGCTGGCGCGACCAGTGCGCCAGGTCGGTGGACTCCCAGACCATGATCGACCGGCTGCCGGTGCGCTGGGCGGCGTCCCAGCCGCGGCCGGCGTAGATCCGCAGGTCGGTGGCGAGCAGGTAGAACTTGTCGCCGTCGGGGGAGCGCAGGATGAACGGGTCGCGCACGCCGAGTTCGCCGAGGCTGGACTTCAGCACCGGACGGCCGTGGTTCAGCTCGGTCCAGTTCAGCGGGTCGTTGCCCTTGCTGAGCGCCGAGTAGATCTGCTCGCCGTCGGAGGTGCCTTCCCCGGTGAAGTAGAAGAAGCTGTAGCCCGCCAAGGGTTCCTGCTTCGGCTTCGGGACGACGGTGGCGGTGAACCGCCGCGTCGTGCTCTCGCGGCCGAGGCTCACTTTCGCGGTCAGGACGACGCTCGCGGGCCGGCCGCCGGCCGGCGGCCGGGTGACCTCGCCGGTCGGGGTGATGACGGCGGGCGCGGACGACGTCCACGCGACGCTGGTGCCGTTCGCGCCGCTCGTCGGCAGGGTGAGATTGCCGCGGACGTCGTCGATGCCGGGCACCGACAGGGTGCTCGCGGCGGTGCGGACTCCGCCGGTCGGGGGCGCGGCGCCGGCACCGGCGGTGCCCAGCGGGACGAGTGCGGCCGCGACGGCCAGCACGACGCCGAAACGGCGCGGGGAGAACAACTTCATCGTTGTCGGTTCCTTCGGGGCGCGTCGGGACCAGGCGATGTTAACGTTAACATCGGGCGGGGCACGCTGACCTTAGAGTCCGTCGTGTCCGCTGGTCAAGAGGCCGCCCGAGGACCGGCGCCGGTCAGCCGGGATCCGCGAGCCGTTCCAGCACCGCGAGAAGCTTGTTCGGGCCGAGGGGCGCGCGGGCTTCGCCGGTGAACGCCGGCGGCAGTGCGGTGAGCGGTCCGGGCCGGGTGGCGGTGGCGCCGGAACGACTGATGCCGCGGCGTCCCGGCCGGGGCACCGCGGCATCCTTTGTGGACGGTCGGGTCAGCGGGGCGTGGCGGACGTCCCGGCCGGCGTTCGCGAGGCCTGTCGCGCCCGCTTCCGCTGGATGGCTTCCTGTTCGCGCTGCAGTTTGGCGTGCCAGGCTCCTGAGTCGTTGGTCATGGTGCACTCCGGTGGGCGAAAATGTGCGTGGCTGTGCCGTGCCGCGGGCGGACCCGGTCACGGGCGGAGGGGCGGCCCGGCGGAGGAGGACCTGGGATCCGGTGCCGGTGCCGTGTCCCCGAAGTACCCAGGCTTCGCGCACGTCAACCACGATTTTGTGGTCCGACCTGCGGATCTTCGGTCTGCGACCGGGCTTCACACGTTCGGCGCAACGGGTGCTCCGGCCGGGCTAGGCGTTCTCCGCGCCCGGCTCACGCGCGGCCGCCAGGCCATCGAGGAACACCCGCACCAGGCGCTCGGCCTGCTCCGCGGGCTCCCGCGCGCACAGTCCCGACCCCAGCGCCGCCTCGTGCATCTCGAACAGCAGCGCCAGATCCGCCGGCTCCAGGTCCGCGCGCACGCTGCCCGCGCGCTGCGCCTCCTCGAAAGCCGGGCGCAGCAACGAAACCAGCGTGTGGGCGTACTGGCGCTGGCTGCGCTCCGGCAGCTCGCGGAACAGCCGGACGAGCGGGCGCCGCCGGGCCTGCACGGCCAGTACCGTCCGCAGCAGCTCGCGGAACGGCTCCGGGCCCCGCGCGAGCTTCTTCAGCGCCGCCAGGTGATGGGCCGCGACGGCGAGGGCCAGTGCCGTGCGGTCGGGGAAGTGCCGGTAGACCGTCGCCCGGCCGAGCCCGGCGCGGCGGGCGACCTCGTCCAGCGCGACGTCGGCGTCTTCGCTGAACGCCTCGTCGGCGGCGCGGAGGATCGCCTCGCGGTTGCGGCGGGCGTCGACGCGCCGGGGCACGGCCGCGGACGGTCGCACAGCGCGCATGGGCCCGCACATTACTCGCGAGTAGTGAGACCGGCAATCGGTTCCATCTCTCGGTTCGGGTTCCTAGGGTCACCGACAGTCACCTCCGTCGCCGAAGGAGCCGCCGATGCGCAGCCTGAACCGCCGGACCGTCCTGCGGGGCGCGGCCGCCGTCGCCGGCGTCGCCGCGGTCGGGGCGGGCCGGGTGCCGCTCACCCGGGAGGAGCACCGGGTCGTCGTCATCGGGTCCGGGTTCGGCGGCGGGGTGACCGCGCTGCGGCTCGCGCAGGCCGGCGTGCCGGTGCTCGTGCTCGAACGCGGCCGCCGCTGGCCGACCGGGCCGGACGCCGAGACCTTCCCGCACCCGACGACCGCGCCCGACAAGCGGATCTTCTGGCTCGGCTCCGCCCCGGCGCTGCCGGGCCTGCCGTCGCTGCCGCCGTTCGAGCGCTACACCGGGCTGCTGGAGCAAGTGAGCGGTCGGGGCATGAGCATGATGTGCGCCGCGGGCGTCGGCGGCGGGTCGCTGGTCTACCAGGGCATGACGCTGCAGCCGACGGCCGAGCTGTTCCACGCCTGCTTCCCCGAACAGCTCGACTACCCGCGGCTGGACGCCGAGTACTACCCGCGCGTCGCCCGCATGCTGGGCATCGCGACCGCCCCGGACGCGCTCGTCGAGAGCGAGCCGTACCAGGCGTCACGGGTCTTCGCCCGCAACGCGCGCAACGCCGGCTACCGGGTCGAGAAGATCCCGATGCCGATCGATTGGGACTTCGCCCTGCGCGAACTGGACGGCGAGCTGAAACCGTCCTACACCAACGGTGATTGCGCGCTCGGGGTCAACAACGGCGGCAAGCACTCCGTCGACGTCACCTACCTCGCCGCCGCCGAGGCCACCGGCCGCTGCACGGTGGCGCCCCTCCACAACGTCACCGACGTCGCCTTGGCCCCGGACAGCCGCTGGGAGATCCGCGTCGACCGCATCGACACCGCCGGGACCGTGCTGGAGCAGAAGGTCCTCACGGCGAAGGCGCTCGTCATGGCGGCCGGCACGGCGAACATGACCCGGCTGCTGATGCGCGCGGGCGCGAAGGGCGACATTCCCGACCTGCCCGACGCCCTCGGCGCCGGCTGGGGCAGCAACGGCGACCGCATCTACACCTGGACCGACCTCGCCGGTGACTTCGGGACGCCGCAGGGTGGCCCCGTCGTCTACGGCAGCAAGGAGTGGGCCGACCCGGCGACGGCGAACACCGTCATCCAGGCGTCGCTGCCGCCGCTGCCGGACCTGCGGACCACGATGCTCGTCGGGTACGGGATCAGCACGGGCCGCGGCCGGTTCGTCTACGACGCCGCGAAGGACGACGCCGTCCTGCACTGGCCGCCGGACGGCGACGCCCACCTCGCCGCGCGCATCCACGAACGCCTCTCTCGCATCGCCGGCCCGCTCGGCGTGCTGCTCGACACGACCGCCGTCGCGCCCAGCACGTGGCACCCGCTCGGCGGCGCCGCGCTGGGCTCGGTCTGCGACCTCGACGGCCGCGTGCTCGGCCACCGCGGCCTCTACGTCCTCGACGGCGCCCTGATGCCCGGCACGACCGCCGCCTGCAACCCCTCGATGACCATCGCCGCGCTCGCCGAACGCGCGCTGGACAACCTGATCGCCGAAGACGTCGGCCGCGTCTTCTGACGCACCGGGAACGTCAGTGCGCACCCGGCAAGCCCGCGCGCTCCAGCTGCCGGGCGATTTCCTCCCGCGGGTACGGCGTCTTGCGGCTTTCGGTGTGGAGCGCGAAGTAGAAGTCGTTGACCACCTCGGCGAGCGGGGCGTAGCCGCGAAGATCGGTGTCGTCGAGCTGGTGCCGGACGGCCCAGTTCAGCAAGCGGGTGAGCACGTAGGCCCGGTCGTGCGCGGAGTGGTCGGCGAGGAATTCCGCTTCGGCCGCCGAAAGCGCGAAGTCCGGCAGCACGGCGAGCCCGAAGTCGGTGAGGTAGAGCCGGTTTCCGTCGGTGAGGACGTTCGCGAAGTGGGCGTCGAAGTGCTGGACCCCCTGGTCCGCCAGGAAATCCGTGATGCGGCGGAGGTCCCGGTGGGCCAGGGCCAGGCCGCCGGGGTTGCCGGTGAGCCAGCGTGCGAGGTCCTGCGGCACGTGTTCGAGGAACAGCACGAGATCGGTGGTGGAGCCGGCGAGGGCTTCGAGCCGGCGCCGGACACCCGGGTCGCCGTGCCAGAACGCGACGTCCCGCTCGATGTCCGTGCGGGGGCGCGGCAGGCCGGGCAGGACCCGCCAGTGGTGCAGGAGCGGGAAGTTCTCGCAGGCGCCGGTGCGGACCCAGCCGGTCGCCGCCAGGTGCGCGCGCAGCTCGCGCCAGGCCCCGCCGCCCGCCGAACCGACCCCGTAGTGCGACCACGGCGGCAGCCCGTACAGGTCGGCCGTGGAGCCGTCGTGGCGCAGCTCGACTTCGGTGAGCGCGACGCGCTTCACGAACACCGGCTCGCCCGCCACCTCCAGCAGCCAGGTCGACCCGCCGATCCCGGTGCCGAGCGGGCGGGCGGAGTCCAGCAGCTCGTCGGGTGCTTCGGCGAGGGCCGCGGTGATCTTGGCGTGGCGGTCGAGTCGGGTCATGCTTCGAAGCTACTCAGGGCCGCACCACGGTGAGGGCGAACCGCGTCGTGGTGCCGGCCGCGTGGCCGAGGGCGGCGGCGATGTCACCGAGCCCGAACTCGGTGACGGCGAACAGGTCCAGGTCCAGCAGGCCGGCGCGGGCGAGGGCGATCAGGCTCGCGTTCGCCGTCCGCGGGGCCAGCCACTGGCCGCGGAGGGTGATGTTGTTGCGCATGAGCCACGGGTAGGGCAGGGCGAGATCGTCGCCGCCGAGCATGCCGACACCGCCCATCAGCACCACCCGGCCGTACTCGCGGACGGTCATCGCCGCGGCGCGCACGGGGGCAGTGCCCGCCGACGGCGGCAGCAGGTCGAGAACGACGTCGATCGGACCGGGCGCGGCGTGGCGCAGGCGTCCGGTGTCGTCGTCGCCGGTCAGCCGTACTGTCCGGACGCGCTCGCCGAAGCGCCGCTGCAGGTCGTCGAGTGCCGCTTCGTTGCGGCCCGGCGCGACCACGCACGCCGCGCCCATCGCGAGCGCGACGGCGACGGCCGCGCTCCCGAAGTTCCCGGTGGCACCGCTCACCAGCACGGTTTCGCCCGGCCTCAGCCCGGCCGCGAGCAGGCCGCCGTAGGGCACGAGACAGACGGTGAGCGCGACCCACCGGCCGGCGCCGGCCGGGTCGACCGGCCCGAGCGGGATCGCGTTCTCGGTCGGCACGAGCACCTGCTCGGCGTACGAGCCGTGGCCGAAGTGCCGCTGGAGGAACACGCCGCCGTCACCGCGGGCGCTCAGGCCCTGGAGCGTGATGTCCGGGGTGAGCGCGTCGTCGCGCGAGCGGATGGTGGGGTCGCACAGCACCCAGTCGCCGGGCCGCAGCCGGGTCGCGTCCGGGCCGGTCGCGCGCACCCGCCCGACCGCCCCGGCGCCGGGCACGACCGGCAGCGTCAGCAGGTAGTTCCGCTCGCCGCGGAACACCTCGGCCGCGTAGGGCAGCACGCCCGCCGCGACGACGTCGACCAGCACTTCGCCCGTGCCGAGCACCGGGGCGGGGACCTCGCGCACGGACAGGGGCTTACCGAATTCTTCGAGGACTGCGGCTCTCATGCCGCCATCGTCGGCAAGATCGGGAGCGGCAACCAGACCTGGTATTATCCTGGGACTGTCCAGTGCCACGGAGGTCGCCATGCCGGACGCGGCGCGGGCCGGGCTGGGGGAGTTCCTCCGGTCCCGGCGCGAACGGCTGAGCCCGGCGGCGCTCGGGCTGCCCGACCGCCGCCGGCGCCGGACGCCGGGGCTGCGTCGCGAAGAGGTCGCCGAACTGGCCGGCATCGGTGTCGACTGGTACATCCGGCTCGAACAGGGCCGCACGGTCAGCCCGTCGGCCGCGACGGTCGAAGCCCTCGCGGGTGCCCTGCGGCTGGACGACGCCGAGCGCGCCCACCTGCGTGCGCTCGCCCGGAACCCGGCCCGGACCCCGTTCGCGCGCGAACAGGTGCCCGAAGCCGCCCGCCGGCTCGTCGAAGGCTTGAGCGAGCCGGCGTACGTGACCGGCCGCCGGTGGGACGTGCTGGCGTGGAACCGCGCGGCGGCCGGGCTGTTCGCCGACTTCGGCGCGCTCCCGGAGGCCGACCGGAACGTCCTGGTCTTCCTGCTGCTCGACGAGCGCGGCCGGCGGCTGTTCGGCGCGGGCTGGGCCGCGCAGGCCGAGCACGCGGTCGCGCAGTTCCGGTCGGCGCACGACCTCTGGGCGGGCGACCCGGCGTTCACCGGGCTGGCGGCGCGGCTGCGAGCGGGCTGCCGCGAGTTCGCGAAGTGGTGGGACCGCCACGACGTCGGCCGGAGCGGTCCCGGCCGGAAGACGCTGTACGGCCCGGAGCCCGCCGAGTTCGACTACGCGACCTTCCAGGTCGCCGAGGACCCGGCGCTGCGCTTGACGATCTACGCGCCCACCAGCGGCAAGTAGACTTCGTCGACGATCGCGGCCAGCACGGTTTCGTCCACTGTGGTCAGTCCGCGGGTGAGGAATTCGTTGCGCAGCAGCACGAGTGCCACGGTGGCGACGCGCGGGTTCCGGGCTTCGGGGCGCGCTTCGCCGCGGGCGACGGCCCGGTCGACGATCGTGAGCCACGGCTTCGTCCCGCCCTCGGCGGCCTGGTCGTGCAGCTGCTGCCGCAGCTCGGGTTCGTCGCCGACGCCGGTCAGCAGGCCGCGCAGGATCCGGGCGGCGGGGGAGGACTGGCCGCAGTTGATCGCGCGCAGCAGGGCCAGCGCGTCTTCGCGGAGGCTGCCGGTGTCGGGCGGGGTGAGCCGGTCTTCGGCGACGTGCCGGTAGGCGGCGACGCCGAGCGCGGCGCGGTTGGGCCAGCGGCGGTAGATCGCGTTCTTGTTGGTGCCGGCGCGGTGCGCGACGCGGTCCATGGTCAGGCCGGGATAGCCGGTTTCGGCGAGCTCGTCCGCGGCGGCGCGCAGGATCGCGGCTTCCAGTTCGGCGCCGCGGCGGCGGGTCTTCTCGGCCATGTGCGGCAGTCTACGGCATTAGGGTACGGTACGGACCGTACCCTAAATGTGGAGGAGAACCATGCGAGCCAGGGGCATCGGCTACGACACCGGCTTCGAGCGCGACGGGCGGTTCAACCGCCCGTTCGACGCGGACCTGGTCCGCCGCGAGCTGACGATCATCCGCGACGACCTGCACTGCACGGCGGTGCGGCTGATCGGCACGGACCTGGACCGGATCGAGCACGCCGCCCGGGAGGCGGCCGCGCTCGGGCTGGAAGTGTGGTTCTCGCCGTTCCCCTGGGACCGGCACCCGGACGAGATCCTTCGGCTGCTCGCCGACGGTGCGGCCAGGGCCGAGCGCCTCCGCGCGGCCGGTGCCGAGGTCGTGTTCGTCGCCGGAGGCGAGCTGAGCCTGTTCAACCACGGCTTCCTGCCCGGCGATGACCTTCCCGCCCGCGTGGCCGGGCTGCTGGCGTCGCGGGAGCTCGTCGCCGGGCTTCCGGAGCGGGTCAACGCGTTCCTGGCGCGCGCGGTCGAAGCGGTCCGGGCGCGGTTCGGCGGCCGCGTCACGTACGCGGCGGTGCCGCTGGAGCGGGTGGACTGGACGCCGTTCGACATCGTTTCGGTGGACGCGCACCGGTCGAAGGAGGTCGAGCACGTGTACCGCGAGGGCGTCCGGACGCTGGTGGCCTCGGGCAAACCGGTGGCGATCACGGAGTTCGGCGTGACGCCGTACCGCGGCGCGGCCGACCTCGGCGCGCGCTGCGGCGAAATCGTGGAGTACGAGGACGGCGAGCCGGTCCGGTTGAACGGCTCCTACGTGCGCGACGAAGAGGAGCAGGCGCGGTACTTCCGCGAACTGCTGGAGGTGTTCGAGACCGAAGGCGTCGACGCGGCCTTCGCCTGCACGTTCGTGTGCTACGGGCTGGTGCACCGGGCTGATCCGGAGGTGGATCTGGACATGGCGAGCTGGGGCGTGGTGAAGGTGCTGGAGGAGGGAGCGGGGGAGACGTACGGGGACGTGCCGTGGGAACCGAAGGCGGCGTTCGGTGCCCTGGCGGAGTGCTACCGCCCGGTGGCGCGGCCGGCTGTCCCGGGCGGGAACGGCTCCGGGCTCGAACCATCCGATGAATCGTCGACCAAGAAGGCGAACACCTTGCCAAAGACTGCCGGAAAGCGCTAACTTCGTGACGCCAGACATCGGATGTCCAGCCCGGTCCGCCGGGTCCGTCCGCCGACCGATGTGCACCCCTGCCGACCACCTCGTCAGGAAGGACACACCGACGATGCCCGCATTCCCCCGCAGGACGGCCTTCGCCGTCGCCGCTCTCGCCGTTCCGATCCTGTTCAGCCCCGTCGCGCACGCCGCCCCGCTGTGGCACCCCGACCCGGCCACCGACGGCCTCAAGGCCTTCGAAGGCATCGAAGCCGACCGTGGCAACCACCACCCGGACCGCAAGTACGTGGTCGTCGAAGGCGACCACTACCGCTTCAGCATCTGGAAGGACGACCGCGACACCACCGGTGGCGGCGACCGCCAGCGCACCGAGTCCAAGGGCATGGTGCAGAACGGCACGACGCTCAAGATGCACAACGGCGAGACCTGGACGCTCTCCTACGAGATGTACATCCCGGGAAGCCTGCACGGCACCAGCAAGTTCACCCACATCTTCCAGACCAAGACGCCGTCCACCAACGGCGGCCCGTGGGTGACGCTGGACCTGACCCGCAGCGGCGGCAAGGAAATGCTCAACGCCCGCGCGTACGCCAACTCGGGTTCGCCGAGCATCGCGGCCACCGACCTGTCGCCGCTGCGGAACAAGTGGATCACCATCGAGTGGACGTTCACGCCGGGGTCGAAGGGCAAGGCGGCGTGCGTCATCCGCAACGGCACCGGGCCGGGCGCACCGGTCGCGGCGCAGGGCAGCATGACGAGCGTGAACATCCCGGACCAGGGCGACTACGTGCGGCCGAAGTGGGGGATCTACCGCTCGGTCGAAAGCGCGTCGTCCGACATCCTGGACACCTACCTGCTGTTCCGGAACTACACGGCCGCGCGCAAGTAGGGTGCGCTCGCGGGCGGCCAGGGTGACACTGGCGCCATGAAGGTCGTCGACGGGTACCCCGGCACACGCCGCCCGTCGACGACCGCGCGCGACCCGGCCCCGCCGCCGCTGCGGCGGGGCCCGGTGCTGGTCACGGCCGCTTTCGCCGCCCTCGGCGGTGCCCTGATCCCGGCCGCGTCGGTGCCCGCGCTCTGGCGGGTCTGGCAGTTCTACGCGATGTTGTTCGCCTTGGTCGCCGCCATCGAGGTGCTCGCCTTCCTCGCCGTCTTCGGGTGGCCGACCCGCAAGACCGCGCACGCCGGCGCGTTCGTCGCCGCCGGCGGGCTCGCGCTGTGGGTGGCGAGCCGGCCGCTCGGGCTCCTGACGCGGTTCGACCCCTGGCAGCCCGCGGACACCGTCGTCGGCTTCACCGACTACGTCGCGGCCGCGCTGCAGGTGCTCGCCGTCCTCGGGTTCCTGGTCGTGGCGCGGCGGCGGGCGCACCCTCGGCCCTCGACGCCGCGGCGCGTGCTGGCGTGGATCCTGCTGTTCCCGGTGCTGACGGCGGTGCTCGCGGCGGGTGCCGCGGGCACGGTCGCGGCCGGCGACCGCATCGGCGGGACGGCCGCCTCGGCGCTGCTGGACGGCAGCACGGTCGAGTACTGCCGTCCCGACGGCATCCCGCTCGCGATGGACCTCACCCGCCCGGCCACCGGCGCCGCCGCCCCGGTGGCGCTCTTCCTCCACGGCGGCGGGTTCGTCTCCGGCAACCGGCGCCCGTCCGGCCCGGGCGCGCTGCTGGCCGGTTCGCGGCTGGTTCCCCTGCGCGACGCGCTGACGGCGCGCGGAATCGCCGTGGCCTCGATCGACTACCGCCTCGCGCCCGCCGCGCGGTGGCCGGCACCGCTGGAGGACGCCCGCTGCGCGGTCCGGTTCCTCACGGCCAACGCGACGGCGTTGCACCTCGACCCGGCGCGGATCACGGCCGTGGGCACCGGAACGGGCGGCACGCTGGCGGCGCTGCTGGGCGTGGCCGGCAAGCCGGAGGTCCGCGCGGTGGCGGCGGTCGACGCCCCGGCGGACTTCGACCTGGCCGGCCTGGACCCGGTCACGCGCGCGTCGGTGCTGCTGGCGCTGGGCCGCTCCCCGGCGACACTGCGCGAGGCGAGCCCGCTGAGGTACGCGGGTGCGGGCGCGCCACCGTTCCTGCTGGCCGGCGGCCGGAAATCGGCCGAGTTCGCGGACCACTTGCGCGCGGCGGGCGTCCCGGTGACGACGGGCACCGGTACCCCGGCCGAGGTGGCGCGGTTCCTGGCCACCGGCACGCCGACGTCATGACCGCGCGCGCCACCGTCGTGCGGTAGCTTGAAGGTGTGGACGGACGGGCGATCTTCGGCGATCACTCGTACCGCTGCGACTTCTACGGTTGACCGATCCCCGCGTCCGGATCCCCGTTCTCCTCAACCGTAAGGAAACCCATGTCTTCCGGCACCCGCTGGGCGCTCAAGCACATGCCGATCACCGCCGCCGCCGTCGAAGAGGCCGCGCCCGTGCTGACCGGGCGGCGGCTGGCCATGTGCCTGCACGTGGAGCCCAAGACGGCCGCCCTGGTCACGCTGCTGGCCCGCGCCGGCGTCGAGATCACGCTGACCGGCTCACCCGGCACGACCCACGACGACGTCGCCGCCGCGCTCCGGGAACTCGGGGTGGCCGTGCACACCCGCCGCGCCGACGACGAGGCCGATCACGCCCGCAACGTCGCCGCCGTGCTCGAGTGCGAGCCCGATCTCACGCTCGACAACGGCGCCGACCTGACGCTTTCGCTGCTGCGCTCCGGCGCGCCGTCGGGCTGGCTCGGCGGCACCGAGGAGACGACGACCGGCGGGATCCGGCTGCGTGCGGAGAGCGTCGGCCGCCCGGTGGTCGTGATCAACGACTCGCGGCTGAAGCTGCTGGTGGAGAACGAGTTCGGCGTCGGCCAGAGCGTCGTGCAGGGCTTCCTCAACGCCACCAACCTGATGCTGCCGGGGATGCGCGCGGCGGTGCTCGGCTACGGGCCGTGCGGCAAGGGCGTCGCCGACACCCTGGCACGGCTCGGCGCGCGGGTCGCGGTGTGCGACACCGACCCGATGCGCGCGCTGCAGGCCATTGTGGACGGTCACCGGACCGGCCCGGCCGTCGACGTGCTGTCCGGCGCGCAAGCGGTCTTCACGGCGACGGGCGCTCCCGGCGTCGTCGGCGCGGCCGAGCTCGCGGCCCTGCCCGACGGCGCCCTGCTCGCCGGGGTCGGGCACTTCGCGTGGGAGATCGACGCGGCCGCGCTGCGGGCGGCGACGGTCCGCACGGTCGAGTACGGCGAGCCGGGCCGCCGGGTCGGGCACGTACTGGCCGACGGCCGCGAGATCGTCGTCCTCGACCGCGGCCGGATGCTGAACCTGACCGCGGCCAACGGGAACTCCATCCAGGCCATGGATCTCGGGCTCACCCTGCAGGTCCGCAGCCTGGCGGCGGTGGCCGCGGGCGGGCTCACTGCCGGGGTCCAGCCGGTGCCGGCCCCGATCGAGCACCGGATCGCCACGGACCTGGTGGCCGAGCTGGGCGGGGGAGCCGGCTGAGCCGGCCGGGCGCCCGGGTTCCGCGCTTGACCTGGAGCGCGCTCCAGCCTCTAGCGTGAGGTCACGCCGACCACACGTCAGGAGCACGTTCCATGGAACTCGGTTTCCACCTGCCCATCTTCGACATCGACGGCGGGACCACCGCCATCGCCGGTGAGCTCGCCCGCGTGGGCGCCGCGGCGGAGGAGGCCGGGGCGACCTGGCTGTCCTTCATGGACCACTACTTCCAGATCGAGCCCACCGGCCTGCCCGCCGAGTCGAACATGCTGGAGGGCTACACGACCCTGGGCTTCCTCGCCGCGCACACGTCCCGGATCGAGCTCGGCCTGCTCGTCACCGGTGTCACCTACCGGCACCCCGGCCTGCTCGCGAAGATCGTCACCACCCTCGACGTCCTCTCGGGCGGGCGGGCCGCGCTGGGCATCGGGGCGGCCTGGTTCGAGCGCGAGCACCGGGGGATGGGCGTGCCGTTCCCACCGGTCGCCGAGCGGTTCGAGCGGCTGGAGGAGACGCTGCGGATCTGCGGGCGGATGTGGGACCCGGCCGACAACGGCCCGTTCGACGGCAAGTACTACCAGCTCGCCGAGACGCTCTGCTCGCCCCAGCCGATCAGCCGGCCGAAGGTGCTCATCGGCGGCGGCGGGGAGCGCAAGACGCTGCGGCTCGTCGCCCAGTACGGCGACGCCTGCAACCTGTTCGCTTCGTCGCCTTCGGACGTGGCGCACAAGCTGGACGTGCTGCGCCGCCACTGCGACGACGCCGGCCGCGACTACGACGCGATCCGCAAGACGGTCCTGGCGAACAACCCGCGTCCGACCCCGGAAACCCGCGACGACTTCGTCCGCGCCATGGCGGACTACGCGAAGCTCGGGATCCGGCAGGCGATCATCACGCCGACGACCGGCTCGCCCGCCGCGTGGATCGAGGGCATGGCGCCGGCCGTGCCGCAGCTGGCCGGACTGGGCTGAAGCTTTACCCGCCGATAACCCGGGCTCTGGTAGTCAGGGGACGGACCGGCGGACCGCCGGCTCCGGGCCTCTGCTGCCCACTATGTCCACAGTGGACTCTCTCTGGTCGTTTTCCCCTTGCGGTGAACCGTTCCCGGCGTGGCGCCGTGTGCCGTGGTGAGGTGGCGACCAGAGAGGAGGGGCTCGATGCCCCACGCACGCAGTACCGGACGACACCGCAAACCGGCGACGATCGGGCTGGTCGCGCTGCTGGGAGTCGCGGGGGCGACCGCGACGGCGATCGCGCTCAGCGGCCCGGCGAGCAACGCGGCCACGGAAAGCTGCGGCGGCCTGGACACGGCGCTGCAGAACAACCTGACGTTCATCGCCGGCCAGCAGGCCGCACCGGACGCGCAATCGGCGGCGAGGATCGCGAACCGCCAGGCGGTGGTGGACCAGATCCGGCAACGCCGGGCGGCGGCGGGCTGCGGCGGCGCGGTGGCGGCGAACGCGGTGGCGGCGCAGTGCGCGGCCGTCGCCAAGGAAGGCGAGAAGGCGGCCGAAGCGGGCGCGAAGGGCAAGGCCGGGAAGGGCAAGGCCGCGCAGCAGGGTATGGCCGCCGGGGACGGCGCGGCGGGCGAGAACGGGATGGCCGCCGGGAGCGGTGCGGCGGACGAGAACGGCATGGCCGCCGGGAGTGGCCAGGCCGACGGTATGGCCGAGGGCAACGCCATGGCCGACCAGCAGGAAGCCGCCGACCCGGGATCCGCCGCCGGCGGCGACAAGGCCAAGCAGAAGAACAAGGCCGCCGGGAAGAACGCCAAGGCCGGGCAGGACGCCGCCGCCCAGGATGAAGCGGCCGCCCAGGCCTGTGCGGTGGTCGAGCAGTGCGTGGCCCAGGCCGCGGGAGCCGCCGACGCCAACGGCATGGCCGCCGAGAACGGCATGGCCGACAAGAACGGCATGGCCAAGCAGAATGGCGCGGCCAAGCAGAACGGCATGGCCGACCAGCAGGGCATGGCGAACCAGCAGGGCATGGCGAACCAGCAGGGCATGGCGAACCAGCAGGGCATGGCCGACCAGAACGGCATGGCCGACCAGCAGGGCATGGCCAACGAGAACGGCATGGCCAACGAGAACGGCATGGCGAACCAGAACGGCACGGCCGATCAGAACCAGGCCGCCCAGGAGGCGGCCGCGAACCAGGACTGCGCCGCCATCCTCGACTGCGTCGCCCAGGCCACCGCCGATCCCGCCGCGGCCGCCGACCAGCAAGGCACCGCCACCGCCACCGCCGAGAACGGCGCCGCCCAGAATGGCGCCGCCCAGAACGGCAACGGCCAGCACAAGGCCAAGGGCAAGGGCAAGAACAAGGCGGCCGAGCAGGCAGCCGCCGTCGCGGTCGCCGAGAAGTGCGTCGCGGCCGGCGCCCAGGCCGCGACCGGCACGGCGACCGCCACCGCCGGCGAGTCCGCCACCGCCGGCGAGTCCGCTACCGCCGGCAAGTGAGACCAGGAGGGTGTGCGCCGGTGGCGGGCCGGCGCACACCCTCCGTCGCCCGATCCGGTGACCGGTGGGAACTCCGGCCCACCGCCGTTCGTTGATCGAACGAAGCGCAGTAACCTGGAGCGCGCCCAGACGACCGACGACAGCACGAGGCTTCAGTGACCACCGATCCGGCGGCCGAGGACCTGCGGGAGGCGGCCGACGAGCTCGCCGTCGCCGGGCAGCTCCCGCGCTTCCTGCTGATGTACAAGTTCGCCATCGAAGAGCTGATGACGAAACTGCGGATCCTCAGCGAGGAGTTCGACTTCGTCCACCAGCACGACCCGATCGAGCACATCACCAGCCGGGTGAAGCGACCGGAAGCCATCAAGGAGAAGGTCCGCCGCCGCGGCCTGGGCGACGACTGGATCTCCGCCGCGCACGTCCTCGACGACATCGCCGGCATCCGCGTCGTCTGCCCGTTCGTCTCCGACGTGCACGAGGTCGCCCGGATGCTCACCGCGCAGGACGACGTCGAGCTGTTGCGCACCAAGGACTACATCGCCCGCCCCAAGCCCAACGGCTACCGCAGCCTGCACCTGATCGTCCGGATCCCGGTGTTCCTGTCCGACCGCGTCGAAAAGGTCAAGGTCGAGGTGCAGCTGCGCACCATCGCGATGGACTTCTGGGCGGCCGTCGAGCACAAGCTGTCCTACAAGTACGCCGACCGCGTCCCGGACGACTTCGCGGGCGAGCTCGCGGCCGCGGCCCGCACGGCCGCCGACCTCGACGCCCGGATGGCCGCCCTGCACGAACGCATCCGCTGACTCACGGCGCCAGCGCGTCCAGCAGGATCCCCAGCCCGAACTCGAACTCCGCCTCGTGGTCGCACACCGCCAGGTAAGGCGCCGCCGCCGACACGGCGGGTAGCCCGGACTCCGTCAAAGAAGCGAGCCGGCCCGGGGAGCCGGTCGCGCTGAACGTCGGCGCCGCGTCGACCTCCCGCATCAACGTGCCGATCAGGAACGCCAGCACCGCGCGCAACCCGTGCACCGCGCGCTCCGGCGGGTAGCCCGCCGCGAGCAGCGGCCCGAGCACGGCCTCCACCGGCGCGAGCGCCGTCATCGACGCCAGCTGCCGCGTCAGCACCAGCGGCGCGGCGCGTGGGTGGCCGAGCATCGCGTCCCGGAACCCGTGCGCCAGCGCGGACATCGTCTCCCGCAGCCCGCCACCGGGAACCGGAGCCGGGATCGCCGCCAGCAGCACCTCGGCGATCCCGTCCAGCAGGGCGTCCTTGCCGTCGACGTGGTTGTACAGGCTCATCGGGTCGACCCCGAGCCGCCGCGCGAGCTTCCGCATGCTGACGGCGTCGAGACCTTCTTCGTCGACGAGCGCGAGGGCCTCCCGCAGGATCCGCTCCCGCGACAGGCCGCCGGCCTCCTTGGGCGGCCGCCCGCGCCGGGTCGTCACGGGGTGAGCACCGCGGGCAGCACCTCGTACCCGCGCAGGATCCTGGTGTCGCGGCGCCGGCCCCCGGGCAGCACGCGCAGGCCGGGGAACCGGTCGAAGATCGTGCGCAGCCCGATCTCGCCCTCCATCCGCGCCAGCGACGCACCCAGGCAGTGGTGGCGACCCGAGCCGAACGACACGTGGTCGCGCGCACCGTCGCGGGTGACGTCGAACGTGCCCGGGTCGGTGAACACCAGCGGATCGCGGTTCGCGCCGGCCAGCACGGTGGTCACCAGCGCCCCGCGCGGCAGCGGAACGCCCGCCACCTCGGTGGCCCGCGTCGCCAGCCGCCCGGTCAGCAGGACCGGCGGGTCGTACCGCAGGACCTCTTCGACGGCGTTGCCCCACAGCTCCGGCCGTTCGCGCAGCACGGCGAGCTGCCCGGGATCGTTCGCCAGCAGGGCGATCCCGCTGCCGAGCAGGTTGACCGTCGTCTCGAACCCGGCCGCCAGCACCAGGCCCGCGGTGGACTTGAGCTCGGTCTCGGTGAGGCCGACGCCGCCGTCGCGGGCCGCGACGAGCTTGCTGAACAGGTCCTGGCCCGGGTGCCGGCGCAGGTGGTCGAGGTGCTCGCCGAGCCAGGCGTCGAACTCGGCCAGCGCGGTCTCGACGTCGCGGAAGGTGCGCCAGCCCAGGCCGAGGTCCAGGCTGGGCGCCGCGGCCGCGCCCAGCGACAGCACCTTGCCCAGGTCCGACGGCGGGACGCCGAGGATCTCGCTGATCACCGTCACCGGGAGCAGCCCGCAGTAGGACTCGACGAGGTCGAGCGGGCGGCTCGGGTCGAGCGCGTCGAGCAGGCCGTCGGCGATCTCCTGGACGCGGCCGCGCAGCTGCTCGACCGCGCGCACGGTGAACACGCCGGTGACGAGCTTGCGGTAGCGCGTGTGCTCGGGCGGGTTGACCGCCAGCAGCGACGGCGGCCGCACCGGGTGCAGGTGCTCGCCCGCCGACCATTCGACGAGCCTGCCGAGCGGCGAGCCGTCGGAGCCGATGACGCCGACGCGGAAGTCGTCGCCGGACAGCACTTCGCGGACGGCGGCGTGCGTGGTGGTCATCCAGCCGAAGCGGGTGCGGGCGAGCGGGCCGGCCGCGCGGATCTCCTCGAACAGCCCGGTCAGGTCGCGTCCTTCGGCCGCGGCGACGACCATCCGCCCCTGCAGGTCACCGCGCCGGGCTTCGCGGCGCAGCACGGTGCGGGGGAGCGCGTGGCCGAGACCCCACCTGATCACCGGCTTCGCGCGGGCGAGGGTTCCTTCGAGCACGGCGTCCCCTTCCATCGGCGTCCCTACAGTGTAGGTTATCCGCAATTACCTACACTGTAGATATCGAGGAGCGCGATGAACGAGTTCGACATCCCCGCACCCGAAATCCTGGCCGCGCGGCAGAAGCTGGTGCTCGACCACTTCCGCGACGAGGTCGCCCAGGACTGGGACGCCACGCTCTCGACGTTCCCGCACCCGCACTACGAGGTCGTCGCGACGATGACCGTGCACGACGGCGACGGCGCCGTCCGCGGCTACTACCACGACACGCGCACCGCGTTCCCCGACCAGCACCACGAGCTGATCGCGCTGCGCCACAGCGCGGACGCGGTCGTCGTCGAATTTTGGCTGCTGGGCACGCACCTCGGCCCGTTCGGCGCGATCCCGGCGACCGGATCGCGCTTCCGCGTCCGCATGACCGCCTACTTCGTGTTCGACGCCGAGGAGAACCTCGTCTGCGAGCGCATCTACTTCGACACGCTGTCCATGCTCAAGCAGCTGATCGGCGGGGTGGACAAGAAGAACCCGAAGAACTGGCCGCTGCTGCTGCGGGTGGCCCGGGGCTTCCTGGCGATGTCGGGGGCGAAGCCGGACCCGCGGCTGACGGAGACGACGGAGCCGGTGCTGTCACGGCCAGGACGTTGACCGCGACGATCACCGCGATCGCCGTCCACGACAGCGCGTCGAGGCGCTGGCCGAGCACGACCCAGCCGACGAGCGCGGCCAGCACCGGGTTCACGCTCATCACCGTGCCGAACACCGCGGCCGGGACCCGGCGCAGCGTCAGCAGGTCGGCCAGCATCGGCACCGCCGACGACAGGACGCCGGCGGTGACCGCGGCCAGGACCGCGCCGAGGTCCGGCCGGTGCGCGATCATCGCGAAGACGCCGACCGGCACGTACGCGAGCCCGGAGACGCCCGCGGCGGCCGCCGAGCCCGCGACACCGGGGATGCGCGCGCCGACCGCGCGGTTGAGCAGGATGTAGCTCGCCCAGCACGCGGCCGCGACCAGCGCCAGGCCGATGCCGAGGTAGTCCGTGCTCGGCCGGGGCCGCACCAGCACCACCACGGCGGCCGCCGCGACCAGCGCGCCCAGCAGGTCGCCCCGCCGCCGCGACCCGGCCAGCGCGACGGCGAGGGGACCGAGGAACTCCAGGGTGACGGCCAGGCCGAGGCCGACCCGGTCGACCGCGCTGTAGAGCGAGAGGTTCATCGTCCCGAACACCAGCGCCAGCGCCAGCACGAGCCGCCACTGGGCGGCGGTGAACGCGCGCAGGCGCGGACGCGCGGTCGCGAGCAGGACCACGGCCGCGACCCACTGCCGGACGGCGACGACCCCGGCCGGCCCGAGCTGCGGGAAGGCCAGCGCCGCGACCGACGCCCCGACCTGGTTGGACAGGCCGCTGCCCGTCATCAGCGCCGCCCCGCGCCAGCGTCCTTCACCCGTCATGCCGTCGACTATCGGCGCCGCGGACGCATACGCAAAATGCATCCGACACGTCGGCTATACGCTGGACGCATGGATGCTTCGCTGGAGCTGCGCCACCTGCGGCACTTCGTCGCGGTCGTGGACAGCGGGAGCTTCACCGACGCCGCGCTCGAACTCGGGGTCTCCCAGGCGACGGTGTCGCGGACGCTGCTCGCCTTGGAGGGGATCCTCGGTGTCCGGCTGCTGCACCGCACCAGCCGGAGCGTCGAGCCGACCACGGACGGCGTCACGGTCCTCGCCCGGGCCCGGGTGCTGCTGGCCGACGCCGAGACGCTGGTCCACGAGGTCACGACCGGGCACACGCGGCTGCGGCTCGGGCACGCGTGGTCGGCGCTGGGCAAGCACACCGCGGAGTTCCAGCGGCGCTGGCACGACCGCCACCCGGACGTCGAGCTGCAGCTCGTCCGGACCAACACCGCGACCGGGGGACTGGCCGAGGGGCGCTGCGACCTGGCCGTCGTGCGCACCGCCGTCGACACGCGCCGGTACAGCCACGCGCTCGTCGGCCGCGAACGCCGGTGCGTCGCGCTCGCCTCGGACGACCCGTGGGTGCGGCGCCGCACGATCCGGTTCGCCGAACTGGGGGAGCGCACCCTCGTCGTCGACCGGCGCACCGGCACCACGACGCCGGACCTGTGGCCCGAAGGGGGCCGCCCGGCGGTGGAGTACACCCACGACATCGACGACTGGCTGGCGGCGATCGCGACCGGGCGCTGCGTCGGCGTCACCCCGGAGGCGACCGCGGCGCAGTACCGGCGCGACGGCATCCGCTACCGGCCGCTGCGCGACGCCGACCCCGTGCCGGTCCGGCTGATCTGGCGTCATCACGACGCGCACCCGGCGACGCACCTGGCCGCCGCCCTGCTGACGGAGCTCTACCGCGCTTGAATCCGCGCGGGCGCGAGCAGGACGCCCAGCGCGATCAGCTCGGTCAGCGCCATCCCGCGTTCGACCAGGCCGAGCGGGATGAGCGTCCACCAGCGGCCGCCCTCGACCGCGGCCACCACGACCGCGCCGAGGATCACCGCGAACCAGCCCAGCGACGCGATCGCCAGTACCCGGGCCAGCCACCGGCGGCCGGGGGAGCCCGGGAACGCCGTGCGCGCGGCGACCAGCACCGCGAGCGGGAGCGCGACGAACGCCACCACGCTGGCGATCCGGTGCAGCGTGCCGCCGAAGTCCGCGCGCGACACCGTGGCCCAGTCCGGCTTGGGGAAGGCCACGATGACCAGCAGCCCGACCGTCCACAGTGTCCCGAGCAGGGCCGCGGGCACGGGCAGGCGCCGCTGGCTGCGCAGGACGGCGAGCCCCGCCGCCGAACCCAGCGCCACCAGGACCACCGCGAGGTCGAACACCCACTTGTGGTCGGACAGGCCGTATTCGCTGATCGTGCGGCGGGTCGCGCTGATCTCGTCGGTCGGCGGGATGACCTGCAACAGCAGCACCAGCGCGGCACCGACCACGAGAGCGGCGATACCGCTCAGCGAAACCGCGAGCGAGGTTCGTCGCGCAGGGACCGTGACCATGAACCGACAGTAGCCGAGCGCCGGTTGAACTCCCGGTGAAATGTCCTTTCGGGCGGCCGAAGGTGTGAAAGCGGGGTCAAGGCTGTACGACTTACGGCGGTTACCGTAGCCGGTTTTCGTCCATTACGGTCACTCGCTACCGGTACGTCCGTGCTGTGCCGGCCTCGGTCAAGGAGGTCTTTGCCTGTGGGGAATTCACCAAGAAGACTGGTGCTGGCGGCTTCGGTCGTGGCGCTGGCGGCGGCGTTCGTCGCGTTACCGGCCGGTACCGCCGGCGCGGCCCAGAACATCCTGCGTGCCGACAAATCGGTACCACGCTCGTGCTTCGCGAAAGTGCAGCCCAAGGGCACCGCGGGCGTCGATCGCCGCGAACTAACGTCCACTGTGGACGGTCTGGTGCAGGCCCGGCTGAAGCCGGTCCCGGGCACCGAAGGCGACTGGGACGTCGCCGTGTTCGACAAGGCGACGGGCGCGGTGGTCGCCGCCTCGACGGCGTTGCGCACCCACGAACTCGCCGAAAGCTTCGTGAAGAAGGGCCAAGAGCTCGTCGTCCAGGGCTGCCGCTACGGCGGCCCGGCCGGCCAGGCCCAGCTCGGCGTCGACTTCCTCGCGCTCACGCCGCAGGGCACTCCGACCACCGCGCAGAAGGCGCAGCTGGTCCGCGTCGAGACGCCGACGCGCGCCGACAAGAACAAGCTGACCGCCTCCGGCCTCGACGTCACGGAGAAGGGTGACGCGACCGGGGTCGAGGTCGTCCTCGCCGACGACGCGGACCGCCAGACGCTCAAGAACACCGGCTTCAAGTCGAAGGTGATCGAGGCCGACCTCTCGGCCAAGTCCGTGCAGGACGCCAAGACCGACCGCCAGTACGCCGCGGCGACCGCGGCGTCGGCGCTGCCGTCCGGGCGCACCAGCTACCGGCACCTCTACGACTACAACTACGAAATGAAGGAGCTGGCCCGCAAGAACCCGGGCCTGGTCTCGGCGTTCACCATGCCCGAGTCGACGTGGGAAGGCCGCGACGTCGTCGGGATCGAGATCGCCACCGACGTCAAGAACGTCACCGACGGCAAGCCGGTCAACTTCACCATGGGCGTGCACCACGCGCGGGAGTGGCCGGCCGGCGAGCACGTCATGGAGTGGGCGTACGAGCTGATCAACGGCTACGCCCACGACGCGGCGATCCGGAGCATGGTCGGCAAGACCCGCAACATCGTGGTGCCGATCATCAACCCGGACGGGTTCGAGATCTCCCGCGAAGCCGAGCCCAAGGGTGACTTCACCCGGTTCGACTACGAGATGAAGCGGAAGAACTGCAACGTCAACGACTCGCCGGCGCAGTACTCCACCGGCGTGTGCAAGGCCAACCCGGCCGGCCGCCTGCGCGGCACCGACCCGAACCGCAACTACGGCGGGTTCTGGGGCGGCAACGGCGCCGAGATCGCCTGGAGCGGCGACACGTTCCGCGGGTCCGGGCCGTTCAGCGAGCCCGAGGTGCGCAACGTGCGGTCGATCGTGTCCTCGCGGCAGGTGACCAACCTGCTGACGATGCACACCGTCGCGGCGCTGGTGCTGCGCCCGCCGGGCGTGGCTGACGTCCGCCCGCCGCTGGAGGAGCCGGCCTACAAGGCCCTCGGCGACAAGCTGGCCTCGCGCAACGGCTACGTCAGCGAGCCGAGCTGGGCGCTGTACGACACCACGGGCACCACCGAGGACTGGTCCTACTGGGCCACCGGCGGCTGGGGCTTCACCATCGAGGTCGGCGGCAACGGGTTCCACGGGCCCTACGCCGACAGCGTCGTGGCCGAGTACGAGGGCCTGGCCCCCGCGGCCGGTGCGGGCAAGGGCGGCAACCGGCAGGCGTTCCTGGACATGCTGGGCAACGCGGCCGACCCGCAGCAGCACTCGACGCTGATCGGCTCGGCGCCCAAGGGCTACCAGCTCAAGCTGCACAAGACGTTCCAGACGCCGACGTCACCGGTGATCCAGGCCGACGGCTCCACCAAGCCGCCGATCTACATCACCGACGACCTGAACTCGAAGCTCACCACCACCGGCGGGCGGTTCGCCTGGTCGGTCAACCCGTCGACCCGGCCGTACGTGGCCGGCCGCTACGGGCGTGACCCCCAGGGCCCGGCGCAGCAGGGCTTCGCGGTCACCAACCCGGCCGGGGTGCCGCCGATCAACCAGAACTACCCGGCGGACGCGACCGCGGAGAGCTTCACCTTCCACGTCGACGGCCTGCCGAAGGTGGACAACGGGAAGTTCAGCGTCAACATCAACTGGGCGAACACCGCGACCGACTGGGACCTGTTCGTCTACGACGCGGCGGGCAACCTGGTCAGCTCGTCGGCCAACGGCGGCACGACGTCCGAGCACGCCGTGCTGTTCGACCCGCCGGCCGGCGACTACAAGGCCGTGGTGGTCAACTACGACCAGGCCGACCCGGCCACGGTCGACGACTGGACCGGGGACGTCTCGTTCGCGTCGCCGATCCCGCCGACGTACGGGACCAAGGAGGCCTACCAGCTGACCTGTTCGTCGCCGAACGGCCGGCTCGTGGGTGTCGCGGACGTGTTCGTCGACCGCGGCCAGACGGTCGACGTCGGTGAGGTCTGCACCCGTTCCGCGCACGCGCAGAAGCAGCGCGCTTCGGGTGGGGTCCGGTAGTTCCGCGTTCGTTCGTGAAGGCCTCCTCGCTGCCGCGGGGAGGCCTTCACGGCGTTGCGGCGAGGGTGACGCCGAGGACCACGAGAATCGTGCCCACGACGCGGTTGAGGGCCGGTTCCGCGTGGGCGTACCAGCGCTGGGTGGCGGGGGAAGAGAACAGCAGCGCCACGCTCAGGTGCCAGGCGGCCGAGGCCACGACGACGAGCCCGATCGCGGCCGCTTTGACCGCGGTGGGTTCGGTGGGCGGGAGCGCCGCGGTGAGCACGCTGCCGAAGAACGCCGCGGCTTTGGGGTTGGTCAGGTTGCTGAGCACGCCCCGGCGGAAGTGCGCTGCCGGCCGCCGGGCGCCGGGCCGGACCTCGCGGGCGCCCGGGTGGTCCGGCGGGGTGCCGGTGAGCGGTGCGGGGGTTTCCGGCTCGCCCGGCCGGTCTTCCCGGCCCGACGGCCGCGCCGCGGGATCCGCCTCGACCCGCCGAGATCCCGTGGCGGGCGGCTCACTCGGGTTGGCTGGTTCGCTCGGGTTTGGCGGTCTGCTGGGGTTGGCTGGTTCGTTCGGGTTTGGCGGTCTGCTCGGGTTGGCTGGTTCGCTTGGGTCTGGCGGTCCGCTGGGGCTGGCTGATCCGCCCGGGTCCGCCGATCCGCTGGGGCTGGCTGATCCGCCCGGGTCCGCCGATCCGCTGGGGCTGGCTGATCCGCCCGGGTCCGCCGGCCCGCTCGGGCTCGCCGATCCGCTCGGGTCCGCCCGCCTGCCCGGGCCAGCGTCCGGTGCGCGGGCTCGCAGCCACAGCCGCACGCCGAGCCAGGTGAGGTAGCCGCCGCACACCACCCGCAGCGCCGTCGCCAGCCACGGCGTCCGGGCCAGCACGCCGCCCAGCCCGAACACGGCCACCGCCGCCAGCGCCCCGCCCGCCGCGACCACGCCCAGCGCGACCGCCGCCGCCGACCGGCGCGTCCCGGCCGCGGCCGTGTGCGCGATCAGCACGAAGTTCGGCCCCGGCGAGACCGCCGCCGGGAGGTAGGCCAGCAGCACGGTCCCCAGCGTCGCGGCGGCGTTCACCGCGGACAGCCCGACCCGGCGGCCACCGGCGTCACGCCGCCCGGCCGCCCCCGCCGACCACCTGGTCGCGCATGGTCCGCAGCGCCTGGTGGTCCACTGTGGACGGATCGGCGGCCAGCCATTCGCCGATCTCGTGCAGGAACTCCTCCGGCGTCATCGGCGCCGCGGGCAGGTCGCCGGGGTCGGCCGTGGTCAGGTCGCCGCTGCGGCTCGGGTACACGATCATCGCCCCGCGCAGCGCGACGCCGGGCAGCAGGTCGCGGTAGGCGGCGAGGCTCTCCGCGAGCCGGCTGCCGCCGCCGCGGAACGGGCGGCCGTTGCGCAGCAGCCTGCCGTCCTCGGCCGTTTCGTAGTGCCCGGGCAGCCACAGCTTCGACTCGATGAGGACCAGGCGCTTCCCGCACAGCACGGCGTGGTCGACGTCGGCGAACACCGAGCCGGGCCAGGCGAGCCCGTGGAAGATCCGGGCGCCGGGCAGCCGGGTCAGGTACGTCTCCAGGAGATCCGCGGTGAGCCGCTCGGCCAGCTCGTCGCGTTCGGTGCCCGGTGTGCCGAACACCGTGCGGCCGCCGAACTCCTCGGCGTAGGCCTCGCGGGCCCGGTTCGCCCGCAGGTAGCCGCGGGCGAGGCGCTGGACGAGCAGCGCGGTGCCCGCGGTGAGCAGCAGCCAGACGATGAGCACCGGTGTGCTGAACCCGACCCCGGTGACCAGCGGCAGCAGCACCAGCACCATCCCGCCCACCGCGGCGACCACCGGCGTGTGCCCCGGCCCGCGGCGGCGGCCGTGGCGCATCCGGGTGTCCTGCCCGGCGAAGTGCCACCAGCTCAGGTCCTCGGCGTCGAGTTCGGGCAGGTCGGGGACGAAACCGGGCTCGTCGCCGAAACGCCGCCGGGGCCGCGGCCGGACCGGCACGGGCACGACGGTCGCGCCGCCGGAGTCGTAGCGCGCACGGGCGACGGGGTCGCCCAGGACGTCGTAGGCCTCGCGGAGCAGGCGGAACGTGCCGACGGTGCCGCCGCCGTCCGGGTGCATGGTCTTCGCCAGCCGGCGGTAGGCCGTCTTGACGTCGGCCGCCGTGGCGTCCCGGCGGATGCCGAGCACCTCGTAGTAGTCGACCTCGGGCACGCGGGCGCCTCACCTCCGGATGGCTGCGCGAAGACTTTATGGGACCGGGTTTCCCGGTCTCGCACCGGCTCTTCGGCGCGTCGGGGTGATGGTCCTCCGGCGCAGGTCAGTGCGGTGTCCGAAGTTCTACCGCCGGCGCCCGGCGGGCGGGTGGCCGGTCCGCCCCGTCCGGCGCCGTCGCGTGACGGGCTGCCGGGCGGGCTTCCCGGTGCGTTCGCCGTGGTCCGTGAGTGTCCACTTCGGACTCTGTGTCACCCGGAAGTGTTGTCGCGACGCGAATTCCGCCTATCCTCGTGACTTTTCGTAGCGGGAAATCACTCGAAGAGACGCGAACACATGTTCGATTCTGTGGGTATCGTGGAGGCATGTCCTCCCTCAGACGTGACGGGCCCACCGCCACCCCACCTCGGCAGCGGGCCCGTCACCCCCGTCCGTGCTCGCGCAGCAGGAAGCGCTGGAGCTTCCCGCTCGCGTTGCGCGGCAGCGCGTCGATGAACCGCACCCGGCGCGGGTACTTGTACGGCGCCGCAACGGCTTTGGCGTGCTCCTGCAGGGCGTGCGCGACCTCCGGGCCGGGGGTGACGCCCGCGCGCAGCACGACGAAGGCGGTCACGACCGCGCCCCGGTCCGGGTCGGGGGTGCCGACGACCGCGCACTCCTCGACGTCCGGGTGTCCGAGCAGCACTTCTTCGACCTCCGGAGCGGCGATGTTGTAACCGGAGGAGACGATCATGTCGTCGCTGCGCGCCACGAACCGGAAGTAGCCGTCGGGTTCGCGGACGTAGGTGTCGCCGGTCAGGTTCCACCCGTCCCGGACGTAGTCGGTCTGCCGCGGGTCCTCGAGGTAGCGGCAGCCGGTGGGGCCCCGCACCGCGAGCAGCCCGGGCGTGTCGTCGGGGACCGGCGTGCCGTCGGCGTCCAGGACGGCGGCGCGGAACCCGGGGACGGCGGTGCCGGTCGTGCCCGGGCGGGCGGCCTCGTCGGCGGCGGAGATGAAGACGTGCAGCATCTCCGTGCTGCCGATGCCGTCGATGAGCGGGCGCCCGGCGATGGCGCGGTACTGCTCGGCCACGGCCGCGGGTAGCGCTTCGCCGGCGGAAACGGCGCGGCGCACGCCGGCGAGGAGGGCGCCGTCGCCGGAGCCGAGGATCGCGCGGTAGGCGGTCGGCGCGGTGAAGAGCACGGTCACCGCGTGCTCGGCGACGATCGAGGCGAGTTCCTTCGGTGTGGCGCGCTCCAGCAGGAGCACGGACGCGCCGGCGTGCAACGGGAAGACGAGCAGGCCGCCCAGGCCGAAGGTGAACGCGAGGGGAGGGGTGCCGCAGAAGAGGTCGTCCGCGGTGGGACGCACGACGTGCCGCGAGAACGTGTCGGCGATGGCGAGCAGGTCGCGGTGGAAGTGCATCGTCGCCTTGGGCGTTCCGGTCGTCCCGGAGGTGAAGGCGAGCAGTGCGACGTCGTCGGCGGCGGTCGGCACGTCGGCGAAGGTGGCCGGGTGCCGCGCGCAGCGTTCGGCGAGCTCGCCGCCGTAGGCGACCGCGGGCAAGCCGGGTGGCAGCTCTTCGAGGAGGCGCTCGTCGCACAGGGCCACGGCCGGCCGGGCCCGATCGGCGATCTTGTCGAGCTCGTGGCGCCGCAGCATCGGCATGGTGGCCACGGCGACCGCCCCGGCCTTGAGCACGCCCAGCCAGCACGCCGCCAGCCACGGGGTGTTGGTGCCCCGCAGCAGCACGCGGTTCCCGGGGACGATCCCGAGTTCGGTGGTGAGGACGTGCGCGATCCGGTTGGCGCGGGCCAGAACTTCGCCGTAGGTCCACGTCTCCCGGAGCGACCGCAGGCAGGGGCGGTCGGGTCCGAGGCGGTCGATCGTGCCGTCGAGCAGGGCGGTGGCGGCGTTGAGCCGGTCCGGGTAGTGCAGCTCGGGCAGGTCGAACACGAGCCGCGGCCACTGCTGCGCCGGCGGCAGCCGGTCGCGGCAGAACGAGTCTGTGTGTGCGCTGGGAGAAAGCCTCATCGCAACCCCTCGGGTCGACCTGCACCACGAGGAACGTAGCACTCGTTGCGACCGTCGAGAAGACGCGATGTCGGATCGATGACGGTAGCGACGCACGTGCGATGCGTGCTCAGCCGCGGGCGTCGGCGGGGACGGCCGTCGCGTCGTCGTGCGCCGGGGGCCGGGCGCGGGCGAGGGGGATCGCGCAGCCCAGCGCGAGCGTCGCGATGGAGGCCCAGAACAACGTCGCGACCCAGGCGCCGCGGGCGGTGGCGAGGCTCAGCGACGGTGAGATCGCCGCGCTCGCGAACGCCCACGCCGGCAGAGGCACCAGGGCGAACACCCCGCAGACGATCCGCCGCCACGGCGCGCCCCGGCCGGCGAGCGCGTAGCCGCCCGCCATGCCGAAGAGGGGCAGGGCGAGCGCGCCGCCGCCCAGTCCGTCGCTGAACGGGATCCGGCCGGCCGCGAGCGTCGCGACCGTGTCCGGCGAGACGATCACGGCGATCGGGAACGCCAGCGGCGCGACGACGAGCCACCGGTGGCGGCGCGTGTGCCACGCCCAGCCGAACAGCGCGCCGGTGACGAGACCGGGCAGCAGGATCTGGACGAAGGTGCCGTACCAGTGCACGGCGGACTCCGGCCCGGCGACCTCGACCATCAGGCCGCGCAGCCCCGCGGCCCAGGCCAGGCCCGCCGCCGCACCGGCGGCGAGCGGGCCCGCGGCGCGGCTCATCGGGCCAGCGCGTGCCGGGGCGCGCCGCCGAGGAGCAGCCCGAGCCCGACGACGGTCAGGAGGACCAGCCCGCCGGCGAGAACCCGCGCCCAGGTCGGGGCGTCGAGGAAGAAGGCGGGAAGCGCGAGCAGCCCGGACAGCGCCCGCGAACCGGCGACGGCGAAGTGGCCGGCGCGGTTGCCCCGCCAGGCCGGCACGGCCGCGGCGAGGGTGACGAGCCCGAGGACGCCGCCGAGGAGCACGACGATCGCGGGCGGGGCGTCGTCCATGGCGATGCCGGCGACACCGACGACGTCGGCGAGCCCCAGCACGACGCAGACGACGTAGCCGGACGTGTAAACGGGGGTGCGGGTCATGGTCTCCTCCTGGGGGTGTGAACCGGCTTCCAGCCTGAGCCGCGCGAACCCCGCGAACCACGACGCGCACCCACCGAGCACTCACCGTTCGCCCGCCGGCCCGTGCTCACTGCTCCCGCGCCGGGGCCTGCACCACCGCGAGCACCGCCTCGAAGCCCGGTGGGTTCATCGGCGGCAGGCGCGCGTCGAGCCGGCTCAGCAGGTTCTCCCGTTCCTCGCACAGCCGCGCCGCCCGGGCCTCGTCGCCGTCCGAGAGCGCGATGCCCGCCAGCCCTTCCAGGCACCACGACAGGTACATCGGGTTGCCGATCCGCCCGAACAGCCCGCGGCTCTCCGCGAACAGCTCCCGGGCCCGCTCGATCCGGCCGTCCGCCAGCTCGACGTGGCCCAGCTGGGTCGTCGACATCGCGGTCGCCCACAGGTCCTCGTACCGGCGGGCCGAGGCGAGCGCGACCTCGCTCGTCTCGCGGGCCGCCGCGAGGTCGCCCGTCAGCATCGCCAGGTGGCCCAGGTGCGCGAGCAGCTGGTCGGCCGTGTGGTCGTCGCCGCGGTCGCGGTTGAGGCGCTCGGACTCCCACAGGGCTTCGCCCGCTTCCTCGTAGCGGCCCATCAGCTGGGCGTTCGTGCCCAGCCCGCGCAGTGCCTCCGCCACCCGGCTGCGGTCGCCGATCGACCGGGCGACCGAGACCCCCTCCCGGCCGAGCTCCCGCGCCTGCTCGTGGAGCCCCGCGTGCATCGCCTGCCACGCCAGCAGAGTCAGCGCGTCGGCGAGCTCGCGGTCCGAGCCGGCCGCCCGCGTTTCCGCCAGGCCGCGTTCGGCCAGCTCGATCGCCTCGCCGGTGTGGCCGGTGAAGAACCGCGCGTACGCCGTCCCGATCAGCGCGGCGGCCCGCCCCGCCCCGTCGCCGGCGGCCTCGGCCAGCGCCAGCGCCTCTTCGTGGTCGGCGAGGGCGTCGGCGTAGCGGTCGACCAGCCTCGCGAACACGCCCCGGGTGTTGAGCGCCGTCACCAGCCCGGTCCCGCTTCGCCGGGCGAGGCCGACGAGCTGCTCGCACCACGCCGCCGCCTCCTCGAACGCCGAGATGCCGGTCGCCATCCGCGCCGCGCGGGCCAGCGCCGGGAGCCGGTCCGGTGCGTCGCCGGGCAGGGCGAACACCGCGGTCGCCGCGCGCACGCCTTCGTGCAGCAGGCCGTGGTCGGTCCAGAAACCCGACAGCGCCAGCCACAGGCGGAACGCGGCGGCCGCGTCCCGGCGCGCGACGGCCCGGTCGAGCGCCGCGCGCAGATTGTCCTTTTCGGCCTCGGCCGCCGCGGGCGCCAGGCTCGCGAAGAACTCGATGTGCCGGGTCACGGCGGAGTCTTCCTCACCGCGGTCCCGCAGCCGCTCGAGCCCGTACTCCCGGATCGTCTCGAGCATGCCGAGGCGCCCGTCCGGCCCGGTGGTGACGAGGCTGGCGTCGACGAGCTCGGTGAGCGTGTCCAGGTCGTCGACCGCGGCCAGCGGGCACCCGCCGGCGAACACCGACAGCGTCCGGAACAGCGCCTGCGCCGCCGGCGACAGGAGCTGGTAGCTCCAGCCGATCGCGTCCCGCATGGTGCGCTGCCGGTCGGGCAGGTCGCGCGGCCCGCCGACCAGCATCGGCAGCCGGTGCTCGAGCCGTTCGAGCAGGACGCCCGGCGGCAGCACCCGGGTCCGCGCCGCGGCGAGCTCGATCGCCAGTGGCAGGCCTTCCAGCCGGCGGCAGATCCGCGCCACCGTCTCGTCCGCTTCGAGGGACACGCCCGCGGCGGTGGCGCGCTCGGTGAACAACCGCACGGCCGGGGCGTCCGGCCGGCCCGCCTCCAGCGGGGCGATGCGGTAGTCGCGCTCGGCGCGCACGCGCAGGGGCACCCGGCTGGTGACGAGGACCGTCACCCCCGGGCACGCGCCGAGCAGGGCGACCACGTCGGCGCCGGCGTCGACGAGGTGCTCGAAGTTGTCGAGCAGCAGGATCGCCCGCTTGTCGCGGAACGCGGCGGCCAGGCGCTCGGCGACCGGGAGCGGGCCGCGTTCGTCCAGCCCGGCCTCGTGCGCGATCGCGGGGACGACCTGCCCGGGATCGCGCAGGGGTGAGAGATCGGCGAAGAGTGCGGCGTCCGGGTAGCGCGGGCGAACGGTTTCGAAGACCTCCAGCGCGAGGCGCGTCTTGCCGACGCCGCCGGGACCGGTGAGCGTCAGCAGCCGCGTCTCGCCGCGCTCCAGCAGTTCGACGAGCGCGGCGGCCACCCCGGCGCGGCCGATCAGCGGCGGCAGCAGCCGCGGTGGCCCGGGCGCGGGCGACGGCGGCGGTCCGGCCGGGCGCGCGGCGGCCAGCAGCGCGGCGCGGTCCGCCTCGGCCGGCGCCAGGGCGTCGGCGAGCAGCCGCACGGTGTCGAGGCGCGGGAGCCGGCGGGGATCGCGTTCGAGGTCGCTGACGGCGCGCGGGCTCACCCCGGCGCGCTCGGCGAGCGCCTCCTGGGTCAGGCCGGCGGCCAGGCGCAGCCGCTTGAGCAGGGCGGAAAAGCTCACGGCCTTGAATCGTCGGGGAGACGGCGAATGTGTCAAGCCGACGGTGAGCGAACGTCGTGGTGCCGTCCGCGCGCCGGCGCGAGGCTGGCCGCATGACACCCGACGAGATCCGGGCGCGGGCCCGCAGAATCACCGAAGAGCTGTTCAACCAGGGCGACCTCGCGGTCATCGACGAGCTCGTCGACCCCGCCTGCGTCCAGTACCTGGCGGTCGAGGACCGCACGACCGGCGTCGCCGAGCTGGCGGAGTTCGTCGTGGAGATCCGGCGGGCGTTCCCCGACCTGCGCGCGCACACCGAGCAGCAGGTCGTCGACGGCGACACGCTGGCCCAGCGGCTCACCGTCACCGGCACGCACAGCGGCGCGGCGTTCGCCGGGCTGCCCCCGGCCACCGGGGCCCGGCTGCGGGTGAACGTCGTCGACATCTACCGCGTCGGCCCGGCGGGCCGGTTCACCCAGCGGTGGACGCTCTGGGACGAGCACACCTTCCGCCTCCAGCTGGGGCTGGCGTCGTAACCGCGTCGCGGCGCGATTCAGCCGGCGACCGTGGCGTCCGGCTGGTTCGCGCGGCGCAACGCCTCCGCCACGAACCCGTTCGCCTTCAGCTCTTCGACCAGCTCGCTCAGGAACGCCACCGTCGCCGGAGCGCGGTCCGGCGACGTGCCGACGGCCTGCCGGATCTGCATGAACCGCTCCGGCAGCACCCGCGTCCCGGGGTGCGCGGCGGCGTAGGCGGTCATCGGCTGCCGGATCCCGGCGGCCACCTCGAGGCCCTGCTCCTCGAACACGTCGACGCCGTCCGTACCGCGCACGACCGTCGCGTGCTGGAGAGTGCGGGTCAGGAACAGGTCGTAGGCCGATCCCTGCTTCACGCCGACCCGGACCCCCGGCCGGTCGACGTCCGCGGGCGAAGCGAACGCGGACGCTTCGGGAACGACGTACACGCCTTCGATGACGACGTACGGCGCGGTGAAGGCCACCGAAGCCGCGCGCGCCGGCTCGATCGCCAGGAAACACAGGTCGGCCGCGCCCGAGGTCAGCGCCTCGAACGACTTGCGGGCCGCGTCGAAGCACACGAACTGCACCGGCACGTCCAGCCGCGCGGCCACTTCACGCGCGATGTCGACGGTGACGCCGCCGGGGGAATCGGGCGTGCCGTGCGCGAGCACGGGGTTGCCCAGGTTGACGGCGGCGCGCAGCACCCCGGTGGGCGCGAGATCGGCGGCAAGGTCTCCCATGACCGGCGAGGGTAGCGGCGGGGGCCGCCGGGGGAAGGGCGAATGTTGCTCACGCCACCGGCGGCTCGTCCGCCGTCGTCAGCGCGAAGGCCGTCTCCTGGTGGTAGACCTCGCCCGGCCGGAGCACCGTGCTGGGGAAGTCCGGCCGGTTCGGCGAGTCCGGGAAGTGCTGCGCCTCCAGCGCGAGCCCCGAGAAGGGGTCGCCCAGGTGGCCGCCCGAATAGAACTGCAGGCCGGGCTCGGTCGTCCACATCGTGAGCAGCCGCCCGGACGACGGCTCCCAGACGCGGGCGGCGAACGGCGCACCGTCGTCGAGCACCCAGTTGTGGTCGTAGCCGTGCCCGATCGCCAGCTGGGGGTCGGGCTCGCCGAGGCGGGCGCCGATCGCCGTCGCGCGGCGGAAGTCGAACGGCGTCCCGGCGACCGGCGCCGGGTCGCCCACCGGGACCAGGTCCTCGTCGACCGCGCAGTAGCGGCTCGCGGCGATCTCGACGGCGTGGTCGTGCACCGTTCCGGCGCCGGCCAGGTTCCAGTAGGTGTGGTTGGTCAGGTTGACGACCGTCGGCGCGTCGGTGGTCGCCCGGTAGGTGATGCGCAGCCGGTCGTCGAGGCGGTAGGTCACCTCGGTGCTGAGCCGGCCGGGGTAGCCCTGGTCGCCGTCCGGGCTGACCAGCGTGAGCCGCAGCCCGTCCGGCACCGGGGCGGCGGCCCACACCCGCGTGTCGAACCCGGCGGGGCCGCCGTGCAGGCTGTTCTTCCCGTCGTTCACCGGGACCCGGTGGAGGACCCCGTCGAGGGCGAACGCGCCGCCGGCGATCCGGTTGGCGTAGCGGCCGATCAGCGCGCCCAGGAACACCCGCGGGGCACCCGGCCGGTTGTTCGCGACGTAGCCGTCGAGATCGGGGTGGCCGAGCACGACGTCCGCCGGGCGCCCCGACCGGTCCGGCGCTTCGAGCGACTGGACGACGCCGCCGTAGTCCAGCACGCGGACGGTGATCCCGGCCCGGGAGAGGGTGTACCGGTGGACGTCGGTGCCGCCGGCCCGGCCGAAGAACTCCCGCGTGAGTTCGGTGCGCGTCATCGAGGGCCCTCCCCATTGTTAGCGTTAACAGCATGCGGGAGGAGGTGCCGCACGGTCAAGGGTCACCGCTCGCCCGGCGGCTGCGTGCCCAGCAGCTGGTGCGCTCGCAGCGTCATCTGGATCTCCAGCCGCTGCGCCGGATCCGCCAGCCGGTCGCCGAAGAGGTCGCTCAGCTGGCTCACGCGGTAGCGGACGGTCTGCGGGTGCACGCCCAGCGCCTGCGCGATGTCCGGCGTGTTCCCGTTGTGCTCCAACCAGCTCAGCAGCGTCTCGGCGAGCCGGACCTGCTGCTTCACCGTCAGGCTCGCGAACGGTTCCAGGGTCTTCGCCGACAGCTGGTCGAGCAGGAACCGGTCCGCCAGCAGCCAGTGCGTCGCCAGGTGGTCGGCCGTGTGCGTGACGGCCCGGTCGCCGACCAGGCCGTGGCGCACCAGGTCGAGCGTGCGCCGGGCCCAGAGCGCCGACGTCGCCGCGTCGGCCGGCCGGACCCGGGGGCCCACCGCCGCGCGCCAGCCCGGCAGCCGGCCTTCGAGATCGCGCAGGTCGCGGTCCGGGTTCGGGGTCAGCAGGCAGGGTTCGGTGCCTTCGAGGTCGAGCAGGACGTCGTCGGCGACCTGCGGTGCCGGTGCCAGGTGCTGCTCGTCGCGCGGGTCGAGCGCGACGACGGTGACCCGATCGGGCATGGGCCACTTCGCGGCCTTCGCCATCGTGGACAGGGTGGCCGGTGACGACGGCGGGGTGGCGAGGAGGAGTTCGAGCAGCCGGCGCCTTCGCCGTTCGAGCGTGCCGGTCGCCATCGCCTGCGCCAGGGTGTAACCCTCGACCGAGTACGACGAAATCTCGTCCACGTACGCGAAGATCGCTTCCGCGCCGACGCACAGGACGGCCGCCGGGAAGCGGTGGGCCTGGCCCAGCTCCGCGATGTACCGCCACGCCGCGCGCCCGCCGGCGCGGTAGGCGGCCTGCAGCGAGTTCAGGCTGCCGCCGTCGTGGTGGACGCGTTTCCCGACCTCCCGGAACAACTTCGGCCAATTGTCCTCAGTGGACGCGACGGCGTCGATGCTGTCGATGCAGCTGAGCACGGCCTGCTCGATCGCCAGCACGATCATCTTCCCGAACTCGCCTTCGAGGGGCTTGGCGTACTCGGGGACGGCCCGCTGGATCTCCTCGAGGATCCGCCGGGACAGCGGGTCGGCGTGCGGCCGGAACCGCCGCGCGAGCTCGGTGGGCAGCGAGCACCACAGCTGCCGGGCGCGGCCGGTGCCGCGGGGGTGCGGGACGGTGATCGTCCGGGTCATGGGCACCCCTTTCCGCGTCGGCGCGGACGCCATGTACTCACACGGAAACGCCGGTTGGCAACCGTCTTCCGCGCGTCCGGACCGGGTTCTGTCACGCGGGGACCAAGGGCCGCGAGCGGATTTGTCACCCGTCCGACAAACGGCGGAACACTCACCGGCACCAGGGTTTCCGGAATGGGATTTGTGAGCTCGGGCCGTATCTTCGCGAGCCATTTCGTTGTTAGCGTGATCAACCATGCGCGCGGGGAGAACGGGATGACGACGGTCGTTTCCTGGTGTTTCCGCCACGCCGTCGTGGTCGTCGCGCTGTGGCTGGCGGCGCTGGCCGGGCTCGGGTTCGCGGTGCTGCACGCGGGCGGCGCGGCGTTCCGCGACACGGTCGACCTGCCCGCCGCGGACAGCACCGCGGCGGCGAAGCTGCTGCACCGCACCGGTGCCGAGGAAAGCGTCGTCGTCCGGGCGCCGGACGGCCCGGTCGACCGCGGCGCGGGCCGCGTGGACCTCGAGGCACTCGCCGGCCGCCTGGCGTCGCTGCCGCACGTCGTGGCCGTCAGCCCGCCGCCCGGCCGGGTTTCGCCCGACGGCCGGACCGCGGTGCTGACCGTCCGGTTCGACGCGCCGGCCGCCACCCTCGGGCCGGGCCCGGCCGAGGCGCTCGCCGACGTCGTCCGCGACGCCCGCGGCCTCACCGCCGGCGCGGCGGGGGAGCTCGCCGCGCAGACCGCGGCTCCGCCCGACCTGGGCAACGCCGGGATCGGCCTGCTCGCCGCCGCCCTCGTGCTGTTCGTGACGTTCCGGTCCCTGCCCTGCGTCCTGCTCCCGGTCCTCACCGCTTCGGTGTCGGTCGGCTGCGCGCTCGCCGCCGTCACGCTGCTGTCGCACGTCCTGACCGTGCCGGCGATCAGCACCGAGATCGCCGCGCTGCTGGGCCTCGGTGTCGGCGTGGACTACGCGCTGTTCGTGCTGACCCGCTACCGGCAGGGACGCCAGGACGGCGCGGACCCGGCGGCGGCGCTGGCCGTCGCGGCGGCGACGTCGGGCCGCAGCGTCGTGTTCGCCGGCGTCACCGTCTGCGTCTCGCTGACCGGGATGCTGACCGTCGGCCTGCCGTTCCTCGACGGGATCGCCGTCGCCGCCGCGGTTTCGGTGCTGCTCACCGCCTCGGCCGCGCTGACCCTGCTGCCCGCGTTGCTGCGCCCGGTGGCCCCGCGGATGCGCGTCCCCGTAGCGGGCGGCGGGCGCCGCTGGGCCCGGCTCGCGCGGTCGGTGACCCGGCGGCCGGGTCCGTCCACGCTCGCCGCGCTGCTGGTCGTGGCCGTCCTCGCGCTGCCGGTGACCGGACTGCGGCTCGGCGTCCCGGACGCCGCCCTCGACCCGCCCGGCAGCATCACGCGCACGGCCGCGGAGCTGCTGCACGACGGGTTCGGCCCGGGCGCGGGCGCTCCGCTGCTGGTGGTCGGCACGGGGGACGCTTCGCCCGGCACCCTGCGCGAGGCGCTGCTCGCCCGCACCGAAACCGGGCCGCCCACGCCGCTGCCGGGGGGCGGCTGGCTGCTCACGGCCACACCGCGCACCGCGCCCGACGACCCGGCCACCACCGAGCTGCTGAGCTGGGCACGGGCGATGGCCACCACCGTCGGCGGCCCGGACACGCACGTCGGCGGGCCCGTCGCCGCCAGGGCCGACTTCTCCGCGGCCGTCACCGCGCGGCTGCCGCTGTTCCTCCTCAGCGTCGTCGGCCTCTCGGTCCTGCTGCTGGCCTGGGTGTTCCGCAGCGTGGTGATCCCGCTGACGGCGGCGGTGCTGAACCTGCTGACCGCGGCCGCGACGACCGGGGCGGTCGTGTTCGCCTTCGGCGCGCCGATCGAGCCGTACCTGCCGGTGTTCCTGTTCGCCGGGCTGTTCGGGCTGTCGATGGACTACGAGGTCTTCCTCATCGCGCGCGTGCAGGAAGCGTGGCGGCGCCGGGGCGACACCCGGGCCGCGGTCGTCGACGGCGTCGCGGCCACCGGCCGGACCATCACCGCGGCCGCGCTGATCATGGCGCTGGTGTTCGTGGCGTTCGCCTTCGTGGACGCCCGCGTCGTGCGGGAAGCCGGCGTGGGACTGACGGTCGCGGTGCTCCTCGACGCGGTCGTCGTCCGGTGCGTGCTGGTCCCGGCGGTGATGGCGGGGTTCGGCGAGGCCAACTGGTGGTTCCCGCGCCGCCGGCCGGCTCGCCTCGCGCGCGAGCTGGTGGGGAGCGGGCGATGACGCGGCGGACCCTGGTGCTGATCGCGCTCGGCGCGTTCGTCACGACCTTGGACAACACGATCGTCGCGGCCGGCGCGCCGTCGATCGCCCGTGACCTCGCCCTGGACCTCGGTGAGCTGCAGTGGGTCGCGCTCGGCTACATGCTCCCGTTCGCCGGGCTGCTGCTGGTGGCGGGCACGGCGATCGACCGCTGGGGCCGTCGTCCGGCCCTGCTCGCCGGGCTGCTCGCGTTCGGGACCGGCGCGGCCGCCGGCGGGCTGGCGGCGTCGGCCGGGCTGCTGGTCGCGGCCCGGGTGCTGCAGGGCGCGGCCGCCGCGTTCCTGGTCCCGGGCCTGCTGAGCCTGCTGCGGACCAACCTGGACGCGCGGGGCCGGACGCTCGGCGCCGCCGTCTGGACGGCGTGCCTGGCCGCCGCGCTCGCGCTGGGCCCGGCGCTCGGCGGCCTGCTGAGCGCCTGCCTCGGCTGGGGCTGGATCTTCTTCGTCAACCTCCCGTTCGTGGCGGCGATGCTCGTCCTGGTGCCGGGGACGGTTCCGCGGGGCCGGGACCCGGACGCCCCGAGGCCGGCCGCCGGGGCGCTGACCGTCGTGACGGCGAGCCTGGTGCTGCTCACCGCGGCGCTCGTCGAACTCGGCGAGCACCCGCGGACCGCGATCGCGTTGCTGGCCGCCGGAATCGCGCTGGGTGCGGGGTTCGTGCTTCGCGAACGGCGGACGCCGGCCCGGCTGGTGCCGGCCGAGCTGACCGGCAACCGCGTGTTCGCCGGCTCGCTGGCCGTGCAGGTGCTGTGGGGCCTCGGGATCTCGGGCATCGTCTTCTTCACCCCGTTGCTGCACCAGGACTTCCTCGGCCTCGACCCGGTGCGGGCCGGGCTGCCGCTGGCACTGGTCGCGGTCGCGGTGGTGGCCGCGACCCCGCTGGTCCCGACGGCGCTCGCCCGGCACGGTCCACAGCGGACGGTCGCCGCCGGGCTCGGCGTGGTCGCGGCCGGGCTGCTCGCGCTCGCCGCGGTGAACCACCTCCCGGCGGTGCTCCCGCGGATACCGGGGCTGGTGCTGGTCGGGGCCGGCTCGGCGTTCACGACTCCGCTGACCTCGCACGCGCTGGACGTCGTGGCCGAACGGCAGGCGGGTCTGGCGTCCGGGCTGCTCACGGCGTCCCGCGAGCTTTCGAGCGCGGTGGGGGTCGCGCTGATCGGAGCGGTCTTGACGGTAGTGCGCGCGCTGCGGCTCGGCGCCGGTGCGGCGCCGGGATCGGCGCTGGCCGCGGGCTACACGGCGGGTCTGCTCGCCGCGGCCGGGGCGACGCTCGCCGGCGCAGTGCTGGCCGTGCGCGTGTCCCGGCACCGCCGCGCCGGGACCTCGTCGCCGCGTGACAAACGCGCGGTGCCGTAATCCGCGTGCCGGTGAGTGTCGCAATTCCCTTGATTGACAACCGTCCGGGCGCGGCTATTCACTGCGCCGGTAAACGCTCTCTGCGAGGTGCCATGGAAACCATTTCCCCGCCGGTTCCCGTCACCGGGGCCGAATCGACGGCCTCACTGGCGACCCTGCTCGGCCGGTGGGCGCGGGTGCTCGGCGACGAGGTCGCGCTGACCCACCTGGACCACCGCGGCGGCGCGGACGGCCGGGCGGTCACGCTCACCTGGCGCGAGCTCGACGAGCGCGTCGGCACGGTCGCCGCGCGGCTGAGCGAAATCGCGGCGCCGGGCGACCGGGCGGCGGTGCTGGCGCGGCAGTCGGCCGACTACGTCGTCGCGTTCCTCGGCGCGATCCGGGCCGGGCTGATCGCCGTGCCGCTGTTCGCGCCCGGCCTGCCCGGCCACGCGGGCCGGCTGGCGGCCGCGCTCGCCGACTGCGCTCCGGGTGTCGTGCTCACCACGACCGCCGACCTCGACGAGGTCCACGGCTTCCTCGGCGGGGCGCCGGACGTCGTCGCCGTCGACGCGCTCGCCCCGGCCGGACCGCGGGAGTGGCCGGCACCCGACCCCGACGCGACGGCGTACCTGCAGTACACCTCGGGTTCCACCCGCACGCCCGCCGGTGTCGTGCTGACGCACCGCAACGTGCTCGCCAACTCGCGTCAGGCGTGCACCGCCTACGGCGCGGAAAGCCGGACCACCTCGACGGTCAGCTGGCTCCCGCTCTTCCACGACATGGGCCTGATCCTCGGCATCGGCGCGCCGATGACCGGCGGCCTCGCCTCGGTGCTGATGGACCCGCCGGCGTTCCTCGAACGGCCGTCGCGCTGGCTGCGCGCCCTCTCGGCCAGCCCGGGCGCGATCAGTGCCGCGCCGAACTTCGCCTACGCCTACTGCGCTTCCCGCGTGTCCGAAGCGGAAAAGAGCTACCTGGACCTGAGCCGGGTCGTCTCGCTGATCAACGGCAGCGAACCGGTGCTGCCGGCCACGATCGCGAAGTTCCAGGACGCCTTCGCCGGGTGCGGGCTGCGGCCGGAGGTCCACCGGTCCTCCTACGGCCTGGCCGAGGCCACCGTGCTGGTTTCCGTTACCGACGCCGGAAAACCGGCCCGGCAGGTCACGTTCGACCGCGACCGCCTCGCCGCCGGGTTCGCGGTGCCCGCCGCGGCCGGGTCGACCCTCGTCTCGTGCGGGCGCCCGGCCGGGCAGCGGGTGCGGATCGTCGACCCGCTGACCGGCGAACCGGCCGCGCCGGGTGAGGTCGGCGAGATCCGGGTCAGCGGCCCGAACGTCGGCCGGGGCTACTGGGGGCGGGCCGCGTCGTCGGCGGCCTTCGGCCTGCCGCCGCTGGACCCGGACACCGGCGAGGGCTGGCTGGCGACCGGCGACCTCGGAGTCGTCTTCGAAGGCGAGCTGTACGTCACCGGCCGGCTGAAGGACCTGGTCGTCGTCGACGGGCGCAACCACTACCCGCAGGACATCGAGCAGACGGCCGAGGAGCACGCGGGCGTCCGGCCGCACTCGGCCGCGGCCTTCGCGGTCGGTACCGACCACGGGGAAGCCGCGGTCGTCGTGCTGGAACGCGCCAAGGACGCCACGGTCGACGTCACCGGACTCGCGGCCGCGGTGCGGGCGGCGGTGTCGGCCGGGCACGGGCTGGGCCTGCGTGACGTGGTGGTCCTGCCGCCCGGTACGGTGCCGCGCACCTCCAGCGGCAAGATCAGCCGGGCGCGCTGCCGGAAGTCCTACCTGGACGGTGCGCTGACCGGACGGCGGCTCGGATGACCACGCCCGGCGCGGTGCGCGCGTGGCTGCTCGCCCGGCTCGGTCCGGTGGACCCCGGCCGGCCGCTGCACGAAACGGGACTGTCCTCACGGGACGCGGCGGCCCTCGCGGCCGAGCTCGGCGAGTTCGTCGGGCGCCCGCTCGACGTCACCCTCGTCTGGCGGTACCCGACGGTCGACGCGCTCGCCGGGTATCTGTCCACAGGGGATTCTCCTGAGGTTTCCCGGACTGCGCAGGGGGAAGAGGAACCGATCGCGGTCGTCGGCCTCGGCTGCCGCCTGCCGGGCGGGATCGGCTCGCCGGAGGTGTTCTGGCGGTTCCTCGCCGCCGGTGGTGACGCCGTCGGCGACGTCCCGGAAGGCCGCTGGGAGACGTTCGCGCCGGCCGCTGACCTCGAGGGACTGCCGGTGCGGGGCGGGTTCCTCGACGACGTCGCCGGGTTCGACGCGGAGTTCTTCGGCATCACACCCGGCGAGGCCGAGGCGATGGACCCGCAGCAGCGGCTCCTCCTGGAGGTCGCCTGGGCCGCGCTGGAGCACGCCGGGATCCCGCCGTCGGGGCTGCGCGGCAGCCGGACCGGGGTGTTCGTCGGGTTGTCGGCGACCGAATACGGCTCGCTGACGATGACCGACGTCGCGGGCGTCGACGTCTGGTCGGGCACGGGCGCCGCGGCGAGCATCGCGGCCAACCGGCTGTCGTACCTGCTCGACCTGCGCGGGCCGAGCATGACGCTGGACACGGCGTGCTCGTCGTCGCTGGTCGCGGTGCACCAGGCGATGCAGAGCCTGCGCCGCGGCGAGAGCGAGATCGCGCTGGCGGCCGGGGTGAACGTGCTGCTGGCACCGGGGATCACCGCGGGCTTCCACCGCGCCGGGGTACTGGCCGCGGACGGCCGCTGCAAGCCGTTCGACGCGGCCGCCGACGGCATCGTTCGCGGCGAGGGGTGCGGGGTCGTCGTGCTGAAGCCGCTGCGGGCGGCCCGCGGCGACCGGATCCTGGCGGTGCTGCGCGGCAGCGCGGTCAACTCCGACGGCCGGTCCAACGGCTTGACGGCCCCGAACCCCCTGGCGCAGGCGGACCTGTTGCGCGCGGCCTACGCCTCGGCCGGCGTCGATCCGTCCGCTGTGGACTACGTGGAGGCGCACGGCACGGGCACGCCGCTGGGCGACCCGCTGGAGGCCGGCGCGCTGTCGGCGGTGCTCGGGCGCCCGGCCGATCGCCCGTTGCTGCTGGGATCGGTGAAGGGCAACCTGGGGCACCTGGAAGGGGCCGCGGGCATCGCGGGGCTGCTGAAGGTGGTGCTGGCGATGACCCACCGGCGGTTGCCGCCGAGCCTGGGTTTCCGTGAGCCGAACCCGCACATCGACTTCACCGGCTTGCGGGTGGTGACCTCGCCGGCGGACTGGCCGCGCTACTCGGGCACGGCCCGCGCGGGGGTGTCGGCGTTCGGGTTCGGCGGGACGAACGCGCACGTGGTGGTCGAAGAATGGCCGGCGGCCGCGTTCCCGGTGCGGGTGCCCCCGGAGGCGGCGGGACCGGCGGTGTTCGCGTTGTCGGCCCGGTCGGGCGAGGTGCTGCGAGCGCGGGCGGAGGAGCTGGCGGAGTGGCTTGACGGTGCCCCGGAAGTCCCGTTGGGTGCGGTGGCCTCGACGCTGGCGCACGGCCGGGAACACCTGCCGGTCCGAGGGGCGGTGGTGGGGGAGAGCCGCGCCGAGGTGGTGGCCGGGCTGCGCGAGCTGGCCGCGGGCCGCGGCTTGCTGGGGAAGCCCGCCGCCGGCGCGGGCGATCCCGTCTTCGTCTTCTCCGGCTACGGCTCGCAATGGGACGGCATGGGCCGCGCGTTCCTGCGGACCGAACCCGCCTTCCGCACGGAGGTCGAAGCGCTCGACCCCGCTTTCCTCGCCGAAGCCGGTTCGAGCCTGACCGACCTCCTTGAGCGCGAACCCGGCGACCTCGCCACCACCCAGCTGGTCCTCTTCGGCATGCACCTCGCCCTCGCGGGCCTCTGGCGCGCCCACGGCGTCACACCGGCCGCGGTCGTCGGGCACTCCATGGGTGAGGTCGCCGCCGCCGTCGTCGCCGGGGCGCTCGAGCCCGCCGACGGCCTGCGCGTCATGGCCACCCGCGCGCGCCTGCTCGCCGAACTCGACCGCGGCGGCGCCGGTGCCATGGCGCTGGTCGAGCTTTCCCCGCACGAACTCGCCGAGTTCCCCGACGTCACCGTCGCCGTCTACGCCTCGCCCACCCAGTGCACCGTCAGCGGGGCCGCCGACCAGATCGACGCCCTCGTCGGGTACGCCGAAAACCTGGGCAGGCTCGCCCGGCGGCTGCCCGTCGGCGGGGCCGGGCACTCCGCCGCCGTGGACGCCGTGCTCGGCCGGTTCCGCGCCGGGCTGGGCGAACTCCGGCCGCGCGAGCCCGAAATCCCCTGCTACACCACAGTGTCGCAAGATCCCCGGGAAACTCCGGTGTTCGACGTCGAATACTGGGCCGCGAACCTCCGCCGTCCGGTGCGGTTCAGCCAAGCCCTGACCGCCGCGGCCGAAGACGGCCACACCGTCTTCGTCGAAGTCTCCCCGCACCCCATCGCCCTCGCCGCCGTGGAACAGACCACCGGCGCGCCGGCGCTGCCTTCGGCAAGCCGGAAGATCGGTGAACGGACCGCCTTCCTCACCACCCTCGCCCGGCTGCACGTCGACGGCCGCCCCGGCGCCCTGGCCGCCCGTCCCCGGACGGCGGGCGTCGACCTGCCCGGCCCGGTCTGGCGCCACCGGCGGTTCTGGCCGAAGCGCCGGGCCCGGGCGCACGGCGGCCACCCGCTGCTGGGCGTCCACATCGGACACCCCGGCGGCGACCTGTGGCGCGGGGACGTCGGCACCGAAGCGCTGCCGTGGCTGGCCGACCACACCGTGCGGGGGAAGCCGGTGTTCCCCGCGACCGGGTTCCTCGAACTCGCGCTCGCCGCCGCCCGGGGCGGCCGGGTCCGCGACCTCGAACTCCGCGAAGTCCTCGAACTCGGCGAGCACACCGAGGTGACGACCAGCGTCACCGGTGGCGAGTTCGGCGTCCACGTCGAAACCCCCGGCGGGTGGACCCGCCACGCCACCGCCCGCCTCGAGCCCGGCGGCAGCCCGTCGGCGCCGTTCGGCGAGGTCACCGGCGAGCCACTGGACCTCTACCGCGTCCTGGCCGAGCTGGGCCAGGACTACGGCCCGGCCTTCCGCGGCCTCCGGAACGTCGTGGCCGCCGGCGGGAAAGCCTCCGCCTCGATCACCCCGCCCGGCGCCGATCACCCCGCCTACCGCCTGCACCCCGCGCTCGCCGACGCCTGCCTGCACGCGCTCGCCGCGGCCGTCGGGGACGCCGACGCGCTCTACCTGCCCCTGACGATCGGCGAGGTGGTGCTGGCCGGGGACCCCCGCCGCGGGGTGCGCGTGGACGCCGTCCTCACCTCGCGGGACGCCTCCGGCGACGGGCTGCTCGGCAGCGTCCAGCTCGTCGACGCCGACGACGGCGTCCTCGTGGAGTTCCGGGACGTCTACTGCCGCCGCTTCCGCGACGCGGCGCTGGACCGGCTGCTGTACGAGGCCGCCTGGCAGCAGGTGGACTTGCCCGCCGCGCCGGAGCGGGCGCACCGCTGGATCGAGCTCTCCGAAGACGCCGCCCCGCTCGAGGACCGGCTCGGGACGAACCCGACCGCGGTGCTCGTCCACCTCGGCGGCACGGACCACCCCGATCCCGGGTACGCCGAGGCCGTCGTCGGAAGGCTGTCCGAAATCGTCGCCGAGCTGGCCGGACTGCCGACGCCACCGCGGTTGTGGCTGGTCACATCGGGGGCGCAGAGCGTCGAACCGGGGGAGCGCGGCGACCCCGGCCCGGCCGCCCTGCGCGGGTTCGTCCGCGTCCTCGCCTTCGAGCACCCCGAACTGCGCGTCAGCGCGGTCGACTTCGACGCCGGACCGGATCCGGCCCGGCTGTGGGTCGGGCAGCTGCGCGACGAAGTCCGTGCGGACGGCCCCGACGACGAAGTCGCCTGGCGCGAAGGTGTCCGGTACGTGCGGCGGCTGGTCCGCCCCGAGCCGGGCGACCCGGTGCGCGAACCGGTCCGCGACGGCGCCTACATCATCACCGGCGGGCTCGGCGGCCTCGGCCTGGTCGCGGCGAAGTGGCTGGCCGAGCGCGGCGCGACCCGGGTGGTGCTCAACAGCCGCCGCTCCGGCCCCGCGCCGGACCTGGGGATCGACGTCCGCGTCGTGGCCGGCGACATCGCCGCGCCCGGCACGGCCGAGGCGCTGGTCGCCGCGGCCGTCGACGGCGGCGTGCCGCTGCGCGGGGTGCTGCACGCCGCCGGCGTCCTCGCCGACGGCGCCGCGATCGGCCTGGACCCGGCCGCGCTCGAGGCCGTCTGGCGGCCGAAGGCGCTCGGCGCCTGGCGGCTGCACGAGGCCACCGTCGGGCACGACCTCGACTGGTGGCTCGTGTACTCCTCGGCCGCCGCGCTGTTCGGCTCGCCCGGCCAGGCCGCGTACGCCACCGCCAACGCGTGGGCCGACGCCCTGGTCGCCTGGCGGCGGGCCCAGGGCCTCCCGGCGGCGACGATCGGGTGGGGCGCCTGGGGCGACGTCGGTGCCGCGGCCGGGTCGCGCAACCCGGTGCTCGAACCGCTCGGCACCGGGGAAGCGCTGTCCGCGCTGGACTCCGTTCTCGCGCGCGACCGCCAGGCGACCGGCATCGCCCGCCTCGACGCCGAAACGGTGCTGGACCTGTTCCCGCGCCTGGCCGAGCGGCCGTTCTTCGGGCTGTTCGCGCCGCGCACCGAACCGTCCACTTGGGACGGGCTCGACGCGCTCAGGGAGGCGTCGCCGGAAACCGCCCGGCAGGCGATCGCCGACCACCTGGCCGGGCTCGTCGCGGGTGTCCTGGGCTACCCCGACGTCGAACGGGACGTGCCGCTCACCCGCCTCGGCCTCGACTCGCTGTCGGCGATGCGCGCCCGGGGCGCGGTGGAACGCGACTTCGGCCTGCCGCTGCCGATCCCGCTGCTCCTGCGCGGCGCCAGCCTGGCCGGCCTCGCCGCACACCTCGCCGAGCAGGCCGGCTTCGGACCGGTGAAAGCCGCGCCGGTCACCGCCGGGCCGCGCGATCCCGCCGAGCGGTGGGTCGCCCGCCACTGGCGGGCCGAGCTGGGCGGCCCGGAACCCGGCGTGCACGACGACTTCTTCGTCGTGGGCGGGGATCCCGAACGCGCGCGGCGGCTGCGCGCGGTGTTCGCGGAGCAGCTGGGCGCGGTGCCCCCGGTGGAGCGGCTGTTCGCCACCCCGACCGTCGCCGGCATCGCCGACCTGCTGCGCGCCGAGCTCGAAGGCCACGGCGGCGGCCCGGTGCGGCTGCTGCGCGACGGCGTCGCCGAGCCGCTGTTCCTGTTCCACCCGGCCGGCGGCCCGACCAGCGTGTACCGCGAGCTCGTCCGGTTGCTGCCGGAGGGGCACCCGGTCTACGGGCTGGAACGGATCGACGACGAGGACACCGTCGAGGCCAAGGCCGCCTGCTACGCCGAGCTGATCCGCGAGATCCAGCCGCGGGGCCCGTACCGGCTGGGCGGCTGGTCGTTCGGCGGCTGCCTCGCCTACGAGACGGCGCGGCGGCTGGACGGGCCGGTGGACCTCGTGGTCCTGATCGACTCGATCCTGCCGTTGCCCGCGGCGGGGAATCCGGCGGACCTCCTGCTGGACCGCTTCGACCGGTTCGCCGAGCACGTGTCGCGGACCTACGGCGTCCCGTTCGCGGTCCCGCGCGCCGAACTGGCCACTTTGGACGAAGACGCGCAGATTCGCTGGGTCGTGCAGCGCCTCGCCGAACAGGTGCCGGACCTCGGCGCCGGCGTCTTGCGGCACCAGTACGAGTCCTATGTGGACGCACGGGTGGCCGAACGCTACACGCCGACGCCGTACGACGGCCGGGTCCTGCTGCTGCGCGCCCGGGAGCCCCATCCGCTGACGACCACTCTGGACCCCCGGTACCTGCGCACGGACGACACCCTGGGCTGGGACGAGTACTGCGCGGACCTCGACGTCGTCCGGGTGCCGGGCGACCACGTCTCGATGATCGACCCGCCGCACGTGGCGGCGGTGGCCGCGGCGCTCGCGGCCCGGCTCGGAGCAGGGGTGCGGTGATGGACGAACTCACGCCGACCACGGCGTTCCGGATCGCCGACCTCGCGGCGCGCCAGGACGAAGCCGTCCGGATCGCCGAGAAGCGGGCCGTCGACCGCCAGCACGCCAAGGGCAAGCTCACCGCGCGGGAACGGATCGGGCTGCTGCTCGACCCGGGCTCGTTCGTCGAGCTGGACCAGTTCGCGCGTCACCGGTGCGCGGAGTTCGGCATGGACGCCAACCGGCCCTACGGCGACGGCGTCGTCACCGGGCACGGGACGGTCGACGGCAGGCAGGTCTGCGTCTTCTCCCAGGACTTCACCGTCTTCGGCGGCAGCATGGGCGAGGTCTCCGGCGAGAAGGTCCTCAAGGTGATGGACCTGGCGCTGTCGCTCGGCTGCCCGGTCGTCGGGATCAACGACTCCGGCGGCGCGCGCATCCAGGAAGGCGTCGTTTCGCTGGCCTACTACGCCGAGCTGGGGCGGCGCACCGCCCACGCCTCCGGGGTCGTCCCGCAGATCTCGATGATCATGGGTCCGTGCGCGGGCGGGGCGGTCTACGCGCCGGCGATCACCGACTTCACCGTGATGGTCGACGAAACCTCGCACATGTTCGTCACCGGCCCGGACGTCGTGCACGCCGTGACGGGCGAGCGCGTCACCGCACAGGAGCTGGGCGGCGCGGCGGTGCAGAGCGAGGTCGCCGGCAACGCCCACCACCGGGCCGCCGACGAGCGGGACGCGATCGAGTGGGTGCAGACGCTGCTCGGCTACCTGCCCGCGAACAACCTCGACCCCGCCCCGGAGTACGCCGACGACACCAGCCCCGTCGTCACGCCCGCCGACCTGGAACTCGACCGGCTGGTGCCCGACTCGCCGAACCAGACCTACGACATGGCCGAGCTGATCGCCGCGCTGGTCGACGACGGCGAGTTCTCGGAAGTCCACAGCGCCTTCGCCCCCAACATGATCTGCGCGTTCGCCCGCGTCCAGGGCCGGACGGTCGGCGTCGTCGCCAACCAGCCGCGGCACCAGGCGGGAGTCCTCGACATCGACGCGTCGGAGAAGGCCGCGCGGTTCGTGCGCTTCTGCGACGCCTTCTCGATCCCGCTGCTCACCCTCGCCGACGTGCCCGGCTACCTGCCCGGCAGCGACCAGGAACGCGGCGGCGTCATCCGCCGCGGCGCCAAGCTGATCTACGCCTACTCCGAAGCCACCGTGCCGAAGGTGACGGTCGTGGTCCGCAAGGCCTACGGCGGCGGCTACGCGGTGATGGGCTCCAAGCACCTCGGCGCCGATGTCGCCCTCGCCTGGCCGACCGCGGAAATCGCCGTGATGGGCGCGGAAGGGGCGGTGCAGGTGCTCTACCGCCGCGAGCTGGCCGGGCTCCCGCCGGAACGCCGGGCCGCGGCGCGGAGACGGCTCACCGAGGAGTACCGCAAGCGCCACACCGGCCCGTACCTGGCCGCCGAACGCGGCTACGTCGACCAGGTCGTCACGCCGTCGCAGACCCGGCTGCAGGTCGCGCGTGCCCTGCGGACCCTGCGGACCAAACGGCAGACCCTGCCGGCCAAGAAGCACGGAAACATCCCCCTGTGAAGGAGACTTCGATGAGAGCCACCCTGCTGATGCTGGCCGTCGTGGTCCTGGTCGCGAGCGGCGTCACCGCCGCCCGGGCGAGCACTGCCGTGGCCGACGACGGCGCGAAGGTCGTCCAGGAGACCTGGCTGGACGCCCGGACGGTGGATCTGAAGATCGATTCCCCGGCGCTGGGCACCACCGGGATGGTCCGGCTGATCGTGCCGTCCGGCTGGGCCGCGCAGCCCTCGCGCACCTGGCCGGTGCTGTTCCTGCTGCACGGCTGCTGCGAGCCGGTCGACTACCGGTCGTGGGACCAGTTCACCGACGTCAAGGCGTTCACCGCGACCAAGGACGCCCTCGTCGTGATGCCGAGCGACGGGCCGGCCGGGATGTACACGAAGTGGTGGAACTTCGGGCTGTCGGCCAAACCCGACTGGGACACGTTCCACACCGCCGAAGTCCGCCAGATCGTCGAACGCGGCTACCACGGTGGCACCCGCCGGGCGGTTGCCGGGTTGTCGATCGGCGGCTACGGCGCGATGGCGTACGCCTTCCAGCACAAGGGGATGTTCGCCGCGGCGGCGTCGTACTCCGGCGTGCCGAACACGCTCTACCCGGGCATCCCGGTCTGGATCATCGGCATCCTCGCCCGCGCCGGGATCTTCAACTACCTCAACCTGTGGGGCGACTCCTTCGGGATGCAGCCGATCTGGTCGTCGCACAACCCCTACGACCACGTCCAGGACCTGCGCGGCACGGCGCTCTACGTCTCCTGCGGCAACGGGCAGACCGGGCCGCTCGACCCGCCCGGGCAGTCCGATGTGCTCGAACCGTCGGCGTTGCTGTCGTCGCAGAGCTTCACCGACAAGCTGCGGCAGAACGGCATCCCGGCGACGGTCGACTACTACGGGCCGGGCACGCACAGCTGGCCGTACTGGCAGCGGGCCCTGCACACCTCGTGGCCGGTCCTGGCCGGCGCGCTCGGCCTCCCCGCCTGAGCCTTCCTTTGAACGATAGAGCCCTTTCCCCGATGGAGGTTGTGGTGAAGTCTGTCCCCGTGCGACGAGTGCTGTCCGCGCTCCTGGGCGTCTCCCTGGCGGCGCTGGGGGTCGTGGCCGCGAGCCCGCCCGCCGGTGCCGTCGCGGCGCCGATCCTGCCCGGCCCGTTCGACGACTCGTTCTACACCCCGCCGTCGCCGCTGCCGGCCGGCAAACCCGGTGACGTCCTGCGCTGGCGCCCGACGGTGCCGCTGCTGAACGCCGCCAACGCCGACGCCTGGCAGGTCATGTACCTCTCGACCAACGCCCGCGGCCTGCCGGACGCGGTCACCGGGACGATCCTGGTGCCGAAGGGCAAGGACCCGGCGCGGGCGCCGATCGTCGGCTACGCGGTCGGCACGCAGGGCCCGGCGTTCAAGTGCACCGCGTCCAAGGCGATGGAGCGCGGCACGCTGTACGACCAGCCGGCCATCAACGACTCGCTCTCGAGCGGGTTCGCCGTCGCGGTGACCGACTACGAGGGCTATTCGCCGACGACCACGCCGACCTACATCACCGGCCAGTCCGAGGGACCCGCCGTGATCGACTCGGTGCGGGCGGCGCAGAACCTGCCGGCCGCCAAGCTGGCCAAGACCGCGAAGGTGATCTTCCAGGGGTACTCCCAAGGCGGCGGCGGATCGATGTGGGCGGGGGAGAAGACGCCCGCCTACGCGCCGGAGCTGAACGTCGTCGGCGTCGTCGCGGGCGGCGTGCCGGCCGACCTGACCGAGGTCGCGAAAGGACTCGACGGGTACATCGGCTTCGGGTTCCTCGCGTTCGCCGCGGTCGGGCTCGACGCCGCGTACCCCGAGCTGAAGCTCGATTCCTTCCTCAACGACACCGGGCGGCAGCAGCTCAACGACGCCAAGAAGAACGCGTGCGTCGCGGAACTGCTGCTGAACTATTCGTTCAAGAAGATCAGCGACTACACGACCTCGAACCCGCTGGGCACGCCGCAGTGGCAGGCGCGGCTGGCGCAGAACAAGCTGGGTGCGAACCCGCCGCGGGTGCCGGTGTTCCAGTACCACGCGAGCACCGACGAGATCGTCAACACCCCGCAGGCCGACGCTCTGCACCGGGCGTACTGCGCGGCCGGGGTCCGGGAACAGTGGCAGACCTACCTCTCCGACCACGCCACCGGAATCCTGGCCGGGAACGGGGACGCCCACCAGTGGATCGTCAAGCGGTTCGCCGGTGAGCAGGCCCCGTCCAACTGCTGAGCGTCAGAGCTCGCCCGCGGCGAAGGCGGCGGCGTCGGAGGCGTCGCCGCCATAGCTCAGGTGGGCCAGGAAGTTCGCGCCGCCGGGCCGGCAGATCGGGTCGCCGTCGGCGCAGTAGTCCTTGGTACGGCTCTGGTACGTCCCGGTCACCTGACGGCCGATCGCGCGGATCGGGTTGCCGAACAGCAGCACGGCCGCGACCCGCGGGGCCAGCTCCGCCGGGATGGTCGCGACGATCGGGCCGCCGACGACCGCGCCGTCGCTGCTGACGCCGAGGGAGTTGTCGACGACGTTGGCGCCCTGGGAGTAGCCGACCAGGACGAACCGCTGCCGCGGGCAGGCCGCGGCCTGTGCCTCGACGTGGTTCACCAGGTCGGTGTTGCCCTTCTGCACCGACGCGGGTTCGCCGAGGTCGGCCGGGTAGTCGACCCGGTAACCGCTCACCGACCGCGGCCGCAGCCGGTCCTGCACGGCCTGGTAGACGGGGTCGCCGACGATGAAGCCGAGCGTGCCGGGTTCGAACGTGCCGCGGGCGACGGGCACGTCGACGTCGGTGCACGGCGCGGCCGACGCCGCGGGCGCGGCGGCGACGGCGATCCCGGCGGCGGCGAAGCCGATCGTGACGGCGGAGGAAAGCGAACGAATCATGGCTGATCCCACTTCTGCTGGGAAACTGAATGTTCGTAAACGCTTTCTCGAAATGCGCGCGAAAGCAAGGGAAGCTTCGATCGGCCGGGTGGAATTGTTCGGCCGGTGACAATCAATCCGATGTGGACACTCAGCTGACGGTGTCGACGTGGTCCACCAGCGCGGGGTCGAGGCCGCGCAGGGCGGCCATCACGAACCCGGTGGCCAGCTCGCCCGCCGCGATCGGGTCGACGCCGGGGGAGTGGGAGACGTGCATCGCGGCCCGGCCGACCAGGCCGACCATCATCGCGGCCAGCAGGTCCGCGCCGGCGCCGGGGGTGCGGCCGTGGGCCAGCAGGTGCTCCCGGACGCGGTCGACGACGTGCGTGGTGACGGTGTCGGCCAGCGCGCGGCGCTCGTTCGACATCTCGTCGACGGCGGAGTCGAACAGCATCCGGAAGCTGTCCGGGTGGGCGCCGGCGTAGCGGAACATGGCCATCACCGCGAGCCGGACGCGGTCTTCGAGAGGAGCCGCGCTCGCGGTTTCGTAGGCGGTGAGGACCCAGTTCCGCAGCGCGGCGACCTCGCGGCTCACGGTGGCGCGGAAAAGCGCGGCCTTGTCCCCGAAATGCGCGTAGAGCGTCGGTTTGGTGGAGTCGGCGCGAGCGGCGATCAGGTCCATGGTGGCCTGGGTGTAGCCGCGTTCGGCGAACACCGCGCGGGCGGCGTCGAGCAGCTGGTCGTCGGTGGGCCGGGCGGCCGGGCTCCGGCGCGTGCTGGATCGATCAGGGGACCGCGGCCTGCTCATGGAGGTGTACTGTACGGTCTCGCTGCTTTACCGCTCGGTAAAGCTCACCCGCCCCGCGAAGGGAGCCCGGTGTCCGGCGACCAAGCTCGGCGGCAAGTCCCGGTGGCGCACGAGGTGTCCGGACGCGCGGAGCTGGCCGCGCTCATGCGTCCGGCGATCCCGGCGCTGGTGGACTGGATCGTCCGGGAGGTGTGGCAGGCCGTCCCGGTCTACGCCCGGCACGGCCGCGTGACCCGGCACGGTGTCGAGCGCGCGGTGGTGCTGTTCGTCGACCTGGTCGAGGACCCGCTCGCACCGAGGGGCCGGCTGTACGAGACGTGCCGCCGGCTCGGCGCGGGCGAGGCGTACGAGGGCCGGACGCTCGACGACCTCCAGACGGCCTACCGCATCGGCACCCGCGCGGGCTGGCGGTGGATCATGCGCCTGGGCCGCCGGCAACGGCTGTCTTCGGCGGTGATGGCGAGCTTGGCGGAGATGCTGTTCGGTTACGCGGACGACCTGGCGCGGATGTCGATCCGCGGGCACCGCGAGGTGGAGGCGGAGCTCGGCGGCACGCGGGCGAGCCTGCGCCGCCGGCTGCTGCGCCTGGTCACCGGCCCGGTGCCGCCGGCGGACGCGGTGGTGGCCGAACTCGCGGCGGCGGCCGGCTGGCCGGTGCCCGGCGAGGTGGCCGCCGTCGTCCTCGAGTCGCCGGTGGAGCCGTGCTGGGGACCCGAGGTGCTGGCCGACCTCGAGCCGCCGCGGCCCTGGCTGGTGGTGCCGGCTCCGGTGGACGAGCGGTGGCTCGCCGGCCTCGGGGTCCGGGCCGCCGTGGGACCGCCGGTGCCGCCGCCGGCGTCGGCGCAGTCCCTGCGCTGGGCGCGGATGACGCTGCGGCTGGTGGGCGAAGGCGCGTTGCCGGACGCTCCGGTGACGTGGTGCGCGGACCACCTGACGACGCTGTGGCTGCTGTGCGACCCGGCCCTGGCGGAGCAGGTGGCCCGCCGGGAACTGGCCCCGCTGGACCGGTTCCCGGACCGCACGCGCCACCGCTTGAGCGAGACCTTGCTGTCGTGGCTGGAAAACGGCGGCAACTCGGAGAAGATCGCGGTCGACCTGTCGGTCCACCCGCAGACGGTCCGCTACCGCGTGCGGCAGCTGAAGGAGGCCTTCGGCGAGCGGCTGGAGGACGCCGAGGCGCGGTTCGCGATGCAGGCGGCGTTGCGGCTGTCGGCCCTGCGTCCCGGCGGCCCGTGACGGTCTCTCCCGCGAGCGGGGGAGACCGTCACCGACCTCAGTTCTTCACGAGGGCCGTGACCGCTTCCGCCAGCGGCGTCGTCGGGCGGCCGATCAGGCGGCTCAGGTCGCCGGAATCCGACGTCAGCTCGCCCTCGGCGATGCCGCGGTCGGCGTCGGCCAGCATGGCCGCGACCGGCTCGGGCAGCCCGGCGCCGACGAGCACCTTCCGGTACTGCTCGCCGGGCAGGTCCTGGTAGGTGACCGGCTTGCCCGCCGCGGCCGTCACGGCGGCGGCCAGGTCGGCGTAGCTCCACGGCTCGTCGCCGGCCAGTTCGTACACCTTGCCTTCGTGGCCCTCACCGGTCAGGACTTCGACGGCCGCCTCGGCGAAGTCGATCCGCGGGACGCCACCCAGCTTGCCGTCGCCGGCGCTGCCCACGAACGACCCGACGGTGAGCGCCCGGCCGATCGTCTGCGCGTAGTTCTCGGTGTACCAGCCGTTGCGCAGGAAGGTGAACGGCACACCCGACGCGCGGATGGCCTCCTCGGTGGCCTTGTGGTCCGGCGCGACGAACAGCTTCGTCGTGTCGGCGGCCAGGACGCTCGTGTAGGCGAGGTGGCCGACCCCGGCCTCGCGCGCGGCCGCGACGACGGCTTCGTGCTGGGCCAGCCGCTGCCCGGGCGTGCTGCTCGAAATGAGCAGCACCTTGTCCGCGCCGGCGAACGCCGCGGCGAGGCTCGCCGGGTCGTCGTAGTCGGCCCGCCGCACCTGCACGCCGCGCGCGGCGAACTCGGCGGCCTTCGCCGGGTCACGCACGGCGGCGACGACCTCGGCGGGCGCGACCTTCTTCAGCAGGCCTTCCACGACCAGGCGGCCGAGCTGGCCGGTGGCACCGGTGACCACGATCATCTGCTGCTCCTCGCTCTCGCTCTGCTTACCGTCAGAGTGTACTAACTTTTCGAAAGTGCAAACTATTGGTGAGCATCCTCACCTGGGCTTCCGGCGCGGGAGAGGTACCGTTGAGGTCATGAGCGAGGCGCCGGAGTGGCTGGACGAGCACGGGCAGGTGCTGTTCGACGTGTTCGCGCAGGCGTGCACGTCCCGGGCGACGCTCGAGCACATCACCGGCCGGTGGGGGATCCTGGCGATGGCCGCCCTCCACGACGGCACGCTCCGGTTCAACGCCCTGCGCCGGCGGGTGTCCGGGGTCAGCGAGAAGATGCTCGCCCAGACGCTGCAGGCCCTCGAGCGCGACGGCTTCGTCCACCGCGAGGCCCAGCCGACGATCCCGCCGAAGGTGGAGTACAGCCTGACCCCGCGCGGCCGCCGGACGGCGGCGCTGCTGCTGGCGCTGATCGAGGACGTCGAGGGGCAGATGCCCGAGGTGATGGCGGCCAACGCGGAGTACGACGCCGCGAAGCGCTGGTCGTAACGCGTTCTAGTTCTTTCAACGGAGCCGGACCGCTTCGAGTTCGCGGTCGCTCGGCAGCGCCTCGATCAGGGCGGGCGGGCCGGTGACCTTGGTGCCCCACAGGTCGTAGTCGGTGCCCAGGCACCACGAATGGTCCGCGGCCCAGAGGTTCGAGGGGCTGAAGTCGACTTCGGGGTTGTCGTACTGAGTGCCGGCGTCACCGAGGTGGTCGGCGCGCACCACGAGGTCGAGGCTTCCCTCGGTGGGCGGGGTGATGCCGACCGGCCAGCCACCTTCCTTCTTGGCCGAGGGGAAACACCGGAACCCGGGCAGCAGCCCGTCGGGAACGACGGCGTCGCCGGTGCGTTCGGCCGGTTCCGCCCAGCGCAGCCGTCGCCAGCCGGGGCCGAGGTGTTCGGCGCGGCCCAGCCCGCCGCCCGTGGTCACTGTCGTGGCTTCGAGGTCGATGCCTCCGACGACGAGTGGCTCGGCGCTTCCTGCGGCAAGTCGCGCCTGGCTGCGCTCGTGGTAGGTGGTGTCGGTCGGCCCGTTCTCGTGCTCGTGCATCGCGTTGAGCACCCAGGCCGCTGTACCCGATGGTGCGGGCGGCCACCGTTCGTCCATGCGTTCATGATCCCGGACGGGATCGGCGCCTTGCCCAAAGTTGGAACGTGTTCTAGTTTTGGGGAGTGAAGACCGATCTGGGCCTGTCCGGCGCCGTCGTCCTGGTGACCGGCGGTGTCCGCGGGGTGGGCCGGGGCATCACCGACGTGTTCCTCGCCCACGGCGCCCACGTGGTCACCTGCGCACGGCGCGAGACCGCCACCGAGGCCGAGTTCGTCCCGTGCGACGTCCGGGACGAAACCCAGGTCAAAACCCTCGTCGACGGCATCGTGGAGAACCACGGCCGCCTCGACGTCGTCGTCAACAACGCCGGCGGCGCCCCCTACGCGCCGGCCGCGACCGCCTCGCCGCGGCTGCACGACAAGGTCGTCCAGCTCAACCTGCTCGCTCCGCTCCTGGTCTCCCAGCACGCCAACGCCGTCATGCAACGGCAGGACACCGGCGGCTCGATCGTGATGGTCTCCAGCGTCAGCGGCACGCGCGCGTCGCCCGGGACCGCCGCCTACGGCGCCGCCAAGGCCGGGCTCGACAGCCTCACCGCCAGTCTCGCCGTCGAGTGGGCCCCCAAGGTGCGGGTCAACGCGCTCGACGTCGGCATGGTGCGCACCGAACAGGCGCACCTGCACTACGGCAGCGAAGCCGCCGTCGAAGCGGTCGGCAAGACCGTGCCGCTGGGGCGGCTGGCCGAGCCGGCGGAAGTGGGCGCCTGCGCCGCTTTCCTCGCCTCCGGCCTCGCTTCCTACGTCTCCGGCGCGACCCTGCTCGTGCACGGCGGGGGAGAGGTCCCGGCGTTCCTCGCCGCGGCCGACGTCAACCAACGGGAGGATTCGTGAGCGGGTTGTGCCAGGACCGGGTGGTCGTGGTGACCGGCGCCGGGCGCGGCATCGGGCGGGCCCACGCGCTCGCCTTCGCCGCCGAGGGCGCGCCGGTGGTGGTCAACGACGTGGACGGGGACGCGACCGCCGCGGTCGTCGCCGAGGTCGAGGCCCGGGGCGGGAAAGCCCTGGGCGACACCTCCGACGTCGCCGACTGGGCCGGTGCCAAGACCCTCGTCGACACCGCCCTGGGGCACTTCGGCCGCCTCGACGTGCTGGTCAACAACGCGGGGTTCGTCCGGGACCGGATGCTGGTCAACCTCGCCGAGGACGAATGGGACGCCGTCGTCCGCGTGCACCTCAAAGGTCACTTCGCGCCACTGAGGCACGCCGCCGAGCACTGGCGGGCCGAAGCGAAGGCCGGGCGCACGCCGAGCGCGCGCGTCATCAACACCAGCTCCGGCGCCGGGCTGCTGGGCAGCGTCGGCCAGGGCAACTACTCGGCGGCGAAGGCGGGCATCGCCGGGCTGACCGTCGTGGCGGCGGCCGAACTGGCGCGTTACGGGGTGACCGTGAACGCGATCGCGCCGGCCGCGCGGACCCGGATGACCGAGGCGGTCTTCGCGACGATGGCGCGCCCCGAGAGCGGCTTCGACGCGATGGCGCCGGAGAACGTCTCGCCCCTGGTCGTCTGGCTGGGCAGCGAGGAGTCCTCGCACGTCACCGGCCGCGTCTTCGAAGTCGAGGGCGGGAAGGTGTCCCTCGCCCAGGCGTGGCGGCACGGCCCGGTCGTGGACAAGGGAGAGCGCTGGGACCCGGCGGAACTGGGTCCGGTGGTCAAGGACCTGCTCGAGCGCGCGCCCGAGCCCGAGCCCGTCTACGGAGCGAGCTGATGGCGATCCTGACCAAGCGCGACGGGCACGTCGAGGTCGTCACGGTCGACTTCCCGCCGGTCAACGCGCTGCCCGTGCAGGGCTGGTTCGACCTCGCCGACGCGCTGAAGAAAGCCGGGGCGGACCCGGACGTCCACGTCGTGATCCTGCGCGCGGAGGGCCGCGGATTCAACGCCGGGGTCGACATCAAGGAGATCCAGCGCAGCGCGGGCTACGACGCGCTCGTCGGCGCGAACCGGGGCTGTTACGCCGCTTTCGGCGCGGTCTACGACTGCGCGGTCCCGGTCGTCGCGGCCGTGCACGGCTTCTGCCTCGGCGGCGGGATCGGGCTGGTCGGCAACGCCGACGTCATCCTCGCGTCCGACGACGCCACCTTCGGCGTCCCGGAAGTCGAGCGCGGCGCGCTCGGCGCCGCGACCCACCTGGCCCGGCTCGTGCCGCAGCACCTCATGCGCACCCTCTACTTCACCGCCCGCACCATCACCGCCGCCGAGCTGCACGCGCACGGCTCGGTCTACCGGGTCGTCCCGCGTGCGGAGCTGGACGACGCGGCGCTGGCCGTGGCCCGGGACATCGCGAAGAAGGACCCGCGGGTGATCCGGGCGGCCAAGGAGGCGCTGAACGGCATCGACACTCAGCAGGTGCACCGCAGCTACCGGTTCGAGCAGGGCTTCACCTTCGAGCTCAACCTGCTCGGCGCCTCCGACGAAGCCCGCGAGGAGTTCTTGAATGGCCGATAAGCGCACGACCGCCGACGAGGTGGCGGCCGAGCTGGAGGACGGCATGACGATCGGGATCGGCGGCTGGGGCTCGCGGCGCAAGCCGATGGCCCTGGTCCGCGCGATCCTCCGCACGCCCGTCAAGGACCTCACCGTCGTCTCCTACGGCGGCCCGGACGTGGGGTTGCTGTGCGCGGCGGGCAAGGTCGAGCGCGTGGTCTTCGGGTTCGTCACGCTGGATTCGATCCCGTACGACCCGTGGTTCGGCCGCGCCCGCGAGACCGGGGCGATCGAGGTGACCGAGTACGACGAAGGCATGTTCGGCACGGCGTTGTCGGCGGCGGCGCAGCGGCTTCCGTTCCTGCCGACGCGGGCCGGGCTCGGCTCGGAGGTGATGCGCGCCAACCCCGGCCTCCGCACGGTGCGTTCGCCGTACGAGGACGGCGAGGAGCTGGTCGCGGTCCCGGCGCAGCACCTGGACGTGGCGCTGGTGCACCTCAACCGCGCGGACGCCCGCGGCAACGCCCAGTACCTCGGCCCGGACCCGTACTTCGACGAGCTGTTCGGCCTGGCCGCCGCCCGGTGCTTCGTGTCGGTGGAAAAAGTCGTCGGCACGGCCGAGCTGACGGCGGCCGGGCCGGTGCAGTCCCTGCTGTTCAACCGGGGCAGCGTCGAGGGGGTCGTCGAGGCGCCGCGGGGCGCCCACTTCACGACGGCGGTGCCCGACTACGGCCGCGACGAGCGGTTCCAGCGGCACTACGCCGCCTGCGCCAAGGACCTCGACGCGTGGCCGGGGTTCGCCGACCGGTTCCTGTCGGGGGACGAGCGCAGTTATCTGTCCGAAGTGGACAAGTTCGAGGCGGAGGCGGCATGAGCGCGACCCGGGCCGAGATCGTCGTCGTGGCGATGGCCGAGGTGTTCCGCGGCGACGGGGAGATCGTGGCCAGCCCGATGGGATTCATCCCGCAGCTGGGCGCGAAGCTCGCGCGGCTGACCTTCGAGCCGGATCTCCTGATGTCCGACGGCGAGGCGTACCTGGTCACCGCCGACGGCGTGGTCGAGGGCTGGCAGCCGTTCCGCAAGATGCTCGACACGATCGTCCCGCACGGCCGCCGGCACGTCGTGATGGGCGCCAACCAGCTCGACCGGTACGGCAACCAGAACATCTCCGCCATCGGCGAGCACGCCCGCCCGAAGAAGCAGCTGCTCGGCGTGCGCGGCGCGCCGGGCAACAGCGTCAACCACCGCACGAGCTACTGGGTGCCCCGGCACTCCACGCGGGTCTTCGTGGACAGTGTCGACGTCGTTTCCGGGGTGGGGTACGACAACGCGGCGAAGGCGGGCCCCTCGGCGCAGAAGTACCACGACGTCCACCGGGTCGTGTCGAACCTCGGGGTGTTCGGCTTCGGCGGCGCGGACCACGCGATGCGGGCGGTGTCGCTGCACCCCGGCGTCACCCGCGAGGACGTCGACGCGGCGACGGCGTTCGAGATCGACTTCACCGGGACCGGGACCAGCCGGGAGCCGACGGCGGAGGAGCTGCGGCTGATCCGGGAGGTCCTCGACCCGAAGGGCCTGCGGGACAAGGAAATCCCGGCGTGAAGACGGCGCTGACCGAGCTCGCCGGCGTCGAGCACCCGGTCGTGCAGACCGGGATGGGCTGGGTCGCCGGGCCGCGGCTGGTCTCGGCGACGGCCGAGGCGGGCGCGCTCGGCATCCTCGCTTCGGCCACGATGACCTTCGCCGAGCTCGAGGCCGCGGTCACCGAAGTCAAGAAGCGCACGGAAAAGCCGTTCGGCGTCAACCTGCGCGCCGACGCTGCCGACGCGGGTGACCGTGTCGACCTGCTGATCCGCGAGGGCGTGAAGGTGGCGTCGTTCGCGCTCGCGCCGCGCAAGGAGATGATCGCGAAGCTGCGGGACCACGGGGTCGTCGTGATCCCGTCGGTCGGCGCGGCGCGGCACGCCGAGAAGGTCGCCGCCTGGGGCGCCGACGCCGTCATCGTCCAGGGCGGCGAAGGCGGCGGGCACACCGGGGGAGTGGCGACCACGCTGCTGCTGCCGTCGGTGCTCGACGCCGTCGACATCCCCGTCGTCGCGGCCGGCGGCTTCTTCGACGGGCGTGGTCTCGCCGCCGCGCTCGCCTACGGGGCCGCGGGGGTCGCGATGGGCACCCGGTTCCTGCTGAGCAAGGAGAGCACGGTCCCCGACGAGGTCAAGCGCGTCTACCTCGAGCAGGGTCTCACCGGGACGGTCGTCACCCGGCGCGTCGACGGCCTGCCGCACCGCGTGCTGCGCACCGACCTCGTCGAGAAGCTCGAACGCACCGGGCGCCTGCGCGGGCTGGCGCAGGCTGCGCGCAACGCGCTGCGCTTCCGGAATATCACCGGACTGTCCCCGGTTGCGATGGTCAAAGAAGGCTTCGCGATGAAGCACGGCAACGATCTGACCTGGAGTCAGCTGGTCATGGCGGCCAACACCCCGATGCTGTTGCGGGCGGGGCTGGTCGAGGGCCGGACGGACGCGGGAGTGCTAGCGTCGGGACAGGTGGTGGGCATGATCCACGACTTGCCCACGGTGGCCGGGATCGTCGAGGGCACAGTGGCCGAGGCGGGTGAGATACTCCGCCGTCTTGGCCGGCAAACGGGAGGATGAGTGAGCGTGGCGCTCAAGGTCGGTTACAAGGCGTCGGCGGAGCAGTTCGGACCGCGGGATCTGGTCGAGTACGCGGTGCGTGCCGAAGAGGTCGGCCTCGACTCGGTCTGGGTGTCGGACCACTTCCTGCCGTGGCGGCACGAGGGCGGCCACGCGCCGTGGGCGCTGGCGTGGATGCCGGCGGTGGCCGAGCGGACGAAGCGGGTGCAGATCGGCACCAGCGTGCTGACCCCGACGTTCCGGTACAACCCGGCGGTGATCGCCCAGGCGTTCGCGACGATGTCGCTGCTGTCGGGCGGCCGCGTGATCCTGGGCGTGGGCACCGGTGAGGCGCTGAACGAGATCGCCGTCTCCGGCCGCGAGTGGCCGGAGTTCAAGGAGCGCTTCGCCCGGCTGCGCGAGTCGATCAAGCTGATCCGCGAGCTGTGGACCAGCGACAACGTGAACTTCAAGGGCGACTACTACGAGCTGGTCGACGCGAAGATCTACGACCGGCCGGAGCAGCCGGTCCCGGTCTACGTCGCCGCGGGCGGCCCGGTGGTGGCCAAGTACGCGGGCCGCGCGGGCGACGGGTTCATCTGCACCTCGGGCAAGGGCATGGACCTCTACACCGAGAAGCTGATGCCGGCGGTCAAGGAAGGCGCCGAGGCGGCCGAGAAGACCGTCGAAGACGTCGACCGCACCATCGAGATCAAGATGTCCTACGACCGCGACCACGAGAAGGCGCTGGAGAACACCCGGTTCTGGGCGCCGCTGTCGCTGTCGGCGGAGCAGAAGCACACGGTCTCCTCGGCCGAGGAGATGGAGCGGCTGGCCGACGAGCTGCCGATCGAGCAGGTCGCCAAGCGGTGGATCGTGGCGTCGGACCCGGACGAGGCGGTGGCGCAGATCAAGCCGTACCTGGACGCGGGCCTGAACCACCTGGTCTTCCACGGCCCGGGCCACGACCAGGAGCGGTTCCTGACCCAGTTCTCCGAGGACGTGCTCCCGAAGCTGCGCGCCCTCGGCTGATCACAGCCGTTCGATGACGGTCACGTTGGCGGTGCCGCCGCCTTCGCACATCGTCTGCAGGCCGTAACGTCCCTCGCGACGCTCCAGCTCGTGCAGGAGCGTCGCGAGGAGCTTCGTCCCGGTGGCGCCGATCGGGTGGCCGAGGGCGATGCCGCCGCCGTTGACGTTGACGCGGGCGGGGTCCGCGCCCGTTTCGTCCAGCCACGCCAGCACCACGCTGGCGAACGCCTCGTTGACCTCGAACAGGTCGATGTCCTCGATCGTGAGCCCGGTTTTCCGCAGCGCGTGGGACGTCGCCGGGATCGGGCCGGTCAGCATCCACACCGGGTCCGCCGCGCGGACCGACAGGTGGTGGATGCGGGCCCGCGGCCGCAAACCGTGCTCCTCGACGAACGACGGAGACGCCAGCAGCGCCGCGCTCGCGCCGTCGGAGATCTGGCTGGCCACCGCGGCTGTCAGGCGCGACTCCGGCGAAAGCGGCTTCAGGCCGCGCATCCGCTCCAAGGACGTGTCCCGGCGCGGCCCTTCGTCCTGCGCGAAGCCGTCGACCGGCGCGATCTCCGCGTCGAACCGCCCGGAATCGATGGCGGCCAGGGCCCGCTGGTGGCTGCGGAACGCGTACTCCTCCATGGCTTCGCGGCTGATGTCCCAGTGCTCGGCGATCATGTCGGCGCTGCGGAACTGCGACACCTCGACGCTGCCGTAGCGCTCCTGCCAGCCCTTCGAGCCGGAGAACGGGTCGTCGAAACCGTACTCGCGCCCGGCCAGCATCGCCGCGCTGATCGGGATGCGGCTCATGTTCTGCACTCCGCCGGCCAGCACGAGGTCCTGCGTGCCGGACATGACGGCCTGCGCCGCGAAGTGCACCGCCTGCTGGCTCGACCCGCACTGCCGGTCGACCGTCACCCCGGGCACGTGGTCGGGGTAGCCGGCCGCGAGCCACGCGGTGCGAGCGAGGTTGCCCGACTGCGGGCCGAGTGTGTCGGTGCAGCCGAGGATGACGTCGTCGACGAGGTCCGGGTCGACCCCGGCGCGCTCGACGACCGCCCGGATGACGTGCGCGCCGAGGTCGGCGGAGTGCCACCCGGACAGCGCGCCGCCGCGCCGGCCGACCGGGGTGCGGACGGCGTCGAGGAGGAAGGCTTCGGGCACGGGTGCTCCTAGGGGTGCTGGCTGGAGACGGAGACGACTTCGCCGGTGAGGTAGCTCGCGTAGTCGCTGGCGAGGAAGACCATGACGTTGGCGACCTCCCAGGGTTCGGCCGCGCGGCCGAACGCTTCCCGCTTGGTCAGGTCGGCCAGGAGCTCGTCGCTGGTCACCTTGGCCAGGAACGGGTGCATGGCCAGGCTGGGGGCGACGGCGTTGACGCGGACGTGGTGCTCGGCGGCGTCGAGGGCCGAGCACCGCGTCAGCGCCATGACCCCGGCTTTCGCGGCGGCGTAGTGGGCTTGGCCGGCTTGGGCGCGCCAGCCGATCACCGAGGCGTTGTTGACGATCGCGCCGCCGCCCCCCTGTGCCACGAACTGCTTCAAGGCCGCCCGGGTGCACCGGAAGGTTCCGGTGAGCGTGATGTCGAGGACCTTCGACCACTCGTCGTCGGTCATGTCCAGCACGGACTTCGTGCCGCCGAGCCCGGCGTTGTTGACCATGACGTCCAAGCGCCCGAAGTGGCCGACGGCACCGTCGATCAGCGCCTGGACCTGGTCGTCCTTCGTGACGTCGCACGGGATGGCGTGCACCTTGCCCAGTTCGGCCAGTTCGGCGGCCTTCTCGCCGAGGCGCCGTTCGTGCCAGTCGCTGACGACGACGCTCGCGCCTTCTTCGAGGCAGCGCCTGGCGACGGCGGAGCCGATGCCGGTGCCGGCCGCGGCGGTCACCACGACGACCTTGCCGGACAGCAGGTCGTGGCCGGGCGGGTACTGGGGGATCACGGTCGCGCCTCCCGGGGCAGGCCGAGCACGCGCTCGGCGATGATGTTCCGCTCGATTTCGTCCGACCCGCCGTAGATGGTGTCGGCGCGGGTGAACAGGTAGAGCCGCTGGAAGTCGTCCAGTTCGCCGGCGACGCCGACCAGGGACCGCGCCCCGCGGGCGCGCATGGCGAGTTCGCCGAGCCCGCGGTGCCACTGGGCCCACAGGAGCTTGCCGACGGCGACCTCCGGTCCGGCGGCCCGGCCGAGGGTGCGCAGGGCGTGCGCGCGCAGGACGCGCAGGCCGAGGCGGGCGCGGGTGAGGTCGGCGCGCAGGAGCGGGTCGTCGTAGGTGCCGAGCCGCTTGGCCTCGGCGGTGATGTCGTCGAGTTCGCGGCGGAAGCCGATCTGCTGGCCGAGGGTGGAGACGCCGCGTTCGAAGCCGAGGGTGGCCATGGCGATCTTCCAGCCCTCGCCCGGTGCGCCGACGACCAGGTCGGCGGGCGTGCGGGCGTCGTCGAAGAAGACTTCGTTGAACTCCGAGGTCCCGGTGAGCTGCTGGATCGGCCGCACGGTCACACCGTCCTGGCGCAGCGGCACGAGGAGGTAGGAGAGGCCGTGGTGGCGCCGGGAGCCCGGTTCGGTACGGGCGACGACGAAGCACCAGTCGGCCACGTGGGCCAGGGACGTCCAGATCTTCTGGCCGTTCACTATCCATTCGCCGTCGCGCCGGACCGCGCTGGTGGAGACGGCGGCGAGGTCGGAGCCGGCACCCGGCTCGGAGTAGCCCTGGCACCACAGCTCCTCGACGGAGACGATCTTCGGCAGGAACCGGGCTTGCTGCTCGGGCGTGCCGAAGGCGATGAGCGTCGGGCCGAGCAGCTGTTCGCCGATGTGGTTGACGCGGGCGGGCGCCCCGGAAGCCGCGTATTCCTCGTGGAAGGCGACCTGGTCGTCGAGGGAGAGGCCGCGGCCGCCGTGGTCGACCGGCCAGCCGACGCACGTCCAGCCCGCGGCGGCGAGGTGGCGTTCCCAGGCCAGCCGCAGGTCGAACGCCTCGTGCTCGCGCCCGGGACCCCCGAGGCCGCGCAGCCCGGCGAACTCGCCGGTCAGGTTGTCGGCGAGCCAGCCCGCGACCTCGCGGCGGAATCGCGTCGGTTCCACGCACGCCTCCTTGCTGCCGGGCCGGTCCGGCACCTAGGGTAATGAGAACACGTTCTAGTTTGTCGGTCCAGAGGAGGGTGTGGTGGGACAGACCACGATCCCGGCCGTCGTCCGCGATGCCGCCGCGAAGTTCGGTGCCGAGGAGGCACTGGTCGACGGCGCGGTCCGGCTCGGCTTCGACGCTCTTCTGGAACGTGTTCAATCGGTCGCGCGGGCGTTCGCCGCCCGGGGGGTCCGGCCCGGTGACCGGGTCGCCGTCACCCTCCCGAACACCCGCCACTGGGTGCTCACGGCGCTGGGCGCGCTCTACGCGGGCGCGTCGCTGGTGCCGGTCAACACGCGGTTCACCGCCGCCGAGACCGTGGACCTGCTGGTCCGCAGCCGGGCGAAAGCCCTGGTCGTGGCTGCGGACTTCCTCGGCGCGGACCGCCACGCCGCGATCGTGGCGACCGGCGCCGCCCTGCCGGACCTCGGCACGGTCGTCCGGGTGCCCCTCGAACGGCCCCACCGGCCGGTGCCGGGCACCTTGGGCTGGGACGAGTTCCTCGGCCTCGCGGAGCAGGTGCCCCTCGCCGAGATCGAAACCCGCGCGGACGCCGTCCAGCCCGACGACGTGAGCGACATCCTGTTCACCTCGGGCACGACCGGCCGCTCGAAGGGCGTGCTGTCGGCGCACCGCCAGGTGGTCGGCGTCGCCGCGGCCTGGGCGGAGTGCGGCGAGGTCACCGCCGACGACCGGTACCTGGTGATCAACCCGTTCTTCCACAGCTTCGGCTACAAGGCCGGGATCGTGGTCTGCCTGCTGACCGGCGCGACGATCGTGCCGCAGGCGGTCTTCGACGTGCGGGCCGCCTTGAACCTGATCGAGCGCGAACGCGTCTCGGTGCTCCCGGGCGCTCCGACGATCTTCCGGTCGCTGCTGAACGAGCCCGGGCGCGGCGACCTCTCGTCGTTGCGGCTGGCGGTGACCGGCGCGGCCGACGTGCCGGCGTCGCTCGTCCGGCGCATGCGCTCCGAGCTGGGCTTCGACATCGTCTTGACCGCGTACGGCCTCACCGAAGCGGTCGTGGTGACGATGTGCCGGCCGGGCGACGACGCCGAGCTGGTCGCCCGCACGTCCGGCCGGGCGACGGCGGGCTTCGAGGTGGCGATCCAGGGCTCGCCCGGGGAGGTCGTGGTCCGCGGGCCGAACGTGATGCTCGGCTACCTCGACGACCCGGACGCCACCGCGAAGGCCGTCGACGAGCGGGGGTGGCTGCACACCGGCGACGTCGGCGAACTCGACGCCGAGGGCAACCTCACGCTCACCGGCCGGCTCAAGGACATGTACATCTGTGGCGGTTTCAACGTCTACCCCGCCGAGGTCGAGCACGCGCTGACCGAGCTGGACGGCGTCCGCGACGTCGCCGTCGTCGGCGTCCCGGACGAACGGCTCGGCGAGGTCGGCAAGGCGTTCGTCGTCGGCGCCGGGCTGACCGAGCGGGAAGTCCTGGCGTTCTGCCGCGAGCGGCTGGCCAACTACAAGACCCCGCGGTTCGTCGCGTTCCTGGACGAGCTGCCCCGCAACGCTTCCGGCAAGGTGCTGAAGCGGCTGCTGACCGAGGAGAACGCATGAGTGAACCGGTGGTCCGCTCCGAGCGGCGCGGGCCGGTCGCGGTGGTCACGATGAACCGGCCGGACTACCGCAACGCCCAGAACTCGGCCATGACCTACGCGCTCGACGACGCCTTCACCGAAGCCGTGAACGACCCCGAGGTGAAGGTGATCGTGCTGGCCGGGGCGGGCAAGCACTTCTCCGCCGGGCACGACATCGGCAGCCCGGGCCGCGACGCGGACCAGACCTTCGACCGCCGCGCGGTGCTGTGGTGGGACCACACCGACCGGGCCGGCGGCGACCAGCGCTTCGCCCGCGAGTCCGAGGTCTACCTCGGGATGTGCCGCCGGTGGCGGGAGATCCCGAAGCCGATGATCGCGAGCGTCCAGGGCGCCTGCATCGCGGGCGGGCTGATGCTGGCGTGGGTGTGCGACCTGATCGTCGCCGCCGACGACGCGTTCTTCGCCGATCCCGTGGTGCGGATGGGAATTCCTGGCGTCGAGTACTTCGCGCACCCGTGGGTGCTCGGTCCCCGCGCGGCGAAGGAAGTGCTGTTCACCGGCGAGCGGTTCACCGTCCAGCAGGCCAGGGAATGGGGCATGGTCACCCGGATCGTGCCGCGCGCCGAACTGGAAGAGCGCACGCTCGAACTGGCGGAGAAGATCAGCGGGATGCCGCAGTTCGGGCTGGCGCTGGCGAAGAAGGCCGTGAACCAGGCCGAGGACCTGATGGGGCTGCGGTCCGGAATGGACTCCGTGTTCGGGCTCCATCATCTGGCGCACGCGCACAACGCGGAAACCTCGGAAGACTCGCTGGGCGGGCAGTCGGCGCGGTCGATGCGCGACGCGAACAAGGGGGCGTGATGGACCTCGACGTCGACGAGGCGTCCGCGGCCTTCCGCGACGAGGCCAGGGAATGGCTGTCCTCGCACGTGCGGACGTTGCCGTCGATGGACACCGCCGAGGGGTTCGCGGCGCACCGCGAGTGGGAGGCCGAGCTGGCCGAGGCGCGGTGGTCGGTCGTGTCGTGGCCGCGCGAGTACCACGGCCGGGACGCCTCGATGCTGCAGTGGCTGCTGTTCGAGGAGGAGTACTACGCCTCGGGCGCGCCGGGGCGGGTGAGCCAGAACGGGATCTTCATGCTCGGGCCGACGTTGTTCGCGCACGGCACGCAAGAGCAGCGCGACCGGATCCTGCCCGCGATGGCTACGGGGGAGCAGGTGTGGGCGCAGGCGTGGTCCGAGCCCGAGGCGGGCAGCGACATCGCCGCGTTGCGCAGCACGGCGGTGCGCACCGACGGCGGCTGGCTGCTGTCCGGGCAGAAGACGTGGAGTTCCCGGGCGGCGTTCGCCGACCGCGCGTTCGGGTTGTTCCGCACCGACCCGGAAGCCCGGCGCCACCACGGCTTGACCTACTTCATGGCGGACCTGCGCGCGGACGGGGTGACGGTCCGGCCGATCCCGCAGCTGGACGGCGAGCCGGGGTTCGCGGAGATCTTCTTCGACGACGTGTTCGTCCCCGACGAGGACGTCATCGGGGAGGTGGGGCAGGGCTGGCGGGTCGCGATGACGACGGCGAACAACGAACGCGGCCTGTCGCTGCGCAGCCCGGGCCGGTTCCTCGCGGCGGCCTCGCGGCTAGTCGGCCTCTGGCGCGCGGAGGGCGCGCCGGAGTCCACAAAGGACCGGGTGGCGGACGCGTGGATCGGGGCCCGTGCCTACCAGCTCTACACGTTCGGCACGGTCAGCAGGCTGGCCGAGGGCGGCGAGCTGGGCCCGGAGTCGAGCGTCAACAAGCTCTTCTGGTCCCAGCTGGACGTCGAGCTGCACGAGACGGCGCTGGATGTGCTCGGCCCGGCCGCGGAAACCGACGAGGCGTGGGTGAACGGCTACCTGTTCTCCCTCGCCGGCCCGATCTACGGCGGCACCGACCAGATCCAGCGGAACACGATCGCCGAACGGCTGCTGAAGCTGCCCAGGGAGGCCCGCCGATGAGGTTCCAGCTCTCCCCGGAGCACCGGCAGTTCGCCGCGACGCTGCACGACCTGCTGGGCGGGGCGGACACCGCGGCGACCGCCCGCGCCTGGGCGGCGGGGGAGCACGACCGCGGCCTCAAGCTCTGGCGCGCGCTCGCCGACGTCGGCGTCTTCGGGTTGCTGGTGCCCGAGGACCACGGCGGCCTCGGCGCCGGCCCGGTCGACCTGGTGGTCGCGTTCGAAGCGCTCGGCTACCACGCGGTCCCGGGCCCGCTCGCCGAGTCGGCGGCGGTCGCCCCGGCACTGCTGACCGGCGACCGGCTCGCCGCCCTCGCCGCAGGCGACCTCCTGGCCACCGTCGCCGCCCCACCGGAAGTCCCCCTGGCACTGGACGCCGACGTCGCGGGCGTGGTGCTGGACCTCGCCGGCGCGCAGCGGGAACCGGAGACCGGGCTCGTCCGCTCGGTCGACCCGGCCCGGCGGCTGTTCCGGGTCCCCGCCACCCCCGCGGGCGAGACGGCCGCGTTCGACCGGGGCGTGCTGGCGGTCTCCGCCCAGCTGCTCGGCGCGGGCCAGTGGCTGCTCGACACCTCGGTGGCCTACGCGAAGCAGCGCCGCCAGTACGGCCGCGCCATCGGCGAGTACCAGGCGGTCAAGCACCTGCTGGCCGACGTCGCGACCCGGCTCGAGCTCGCCCGCCCGCTGCTGCACGGCGCGGCCGTCGCGCGCGAGACCTTCGCCCGTGACGTGTCGGCCGCGAAGGTGATGGCGGGCGACGCCGCCCACCTCGCCGCGCGGACCGCCCTACAGGTGCACGGCGCCATCGGCTACACCGCCGAGCACGACCTCGGCCTGCGGCTGACCAAGGTGCGCGCGCTCGCCGGCGCCTGGGGAACCGGGTCGTTCCACCGGACGCGGGTGCTGCGATGACCGACCCGCTGGAGACCGAAGAAGCCCGGGCCCTGCGGGACGCGGTCCGGGCGTTGCTGACCCGCCGCTCGGGTCCCGGGGCCGTCCGGGCGGCGCTGGAGTCCCCGCTCGGCCACGACGACAAGCTCTGGTCGACGCTGTGCGAACAGATCGGCGTCGCCGCGCTCGCGATCCCCGAGCACTACGGTGGCGCGGGCGCCGGCCTGGCCGAGCTCTGCGTCGTCCAGCAGGAGCTCGGCCGGACCCTGACCCCGTCCCCGATGCTCGGTTCCGCCGTGCTGTGCGCGGAAGCGTTGCTGCGCACGGGAAACGACGAGGCCTGCGAACGGCTGCTGCCGGGCGTCGCCGCGGGCACCACCCTCGCCGCGCTGGCCTGGGCCGGCGAAGACTGGGCACCGGCGCTCACCGCGTCGGACACCGGGCTCGACGGGCGCGCCCACTACGTCCTCGACGGCGACCTCGCGGACGTCCTGCTGGCCGTGGCCCGCACGGCGGACGGCCTCGGCCTGTTCGAGGTGCCCCTCGACGGTGTGCGCCGCGAGCGCGTCACCACCCTCGACCCGACGCGGCGGCTGGCCGTGGTGGACTTCGCGTCGAGCCCGGCCCGGCGCCTCGACGCCGACGGTTTCCGGCTCGAGAAGCTGCGCGACACGGCGGTGATCGCGGTGGCGGCGGAACAGGTCGGCGCGGCGGCGCGAGCCCTGGAACTGACGGTGGAGTACACGAAGCAACGCCGCCAGTTCGGCCGCCCGATCGGCTCGTTCCAGGCGCTGAAGCACCGGATGGCCGACGTGCACGTCCACGTCGAAGCGGCCCGGTCGGCGTTATATGCGGCCATGGTGGACGGTGACGCCGAAGCGGTCGCGACGGCGAAAGTGGTGTGCGGCGAAGCGTTTTCCCACGCGGCGGCGGAGATGGTCCAGCTCCACGGCGGCATCGCGATCACGTGGGAGCACGACGCCCACCTGTACTTCAAGCGCGCGCACGGAACCGCCCTGCTGTTCGGCGACCTCCTCAGGTGACGCGGAAGACCGGCCAGCCGATCTCGGTGCGCCATGCCGCGGGATCGCTGGTGTCGCGGGGGCCGGTGACGTAGACCTCCCGCACCGGCCCGGCCACCGACATCGCGTTCTCCACCACCCAGGTCCCGAGTTGGCCGTAGGTGACCTCGACGCCGTCGTGCTCGCCGACGTGGGTGGTGACGGCCAGCTCCGCGGCCGGCAGGACCACGGGGTGCACGCGCCCGGTGCGCGGTGGCGCGGCGGTCGGCAGGTAGACGAGCGCGTGCCCGCGTTCCTGTTCGAACAGGGCGTTGTCGTAGCAGCCGCCCGGCGGTCCGGTCACGGCGGCGCCGACGGCCGCCTCCAGTTCGGCCATGGCGCCGGCGAACCAGGCCGCGACATCGCCGTTCCCGACCACGGCCTCCACCGCCGCGACCGTCCGGGCGGGTTCCGCGCGCAGCTCGACGCCGATCGGCGCGGGGTCGGGCCGGAGCAGGCGCCGCAGTGACACGACCGCGGCCCGGGTGCGGTCGAGCACGTCCTCGAGGCGTTGCAGGTGGTCGGCGACCAGGGCCGCGCGGACGTCGGGGTCGGGGGTCCGCAGGATTTGCTGCACGTCGCTCAGGGGGACGTCGAGTTCGCGGAGCCGGTGGATGACCTGCGCGGCCGGGATCTGGTCGACGCCGTAGTAGCGGTAACCGGTGGTCTCGTCGACCACGGCGGGTTCCAGCAGGGTGGCCTCGTGGTACCGGCGCAGGGTCCGCACGCTCAAGTGGGTCAGCCGCGAGAACTCCCCGATGCTCAGCACCGTTCCATTCTGGACTCTCTCCCCGGGGGAGAGTCCACGGCTTGACCCTCCCACGTCGTGAGGTCACACGATGGGCTCATGACACAGCACACCGATCTTCTCCCGACCACCGTGCGCAAGTTCTTCGCCGCCCACGTCGTTCGCGATGCCGACACGGCCTCGTCGTTCCTCACCGAGGACGCGGTGGTCGTCGACCAGGACGAGACCTTCCGCGGCCGCGAAGAGGTCCACGCGTTCCTGCGGGACGCCGGGTCCGAGTTCGAGTACACGACCGAGCGGATCGGCGTCCACCGCGTCGACGGCGCCCACTGGGTGGTGACCGTGCGGCTCGAGGGCACCTTCCCGGGTGGCGTCGCCGAACTCGACTACCGGTTCACCTTGCGGGACGACCTCATCGCCGAACTCGTGATCGCCAACCACGCGGCCTGACCCGCGTCGATTCCGTTGCCGTCGCGCTGCTAGGCCAGGTGGTGCACCTCCTGCAGCCCGTAGACCGGCGTCGGGACGCCTTCGGCGCGGGCCTTCAGCTGCAGGGCCAGGTACAGCGAATAGTGCCGCGACTGGTGCAGGTTCCCGCCGTGGAACCACAAGCCTTCCTGCTGGGTGGGCTTCCACATGTTCCGCTGCTCGCCCTCCCAGGGGCCGGGGTCCTTGGTCGTGTCCGAGCCGAGGCCCCAGACCTTGCCGACCTTGTCCGCGACCTCCTGGCTGATCAGGTCCGCCGCCCAGCCGTTCATCGAGCCGTAGCCGGTCGCGTACACGACCAGGTCGGCCTCCAGTTCGGTGCCGTCGTCGAGCTTCACCGACGTCTCGGTGAGCTCGACGACCTGGCCGTGCGCGAGCTTGACGTCGCCGTCGGCCACCAGGTCCGCCGCGCCCACGTCGATGTAGTAGCCCGAGCCGCGGCGCAGGTACTTCATGAACAGGCCGGAGTCGTCGTCGCCCCAGTCGTGGCGGAAGCCCGCGGCTTCGAGGCGGTCGTAGAACTCCTGGTCGCGCTCCTTGATCGCCGCGTACACCGGCTGCTGGAACGTGTGCATGATCCGGTACGGGAGCGAGGCGAACGTCAGGTCCGCCTTCTGCGTCGTCATCCCGGCTTCCAGGGCGCGCTCCGAATAAAGGTCGCCGAGGCCGAGGTCCATCAGCGAGTCCGACTTCACGATGTGGGTGGAGCTGCGCTGGACCATCGTGACGTCGGCGCCGGCCTCCCACAGCGCGCCGCAGATGTCGAACGCCGAGTTGTTCGACCCGACGACCACGGCCTTCTTGCCGCGGTAGGCGTCCGGGCCGGGGTGCCGCGAGCTGTGGTGCTGCTCGCCGCGGAAGCGGTCCTGGCCGGGCAGCACCGGGACGTTCGGCTTGCCCGACATGCCGGTCGCGAGCACCAGCTGCTTCGGCTTGAGCACGACCTCCTCGCCGTCGCGGTCGAGGACGACGGTCCACTCCTTCGCCTCTTCGTCGTAGGAGGCGCTCTTGCAGGTCGTCGACGACCAGTAGTTCACCTCCATCACCTTCGTGTACATCTCGAGCCAGTCGGCGATCTTGTCCTTCGGCGCGAACACCGGCCAGTTCCGCGGGAAGTCCAGGTAGGGCAGGTGGTCGTACCAGACCGGGTCGTGCAGGCACAGCGACTTGTACCGGCCGCGCCACTGGTCGCCCGGGCGCGCGTACCGGTCGACGACCACGTGCGGCACGCCAAGCTGCCGCAGCCGGGCGCCCAACGCGATCCCGCCCTGCCCGCCGCCGATGACGACGACGTACGGCTGCCGCGTCGTGCCCAGCTCGGCCGCTTCCGCCTGCCGCGCCTCGGCCCAGGTGACGCGCTCGGGGTTGATGCCGTGTTCCGCGCCCTTCGGGCGGGTCGTGCCGAGCGGCTCCTCGTGACCCTTCAGCTCGTACAGCGTCGTGAGGAACGTGAACGCGCCTTCGTCGTTCAGCCGCAGGTGGCCGCGGCCGCGCCCGGCGGCGGTCTCGAACCCGATCCACGCTTCGACGATGCCGCCGGATTCGGTCGGCTCCTCCGTGGTGTGGAAGCCGGTCGCGTCGGTGCCGTCCATGGTGGCCAGCAGCAGATCCTTGACGCCGTCGCGGTTTTCGACCGTCTTGAGGTTCCAGGTGAACGCGATCAGGTCGCGCCAGAACGACGTCGTCGCGAAGAGGGCGGCCGCCCGGTCGGCGTCGCGGGCCGCGAGCGCGGCCTCGAAGCCGGCGAGCCAGCCGTCGACGCGCTGCCGGGCCTCGAGGGCCGCGGCCGGTTCGAGGGTCTGGGTCATGAGCGGACCTCCCCGCGTCGGGCACCGTCGTCGTCGGCGGCGCGTTGAACGCAGCCAACCCCGGCGGGCGGGGTGGGCGTAAGGGTTGCCCTAAGGTTGCATCAGCACGACGTCGACGCCCGGCGCGAAGCGGTACGGGCGGGCGAGCAGCAGGCCGCCGATCAGCTTGCGCAGCCGGGACAGCTCGGCGCGCACGGTCACCAGGTGGGTGCGGTCGCCGTAGAGCGTCTCCGACAGCTGCGCCGCCGAAACCCCGGCCGGGCCCGCGGTCGCGATCAGCCGCAGCAGGTCCGCCTGCCGCCTGCCGAGCGGGTGCGTCCACCGCGCGGAGCCTTCGACGATCGCGCGCGGCGGGTCGAGCTCGAGGGTGAACCGCAGGGTTTCGCGCCGGCTGGGCCGCAGGAGCCAGCCGCCGGGGACCGGTTCGGGCTCGCACGCGCCGAGGCCGCGGACCGCGACCGGGACGCCGTGGCGGGGCGCGGCGACCCGGTCGATCCCGGGGACGCCGCTCTGCGCCGCGACCCAGCCGTGGTCGTCGACGACGAGCCCGGCCGTGCTCAGCAGGTGGCCGGACAGCCGGCGCAGCGCCTCCAGCCGGGCCTCGTGCCGCTGGTGCAGGACGGCTTCGGCCAGCCGCACGGACGTCCCGACCAGGGCGACGGTCATCGGGTGGACGGTCTCGGCCGGCCCGCTGACGTCGACGATCCCGAGCAGCTCGCCGGTGCGCGGGTCGTGCACGGGGGAGGCGGTGCAGGTCCAGGTGTGGTGCGAGCGCACGAAGTGCTCGGCGGCGAACATCTGCACGGGCGCCGCCTCGGCCAGCGCCGTGCCGATCGCGTTGCTGCCGATGGCGGGCTCGGACCAGATCGCGCCCTCGGTGAAGCCGAGCGAGTCGGCGCGGTGGCGCACCCGCCGGGCGCCTTCGCGCCAGAGGACGACCCCGTCGGCGTCGGTGACGACCATGAGGTGGTGCGCGTCTTCGGCGACCGACGTCAGCGCGCCGCGCAGCTCGGGCAGGACCTCGTGCAGCCGGCAGACCGTCCTTCGTCGTTCGACCTCGGCGGCCCCGACGGGATCGGGCGCGGGCGGCCGGTCGGGATCGACGCCCTGGGCGGAGACCCGGCGCCAGGACCGTTCGACGAGCCGGCGCGGCGCGGTCGCCGGCGCGCGTCCGGCGAGGACGGCGTCGTGGATGCCGGCGAGCAGCCGGGCGTGCCCGGCGACGTCGGTGCCGGGCCGGACCGCGCAGACTTCGTCGTCCACCGCCACCTCCTGGGCCGGGCTTCACGGTAACCCGGGAGCGTGGGGTCGGGGCAACCCTCGCGCAACCCCCGGCGAGGGGTCAGCCGGTGCGGCGCGCGCCCGGCAGCTCCCGGTTCGCCTCGTCCAGCCCGCTCGCCACCGAACGGCACGCGCCGCAGCCCGCGAGGTGGTCGGTGACCACGCTCGCCCGGCGCGGGGACAGCGCGCCCCGGACCCACGCGCCCATGCGGCGGCGGGGCTCGCGGCAGACCGGCTCCTCCGCGTCGGGCACCTGGACCTGCAGGTACGCCTGGCGCAGCCCCTCCCGCGCCCGCCTCGCCAGCGCCGAGACGCTGGTGGGCGACAGGCCCAGCAAGGGCGCCGCTTCCGTCGGCGTGTCGCCCTCCGCCTCGGTCCGCCAGAGCACCGTCCGCCACCGGCCGGGCAGCGTGCGGTAGGCCGACCACGCGAGCCGCTCGTTCGACCGGTGCAGGGCCAGTTCCTCGGCGCCGCTCGAACTCGTCTCGGGGACGGTCTCGCACAGCTCGACCCGGCTGCCCTGCCTGCCCCAGCGGAACACCAGGTTCCGCAGCGTCACCACGAGGTAGGGCCGCAGGTCGCCGTCCGGGCCACCGCCCGCGCGCACCACGGCCAGCACCCGGGCGAAGGTCTCGGCCACGAGGTCGTCACGCTCCGGGGGCTGCTTCGCCCACGCCGCCGCGGTCCTGCGCAACGGTTCGGCGTGCCGGCGGAAGAGAGCGTCACCGGCGTCGACGTCGCCCGCGCGGAAGGCGGTGAGCAGCACGGCGTCCGGCGGCTCGTCGGCGGCGTTCCCCATCGGCACTCTCCGTGGCCGGGTGGCACTGGAAGCAGGAGGTACGGCAGTGTACGGCACCACGGCCCCGCCGGCACGCGCTGTCCACAATGGACTCCTGGTGCGCGGCCGCCGCCCCGCCCTTACGATCGCGGCACACAAGGGGAGCGGGGGAGTGGATGGGCGTCGGCACCTGGCTGGTCACCATCGGCGTCGTCGTGGTGCTGCTCGCGGTCGACCTCGTGCTCGCCGCGGTCCGGCCGCACCGGGTCGGGTTCGGCGAGGCGGTCGCGTGGTCGGTGGGCTACATCCTCGTCGCCGTGGCGTTCGGCGTCTGGCTGGCGCTGGCCCACGGCGGTGAATTCGGCGCCGAGTACTTCGCGGGCTACATCGTCGAAAAGAGCCTGTCGGTCGACAACCTGTTCGTCTTCGTGATCATCATGACGACGTTCGCCGTCCCGGAGGAGCACCAGCACAAGGTGCTCACCTTCGGCATCGTCCTCGCGCTGGTGATGCGGGCGATCTTCATCGCGCTCGGCGCGACGCTCCTTTCGCTCTTCTCGGTGATGTTCCTGCTCTTCGGGCTGCTGCTGATCTACACCGGCGTGCAGCTGTTCCGGCACCGCGACGCCGACCCCGACATCGAGCACAACGTGGTGGTCCGGACGGCCCGCCGGCTCCTGCCGGTCTCCGACGCCTACGACGGCGGACGGCTGTTCACCCGCGAAGCCGGCCGCCGGCTGGTGACGCCGCTGGTTGTCGTGCTCGTCGCGATCGGCGGCGTCGACCTGCTGTTCGCCCTCGACTCGATCCCGGCGGTCTTCGGCGTCACCGACGAGCCCTACATCGTCTTCGCCGCGAACGCCTTCGCGCTGCTCGGCCTGCGCGCCCTGTACTTCCTGGTGAAGGGCCTGCTCGACCGGCTCGTCTACCTCTCGGCCGGGCTCGCGGTGATCCTCGCGTTCATCGGCGTGAAGCTGATCCTGCACTGGGCGCACGTCGACATCGACGAGCGCGTCCCCGAGATCGCGACCCCGGTGAGCCTCGCGGTGATCATCGGGGTGCTGGCCGTCGTGACGGTCGCCAGCCTGGTCAAGACGCGGCGCGATCCCGGGGCGAAGGCGCACCCGGGGTCGCTGCGGGGGTCGTCAGACCGCGAAGACCTGTGAGTCGTCGGCGAAGGCCTTGAACTCCAGTGCGTTCCCGGCGGGGTCGAGCAGGAACATCGTCCACTGCTCGCCGGGCTGCCCCTCGAAGCGGACGTAGGGCTCGATCACGAACTCGGTCCCGGCGGCGCGCAGCCGCTCGGCGAGCGCCCGGAACTCGGGGACCGTGAGGATCAGGCCGAAGTGGGGGACCGGCACGTCGTGGCCGTCGACGGGGTTGTGGATCCGCTCCGGCCCCTTCGGCGCCAGGTGGGTGACGAACTGGTGGCCGTGCAGGTTCCAGTCGACCCAGGTCTCGGCGCTGCGGCCCTGGTCGAGGCCGAGGACTTCGCCGTAGAAGCGGCGGGCGGCGGCCAGGTCGTCGACGGGCATGGCGAGGTGGAAGCGCGGGATCGTCATGTCTGAATGTTAACATCAGGACATGAGTGCTCAGGTGGCTCCGGCCCGCCGGCGCGGGCTTGCCGACGAGGTCGCCGACCGCATCCGGGACGCGATCTTCGACGGCACCTACCCGCCGGGTGGTTCGCTGCGCGAAGTGGAGCTGGCGGACGCGCTGGGGGTCAGCCGGGGCCCGGTGCGGGAGGCGCTGCTCAAGCTCGAGCGCGAGGGGCTCGTCCGCGGTGAGTGGCACCGGGGGACGACGGTGACCGCGCTGACCGCGGAGGACGTCGCCGAGCTGGACAGCCTGCGGGCGGCGCTGGAGCAGCTCGCCGTCGCGCTGGTGGTCGACCGCGGGCCCGATCTGGCGGCGGTCGACGCCGCGGTCGCGCGCATGGACCGGGCGGCCGACGAGCACGAGATGGTCCGCTGCGACCTCGGCTTCCACGACGCGGTCTACGCCGCCGCCGGCCACCGCCGCCTGCGCGAAGCGTGGGAAGCGATCCGCTCACAGGTCCACCTGTTCCTGCTGACGCGGATCGGCGTGGAGCCGGCGGGCTACCTCGCCGGCATCCCCGCCGAGCACCGGCAGCTCGCCGAGGCGCTGCGGGCCGGCGACCGCGACGCGGCCCTCGCCCGCTTCGCCGCCCACCGCCGCCACGCGTTCGACGTCCTCGACAGGCGGTCCTGAGCGCGCGTGCGGTAGCCCGGCCTCGGCCCGCGAGCACGATCGCGAACCACCGGTGTCGCGGGCAGGCCTCCCGCAGCGCGCGGGCGATCGTGCGCGGCTCCGCGGGCCGGCCGGCAGACAGCGCGGTGCCGCGCAGCCCTCCCCGCACCGAGCTCGGCCGCGACGCGCCGCGAAGACGCGGCGTCGGCGATCCGGACGGCGGCCACCGCGCCGGCAGCGCGGGCTTCGGCCGCGTGCCCCGCTCCGGACGCAGCCAGAGCGGCGGCCCAGTTCGCTAGCGTGGTTCTCAGTGAGCACACAGTTCCGGGTTCTGGGGGCGCGGAGATGGACTTCGACGTGGTGGTGGCCGGCGGCGGACCGGTCGGGCTGATGCTGGCGGGCGAACTGAAGCTGGGCGGAGCCCGCGTGCTGGTGCTGGAGCGCGAGGCCGAAACGCCGGAGGCGCGCTTCGGGTCGATGGGCGCGCGGGCGCTGAACACCCCTTCGGTGCACGCGCTGCACCTGCGTGGCCTGCTGCCCGCCGTCGAACGGGCGGCCGCGATGTGGGCCGGCCCGCGGACGCTGCCGCCGGCCGGGGCGCCGGCGGGAGACTCCTTCGTCGGGCACTTCGCCGGGATCGGCATCCGCGCCGACCGGCTGCGCCCGCCCGGTCCGGGTGCGGAGTTCCTCGGCGCGGGGGTGATCAGCCAGGCCGGCCTGGAACAGATCCTGCGCGCGTGGGCGGGTGCCGAAGAGCGGCGAGGTGTCGCGCTGACGGGGTTCGACACCGGCGACGACGGCGTGACCGTCCACACGGGACAGGGAGCGCTCCGGGCCGGCTGGCTGGTGGGCGCGGACGGCGGCCGCAGCACCGTGCGCCGGCTCGCCGGGTTCGACTTCCCGGGCGTGGACCCCGTCTTCACCGGCCGGCAGGCGCTGGTGGACCTCGACGCGCCGGAAAAGCTCGTCGCGGGCGAGTGGCAGCACGGGGACAACGGCTCGTACGTCGTCGGCGGCTGGGGCGGGGGCGGCGAACCGCCGCGGGTGCACACCGTCGAGTACGACGTGACCGCCGAGCGGGACGCCCCGGTGACCGCGGCGGAGATGCAGGCCAGCCTGCGGCGGGTCAGCGGCACCGACGTCGAGGTCACGCGGGTGCACGTCGGCACCCGGTACACGGACACGACCCGGCACGCCACGACGTACCGGCGGGGCCGCGTGCTGCTCTGCGGCGACGCCGCGCACGTGCACTCGCCCGCCGGCGGGCAGGGCCTCAACCTGGGCCTCGGCGACGCGGTCAACCTGGGCTGGAAGCTCGCCCTGGTCGCGCGCGGGCGCGCCCCGGAGTCCCTGCTCGACACCTACACCCCCGAGCGGCACCCGATCGGGGCGTGGGTGCAGCGCTGGAGCCTGGCGCAGACGGCGCTGAGCGCGCCGCGCGGACCGCGGGCGGAGGCGTTGCGCGAAGTGGTGGCCGACCTGCTCGACACCCCGGACGGCGCGACCCACGTGGTCTCGAGCATCGGCGGCGGCTGGCAGCACTACGACCTCCCCGGCGAGTTCCCGCTGATCGGCCACCGCGTGCCGGACCTGGCCCTGGACGACGGAACGACGCTGGCGGACCGGTTCCGCGACGGCCGGGCGGTGCTCGTGGACACGGGAACGGGCGCGGCGCGGGTGGCGGCGGAATGGGGGAGCGGGCTGAGGGTGGTGACGGCGCGGCCGCTGGCGTTCGCGGACCAGCGGCTGGCGGCCTTCGTGCGCCCGGACGGGTACCTGGCGTGGGCGTCGGTCGGCGACTTGGCCGAGGAGGACCTGCGTTCGGCGCTGACGAGGTGGCTCGGCCCGGCCGTGGGAACTGACGGCGCGGCCGCCGGGTGTTGACGGCGGCGCGGTGCGGCGCGGATCGTGGACCCATGGCGACACGCATGGGCGCGCGGTTCACCGGGGACCTGGCCGCGCTGCGGTACGAACCGGTGGCCAAGCGGGTGCGGGCCGTCGCGAATGGACGGACCTTCGCCGGCTCGCGGCGGGCCGTGCTGGTCTGGGAACCGAAACGGGTGGTGCCGTCCTACGCGTTCCCCCTCGCCGACCTGCGCGCGACCCTGAGCCCGGCGGGCGACGCGGCCGCGCCGGAACACCCGGTGCGGCTGGCCGAGGGCGGGCCGCCGGTCCTGGACCCGCGGACCGCCTTCGCCGTGCACACCTGCCCCGGCGAGCCGCTGACCCTGGCCGCCGACGGCACCACCTTGCCGGGCGCGGGTTTCCGGCCCGCCGACCCCGACCTCGCCGGGCACGTCGTCCTCGACTTCGCCGCCTTCGACGAGTGGCTCGAGGAGGCCGAACCCATCGTCGGGCACCCGCGGGACCCGTTCGCCCGCATCGACGTCCGGCGCGGCGACAGCCGGGTGGAGATCGAAGTGGACGGCGTCGTCGTGGCCGACTCGGCCGCACCCCGCATGCTCTTCGAAACCGGCATCACCACCCGGTACTACCTGCCGCGCGAAGACGTCCGGATGGAGCTGCTCACGCCGTCGGACACGCGCACCACCTGTGCCTACAAAGGACACGCCACCTACTGGTCGGTGGGCGGGCACCGCGACCTGGCGTGGACCTACGAAGAACCGCTGTCCGACGCACGGGACATCGCCGGGCTGATCGCCTTCCTGACCGAGCGCGTCGACGTCGTCCTGGACGGCGAACGGCTGCCCCGGCCGGTCACGCCCTGGTCATAGCACGAGGTCGGCCGGGCTCGCGATCTCCTTGACCTCACCGGTGGATTCCAGGCGCTCCAACGGGTCGGCGTCGGGGAGGGCGCCGAACGACAGCCCGGTCAGCTCGGCGACGCGCCGCACCGGCACCTGGAACGTGCGGTAGGCGCCGTAGCTGAACTCGCCCGCGACCTCCAGGCCGCGGATCAGCTCCTCCTGGCTCAGCAGGTACGCCGTCGCCGACAGCGTCTCGTCGGCCTTCACCATCGCGACGACCTTCCAGAACTGGCGCGGCAGCCGGACCCCGCGGTAGCGGTCGTCGTCTTCGGCGAGCACCGGGCCGGTCACCACGCTGACCTTCAGCGCGTGGTTCTCCGCGTTGGTCAGCACGTAGTCCTCGAGCCCGGCCCACGTCGTCTTGTTCTGGTTGAAGTCCTTGTGCTGCGGCGAACAGTTGGTGAAGTGGAACGTGTCGTCGTTGCCGAGCTGCGCGAGCGCGGCCGTCGCGCCCCACGCGGGGTCGAGGCGGCGGACCAGGTGCCCGCGGTCGAGCGGGTTGGCCGTGTAGATCTCCTCGCCGGCCTGCTCGGCGACGTCCACCCGCGGGTCCAGCGACCAGTGGTCGGCTTCGCGGCGCAGCGCCTGGCTCGTCCGGCCGTCGATGTTGACGGCCGTGAAGAAGGCCAGGCGCCGCGCCTTGTTCATGACGACGCTGAAGTGGTGGTAGGGCAGGACGTACCGCGGCTCGCCGGTCGCCTGGCGGTTCTCCGCCGCCAGCGGGACGAGGGCCTCGGGCAGGGTGGGCAGCGGCACGGTGTGGCCGGGCAGGAACTCCGGGTCGTAGCCTTCGCGGTTCGAGTAGTCGGGGTCGATCCGCCCGGCCGCGGCCGTCTCGGCGGGTTCGGCGCGCAGCCGGATGTCGACCGGCGTCGTCAGGGTGAGCACCCGAGGACCGCCGTCGGCGACCGGCCGGGCGCGCTCGGGCCGGGTGGCCAGCCGGTCCAGCAGCGCCTGACGATCGGGCGAAAACCGTTGCCCGCGCAGGAATTCCAGCAGCCGGCTGACCCGGATCCCCTCGTTCAGGAAGCCGCCGTACTCAGCGTGCCCCTCCGCCGGGACGCTGGCGTGGTGCAGGGCCACGACCTCCCACTGGTCGTTGAACACCGGCGAGCCCGACGACCCGGGCTCGGTGTCGGTTTCGTAGTGCAGGAACTTCTCGAGGACGTCGACGATCCGGTTCTCCCGCAGCGCGACCTGCTTCTTGCCGCCGCGCGGGTGCTGGATGATGGTCACGAAGTCGCCGACGATCGCCTTGCCCTCGCTGCCGATCAGCCGGTTGAACCCGAACGGGCGCAGGTCGCCGGCGGCCGCCTCGACCGCGACGAGCGCGAAGTCGAGGTCTTCGTCGGCGACGAAGAAGCGGTCCGGGTCGAGCCCGAACGCCCGCACCGGCCGGGGCAGGCCGTCGGCACCGTCCTGGTAGTCGAATTCGACGACGCTCGGGCCGGCTGTTGCCGTGTCGGGCAGCACGTGGTGGTTGGTGAGCAGGAGTTCCGGCGACACCAGCGAGCCGGTGCCGTAGCCGGTCAGCCGGCCGCGGTCGTCGCGGATGTTCACCCGGCCGACGGCGCTCGAAGCCGTGACGCCGCCTTCGAGGTAGCCCACGCCGAGGAGGTCGTCGGTGAGCACGATCCGTTCGAGGATCGCGCCCGCGGCGGTCATCGCCGCCGGGTCGCCCGCCGCGATCGCGGCCGGGTTCACCGGCCGCACGTCGGGGTAGTAGCGGCCGAGCCGGTCGATCCGGGTGGCGACCCGGCTGGGCTCGTCGGCTTCGGCGATCCCGCCGGGCTTGCGCAGCAGGGCGATCTTCGCCCGCCGCTGCGCGGTCCGTTCCGCGGCGCGCGTGGCGGCGGCGCGTTCCTGTTCGGACTGCTGGTCCGTGCGGACGTCCACGGTGCCTCCCCGGCGGATCGGAAACACCGCGTTAGTCGCCTGGCCACGGAATGCGTTACAGAAACGCGGGCGGACTGCCGGAAAGTTCTTTTTCACGTCATTTCGTGTCGCTTTCGCCGCGTGCGGGGAAATGGGGAAAATAACGCGCCCGCGCTCGGTTCCGTACCGGCAGCACGATCGCCGTCGGCTGCGCCGGACGTGCGGCTCGCCGGTGCCGCGGCGAGGGATGCGACGATGCAGCCATGTCTTCGACCATGCGGGCCTTCGTGCTCACCGGCCCGCGCGCCGGGGCCGTCCAGGAGGTGCCCGTCCCGGAGGCCGTCCCCGGCGAGGTCGTCATCGACGTCGAACGGGCCGGCGTCTGCGGCACCGATGTCGAGTTCTTCACCGGCGAAATGGCCTACCTGCACCAGGGCCACGCCGCCTACCCGATGCGGCTCGGGCACGAATGGGCCGGCACCGTCTCCGCGGTGGGGGCCGGGGTCGACCCCGGGTGGCTCGGGCGGCGGGTCATGGGTGACACGATGCTCGGCGACCGGACGTGCCGCCGCTGCCGGAAGGGGCACCAGCACACCTGCGAGCACCGCCAGGAGGTCGGGATCCGCGGCGGCCGGGCGGGCGCGCTCGCCGAAAAGCTCGCGGTCCCCGCGTGGTCGCTGCACGCCTTGCCCGACGAGGTCGACGCCGTCCTGGGTGCCCTGGTCGAACCCGGGGGCAACGCCCTGCGGGCCGCGCGGGCCGCCGGGGCGGGGCCCGGTGACCGCGCCCTGGTGCTCGGCCCCGGGACGATCGGCCTGCTCACCGCGATGTTCCTGCGCGCCGCCGGTGCCGAGGTCCACGTCCTGGGCCTGGTCGAAAGCGAGCACGTCCGGACCCGCGAGACGCTCCCGGACCTGCCCTTCGACGCGGTCGTCGACGCCACCGGCGCGCCCTCCTCGCCCGCGCTGGCCCTCGACCTGGTGGAGCCGGGCGGCCGGGTCGTCTACATCGGACTGGCCGGCCGGCCCAGCACCCTCGACAGCCGCGCGCTGGTGCTGAAGGACGTCACGGCGGTCGGTGTCCTGTCCGCGTCACCGGGGCTGGCCGACACGATCGCCGCCTACGCCGCCGGGACGGTCGACCCGCGCCCGCTGGTCGGGGCGACCGTCGGGCTGGACCGGGTCGCCGCGGTGCTCGGCGGCGAGCGGTTCGCCGCGCCGAAGGTCCACGTCGACCCGCGGCGCTAGCGCGGCGACGCCAGCGTCGTCGGGCGGCTGCGCCCGCGCAGGGTGACGTCCTCGGTGGCCGTCCACCGCCGGGCTTCCTCGACGGCCGCCGCCTCGACCGCCGTCCACGCCGCGAGGAGGCGGCCCGGCGCGTTCTTCGCCAGCTCGGTCAGCCGGGCGGCCTCGTTGACCGGGTCGCCGATCACCGTGTATTCGAACCGGCGCGGGTCGCCGACGTTGCCGGCCACCGCGTCGCCGGTCGCCACGCCGATGCCGGCCGGCGCGTCCGGCACCTCGTCGGCGAGCCGCCGGGCGATCGCGCGCCCGGCGGCCAGCGCGCACGTCGCGTGGTCGTCGAGTTCGGCGGGGGCCCCGAAGACGGCCAGCACCGCGTCGCCGACGAACTTGTTGACCAGCCCGTGGTGCCGGTCGACCTCGTCGACCACCACGGCGAAGAACCGGTTGAGCAGGCCGACGACCTCCTCGGGCGGGCGGCTCGCGGCCAGCGCCGTCGACCCGACCAGGTCGACGAAGAGCACCGACACCGTGCGGACCGAGCCGCCGAGCTCCGTGGCGGTGCGCATCGCCTCGACGGCGACCTCGTGGCCGACGTGCCTGCCGAACAGGTCGCGCATCCGTTCCCGCTCGGCCAGCCCGGCCGCCATGTCGTTGAACCCGGCCTGCAGCAGGCCCAGCTCGGTGCCGTCGTAGACGGCGATCCGGGCGGCGAAGTCCCCGGCCCGGACGCGGCCCAGCGCGTGGCGGACCGAGGCGATCGGGTTGACGACCGCGCGGGCGGTGAACACGGTGACCAGCAGGCCGAAGCAGAGCACGACCAGGCCGAGCGCGATCACCGACACGGCGAGCTTCGTGGTCGAGACGTCGCCGCGCACCCAGGCCAGCACCGCCGTGACGACGAGCCCGGCCACCGGCACGCCGGTGCCCAGGCACCAGAACAGCAGCATCCGCAGGTTGACGCCGCCGCTGAGCGGCCGCGCCGGCGCGGTCCCGGCCAGCGCCAGCGCGGCGTAGGGCCGCAGGGCGAACTCGCCGAAGAGGTACGCGATCGCGCACACCACGACGCTCGCGAAGGCGACGACGAGGAACACCGTCAGCGCGACCGCGGGCTGCATGAGCACGGCCTGCACCGTGAACACCACGGTCGCGACGCCCCACAGGACGGCCTGCATGAGCGTGAGCCGCAACGGGACGCGCAGGCTGGCGACGCGTTCGGCGTCAGTGGGCCGCCGGCCCTCGGGCGCCCAGTGCAGCGTCTTGAGCGCGCCGCGCGTGCCCCAGAGCGTCCCGACGACGACGGCGGCCACGACGTACGCCGGAACCGCGAAGGCGGTGGCCCGCACGAGGTCGCCGGACATACCGGGGGACGGCATGAGCAGCGCGGCGAGCCCGACGACGACGAGCGCGCCGATGACGTTCGTGGCGATCAGGGTGGCGGTCAGCAGGCGCTGGACGCGCCGGCGCAATACGGTGACGTCCTGGTCGAGGGGCCCGAGCAGCCCGGAGCCGAACGGTCCCGCGGATGAGTCGCCGAGTGGGCGCACCGGGTTCACACTTTGAGTGTACGGTTGTTCACTGAGCTGGCCGGAGACGGGTCGCCGAGTATGTGTTACGGTTGGTAACAGTGAACTCGGGTAACACCTGACAAGGAGGTCGGCGATGACCAGCATCAGCGAACGCGAAGCGGAAGCTGTGGCGCCTTCGGACCGCGAGACGACCGCGCGCCGGCTGCTGGACTCGTCGGAGCAGCTGTCCTACGACCCCGTCAAGGAGGTCGACTGGGAGACGCCGCTGGACACGGACTACCACGGCGCGAGCCCCGAGTGGAGCACGCTCTACGGCACGTCCTACTGGGCCGACATGACCCCGGAGCAGCAGCGCGAGCTGACCCGCCAGGAAGCGGCGTCGGTCGCCAGCACCGGAATCTGGTTCGAGATGATCCTGCAGCAGATGATCCTGCGCGACTTCTACGCCAAGGACCCGACCGACCCCGCCTTCCAGTGGGCACTGACCGAGATCGCCGACGAGTGCCGGCACTCGATCATGTTCGCCCGCGGTGCGGCGAAGCTGCGCGCGCCCGCGTATCGGCCACGCCGATTCGTCGTCGAGGCAGGCCGGATCTTCAAGGCGACCGCGACCGGCGAAGCGGCGTACGCGGCGATCCTCGTCGCCGAAGAGGTCCTCGACGTCATGCAGCGCGACTGGATGCGCGACGAGCGCGTCGTCCCGTTCGTCCGGACCATCAACAACATTCACGTCGTCGAAGAATCGCGTCACATGAAGTTCGCGCGCGAGGAGACCCGCCAGCGGCTCGAGGGCGCCGGCTGGGTGCGGCGGCAGGTCAACGCGCTGGTCGTCGCGATCGCGTCCTACGTGATCGTCGGCAGCATGTGGAACGCCAAGGTCTACGAGAACGCCGGGCTCGACGGCAAGCGCGCGCGGCGCGAGGCCAAGGCCAACGAGCACCACAAGTCGATGCTGCGCTCGAGCTGCTCCGGGCTGATGGAGTTCCTGCACTCCGCCGGCCTGCTCACCAAGCCGTCGCTGTGGTTCTACAAGCGCGCCAACCTGATCTGACATGGCCTTCGCGATCACGCAGACCTGCTGCGCCGACGCCTCCTGCGTGTCGGTCTGCCCGGTCAACTGCATCCACCCGACGCCGGACGAGCCGGACTTCGGGACGACCGACATGCTCTACGTCGACCCGGCGACCTGCATCGACTGCGGCGCCTGCGCCGACGCCTGCCCGGTCGACGCGATCTTCCCGGCCGGCGACCTCACCGGGCCGCTGAAGGTGTACGAGGAGATCAACGCGGAGTTCTACGCGGGCCGGGACGTCCTCGCCGACGCGACCGTCGCCCCGAACTTCCACCGCTGGTCCCCGCCGTCGTTCGGCCGCGTGCTCCCGAGCGATTTCGCGCCCTTGGACGTCGCGGTCGTCGGGACCGGGCCGGCGGGCATGTACGCCGTCGAAGACCTGTTGCTGCACACCAATTCCCGCGTCACCCTGATCGACCGGCTCGCCACGGCCGGCGGCCTGATCCGCTACGGCGTCGCACCCGACCACCCCTCGACGAAGAAGATCGGCGAGACGTTCGCCCGCTTCCACGATCACCCGCGGCTGCGGCTGCGGCTCGGCACCGAAGCCGGTCCCGAGCTGGCCGGACGGCACGACGCGGTGATCTACGCGGTCGGGGCGACGCGGGCCCGCCCCCTCGGCATCCCCGGGGAGGACCTGCCCGGCAGCCTCCCCGCCGCCACCGTGGTCGGCTGGTACAACGGCCACCCGGACGTCGCGCCGGACGCCGTCGACCTCTCGGCCGAGCGGGTGGTCGTGGTGGGCACCGGCAACGTCGCCCTCGACATCGCCCGGATCCTCACGGCCGATCCGGAGTTCCTGGCCGGCACGTCCCTCGCGCCCGCGGCGCTGGCCCGGCTCCGGTCGAGCAAGGTGCGCGAAGTCGTGCTGCTGGCCCGGCGCGGCCCGGCGGACGCCGCGTACACGCGGCCGGAACTGCTGGCGCTCGCGGCCCGCGGCGACCTCGTCGTGGACGCCCACGACCCGCGCGTCGCCGAGGCGATCGACCGCGGCGACGGCAAGGCGGCCTGGCTGCAGGGGGTCCCGCGCGAAGAGGCGGACTGGTCGTCACCGCCCCCGGACGGCGGGCGGCGGGTCGTCCTGCGCTTCCGTTCGGCCCCGCGGGAGTTCACCGGGGACACGGAGGTGCGCGGGGTCCGCGTGACCGGCGGCGTCGAGATCACCGCCGGCCGGGTCGTGCGGGCGGCCGGCTTCCGGGGTGCCCCGGTACCGGGCCTGCCCTTCGACGAGGTCTCCGGGACGGTCCCGAACGAGTCGGGCCGGATCACGCCCGGGACCTACGTGGCCGGGTGGATCAAGCGCGGCCCGTCGGGCGGCATCGGCGCGAACAAGGCGTGCGCCCGCGAGACGGTCGGCGCCCTGCTGGCCGACGCGGTCGCCGGGCGGCTGCCGGGCCGTACCCCGCGGCGCGGGCCGGCGAAGCTCCGGGGCCGCGTCTGACCCGTCACGGCCGATGGCTGGTGTGCGTGAACTCCACTGTGGACAGCATCGACGTTGCCGAGGGGCTCGTCCGCTTCCGGCCGAAGGCCAGCACCTTCGCCGGTTCGACCGCGAACACCGCCACGTCGTCGTGGCCGCCCTGCCGGAAGCCGGTGCCGGTCACCTCGTAGACCCAGCTGCCGTCCCACTTGGCCAGCCAGGCGGCGGCGAGCCGTTCCAGCGTCGGACGGTCCGTGACGCGGCGTGCCACGCCCTCGACCACGACGTCGAGGGCGTCGTCCCAGGCGTTGCGGCCCGTGGTCAGCACGACGTGCGGGTTCGCGGTGAGGTTGAGGTACTTCTGCTCGGTCTCGCCGGTGCCGAAGTGGACGGCGCCGTCGAGCCACACCGCGACCAGCGGGGTCACGTGGGGCCGGCCGTCGGCGCGGACCGTCGTGAGCCAGCTGATCTGGGCGTCCTCCAGGGCCTGGACGGTTTCGGCCCAGCCGGTGGCCTCCGTGCCGGGGTCGCTGAACCGTTCGTCGAGCCGGGTCCGCATGGTCGCTCCGTTCGGTCGGTCGCTAGCCGGCCAGCCGGTGCAGGACGGCGGCCGCCAGCGCGGTGCGTTCCATCATCCCCGAAACGCTGATGTGCTCGTGGCGCGCGTGGGCGCCGTCGCCGACCGCGCCGAAGCCGTCCAGGACCGGGTGGCCCAGCGCGGCCACGAAGTTGCCGTCGCTCGCGCCGCCGACCGAACACTCCCGCAGCGTGACGCCCAGTTCCGCGGCCTCGTCCCTGGCCAGCTCGTACAGCCGCGCGATGGCGTCCGAGCGTTCCATCACCGGCCGGTTCCAGCCGCCGGTCACCTCGACCGCCGCGCGGGGGTCGTGCGCCTTCAACGCCGCCAGACCCGCGTCGATGCGGGCCGCCTCGGCCGCGCTGGACACGCGGACGTCGATCTCGCCGGACGCCACGCCGGCGATCACGTTCTGCCGGGTGCCGCCGGCGACCACGCCGACGTTGACCGTGGTCCCGGCGTCCACATCGGACAGTCCGTGCAGCGCGAGCACCGCACGGGCCAGCTCGTCGATCGCGCTCGCGCCTTTCGCCGGGTCGAGCCCGGCGTGCGCCTCGACACCCGTCGTGCGCACCCGGAACAGGCCGACGCCCTTGCGCGCGGTCTTCACCGCGCCGCCGGCGCTCGCCTCGAACACCAGCGTCGCCCGGGTACCCGCGGCGGCCTCCTCGATCACCGGACGGGACGCCGGGCTGCCGATCTCCTCGTCGCCGGTGAGGACCAGCCGCACGGCCGGCCGCGGCAGCCCGGCCGCGTCGAGCGCGCGCAGCGCCCACACCGCGTGCACCAGCCCCGACTTCATGTCGAAGATCCCCGGGCCGGTCGCGCGGTCACCGTCCACGGTGAACGGCCAGTTCGCCAGCGTCCCGAGCGGCCACACCGTGTCGTAGTGGCACAGCAGGAGCACCGGCTCGCCCGCGCCGGGGAAGTCGTAGACCTTGAGGTCGCCGTACCGCCCGCCGTCGACTTCCTGGACGCTGCCGGGGGCGCCGAGCCGGTCGCGCAGCCAGCCGTCCACCCAGGACAGTCCCGCGGTCAGCGCGGCCTTGTCGTCGCTCGGCGTCTCGATGCCGACGTAGGCGGCGACGTCGGCGAGGAGGTCGTCCTGGTGCGCACGCACCCATTCGTGCAGGTCCCGGATCACAGCGCTCGCTCCAGTTCGACGAGGTGGTCTTCGGACATCGCGGCGGCGCCGGTCTCGACGGCGCGCAGCCGCGTCAGCATCGCGCGCAGCAGCGGCACCTCCGCCGCGGCGAGCACCGGCGCGTAGTGGTGGTGGACTTCGACCGGGCGGTGCCGGACGGCGATGTCGCGCCAGATGCCGCTGCGGTCCTTCGGCTGGGTCCGCAGCCACGCGACCAGCCGGTCGGTCGCCGCCTCGCGGCCGGCCGCGCCCGGCAGGTAGGCGGCCGGGTCGAACTGGTCGAACGGCTCCAGGACGCGCTCGCCCGCCGCTTCGAGGACTTCGGCGGTGAGGGCGTGCATGAGCGGGCGGTGCCGGTCGATGAGGTCGGCCATCGGCGCGTCGGCCAGCGCCGTCGTGGTGAGCATCGCGCCGAAGCCGAGCTTCGCCCACAGGTAGCCTTCGACGTTGGCGGTGGCCTTCGCCGGACCCCAGGCCCGCAGGTCGGCGACGACCTCCTCGACCCGGTCGCTGATCCGGCCGTCCGGCTCGCCGACCACCAGCGCGCCGAGCCCGCCGTCCCGGACGATCCCGGGCTCGACGACGTCGGCGAAGAGGTTGACGAACGCGCCGACCGTCCGTTCCGGACCGACGTGCGCCGCGATCACCCCTTCGTTGAGCCCGTTCTGCAGGGACACGACGAACCCGTCGTCCGCCAGACGCGGGGTCAGCCACGGCAGCACGGTTTCGGTGGCCTGCGCCTTGACGGCGAGGAGCACCCGGCCGAGCACCGGCGGGGCGTCCTCGGGCAGGAACGCCGGCAGCGCCACGGTTTCGTCGCCGCCGGGGCGGCGCAGGGTGAGGCCGCGGTTCCCGATCGCGGCCACGTGGGCCGGGTCGGCGTCCACGACGGACACCGGGTGGCCCGCGCGGGCGAGGTGGAACGCGAGCGTCCCGCCGATCGCGCCGCCGCCGACCACGGTGTAGGAACGCCGGTCAGCCATGCGCTTCCTTCCCTCGCTGGACCGCGGTTTCCCCGGCCCAGTGCAGGGGGAGGCCCGCCGCGCCCGCGGTCGAACCGCCGTCGACGCGCAGGACGGCGCCGGTGATCCAGGCGGCTTCCGGGCCGGCGAGCCAGAACGCGGCGCCGGCGATCTCGCGCGGCTCGCCGCGTCGCCCGAGCGGGTTGACCGACACCGCGGCCGCGTACGCCTCGGTGACCGGGTTGGCGTCGCTGCCGACGGTGACGAAACCCGGGCTGACCGCGTTCACGCGGATGCCGTGCGGGCCCAGCTCGACCGCGCAGGCCTTGGTGGCCATCTCCAGCGCGGCCTTCGACGTCGCGTAGTGCGCGGCGCCCGGACGGGCCCGGGTGGCGGCGCCGGAGGAGATGTTGACGACGGTGCCGCTCGTTCCGGCTTCGACGTGGGCGCGTCCGAAGGCGACGGTCGTGAGCAACGCGGCGCGGACGTTGACGTCCTGGACCCGGTCCCACACCGCGGCGGTCATGTCCAGCAGGGGCGTGGCGGGGTAGATCCCGGCGGCGTTGACGAGGACGTCGACCGGACCGGCCCGCTCGATGAGTCCTTCGGCGTACTCCGCGTCCGCGAGATCGCCCGGCAGCTCGACGGCGTCGTCCAGCTTCGCGGCCACTGTGGACAGTGCGTCCGCGCGGACGTCGGCCAGGACGAGCCGGTCGCCCGCTTCGGCGAACCGCCGCGCGATGGCGGCGCCGATGCCGCCGCCGGCCCCGGTGACGAGCACGGTCCGCACTACAGCTCCTTCCCCTTGGTTTCCGGCATGGTGAGGTAGACCGCGACGCCGATGAGCGCGGCGACCGCGACGTAGACCCACACCAGGTTTCCGAGGTGGCTCGCGTTGAGCCACGTCGTCACGTACGGCGCGGTCCCGCCGAAGAGCGCCACGGCCAGGGCGTACGGCAGGCCGATGCCGGTGGTGCGCACCTCCGGCGGGAACTGCTCGGCCATGATCACCGCGCAGTTCGCCGAGTACCCGACGATCAGGACCAGGCCGATCAGCTCGATGACGAAGACGCTCCAGAAGCTGTCGCCCAGGAAGTGGAACGCGGGCCAGGCGAACACCACGAACCCGCCGGCGAACGCCGTCATCGTCGCCTTGCGCCCGATCCGGTCCGACAGCAGGCCGCCGAAGGGCAGCAGCGCGATGAACACGACCATGGCCAGGGTGTTGGCCAGCAACGCCGTCTTGAGCGGGATGCCGGTCGCCAGGTGGGCATACGCCGGCATGTAGGAGACCCACACGTAGTAGATCAGCGTCCCGGCGATCGTCACACCGGCGACGCGCAGCGCGGCCTTCGGGTGATCCCGCAGCATCGCGACCAGCGGGTTGCGCCGCGGCTTCGCGCCGATCTCGCGGAACGCTTCGGTCTCGTGCACCGACACCCGCAGCCAGAGGCCGACCAGGCCGAGCAGCCCGGCGAGGCCGAAGGCCAGCCGCCAGCCCCAGCCGCGCAGATCGGCGTCGGAGAGCGTCGAGTCGAGGATCGTGCCCATCAGCGCGGCCAGCAGCGAGCCCAGGCCGACCGACACCTGCTGCCACGAGCCGGCGAACGCGCGGCGGCCCGGTGCGGCCGACTCGATGAGGAACGCCGACGAGGACCCGAACTCGCCGCCCGCGGAGAAGCCCTGCACGAGCCGGGCCAGCAGCAGCACGATCGGGGCCAGCACGCCGATCTGCGCGTAGGTCGGGGTCAGCGCGATGACGATCGACGCCCCGGCCATCAGCGAGATGGTCAGCGTCAGGCCCTTCTTGCGGCCCCGGCGGTCGGCGTACGCGCCGAGCACCGCACCGCCGATGGGCCGCATGACGAACCCGACGGCGAACACGGCCAAAGTGGACAGCAGAGCCGTGGTTTCGCTGCCGCCGGCGAAGAACTGGCCGGCGAAGACCGGGGCGAACGTCGCGTAGACGGCCCAGTCGACCCATTCGACGGTGTTGCCGACGGCACCGGCGACGATCGCCTTGCGTTGCGACGCCGTCAAGCGGTGGCCGAGGGCGGTGTCCACAGTGGTCATGGCTGCTCCTGGCGGACGTGGTCGACGATCTGCGCGTGCGTGGCGAACCAGACGCCGTCGTGGCCGGCGATGTGGTCGAGGAGCTCGGCCAGGACCGCGAGGCGCGAGCGGTGACCGATGATGTGCGGGTGCATGGTGAGCTGGAAGAGGCCGCCGTCGGCGTAGGCGGCGTCGAACTCGTCGCGCCAGATCGACAGCACGCCGCGCGGCGGGGTGTAGGGCCGCAGCGAGGCGAACCGGTCCATCATGAAGTACGGCGCGTCGTCGCGGATCCACTCGACCGGCAGCTCGACGATCCCGGTGGGCTCGCCGTTTTCGAGGAGTTCGTAGCAGTCGTCGTCGGCCATCAGCGAGGAGTCGTAGCTCAGGCCCAGTTCCCGGGTGAGGGCGAGGGTGTGGGCGGAGAAGTCCCAGGACGGCGTCCGGATCCCGACCGGCCGGGTGCCCGCGAGGCGCTCCAGGACATCGGCCGCGCGGAAGGCGAGGTCGCGCTCTTCGGCCTCGGTGAGCGCGGTGTTGCGCTCGTGGATCCAGCCGTGCAGCGCCACTTCGTGTCCGGCGTCCACATAGGACTTCACCTCGCCTTCGTGGAGCAGAGCCGACACGGCGGGCACGAAGAACGACGCGGGTGCGTCGAACTCGCGCAGCAGCTCGAGGATGCGCGGCACGCCGACGCGGGCGCCGTACTCGCCCTGCGCCAGCTTGCCGGGCAGGACGTCGCCGTCGCGCAGGGCGGGCGTCTCGTGGTCGGAGTCGAAGGACAGCGCGACGGCGACCTTCGCGCCACCGGGCCACGCGGCCGGCCGAAGCGGGCGCCCGGCGCGGACGTGCTCGACGTGTCCACGCCACGTCGTTTCGGCCCACTGCCACGGTTGTTCGGTCATGCGTCCTCCAAGCTGGCGGCGGGTGTCGGGGCCCAGGCGCGCTTGAGCGTCGAAACCTGCAGGGTCACGTCGGCCTCCCGGAGCCCGGGCAGCGCGCCGACGACGTCGGTGGTGTGGCGGTAGAGCTCGCCGTAGTGGCGCAGCACGATCTGGCCGACGAGGTTGAACCGCCCGGTGGTGGCGGAGAGGTACTTCGTGCCGGGGTGGGCGGCGAGCTGCTGCCCGGCGCGGTCGAGCTCGCCGGGGACGACGGAGAGCCAGAGCATGAACTCGAGGGCGTAGCCGAACATGGCGGGCTCGGCGAGCGTCCGGAAGCGCAGGCAGCCGCGTTTGACGAGCGAATCGACCCGGCGGGCCACTGTGGACTCGCTGGTCCCGACCAGTTTGGACACTTCCTTGAACGGCAGCCTGCCGTCTTCGCCGAGGGCGGCGCAGAGGGCGAGGTCGAGCTCGTCGAGCTGCTCGGGCGGGCGCTCCCAGTGCTGTTCCTCGAACGGCCGGACGTCACCGCCGCGCAGGTCTTTCGCGGCGTCGGGGCTCAGCTCGCCGGAGTCCCAGTCGTGGTTGGAGGTGAAGGTCCGCATGACGGCGAAGGTCTCGGCGTCCCGGATGGCCTGGGCGGCGGGGAAGCCGTTCTCCTGCAGGCCGGCGATGTCGGCGTAGGAGGGGAGGACGAACTCGGCGGAGCAGTCGGCGCTGCCGGCGAGCACGCTGGCGTACCGCACATCGGGCCGGGCGGCGAGGGCCTCGGCGACGGTGCCGGCGGCACCGGGCCGGCACTTCAGCCGGGCGATGACGGGTACACCGAGGCCGCAGCGCAGGACGTCGACGACCCCGATGACCCGCAGCCGGCCGCTTTCGGTGAGCTTTTCGGCCCGCCGGAGCACGGTGGACTCACTGGCCCCGACGTGCCGGGCGACGGCACCCCAGGAGGCCCGCCCGTTGAGCTGCAGGGCCGCGACGATGCGGCGGTCCAGCTCGGAGGTCTTGGCTTCAGTCTGCACAGGAGGCATCCTGAATGCAGGAAAACGTCAAGTCAAGGGGTGGCGATGCAGGAAAGCTGCACGGCGCTGGGGGTCCGTGGGTCCGTGCCCGGTGGTGCGGGGCTGTGTCCGCCGCCGGAGAGTCCCGCTCCGGCCGCCGGGGAGGTCGCGGGCGCCGGCCCTGGTCGAGGCTCGCCGTTCGAGAGTGCCGCTCAGCCGACCGGGAGCACCGGGGTCGTCGCCGCGAAGGCGTCCGCCGCCGCCAGGTCGAACTCGCCGTGGTCGCTGCCCAGCCCCCGGGCCACCAGCCCCGCCGCCGCGCAGCCCAGTACCGCCGACTCGCGCAACGACCGGCCGAGGCCCACGCCGCGCAGGAATCCCGCCGAGAACGCGTCGCCGCAGCCCGTCGTGTCCACCACTTCGACCGCGAACGCCGGCACCGCCAGCGTCGACTCCGGCGTCACCACCAACGCCCCGCGCGCTCCGCGCGTGACCGCCACGCACCCGGCTCCGCGCTCCAGCAACGCGTGCGCGCCTTCCTCCAGCGACACCGCGCTCGTCAGGCCGAGGACCTGCTCTTCGTTGGGCAGCAGGTAGTCCACGGAGGACAATGCCGGGTCGATCCAGGCGAGCACCCCCGGATCACCGGGGGCCAGCAGGTCGGCCGAAGTCACCACGCCGGCGGACCGGGCCGGCGCCAGCAGGGAGGCGGCCGCGGTGCCGCCCATCAGCTCCGGGCCGCCCAGGTGCAGGTGCGTCGCGGAAGCGATCGCCGCTGACGGAACCTCCGAAGGCTCGAAACCCAGGTTCGCGCCCGGCACGTGGAACGCCGGCCGGCTGCCGTCCGGGCGGATCGGGAGCACCGACGCCGACGTCTGCACCCCCGTCCGCCGCAGCACCAGCGACGTGTCGACGCCGTGCTTCGCCAGCATCGTCAGCAGCAGGTCGCCGATCGGGTCGTCGCCCACCGCGCCCGCCGTCCGGACGCCGGCGCCGAGCTTCGCCAGCGTCACCGCCGTGCCCGCCGCCGTTCCCGCCGGGCCGAAGCGGATCTGCTCCACCAGCGCCGCGCCCTGGCCCGCCGGGATCTCCGACACCGGCCGGACCTGCACGTCGAACACGTGCGCCCCGAGCGTCACGACCGTCTGCGTCACCGCTCCTCCAGCCGGTGAGTGCGGCCGTAGCCGCGCTGGACCGCCGCGGTCACGACAGCCTCCTGCTGCACGTCGTCCAGCACCCGCGGCACGCCGAGCGTCGCCGCCCGGACGTACAGGCCGCACGCCCACTCCAGCAGCAGCGCGTGGTCCATCGCCGCCTCCAGTGTCGGGCCGTGGACGATCGCGCCGTGGTTGGCCAGCAGCGCCGCCGCCTTGCCCTCGAGCGCCGCCAGGGTGTTCGCGGCCAGTTCCGCCGACCCGAACACGGCGAACGGCGCGACCCGGACCGAGCCACCCAGCGCGAGCTGCTGGTAGTGCACGCAGGGCAGTTCGTCGAGCACCAGGGACACCGCGGTGGCCTGCGGGGAGTGCGTGTGCACCACCGCGCCCGCGCCGTAGCGCCGGTAGATCCCGAGGTGCAGCTCCAGTTCCGAGGTCGGCGCCAGCTCGCCGTCGACGACCGTGCCGTCGAGGTCGACCACCGTGACGTCCGCCGGCCCGGCCGCGCCCAGCACGACGCCCGTCGCGGTCACCGCCACGTGCTCGCCGGCCCGGACGCTCACGTTGCCCGCCGTGCCGATCAGCAGGCCTTCCGCGGCGAGGCCGTTGCTCGCCCTGGCCACCGCCCGCCGGGCGTCGTCGAGCACCGAACTTCCCGCTGTCATGGCCCGAGGCTACGATAAACCCGAATCAAAGTCACGTTCAGGTTTGGGGAAGCGCATGCCGGGCCGAGTGCCGCGCCAGGCCCGGGCCCGCGAAAAGCTGGCCCGGGTGCTCGAGGCCGCGGACCGGCTGCTCGCCGAGGAGGGCGTCGAGGCGCTGACGACCACCCGGGTCGCCGCCGCGGCCGGCGTGTCCGTCGGGACGCTCTACCAGTACCTGCCCGACCGCGACGCCATCACCGAGGCGCTCGCCGACGGCTACCTCGCCCGCCTCGAAGACCTCATGACCGCCTTCACCGACCAGGCCGCGCGGGAGACCTGGGACGACCCCGTCGGCCTGCTGGTCGACGCCTTCGCCGCGCTCTACCGCGCCGAACCCGGCTTCCGCGCCCTCTGGCTGGGCCGCGGGCTCACCGAGGCGACGCGCGAAGCCGACGTCGCCCACAAGCGCGTGATGGCCGCCGGCGTGCACCGCGTGCTCGTCGCCCAAGGTCTGCTCCGCGACGACGAAGCCGCCGCGACGGCGTGCCGGACCGCGTTCCTGGCCGCCGACGCCGTCATCCAGGAGGCGTTCCGCGCCGACCCAGGCGGCGCCGCCGCGCTGCTCGACCAGCTGAAGGCGATGCTCCGGGCCTATCTGGAGCGGCTCGTCTAGGCTCGCAGGCATGCCCGACACGCAGTACGAAGACCTGCTCCGCCACGTTCTCGACACCGGCGCCCGCAAGGCGGACCGCACCGGCACCGGCACGCGGTCGATCTTCGGGCACCAGCTGCGCTACCGCCTCGCCGACGGCTTCCCGCTGATCACGACGAAGAAGGTCCACTTCCGCTCGGTCGCTTTCGAGCTGCTGTGGTTCCTGCGTGGCGACAGCAACGTCCGGTGGCTTCAAGACAACGGCGTCACGATCTGGGACGAGTGGGCCTCCCCGGAGGGTGACCTCGGGCCGGTCTACGGCGTCCAGTGGCGGTCGTGGCCGACCCCGGACGGCGGCCACGTCGACCAGATCGCCGAGGTCCTGCGCACGCTGCGGGAGAACCCGGATTCGCGGCGGATCATCGTGTCCGCGTGGAACGTCGGCGAGATCCCGCAGATGGCGCTGCCGCCGTGCCACGCGTTCTTCCAGTTCTACGTCGCCGACGGCGAGCTTTCGTGCCAGCTGTACCAGCGCAGCGCCGACCTGTTCCTCGGCGTGCCGTTCAACATCGCCAGCTACGCGCTGCTGACGCACATGATCGCCGCGCAGGTGGGCCTGCGCCCCGGCGACTTCATCTGGACCGGCGGCGACTGCCACATCTACGACAACCACGAGGAGCAGGTCCGCAAGCAGCTCGGCCGCGAAGCGCGGCCGTTCCCGACGCTGAGCCTGAAGGAAGCCGGCAGCCTCTTCGACTACACCTACGACGACTTCGCGCTCGACGGCTACGACCCGCACCCGGGCATCAAGGCCCCGGTGGCGGTGTGATCGGACTGGTCTGGGCGCAGTCGGCCAACGGCGTCATCGGCCGCGACGGCGCCCTGCCGTGGCACCTTCCGGAAGACCTGAAGCACTTCCGCACGCTGACGGCGGGCGCGACCGTCCTCATGGGACGCCGCACGTGGGAGTCGCTGCCACCGCGGTTCCGGCCGTTGCCGGGCCGGCGCAACCTGGTGCTTTCGGCCACTCCGCAGGAGGGCGTCGAAACGTTCCCGGACCTGCCGGGAGCGGTGGACGCGGTGTCCGGCGACTGCTGGGTGATCGGCGGCGCGGCCGTGTACCGGGCGGCACTGCCGTTCGCGGACCGGATCGTGGTGACCGAGATCCGGGAGATCTTCGAGGGCGACACGCGGGCGCCGGACGTGGGGCGGGCGCCGGACGCCACGGGGGAGTGGCAGGAGTCGTCGGCCGGGCTGCATTACCGTTTCCTGACCTGGGGTTGACGTGCCCTCGGCGCCCCTGGCCGGGGTGCCGCGGGAGCGGTCCGCGGCGGCCTCACGTGCTTGAGCACCCTGCTCGCGCCGGAGTTCGTCGTGTCACCCGAGCCAGTGCGAGAGCGGCAGCCCGGGCACGCGGCGGCCCCGGTGGCCGGTCGTTTCGCGGCCGGCCACCAGCGCGTTGAGCACGGCTTCTTCGACGGCCTGCACGACCGCTTCGAAGAACGGGTCGATCCGGCCCCACGGCACGAACCGCAGTGTCTCGTAGCCGGCTTCCGTGGTGAACGTGCTGGTCAGCGCGCCCGGGTTCGCGGTGCTGAACGCGAGGAACAGGTCGCCGGAGAAGTGCGAGCCCGTCGTGCCCGTGCGGGCCAGGCCGAGCGGGACGCGGCGGGCGAGCGCGGTGCACTGGCCCGGCAGCAGGGGCGCGTCGGTCCCGACGACGACGATCACCGATCCCGCACCGGCCGGCGCGGCCGCCCGCTCTTCCATCGGGTTGTCCGCCCGCAGTGCGAGCCCCGCCGGCGAACCGGCGACGGTGAGCTCGCGCCGGCTCCCGAAGTTGGCCTGCACCAGCACGCCCACCGTGTACTCGTCCGCGCCGTGGGTGACGATCCGGGACGCGGTGCCGGTGCCGCCTTTGAAGCCGTAGCAGGTCATCCCCGTGCCGCCGCCGACCGAGCCCTCCGCGATCGCGCCCGGGCGGGCCGCGTCGATCGCCGCGACCGCGTGTCCACTGTGGATGGTCGGCGCGTTGATGTCGTTGAGGTAGCCGTCCCACGTTTCGGCCACCACCGGCAGGAGCCATTCCGCCGCGACGTCGGGGCGCTCGCGCACCACCCAGTCGACCACGCCGCGGTGGCACGGCCCGACGGCGTGGGTGTTGGTGATCAGCACCGGCAGGGTGAGCGACCCGGTCTCGGCGAGCCACGCGGTGCCGGTCATCTCGCCGTTGCCGTTGAGGCAGGACGTCCCGGCCGCGCACGGCACGGCGAAGCCCGCGCGGCCGCGGGGGAGCACCGCGGTGACGCCGGTGCGCACCGATTCGCCCTCGACCAGTGTCGTGTAGCCGACTTCGACGCCGGGGACGTCGGTGAGCGCGTTGTGCGGGCCGGGCCGGCCGGGCAGGGCGAGGCCCAGGTCGCGGGCGCGGATCACGGGAGGTCCTCCAGGGCGCAGGCCGTGCGGGCGTAGGACAGCAGCATCGCTTCGGCGGTGTCCCGGTCCAGGGGCGGCACGGCCTGGGTGAGGTGCAGCCCGTAGCCGTCTTCGAGGGCGACGAGGTTCCGCGCGATCGCGACCGCGTCGGTGGTCAGGGTGAACTCGCCGGTCGCGGCGCCGGCTTCGAGGATCCCGGTGTAGATCCGCACCTGCCGCTCGTACAGCGTGATGTGCCGGGCGGCGTAGGCGGGATCGCGGCGGGCGATCGTGCCGAGTTCGTAGAGCAGCAGGCACAGTTCGTCGTCCGGCCCGCTCGGCAGCCCGCCGCGGATCGTGGCGAGCAGCCGTTCCCGGGGCGTCCCGCGCCGGGCGGTCTCCTCCCGCTGGGTGCAGAAGCGTTCGACGGCTTCGTGCTGCACCTGCTGCAGGAGCTCGGTGAGGGTGGGGAAGTAGTAGAGCACCGAGCCCGAGGAGAGGCCGGCGCCGTCGGCGATGTCCCGCAGCTTCAGGTTGAGGACCCCGCGTTCGACGACGGCGCGCCGCGCCACCGCGATCAGCTCGGCCCGCCGCTCGGGGGCCCTGCTCGGTCGTGCCATGCCCGCCATTCTTCGAAGGATCTTCGAAAAAAGCAAGCTCTTGACTTGTTCCTGGTGAGCGCCTTTGATGCGTGGTCACCCTGGTTGTTCGAAGGAGCTTCAAAGAACTGGAGGCCCGCTCGTGACCACCCCCGCCCTCCGCCGCGGCCTGCGCACGCTCGGCACCCTGCTCATCACGCTCTCGGCGATCAGCCCCGCGTCGTCGGTGTTCATCATCGCGCCGGGCGTGCTCGCCGGCGCCGGCACCGGCGCGTTCCTCAGCTTCGTGGCCGCGGCGGTCGTCGGTGTGTTCATGGCGTTCGTCTACGCGGAGCTGGCGTCGGCGTTCCCGCTGGCCGGCGGGGAATACGCGATCGTCGCGCGCACGCTCGGCCGGCTGCCGGGGTTCGCCGTGCTCGGCCTGATGATCGTCACGCAGGTGCTCATCGTCGCGGTGATCGCGCTCGGCGTCGGCACCTACCTCGGCGTGCTGTGGCCGGGCCTGCCCGGACCCGCGGCCGCCGCGGTCACGTGCGTGCTGGCCGCCGTGGTCGGCGTGTTCGACATCAAGCTGAACGCGTGGGTGACCGGTGTCTTCCTGACCATCGAGATCCTCGCGCTGGCCGTGGTGAGCGCGCTCGGGCTCCTGCACCCGGCCCGGCCGGTCACCGACCTGCTCGCCCACCCGGCGGCCGCCGACGGCGGCCCGGCGAGCGTCGGCGCCATCGCGATCGCGGTGGCCGTGGCGATGTTCGCCTACAACGGCTACGGCTCGGCGGTCTACTTCGGCGAGGAGACCCAGGACGCACCGCGCGGCATCGCCCGCGCGATCCTGCTGGCGCTGGCGATCACGGTGGTCGCCGAGCTCGTCCCGGTGACCGCGGTCCTGCTAGGCGCGCCCGATCTCGGGCAGTTGTTCGGGGCGGAGAACATGCTTTCGGCGTTCATCACCGCCCGCGGCGGCGGCACGCTCGACACGGTGCTCAGCCTCGCGGTCGCGCTGGCGATCGTGAACGCGGTGCTGGCGATCGTGCTGATCAGCTCCCGGCTGGTGTTCAGCAGCGGCCGCGACCGGGCCTGGCCGGGCGCGGTCAACCGCGCACTGGCGACGGTCCACCCGCGCTTCGGCACCCCGTGGGTGGCCACGGCCGGCACCGGCCTCGTGGCGGCGGCCTTGTGCTTCGTGGACCCGAAACTGCTGCTGGTGGTGACGAGCACGTCGATCGTGGTGGTGTACGCGGCGCTCTGCCTCGGCGCGATCAACGGCCGCCGCACCGGCGCGACGGCGCACGCGCGCTACCGGATGCCGTGGTTCCCGGTCGCGCCGGTGCTGGCGCTGGCGGTGCTGGTGTTCGTGGTGTACCAGAACCTGCTGGACCCGGCGGTGGGCCGGCCGAGCCTGGTGGTCACCGCCGGGATGGTGGTGCTGGCGGCGGTGTACTACGGCGTGGTGCTGCGCCGCCGCGGCGGCTGGCGGCTCGCGGAGGACGTCGTGCCCGAGGACTCGGCGCGAACCTGAGGCGCCCGCTTCGCAGCTGGACAAAAGGGTGACAATTGCCGCCGCTGCCTTGTGTCCCCGTTGTCCGGCCACCGATCGTGAGAGGAAACACCGGCCGGTGTAACGGGTAGCCGGCGTTGCGAGGGCGAGCATGCACGGGAGTTTCCGCTCGAAAATCGTCGATCCCGGCGTGTTCGAGAAGGGCGACACGTTTTCTTTCCGCGCCCAGCCCTACCTCAGGGAGCTGTTCGAAACCGTTCGCGACCGGAAGCTGCCGCTGACCGTCGTCGTCGGCGCGGGTGTCTCGATGAACTCGAGCCTGCCGTCCTGGCGCGCGCTGATCGACAAGATGACCGCGACGATAGCCGACCCCGAAGTCCGCAAGATCGCGAGCCGGGACGGCTCGGACCTCATGCGGAAAGCCGAGATCATCCTCCAGCTCATCAAGGACGAAAACCGGAACATCCAGGACCACGAGATCATCCGGGACGCGCTCTACCAGCGCGATCTGCAGGTCATCCCGGGCGAGCTGGCGAAATCGATCGCCCGGCTGGCCTTCGCGACGCGGGCGGACACCCGGCTGCTGACGACGAACTTCGACATCATCCTCGAAGAATCCTTGCACGCCTACTTCGACGAGAACGACGTCAAGTCCTTCTCGATGCGCCCCGGCGGGAGCGAGGAGTGGGCGCGGTGGAACGAGCACGCCGACCACATGGGCGTGCTCCACCTGCACGGCCTGGTCCGGCAGGCCCGGAACCCGGAAGAGCCGATCATCCTGACCGAGTCGCAGTTCCTGAAGCACGGCGCCGAGGTCCGGGAGATCATTTCCGCTTCCCTCGAAAACGCCTGCACGCTCTTCATCGGGCTGAGCATGTCCGACCCGAACCTCGTCGGGCCGCTGTACGAAAGCGCGCCGGCGACCTCACCCCGGTTTTCGCTCGTGGTGCCGCCCGCGGTGGACGACGTGTCGCCGACGCAGGCCGCCCGCTACGCCATCAGTTCCGCGCGGTACCTCGAAAAGATGCTCGGGCTCAAACCGATCTTCCTGAAGTCGCACTCGCAGCTGAACCAGGCGATCGCCGACCTCGCGCTCGCGGTGGTCGAGCCCGAGCGCTACCGCCCCGACGAGGACGCGGCGGATTCCCTCGTCTACAGCCACCGGCTCACCCGGGCGCTGGACGACTGCTACACCGCGATCGGCTGCGCGCCCCACGCGGAAATCCCCGCCGGTGACGCCGCCGAGGAGCTCACGACGCGGTTGCACGACGCGCTCGAAATCCGCGGCGGGCCGCTCGACGTCCTGCGCGAGCTCGCGCAGGACTACGACGAGCACGTCCTCGGGGGCAACGCCGGCGAGAACTTCGGCCTGTTCCTGTGGCTGCGGACCCGCGGCCAGGAGAACGGGAGACGGCGCTACACCATCAACCTGGTCGGCACGTCCGTCTACACGCACCGCGAGGAATGGTCCCTGCGCCACCACGTGACCGTCGACCGCGGCTCGGACTTCGCCGCCGCCCAAGCCGTCTTCACGGGGGCTCCGCAGGCGGCGAACCTGACGCCGTCGCCCATCGCCCAGATCTGGCGGGGCATCCTCGCCGCCCCGATCCTGATGTCGGGGACCGGGAGCGAGCGCGTCATCGGCGGGGACCCGGCCGACGTCCTGACGGTCGGGGCGATCACGCTCAATTCGACGTTCGTCATCAACCCGAACGGGGACGACGTCGCGCCGGGGGACCTCTCGCTGATCAGCAAACTGGATTCGGAACGCACCAACCAGCTGCTGGTCGGCCTCCAGCGGGCCGCGGACTACGCGATCAACCTCGGGTGACGCCTATTTCCGGGGCGTCCTGGCCTTGATCTTCGGAACCGGGCCGGGCACCGACACGTAGACCGAATTGCCGACCTTGCGGCGGGGCGACTGGTCGATGATCGATTCCCCGGGGCGATCCGGGGAAGGGGCTTCCCGCTCGGGAGCGGCCGCGTCGGTGGTCATGGCGTCAGCACCTTTCCCATCGCGTGCAGAAAACCTCTGCAGGGACGGTCTCACAACGGCCTGGAAGAACGATCGAACGACACTGTGCGCTGTTCAGCCTACGCCGATCGGGGCTTGAATTCGCGATTCGCTCGGTCGAGGCCCTCATGCGATCACCCTCCGCATCGGATCTGTCGAGCGGGTCGTCCGGGAATGCCTCCGCGCAAGCAAAACAAACGGTAGCAGTCCGCTTCTTCCGTGTTACTACCGGTAGCACGATCGTGATAGCGGGCCGATACCCCGGAAGTCGCGTGGCTCGCGGTGCTCGTTACGCCGGCCGACGCCGTCGTGGCCCCGGGGCACGTGCCCCGGGGTTCAACGCCACCCCGGACGGCGAGCCGGGCAACGACGACCTCGGCGCGCAGTCGTCGTGGTACGTCTGGGCCGCGCTCGGCATCTACCCGGCCA
>NZ_JBSGJA010000011.1:205810-334485 GCF_053605345.1 Amycolatopsis sp. NPDC003865 | reverse complement strand
CCTTCCGGTTCAGCATCGACCCGAACCTCGGCCTGCCGGTCGTGGGTGACGTCGGCTGGAACACGTGGGAAGAGGTCGACGTCGTCCAGCGCGGGGCCAACCAGGGCTGGCCGTGCTGGGAGGGCAACCACCCGACGCCGGGCTTCACCGGCCTCGCGGGGTGCGCCGGCGTGGCGAACCAGCCGCCGGTCTACGAGTACCAGCACGGCAGCGGCACCATGCAGGGCAACAGCGTCTCCGGCGGCATCGTCTACAACGGAGCCAGCTACCCGGCTTCCTACCGCGGTTCCTACTTCTTCGGCGACTACGTGACCAAGAAGATCTGGACCATGCGCTACGACGACCAGGGCAAGCTGACGCAGGCCCCGGAGAACCCGCCGGTCTTCACCGAGATCGGTGGCCCGGTCAAGTTCGCGGCGGCGCCGAACGGTGACATCGTCTACGCCGACATCCTGTCCGGCACCCTGCGCCGGCTGACGTACTCGGCGAACAACACCGCACCGGTGGCGAAAGCCACGACGGTGACCGACCCGGACACCCGCACGGTGTCGTTCGACGGATCCGGTTCGGTCGACTACGACGGCGACGCGCTGAAGTACGACTGGGACTTCGGGGACGGGACCACCGTGACCGACGCCGGACCCAAGGTGTCCCACGCCTACGCGGCGGGCACCGAGGCGTTCACCGCGAAGCTCACGGTCCGGGACCCGCTGGCCGCCAGCGACACGACCGCCATCGCGGTCGCGCCGGGCAACCACACCCCGCAGATCACGCTGACCACGCCGGGTGACACCGCGACCTTCGCGGTCGACCAGCAGGTTTCCCTCAGCGGTACCGCGACCGACGCCGAGGACGGCGCGTTGCCGATCACGTGGACCACGGCCGTGAAGCACTGCCCGAGCGAGGCGACCTGCCACACGCACCCCGGCGCCGGCGGCACCGGGGCGAGCTTCTCGGCGCCGTTCACCGAGCACCCGGACTCCCGGATGGAGTTCACCGCGACGGTGACCGACAGCGCGGGGGTCACGGCGTCCACGACGTACACGGCCTGGCCGCGCGAGCACCGGATCACCCTGGTCGGTACGCAGCCCGCGGCGCTGAGCATCCCGGTCGAGGGTGGCGTCACCACCGCGATGGTCGCCGAAGGCGCGACCTTCGACGTCGAGGCCACGCCGCTGGCCATCGACGGCGTCTCGAAGTTCACCGGCTGGCAGGGCGGGCCGACCGACACCAAGTGGGTCATCACCGTCGGCACGAGCGACCTGACGCTGACCGCGAACTACGACACCCCGATCGACCAGCGCTACAACGCCGACCCGGCGCTGCAGGCGAAGCTCGGGGCGCCGACGGCGGCCGAGGTCACCGACGGCACGGTCCACTACCGGGCCTACGCCAACGGCCGCCTGTACTGGAGCGCGGGCACCGGGGCCAAGTACGTCACCGGTCCGGTGCTGGACAAGTACGTCGCCATGGGCGGGCTCACCAAGCTCGGCCCGCCGACGACCGACACCGCGTCCACTTCGGACGGTGCGCAGTTCAACGACTTCGTCAACGGCGGCAACGTGGGTTCGATCTACTACACCGCCGCGACGGGTGCGCACGCGATCTACGGTGAGATCCGGAAGAAGTGGGCGGCGCTCGGTTACGGCGCGCTGCTGGGCTACCCGACGAACGACGAAGACGGGACGCCGGACGGCGTCGGCCGCTTCAACCACTTCATCAAGGGCAGCAACGTCGGTTCGATCTACTACACGCCTTCCACGGGCGCGCACGCGATCTACGGCGAGATCCGGAAGAAGTGGGCGGCGTACGGGTACGAGAAGGGCCTCGGCTACCCGACGAACGACGAGGACGGCACGCCGGACGGCGTCGGCCGGTTCAACCACTTCAGCCTCGGTCACTCGATCTACTTCACGAACGCCACCGGGGCGCACGTGATCAAGGGCGAGATCCGCAAGCGCTGGGCGGCGCTGGGCTGGGAGCGGTCGTACCTGCGCTACCCGACGACCGACGAGTACGTCACGAACGGGGTGTACCGCAGCGACTTCCAGGGCGGCTACATCACGTACACGCCGCAGACGGGAGCAGTGGACCGTCCGTGGTGACGGACTTCCGTCAGCGCTGAACGAAAAGCGGGCCGTCTCCGGGACTCCGGAGGCGGCCCGCCTTTTCGGTTCAGGCCCGCAGGTCGGCGGGGGTCGTGCCGGCCGACGTCAGCGGCAGCCCGAGCGCGACCCGCTCGGTGAGCCACGGGCTCGGCCGGTACCGCGGGTCCCCGGTGGTCGCGGCCAGGCCGCGCAGAATGCGCAGCACGACGTCGCCGCCCACCAGGTCGCCCCACGCCAGCGGGCCTCGCGGGTAACCGAGGCCGAGCCGGACGGCCGTGTCGATGTCCGACGGCGTCGCGAGGTGCTGGCCCGCGATGAAGCACGCCGTGTTGACGATCGAGGCCAGGAGGCGCTGGGCGATCGGGGCCGGTCCGTCGCGGACCACCGTCACCGGGCGGCCCGTCGCCGCCAGCGCGCCCCACGCCGCGCGGCCCGCCGCCGGGTCGAGTCCCGGGTGGACGGACATCGTCAGGCGCCGTTCGTAGCCGCCGAGGGGATCGACGCCGGCGACGCGGTCCAGCGGCAGCCCCGCGCGGGTGCCCGCGTCCACTGTGGACTCGCCGTACAGGGGCACGAGCAGGACCGCGTCCGGGTACGCGTCCGACACCACCTGCACACCGGCCGCGGACAGCACGCGGGCGAGGTGCTCGTCCGCCGTGAACACCGGGCTCGTCGGCTTCGGCGGCGCCGCCGGCTCGTCGGCGACCTGCTGCTTCCCGTCGGTGTAGCGGTAGAAGCCTTCGCCGTTCTTGCGGCCGAACAGCCCGGCGGCGACCCGCGGCCGGGTCAGCCACGACGGCCGCAACCGCGGGTCGCCGTGGAAGCCGCTCCAGATGCTCTCCAGCACGGCGTGGGAAACGTCGAGCCCGGTCAGGTCGAGCAGCTCGAACGGCCCGAGCTTCAGGCCGAGCACGTCCCGGGCGACGCGGTCGACGTCGGCCGGCTCGGCCAGCGCCTCGGCGAAGATCTGCAGCGCCTCGGTGTTCAGGCCGCGGCCGGCGTGGTTGACGAGGAAACCCGGCGCGTCCTTGGCCAGCACCGGCTCGTGGCCCCAGCCGCGCACCAGCTCGAGTGCCTCGCCGGGCAGCCAGTCGTGCGTGCGCGCGCCCGGGACCACCTCGACCAGGCGCATCAGCGGCACCGGGTTGAAGAAGTGCAGGCCGATCAGCCGTCCGGGGTCGGCCAGCTCGGCGGCGATCTCGGTGACCGACAGCGAGCTGGTGTTCGTCGCGAAGATCGTCTCTTGTGGACAGGCGCGCTCGAGGTCGGCGAACAGCGCCCGCTTCGTCGCCAGGTCCTCCCGCACGGCTTCGACGACGAGGTCGACGCCGCCCGCGGGCGCGTCGGGCGCGTCCACCGGGACGAGCCGCGCGCGCACGGCGGCCGGATCGTCGAGCTTGCCCTTGGCGGCCAGCTTGCCCACCATCGCGCCGACGTGCTCGATCGCCTCGGTGACGGCCTCGCGGCGGACGTCGGCCAGCTCGACGGTCACCCCCGCGGTCGCGGCCAGCTGGACGATCCCGCGGCCCATCACCCCGGTGCCGATCACCCGGATCCTGCCGACCTTCCCGGCCCACCCCGTCACGTCGTGCCGCCTTCCGCCGTTGGACTCCGGCCCCCAGCCTAGAGGCCGACGAACTCCGCCATCCGCCTCGCCGAGTGGGCGAAGAAGGCGTCGGCCGGGTCGACGCTGCCGACGTACTGGCCGAACAGGTCGAAGCTGATCGCGCCGAACAGCTGGGTCCACGCCATCAGCAGCCGGGCCACGGTTTCGGGGCCGGCGACGATCCCGAGCACCTTCGTCAGCGCCTCGGCCTGGGCGCGCAGCTCGGGGGCGACTTCGCCGTCGATGTCCCGCAGCTCGGTGTGCGTGAGCACCTTGACGAGGGCGAGCGCGACCCGGGCGGCCGGCACGACGGTGTCCTGCGGCGCCGCGTACCCGGGGATCGGCGAGCCGTAGATCAGCGCGTACTCGTGGGGGTGCTCCCGGGCCCAGTCACGCGTTCCCTGCCAGATGGCCAGCCAGCGCTCCCGCGGCTCGCCCTTGCCCGGGTCCGCGTTCTCCGCCGCTTCGCCGATCGCGTTGTAGGCGTCGACGATCAGGTCGGTCAGCAGCCGGTCGCGGCTCGGGAAGTACCGGTAGAGCGCGGACGACACCATGCCCAGCTCCCGCGCCACCGCGCGCAGCGACAGCCCGTGCGCGCCCACCTCGGCCAGCTGGCGGCGGGCCTCGTCCTTGATCTCCTGGGTGAGTTCGGCGCGAGCTCGTTCGCGCGCGGTGCGGGTCGCGGTCATGCGGATCAGTGTGCCACGACGAGAGCGCCGCACAAAACCGAGAGCACTGCTCTTGACAGCGGTGCTCTCGTGGGTGTTCACTGCTCTTAACCGAGAGCACTGCTCTCCCAAACTTCCCGGAGGACACCATGACCGCCGCCCGCTACATCGAGCCGAAGAAGGCCACCAACGCGTTCAACGAGGTCGTCGCGAAGCTGACCAGGATGGGGGTGAGCGTCTGGGGCAGCCGGGTGCTGACCGTCGTCGGGCGCAAGAGCGGCGAGCCGCGGTCGGTGCCGGTCAACCTGCTGACCGTCGACGGCGTCCGCTACCTCGTCGCCCCGCGCGGCGAGACGCAGTGGGTGCGCAACCTGCGGGCCGCCGGCCAGGGCACGCTCCGGGTCGGGAAGCGCGTCGAGGAGTTCACCTTCCGCGAGCTGGCCGACGACGAGAAGCCGGGCATCCTCCGCGCGTACCTCAAGCGCTGGAAGTTCGAGGTCGGCGTGTTCTTCGACGGCGTCGACGCCAAGGCCTCGGACGAGAAGCTGCGCGAGATCGCGCCCGGCTACCCGATCTTCGAGATCTTCACGAAGTAGGTTTGCGCCGCGTCAGGTTCGCCGCGACCAGCACCACGCCCACCAGGAACGCGGCCAGCCCGATCAGGAACCACAGCTTCTGGCCGGTCATGAAGCTGCCGGTGATCACCCCGATGCCCTGCAGCACCCAGACGGCGCCGACCAGCACGAGCACGACCCCGACCGCGAGGGTGATCCACCGCCTCATCGGCCCAGCTTAGGCGGGACGGGTGTCCGGCACGAGCTTGTGGCGGTAGGCGTAGACGACGGCGTGCACGCGGTCGGGGAGCCCGAGCTTGCTCAGCACGCGCGAGACGTGCGTCTTGACCGTCTCCTCGCCGACGTGCAGCTGCCGCGCGATCTCCGCGTTGCTGCAGGCGTTGGCGATCAGCAGCAGGACCTCGCGTTCGCGGGAGGTCAGCCGGGCCAGCTCGGGAGGCTCGGCGGCCGCGGGCTCGAGCACCGACGTGAACTTCGCGACCAGCCGCCGCGTCACCGACGGGTCGATCAGCGCGTCCCCGCGCGCGGCCACCCGCATCGCCGCAACCAGCTCCTCCGGCGCCAGGCTCTTCAGCAGGAATCCGCTCGCCCCGGCGCGCAGCGCGCGGTAGACGTACTCGTCGGCGTCATAGGTCGTGAGCACGAGGACGCGGGTGTCGTTGCCCGGCGTGGCGAGGATCGCTTCGGTCGCGGCCAGGCCGTCGAGGCGGGGCATCCGGACGTCGAGGACCGCGACGTCCGGGCGCAGGCGTGCGGTCTCGGCGACGGCTTCGCGGCCGTCGGAGGCTTCGCCGACGCAGGTGAAGTCGGGCTGGGTGTCGAGGAGCGCGCGCATCCCGGAGCGGAACATCGCGTGGTCGTCGGCCAGCAGGACGCGGATCATGTGCTCTCCACCGGGAAGGTCGTGCGCAGCTGCCAGTGTTCGCCGGTCTCGCCGTAGGAGACCTGGCCGCCGAACAGGGTGACGCGCTGGCGGATGCCGGCCAGGCCGCGGTGGGCGTGCTCCCGCTGCGGGGTGCGGCCGGCGCGCAGGCCGTTGGTCACCGTGAGCACGACCTCGGTCCGGCCGTGGTTCAGCTCGACCTCGACCGGGCCTTCGCCGTGGCGCAGCGCGTTGGTCAGGGCTTCCTGGGCGATCCGGTACAGGGCGACGTCGAGCGAGCCGGGGAGCTCGCGGGGTTCGCCGCGCAGGGTCAGCCGGGTCGGCAGGCCGGCCGCGCGGACGGTCTCGACCAGCTCGTCGAGGTTGTCGAGGCCGGGCTGCTCGGCGTTGGGCTGGGCGTGCAGGAGATCGAGGAGGCGGCGCAGGTCGGCCATCGCCGAGCGGCTCGCGGACTCGACCGCGCCGAGGGACTTGCGCACCGGGCCGTCGCCGTCGGGCAGGCCGAGCCGGGCCGCGCCGGCGTGCACGCCGATGGCGCTGACGTGGTGGGAGATGACGTCGTGGAGGTCGCGCGCGATGGTCGTGCGCTCCTCGAGGACGGCTCGTTTGACGGCTTCTTCTTCGTGCTGGCGGCGTTCGTCGGCTTCGCGTTCGAGGTCGGCGATGTAGGCGCGGCGGGCCGTGGTGTACCGGCCGACCAGCCACGGCAGCAGCGCGTCGACGCCGACGTTGATCGCGAGCAGCCGCCAGTCCGAGGTGCCCTTGCCGATCTCGAGGCAGCCGATGGTCACGCCGGTGAGCAGGGCGAGCAGGGCGAGCGTCGACGGCTTCGGGCGCAGCCACGCGCCGGCCCGGTAGCCCGCGATGAGGATGCCGGCGTTGTTGCCGATCTCGGCGCCGGGCAGGTGGCCCAGCAGCAGCGGCCCGCCGGCGAAGAGCACGGCGTGCGCGAGGGCGACCCAGCCCGAGTACCGGGCGGGCCCGGCGAGGGCGGCGTTGACGGCGATCCCGCCGAGCAGGACGGCCCAGGCTCGCCAGCCGGCCTGGTCGAGCGGGCCGCGGAGGGCGAAGAGGACACCGTCGCAGACGACGCAGACCAGCGCGACCAGCAGCGACTGCCGTCGCAGGGATCCGCTGATGTCGGGCACACCAGCAACTGTGCCCTAACCGGCGGCCGGGATGGGTGGGAACGCCCGGATGCGGCACCGGGGCGTTCCCTGGTCAGATGAATGGGCGTCCGGCGCCGGACCGCACCGGACGCCACTTCGGGGCCGGAAACTGTCGGTGCCGCCCGGTAACGTTGAAACCGGGGGCTCCCCTACGCGCGCGGGTTGTGCAAGGTTGTGCGCGTTGTGTCGAGAAGCGCGGGTCAGTTCGTCGGGCGGGCCGAGTAGTCGCCGTTGCGGCGCTGGCCCGGCTGGCGCTGGCCCGGCTCGAAGCCCTTGCCCAGCGACGTCGCCGTTGCCGCCGTCCCCTCGACCTTCGCCACCACCGTCACGTTCGTGTCGCCCTGCTTCACGTCGCCGGTCTTCTGGGTGGCGTCGTCGAGCGTGTACGTCTGCTTGTAGCCGTCCTTGCTCGTCAGCGTCACCGACGTCGCGCTCAGCTCCGTCACGTCGCCCGTCTGCAGGCGCTCGGTCGTGTAGCCGCCGCTGCCGTTCGACACCACGAAGTCGCCGTGCAGCGCGTCGCGCAGCGCCGCCATCCCGCCGCCCATCGCGCCGCCCGGGAACTGGCCGCGACCCGGGAACTGGCCGCCGCCCGGGCCGCCGAACCCGCCCGGGCCGCCCTGGGCCGAGTTGTCCGCGCTGCTCGTGCCCGCCCAGATCGCCGCTCCGCCGCCGGCCGCGATCACCACGGCGATGCCGGCCGCGATCGCCGTCTTCTTGCCCGACCAGCCCTTCTTCGGCGCGGCCGGGGCCGGGTCGCCCCAGTTGGCCGGGGCCGGGGTGGTCGCGGCGCCTTCGGGCGGCGTGTTCGGCTCGGTCGTCATCGTGTCCTCCGGTGGTGCCCACACTGGTCCCGGTCAGGTTCGCTGCCGTGGCTGTGTTTGAGCTGTGCGGAGCGTCAGCGGGCGCTGTGCCTCGAACGGCCTTCACAGGAAACGCACAGCGGTGTCACAGTGAGCACTGAAGAGCCGCCGAGAAAATGGCACTATGACCGCTATGAACGCCACGTCACCCGGCCCCGGCAAGGCCGACCTGCGCCGCGCCGACGGGAGCCCGGTGCGGGTCCTCGTCGTCGACGACGAGGCGACGCTGGCCGAGCTCGTGTCGATGGCCCTGCGCATGGAGGGCTGGGAGGTGCGCAGCGCGGGTGACGGCACGGAGGCCGTCCGGATCGCGCGCGACTTCCGGCCGGACGCCGTCGTCCTCGACGTCATGCTCCCCGACTTCAGCGGCCTGGAGGTGCTGCGGCGGATGCGCTCCGAGGCGCCGCACCTGCCGGTCCTCTTCCTGACGGCGAAGGACGCGGTCGAGGACCGCATCGCCGGGCTCACCGCGGGCGGCGACGACTACGTCACCAAGCCGTTCAGCCTCGAAGAGGTGGCGTTGCGCCTGCGTGCGCTGCTGCGCCGGGCCGGCGGGGTGACCGGCGCGAGCGGGTCGACGCTGGTCGTCGGCGACCTCACCCTCGACGAGGACAGCCGCGAAGTGCACCGCGGCGGCGACCTCGTGCCGCTGACCGCGACCGAGTTCGAGCTGCTGCGCTACCTCATGCGCAACCCCAAGCGCGTGCTGTCGAAGGCCCAGATCCTGGACCGCGTCTGGAGCTACGACTTCGGCGGCCAGGCCAACATCGTCGAGCTCTACATCTCCTACCTGCGCAAGAAGATCGACGCCGACCGCGAGCCGATGATCCACACCATGCGGGGCGCCGGGTATGTCCTCAAGCCCGCAGGCTGAACCGCGGCGCGCGCGACGGCCGTGGTCGCTGCGGCGGCGGCTGATCGTCCAGCTCGCCGCGCTGCTCGCGCTGGTGTGCCTGGTCGTCGGCGTGGTCACGGAGTTCGCGTTGAGCGAGTTCCTCGTCGGCCAGCAGGACAAGCGGCTGGCCGCGGCGAGCGACCGCGCCGCGCACGGCGGGGAACGGCCACCGCCGTGGACGTACGGCGAGACGCCACCGCCGCCGGACGCGCTGCGCGTGCTCGGGCAGGGGGACGGCACGCTCGCCGTCGTCCAGTCCGGCTCGACCGCGACCGCGGGGGTGCTCGATTCCAGCGTGGGCGCACCGTCGAAGCGCAAGCCGCCGTTCAAGAGCGTTCCGACGGAGCAGGTGCTGACCCTGCTCGCGGTGCCCTCGGACGGGAAGCCGCACAGCGTCGAACTCGGCGGCACCCTCGGGGATTACCGAGTCGTCTCCACGAGGTCGCCCAACGGCGACAAGACGGTCATCGGCCTGCCGCTTAAGGACGTCAACGAAACGCTCTGGCAGCTCGGGTTCATCCTCGGCGGCGTCGCGCTCGCCGGGATCGTGGTGGCGGGCGCGGTCGGCGCGGCGACGATCCGGCGCACGATGCAGCCGCTCGACCGGCTGGCCGCGACCGCGACGCGCGTCTCGGAGCTGCCGCTGGACCGCGGCGAGGTGGCGCTGTCCGAACGCGTCCCCGAGGCCGACACCGACCCGAACACCGAGGTGGGCAAGGTCGGCTCGGCGCTGAACCGGATGCTGCAGCACGTCGCGAACGCGCTGTCCGCGAGGCACGCGAGCGAGAACCGCGTCCGCCAGTTCGTCGCGGACGCGAGCCACGAGCTGCGCACGCCGCTGGCGGCGATCCGCGGGTACGCGGAGCTGACCCGGCGCGGCGGCGAGCAGGTGCCGCCGGACGTCGCGTTCGCGATGGGCCGCGTCGAGTCCGAGTCGCGCCGGATGACGACGCTGGTGGAGGACCTGCTGCTGCTCGCGCGCCTGGACTCCGGGCGCCCGGTGGTGCACGAGTGGGTGGACCTGTGCCGGCTGGTGGCCGACGCGGTCGCGGACGCACACGTCGCGGGCCCGGACCACAAGTGGCTGATGGACGTCCCCGGCCAGCCGATCGGCGTCCTCGGCGACGCGGGCCAGCTGCACCAGGTGGTGATCAACGTGCTGGCCAACGCGCGCACACACACCCCGGCGGGCACCACGGTGACGACCGCACTGTCCACATCGGACGGAGTGGTGCGGCTGCGCGTGGCCGACGACGGCCCTGGCATCCCGCCGGACGTCCTCCCGGACGTCTTCGAACGCTTCGCCCGCGGCGACAACTCGCGGTCACGGGCGGCGGGGAGCACGGGCCTCGGGCTGGCGATCGTGGCGGCGGTGGCGGGGGCGCACGGCGGCCGCGTCGGGGTGCAGAGCCGGCCGGGGCGCACGGAGTTCGAGATCACGTTCCCGGCGGCCCCGGCACCCGCCTAGCGGCTCGCGGTGTACCGGGCGACGACGGTCGCGAGGCCGGGCGCCAGCCGCAGTTCGGTCGCCAGCAGGTCCGGGTGCCGGAGCCAGTGCAGCCGTGCCGCGTCGGGCTCGCCCTCGAACGTCGGCGGCCACGACGACATCGGCGTGAAGTCGTCCACGACCAGGGTGCCCTGCGGCCGCAGCCAGTCGCCCGGCGCCGCCGCGGCCAGGTCGGTCCAGTCGCCGAGCAGCACCCGCACGTTCGGGACCCCGGCGAGCAGCTCCGCCGCGGCCGCGTGCCGCCCGGGGTCCCGTTCGACGCTGACCAGCGTCGTCCCGGGAAGTGCTTTGGACCACCCGATCGGAGCCGATGCACAGCCGGCGCACAGCTTCGGCACAAGTTCACCACATGCGCCGCCGACACCGTGAACGCCATGACGACCACGCTGTCGGCGCCCGCACACGCCCAGCCCGCTCCCGAAGCCGTCCGGAAACCGCGGTGGGTCACGCCTTCCGTGGCCGCCTTGCTGCTCGGGACCGGCCTGCTCTACCTGTGGGACCTGGCGAAGACGGGCTGGGCCAACGACTTCTACGCCATGGCCGCCCAAGCCGGCACGTGGAGCTGGAAGGCGCTGTTCTTCGGTTCGCTCGACCCGGGCAACGTCGTCACGGTCGACAAACCGCCGTTCTCGCTGTGGGTCATGGGGTTGTCCGGGCGGATCTTCGGCTTCTCCAGCTGGAGCCTGCTCGTGCCGAACGCGCTCGCCGGCGTCGCGTCGGTCGGGCTGCTCTACCTCGCCGTGCGCCGGCTTTCGGGGCCGGGGGCCGGCCTGCTCGCCGGGGCCGGGCTCGCGCTGACGCCGGTCGCCGCGCTCATGTTCCGCTACGACAACCCCGACGCCTTCCTCGTGTTGCTGCTCGTCGCCGGCGCCTACTGCGTCGTGCGCGCCCTCGAGCGCGGGAGCACCAAGTGGCTGGTGCTCGGCGGGGTCGCGATCGGCTTCGGCTTCCTCGACAAGATGCTGCAGGCGTTCCTCGTCCTGCCCGCGTTCGTGCTGGCATACGCCGTCGCGGCACCGACGTCGCTCGGGCGCCGGATCGGGCAGCTCTTCGCCGCGGCCGGGGCCGTGGTCGTCTCGGCGGGGTGGTGGATCGCGGCCGTCGCGCTGTGGCCGGTCGCCGATCGGCCGTACATCAGCGGTTCGACCGACAACACCGTGCTGGAACTGGCTTTCGGCTACAACGGCCTCGGCCGGATCTTCGGCGGCGGCCGCGGCGGCGGGGGCACGTTCCCGGCCGGCGGCGGCGGCCGCGGCTTCGGTGGCGAAACCGGCCTGACGCGGTTGTTCAGCGGCGAGTTCGGCGGCGAGGCGTCGTGGCTGCTGCCCGCCGCGGTCATCGGCCTGGTCGCCGGCCTGTGGTTCACGCGCCGCGCGCCCCGCACCGACTCCACCCGCGCCGCGCTGCTGCTGTGGGGTGGCTGGCTGGTCGTCACCGCGCTGGTCTTCAGCTACATGAGCGGCATCATCCACCCCTACTACACGGTCGCGCTGGCCCCGGGCATCGCGGGCACGCTGGGCATCTCCGCGCGCGAACTCTGGCGCGGCCGGGCGAACTTCGCGGCCCGCGCGGTGCTGGCCGTCATGCTCGCCGTCACCGCGGTCTGGGGGTTCCTGCTGCTCGTGCGGACGCCGGACTGGCAGCCGTGGCTCCGCTACACGCTGCTCGTGCTCGGCGCGGCCGCCGTCCTGGCGCTGCTCTTCGGCGCCGACCGCGTCCGGCGGGCCGGTCCGGCCGTGGCGGCGGTGGGCCTGTGCGCCGCGCTGCTCGGGACGGCGTCCTTCACCCTGGCCACGGCGGCGACCGCGCACTCCGGCGGGACGCCGTCGTCCGGCCCGTCCGTCGCGAGTGGACGCGGGTTCGGCGGGTTCGGCGGCTTCGGCGGGCAGCAGGCCGACGCCGCGGTGATCGACCTGCTGAAGGCCACGACGACGAAATGGGCCGCGGCGCAGAGCGGCGCCATGCAGTCGGCCGGGCTGGCGCTCGCGAGCGGCCGTCCGGTGCTCGCGATCGGCGGCTTCAGCGGCAGTGATCCGGCGCCGACACTGGCTCGGTTCCAGCAGTACGTCGCCGACGGCGACATCCACTACTACGTCGCCGGCGGGCGCGGCGGCTTCGGCGGCGGCCGTGGGACGTCGGGTGAGATCGAGTCGTGGGTCGAGCAGAACTTCGTGCCGGTCACCGTCGGCGGGACGACGGTTTACGACCTGACAAAATCGGTCGCTTGACCGAAATTCGAATTGTTTCGGGCGTGTTAACAGTTGTGGAATCATTCGGCTAATCCGGGGCCGGTGCGGTACCTGATGAGTACGAACACACGTTCGAGCACGGTGCCGGTGAGTGGCATTTTCCGAACGATTGTTCGGACCACGGGGATCGCCGCGGGCGATGATCAAGGGGTTCGTCGCGGTCGCGGTAACGACTAGGAGCGATCGGTCGTGCAGCTGCACGGGACAACCTTCCGTGCGACCGGTGATCTTGACCGGGCGGCCGACAGAAACACTCCGGTACTTGATCTTCGATATCGTCGATGTTGCTGGTTAACACGGTCGATGGTCACTCGTTCGGATGCACTGCGGAGACGTTGTGGGGATCTTGTGCTACTCGCTAGGCTCTCCGCCGGGAGAGGGACAAGGGGTGGCTGACCCAGCGCGCTGAGTGCTGGGTTGTCGGGGTGCTCCCGGTCCTGTTCTCTCGCCATGACCCGATCAGGTGCGGCTGGAAGAGAGCAGCGATGACCGTGCGCGGTGGCGCCGCTCTGTCCGACCCTCCTCCTCGTCGTCACTGGTCGTAGTTCCGAGCACCGCAATTCCCCCATTGGTACGGCACCACTCCACTTCCCCCGCAACCTGGAGTTCGTTGTGATTTCCCGTTCCCGCCCCCGTCTGCTGACGGTGCTCCTGACTTTGCTGACCCTCGCCGGCGTCACCGCCCTTTCCGGGTGCAGCGACAGCGACGCCTCCGGCACGGGCGGCAAGATCACCCTCGGGTTCAGCGCGTGGCCGGGCTGGTTCCCCTGGCAGGTGGCGCAGGAACAGGGCCTCTTCGCGAAGAACGGCGTGAACGTCGACCTGAAGTACTTCGACAACTACACCGACAGCATCAACGCGCTGTCGAGCGGGGCCATCGACGCGAACAGCCAGACCCTCAACGACACGCTCTCCTCGGCCTCCGGCGGCGCCAAGCTGTCGATCGTGCTGGTGAACGACAACTCCACCGGCAACGACAAGATCATCGCCAGGGAGGGCATCAACGCCGTCGCCGACCTGAAGGGCAAGAAGGTCGCGGTCGAGCAGGGCACGGTCGACCACTACCTGCTGCTGCTCGCGCTGCAGGAGGCGAAGCTGACCGAAAAGGACATCGAGCTGGTCAACCTGCCGACCGACGCCGCCGCGGCCGCGTTCGTCGCCGGCCAGGTCGACGCGGTGGGCGCGTTCGCGCCGTTCACCTCGAAGGCGCTCGAGCGCAAGGGCAGCCGCGCGATCTCGACGTCGGCGGAGTTCCCCGGCGCCATCCCGGACCACCTCGTCACGTCCCAGAAGCTGGTCAAGGAGCACCCGAAGGACGTCCAGGCGCTGGTCAACACCTGGTTCGAGACGCTGACCTGGATCAAGAACAACAAGGACGCGGCCGTCGGCATCATGGCCAAGCGCGGCGGGGTCTCCGACGCCGACTACAAGACCTACGACGCCGGCACCACGATCTTCACGCGCCAGCAGAACATCGACGCGTTCACGCCCGGTGTCACGGCGCAGCACCTCGACTTCCAGGCGAACAAGATCGTCGACTTCATCGTCAGCACCGGGCTGGCGCAGCAGCGGCCGTCGCTGGACGGGCTGTTCGACGACCAGTTCGTGAAGGCCGCGCCGCAGTGACCGGTCCGACCCAGCGCACCACCCCGGCGGGCACGGCCGACGAACGGGCCGCCGAGGCCCTGGAGGCCGAGCAGCGGCTCGCCGAGGAGCAGGAGTCCGGCCGGGGCCGCCCGGCCTGGACCCCGCTGCCGCGCCGGGCCGCGCCCAAGGCCGCTTCACCGCTCTTTTCCCTGCGCACGCCCATTTCCGCGGGCGCGCGCTGGACGCTGGCCGTGCTGTCCTTCGCGATCCCGTTCCTCGCCTGGATCGTGCTGAGCGTCAGCGGGGCCGTCGACTCGACCTTCCTGCCGTCACCGGCCGCGGTGGTCCGGGCCGGCGTCGACATGGCGAGCACCGGCGAGCTCTTCGACGACCTCTGGGCGACCACCCAGCGGGTGCTCGAGGGCTTCGGCCTGGCGGTGCTCGTCTCGGTGCCGCTCGGCATCCTGATGGGCACGTTCACCGCCGGGCAGGCGTTCTTCGAACCGCTGATCGGGCTGCTGCGCTACCTGCCGGCGAGCGCGTTCATCCCGCTGCTGATCATCTGGCTCGGCCTCGGCGAGCCGTCGAAGATCGCCATCCTCTTCATCGGGACGGTCTTCTTCAACACCCTGATGACCGCCGACGTCGTCCGCGGCGTGCCCGGCGCGCTCATCGACGTCTCCTACACCCTCGGCGCGCGCCGGGGCGAAGTGCTGCGCAAGGTCGTCGTGCCGCACTCGCTGCCGGGCATGATCGACGCGATCCGCGTCAACGCCGCCGCGGCGTGGAACTTCGTGGTCGTCGCCGAGCTGATCAACTCCTCGGCCGGCCTCGGCTACCGGATCGTCCGGGCGCAGCGGTTCCTGCAGACCGACAAGATCTTCGCCGTGCTCGTGGTCATCGGGATCGCCGGGCTGGTCATCGACGTCCTGCTGCGCCTGCTGCGCACGCGGGTCGGGAAGTGGGCGGCATGACGCTGGAGCTGCGGAACGTCGCCAAGGACTACACCGTGCGCGGCAAGGTCACGCGCGCGCTCGACGGCGTCGACCTCGAAGTGCTGCGCGGCGAATTCGTCTGCGTCGTCGGTGCGAGCGGCTCGGGCAAGTCGACGCTGCTTTCGCTGGTGGCCGGGCTCGCCAAGCCGACCGAGGGCGAGATCGTGCTCGACGGCGTCCCGGTGACCGGCCCCGGCCCGGACCGCGGGCTCGTCTTCCAGGCCGGTGCGCTCTACCCGTGGCGCAGCGTCGAGAAGAACGTCGCGTTCGGACTGGAGCTGCTGCCGGTCGACGCGGCCGAGCGCGCCAAGCGCGTGGACTGGTACCTCGCCGAGACCGGGCTCGACGCCGTGCGCAAGTCGCTGCCGAAACAGCTTTCGGGCGGCCAGAAGCAGCGCGTCGCGATCGCGCGGGCGCTGGCGTGCGAGCCGGACGTGCTGCTGCTGGACGAACCCTTCGGCGCCTTGGACGTCCAGACCAAAGAGGACATGCAGGTGCTCATCCGCCAGGTGTGGGCCGACACCGGCACCACGGTGCTGATGGTCACCCACGACGTCGAGGAAGCGGTGTTCCTGGGCGGCCGGGTCGTGGTGCTCGCGTCCGACCCCGGCCGGATCGCCGCCGACGTCGAGGTGACGCTGCCCGCCGAGCGGGACCTGGCGGTCAAGCGGGAACCGCGGTTCCTCGCGCTGCGCGCCCGGATCGAGGACCTCGTCCGGGAGCAGCACCGCGGGCACGTCAGCCGGGTGGCCGCGGTCGAGTGAGAACGGAAGACGGGAAGGTGGCGGGATGAGGCACGGCGGGGCGACCGCGGAACGGGCCGGCGGCGGGGGGATCCTCGCCCGGCTCGGCATTCGCGGCAAGCTGAACCTGCTGCTCCTGCCTCCGCTGGTCGCGGTGGTGCTGGTGTCGGTGCCGTTCGTGCTGACCCAGGCGAGCAGCGCCGTGGCCGCCGGTCAGTCGGCCACGGTGGCGCGGCACACCCAGCAGCTCGGCGGCCTGGTCTGGCAGCTGCAGCGGGAGCGGCTGCTCACCGGCGCCTTCGTCGCGACGCCGTCGATGCCGCCCGACCAGATGCTCCAGCAGCAGAAGACGGTCGACGCGGCGGTCGAGAACGTCCGCGGATCGCTGGGGTCCGACGCGCCGGACGAGCTTTCCGCGGCCCTGACCCGGATCGGCTCACTGAACGAGCTGCGGAGCAACGCGCAGCTGCGCGGCGTCGCGCTCGACAGCGTCGCCCGCACCTACCACGCGGTGATCGGTGCGGTGATCGACTCGCTGCGGCTGGTCCCGCAGCTCACCAGCGACGCCGAGGGCACCAGGGAGCTGACCGCGCTGGAGGCGCTGCTGCGCGCGAACGAGGAGAACTCGTTGCGCGGCATGGCGTTGATCGTGACGGCGGTGTCGCCCGAGGCCGGCCGGTCCATCCTGGACGACGCGACCCAGCAGGCGCCGATCTTCACCGAGCGGTTCGTCCAGCAGGCCGACGACGAGGAGGACCGCGAGCAGTCCGCGCTCGTCGTCAACGTCGAGCAAAGCGAAGCCGGCCACCGGATCGACGACCTCGCCGCCCAGATCGACAACCCGCGGGACCCGGCGGCCACCACGCGGTACGTCACCGACGTCCTCACCGCGTCGGAAAGCCAGGCGGGCCAGCGGAAACTGGTGCAGGAGAAGGTCACCAGCGAAATCGCCGACGCGGCGACCGGGCGAGCCGACGCCGGCACCAGGCTGGCCTGGACGGTCGGCCTCGGGGCCGGGCTGCTGTTCCTGCTGGTCGCCTTCCTCGCCGTCGCGGTCTCCCGCTCGATCGCCCGGCCGCTGCGGCGGCTGACCTCCGCGGCGACGTCGGTCGCCGACCTCGCCGGCACCGAGCTCGTCCGCGTGACCGACACCGAGGAGGCCGAGGAGCAGGTCCCGCGGCTGGCCACCATCGACGTCGTCTCGAGCGACGAGCTCGGCAAGCTGGCCGCCGCGTTCAACCGGGTCCAGACCACCGCGGCCGAGCTGGTCGAGCGGCAGGCGCTCACCCGGCGCAACACCAGCCTGATGTTCGCGAACGTCGCCAAGCGCACGCAGAACCTCGTCGGCCGCCAGCTCGCGCTGATCGACGAGGTCGAGCGCAACGAGCAGGACACCCGGCTGCTGGCCAGCCTCTACCGGCTCGACCACCTCTCCACCCGCCTGCGCCGCAACGCCGACAACCTGCTCGTGGTGTCCGGCACCCGCGACGAAGCCCGGATCGCCGGCCCGATCGAGCTGTCCACGGCCCTGCGCTCCGCACTCGCCGAGATCGAGGACTACCAGCGCGTCAAGCTCGGGGTCGTCGCCGAGATCCTGCTGTCCTCGGCCCTCGGCGCCGACCTGGTGCTCGTGTTCGCCGAGCTGCTGGAGAACGCGACGTCGTTCTCGCCGCCGGGGTCGATGGTCGAGGTCGACACGATGCTCCTCGCCGACGGCTCCTGCCTGGTGAACATCGTCGACCACGGCATCGGCATGACCGCCGAGAAGCTGGCCGAGGAGAACCAGCGGCTCGTCGAGCGCGAACGCCTCGAGCTGGCCCCGACCAGCGTGCTCGGCCTGTTCGTCGTCGGCCGCCTGGCGCGGCGCCACGACCTGGGCGTCGAACTGCTCGCGACCCCGACCACCGGCGGCGTGACCGCGCGGCTGACGATACCGCCGTCGCTGTTCAGCCACCGGTCCGGGCTGCGGCCGCCGAAGGAGACGCCGTCGATCCCGGCGCAGCCGGCCACCCCCGTCCACGCGCGGCCCGCGGAGGCCGTCGCTGTGTCCACTTCGGACAGTTCGCGGCCGGTCGAACCGCTGCCGGCGCCGGCGATCCCGGCACTGCTCGGCGTACCGCACGCCAACGGCTTCCGCTGGTTCAACCAGCTCGAACCGGTGTGGCCGGACACCGAACCCGCCGAGCCGCCCCCGGCCGAACCGGACGCCGAGACCCGCGGCGGCCTGCGCCGCCGGGTCCGCGGCGCCCAGCTGCCCGCCCCGGGCGCGACCACGGCGCCCGTGCCCGGCGACCGGCCGCGCCACGACCCGGACGCGACCCGCGCCGCCATGGACGGGTTCCAGAGCGCCTTCGCCAAGGCTGCCGAAGTCAGCGCGATGGAGTCCGACCCGCCCTCCGCGCCGCCGACCGTCGTGACGGCGCCCGTGCCCGCCCCGGGCGACGGCGCGTCACTGCCGGTGCGCGTCCCCGGGGACTCGGCGATGCCCGCGTCCCACCACCAAGCGACCCCGCCGGCCGGCGTCCCGGCCACCCCGCAGTCCCGGGACGGCCTGGTCCGCCGCGTCCCGGGAGCCCAGCTCGCCCCCGGCCTGCGCCAGCAGCCCGCGGGCAGGCCGATCGCCCGCGCCGTCGTGAACCGCACCAGGCGGGACCCGGCGGCCGAGCGAGCGGCGTTCGACGCGTTCGCCGCCGGCCTCGCCAAGGCGGACGTGGTGACGGCAGACAGCCCGCCCTACGGCGTGGTCGCCGGTCGTGTGACGGAACGAGCAGAAGAGAGCAGGAAATGAGCATCCCCGCAGCTGGCGTCAGTGTCGAAGCCCAGAACTTCAACTGGCTGGTGAGCCGCTTCGCGCAGCACACGGCGGGCGCGATCGCCGCCATCGCGGTTTCGGCCGACGGCTTGCTGATCGCGATGTCGTCGGAGCTCGAGCGGTCCAACGCGGACCGCCTCGCCGCGATCTCCTCCGCGATGCTCGGCCTCGCCCACGGCGTCTCCGAAAGCCACCCGCTCGGCTCGCCGGACAAGGTGATCATCGAACTGGAGCACGGGTACCTGCTGGTCTGCACCATCAGCATCGGCTGCTCCCTCGGCGTGCTGGCCAACAAGCAGGCGAGCCTCGGCACGATCGCCTACGAGATGGCGATGTTCGCCAACCGCGCCACCGAAGTCCTCACCCCGGGACTCATCGAGGAACTGAAGAACACCGTGGGTTCGTGATGACCGAAGAACCTTCGCTGCTGCGGCCGTACCTGATGACCTCGGGGCGGGCCCAGCCGGTCGACCAGAGCCTGGAGATCGAAGCGCAGGTCATGACGTCCCGCCTGGGCGCGGCGTCCCACCCGAAACTCACCTTCGAACGGCAGGAAATCGTTTCCCTCTGCCGGAACACCATGTCGGTCGCCGAGGTGGCGGCCATGCTCGGCCTCCACATCGGCGTCGCCCGCGTGCTGGTGGCCGACCTCGCCGAACTGGGCTACGTCGTCGTCCGGCGGCCGGCGAACCACACGTCGCAAGACCTCGGCATGATCGAAAGGGTCATTCGTGGACTCGAAGCCATTCACTGAACCGGGTGCCCGCCCACCGGCCCCGGTCAAGATCGTCATCGCGGGCGGCTTCGGCGTCGGCAAGACCACGGCGGTCGGCGCCATCTCGGAGATCAAGCCGCTGACGACGGAGGCGGCGATCACGTCGGTGGCGGCTTCGGTGGACAGCACCGGCCACGTCCCGGCGAAGACCACGACGACCGTGGCGCTCGACTTCGGCTGCATCACGATCGACGACGAGGTCAAGCTCTACCTGTTCGGCACCCCCGGCCAGGACCGCTTCGGCTTCATGTGGCAGGACCTCGTCCACGGCGCACTCGGCGCGCTCGTCATCGTGGACACCCGCCGCATGGACGACTGCTACCCGGCCGTCGACTACTTCGAGAACGCGGGCCTGCCGTTCGTGGTCGCGGTGAACATGTTCGACGGATCCCTCGGCCACAACCTCGACGACGTCCGATGGGCACTGGCGATCAGCGAGGACGTCCCACTGATCACGTTCGACGCGCGGCAGCGGCTGTCGGTCCGCGACGCCCTGCTGGCGGTCCTGCACAACACGTTCAAAAAGGCCAGAGCCCAGGCGGGCGCAGGCGCCTGAACGCGTGTGAGTACACTGATCCACGGACCCCGCGCGGCGTCCACCCTGTGAACCTCCCCAGGGCCGGAAGGCAGCAAGGATAAGCAGGCTCTGATGGGTGCGCGGGGTCCCCTTCGTTTCCGGCTCCGGCTCTCGGGGCTTCGCCCCTTCGCCGGGCCCTTCACTTCGTCCTTTCACCCGGGGGCCGAGCCCCCGGACCCCCACGGTGCCTCTCTCGCGGGTTCTCGGGTCTGCCGTGGCCTTCCTCGCGGGTGTGGTGGTCTGCCGTGGCCTTCCTCGCGGGTGTGGTGGTCTGCCGCGGCCTTTCTTGCGGGGTTTGTGGGTCTTCTCTCAGAACAGGCCCAGTACGTCGTCTGGGGGGTGGGGGGATGGTGGGCGGTCCTCGTCCGTTATCGGGGCTGCCCGGCCCGCCAGCCTCTGTAGCTCCGCTCCGCCTACGTAGCGCGTTGGGAATGCTGCCGAGGCCGTGCGGCGGGCTATTTCTGCCGTTGGCAGTCTGGCCGCCGAGGCCGCGAACACCAGGTTGCCGAAGCGGCGGCCCTTCAGCACCGCCGGGTCCGCCAGCAGGAGGATCTCGGGGAACACCTCGCGCAGTGTCGCCAGGAAGCGGCGTGCGAACGGCAGGCCCGAGCCGTCCGTGATGTTCGCCAGGTAGATGCCTGCCGGGCGCAGGATCGTCGCGATCGCGCGTGTTGCCTCCAGGGTGGCCAGGCCGCCCGCCAGCGTCGCCCGCTCGAACGCGTCCACCACCGCCAGGTCCGCCGAGTCCTCGCGGCGGGTCGCCAGGCCCGCCCGGCCGTCCGTGATCCGGACCCGCACGCCGGGGATCCGCAGGCCCAGCTGGGCGCGAACCAGCTCCACCAGCTCGCCGTCCGCGTCGAACACCAGCTGCCGCGACCCCGGGCGCCTCGCCGCCACGTACCGCGGCAGCGTGCACGCCGCGCCGCCGATGTGCAGCGCGTCCACCGGGCCCGGCGGCAGCTGGTCCACGACGTCGCCGAACCGCCGGACGTAGTCGAACTCCAGGTTCGCCGGGTCGTCGAGGTCGACGTACGACTGCGCGACGCCGTCCACCGACACCAGCCACGCGTTGCCGCGGTCGGCGTCCCGCAGCAGCTCCGCCGTCCCGAAGCGGACCGGGTACCGCCCGGGCGCCGGACCGGGATTCCGCGAACGACTCACGAAGTCGCAGCGTATCGGAAACATTCCGACTCCCCGCGCGATAAAGGGACGGAACGATCATCGATCGAGGGGGTTTTCCTTGCGTGCGAACGCAGTAATCGTCGCCGCGGCGCTCGCCGCCGGTGTCTTCGCGACGCCGGCGGCCGCGGACGTCCTGCCCGACCGGGCCCAGGCCGTGGGGTACCTGGAAACCGGCGGGCCGGGCGTGGCGAGAGCCGCCGAGGCGGCGTTGCTCGGCAGCCCGGCCGATCTGCAGGCCTTCCTGGCCACCGGCCGCCAGCAGGCCCGCGACGACGACGACCGGGTGCTGGTCACCCAGGTCCTGTCCACCGGCGGCCCGGTCGCCAAGCGTGCCGCCCAGCAGGCGCTCAGCGGCACCATCGAGGACGTCCGCGCGTTCCTCGCCACCGGCCTCGCCCAGGCCCGGATCGCCGACGACCGCATCGCCGTCGGCCAGGCCATGAGCACCGGCGGCCCGACCGTCAACGAGCGGGCCCAGCGCGCCCTCGACGGCACACCCGCCGACGTCCGGGCGTTCCTGGAGACCGGCCTCCAGCTGGCGAAGGACGTCGACGACCGGGTCACGGCCAGCCAGGCCATGGCCGCCGGCGGCCCTGAGGTGAAGGCCGCCGCCCAGACCGCGCTCGACGGCACCCCCGCCGACGTCCGGTACTTCCTGTCGCTCTGGCGGAAGGTCGCCGCCGACGGCGACACCGAGCTCGCCGCGATCCAGGACCAGGTCTCCGGCGCCAAGGCGGCCGCGGCCGCCCACCACCCGCTCGTGGTCCGGCTCGCCGAGGAGCGGGCCAGGAAGCTCGCGTCGGACGCGCGGCAGGCGAACACCGACCGGCTCGCCGCCCAGCGGGCCAAGGGACAGCAGGACGGCCGCGCGGCCGCGGGGGCCGAGGCCACCGCGCAGCAGGAGGCCCGCGACGCGGCCGCCCGCGCGGCGCAGGCCAAGACGGACAACGACAAGCTGCTCGCCGACGCGGCCGACCCGGCGCTGACCGTGCCGAACGGCCGTCGCGCGGCGGTCTACCTGCTGCGCAACGGCGGCGCCGCCGTCAAGAACGCCGCCCGCGCCGCGCTGAGCGGCACCGACGACGACGTCGTCGCCTTCGTGCGCACCGGCCTGGCCGCCGCGCAGGAGACCGACGACCGCGCCGCGGTCGCGGCGATCGCGGCCGACACCACGGCCCGTCCGGGGCTGCGCCAGGCCGCTCGCGACGCGCTCGCCGGGCCGTACGCGGGGGTCGCCGCGCTGCTGCGCACGGGCGACTACCCGGGCCGCGACACCGACGACCGCGTCGAGGTCAACCAGATCATGGCGGCAGGTGGCCCGGCGACGAAGTCGTGGGCGCAGAACGCGCTCGACGGCACCGTCGCGGACATCCGCGAGTTCCTCGCCCACGGCCGGTACGAAGCGCACCTGATCGACCTGGACGTCTACGTGACCCGGACGCTGTCCGACGGTCCCGAAGTTGAGGCCGTCGCGCAGGGCGTGCTCGACGGCCCGCGGGCGGGCCTGCAGCCGTACCTGGACGGCGAGCTGGGCAAGGCGCGGGCGCGGGACGCCTTCACCGCGGCGCACGTCGCCAAGGTGAACGCGCTCCTGGCCCAGCTGCCCTGACCGCACGGCGAAGGTTGTCGGTGGTGCCCGGTACCCTCGCGAGGTGGCTCTCGCGCTGTACCGCAAGTACCGTCCGGCAACCTTCGCCGAGGTCGTCGGGCAGGAGCATGTGACCGAACCCCTCCGCACGGCGCTGTCCGCCGGGCGGATCAACCACGCTTACCTGTTCTCGGGTCCGCGGGGCTGCGGCAAGACGTCCAGCGCGCGCATCATGGCGCGCTCGCTGAACTGCGCCAAGGGGCCGACGCCGGACCCGTGCGGCGAGTGCAACTCGTGCCGCGCGCTGGCGCCGGAGGGGCCGGGCAGCGTCGACGTCACGGAGCTGGACGCGGCGAGCCACGGTGGTGTCGACGACGCGCGTGAACTGCGGGACAAGGCGTTCTACGCGCCGGCCGAGTCGCGGTACCGGGTGTTCATCATCGACGAGGCGCACATGGTCACCACGCAGGGCTTCAACGCCCTGCTGAAGATCGTGGAAGAGCCGCCCGAGCACGTCATCTTCATCTTCGCGACGACCGAGCCGGACAAGGTGCTGACCACCATCCGCTCGCGCACGCACCACTACCCGTTCCGGCTGATCCCGCCGAGCTCGATGCGGGAGCTGCTGGAGCGCAACGTCGCCGCCGAGGGCGTGCAGGTCGAGCAGGCGGTGTACCCGCTGGTCATCCGCGCGGGGGGCGGGTCGGCGCGCGACACGCAGTCGGTGCTGGACCAGCTGCTGGCGGGCGCGGGCCCGGACGGCGTTTCGTACTCGCGCGCGGTGGCGCTGCTGGGCGTCACGGACGTCGCGCTGATCGACGACATGGTCGACGCGCTGTCGACGGAGGACGCCGCGACGGTGTTCTCGACGGTGGAGAAGCTCGCGGAGGCGGGCCACGACCCGCGCCGGTTCGCGACGGACCTGCTGGACCGCCTGCGCGACCTGGTGCTGCTGCGCGCGGTGCCGGATTCGGCGGGCGGGCTGGTGTCCGCGCCGGAGGAAGAGCTGTCCCGGATGGTGGCGCAGGCGGAGCGGATCGGCCTGGCGACGCTGTCCCGGTACGCGGACATCGTCCACAATGGACTATTGGAGATGCGCGGCGCGACCTCGCCGCGGCTGGTGCTCGAGCTGTTGTGCGCGCGGATGCTGCTGCCGTCGGTGACGGAGGCGGAGAAGGCGCTGCTGGCCCGGATCGAGAGGCTGGAACGCCGGGCGACGGTGGCCGGCGGGGGCGGAGCGCCCGCGGAGGGTGGCGTGGAGCCCCCGGTGCGGGCGACGCCGGAGAGGGAGTTCTCGAGGCCCTCGCAGCGCCCGGCCTCGGCCGCCCCGGCCCCGGCGGCGGCTCCCGAGCCGCCGAGACCGGCACCGGCGGCGGCAAGCGCTTCGGCCCCGACGGCCGACCCCGGCACCTCGCCGGGGCGGCCCTCCGCCGCCGGCGCTTCGGCGGGGCAGGGCGCTGCTGCGGCCTCGGCGACCAGTTCCGCGGACAGCGGCTGGGGAGCGCCGCGCACCCCGGGCGGTGGCACGCCGGCGGCGGCCGCCGCCGGTGGGGCGGGGCAGGCCTCCCCGAGCCAGCCGGGCGATGGCGGCTGGGGAACTCCGCGCACCCCGGGTGGCGGCGCTCCGGCGGGGCAGTCTGCTCCCACGCCCCAGCCCGCCCCGGCCCCGGCCGAAGCCGCCGCTCCCGCCGCTTCCGGTGCGCTCGACGCCGCCGGGATCCGGAACGTCTGGCCGCAGCTCATGACCGCCCTGCGCAAGTTCACCGGCGGCCGGAGCCTCGAGGCGATGCTCACCCAGGCCACCGTGGCGAGCGTCGAGGGCAACTCCCTCACCCTCACCCACAAGTCCGAACCGCTGGCCCGCCGCCTGTCCGACCAGGACAACGCCCGCAAGATCGCCGGCGCGCTCACCGACGTCCTCGGGGGCGACTGGCAGGTCCGCTGCGTCCACGGCACCGCCCCGGCCGCGCCCGCCGCCCGTGCCCAGCAGGCCGCGCCCGCGCCGGAGCGGTCGTTCACCCGGCAGTCCGCGGCCGCTCCCGCGCCGGTCCCCGCCCGGCCCGCGCCCGCCCCGGCCCCCGCCGCGCCGGCCCGGCCGAAGGTGACCACGAGCGAGCCGGACATCCCGCTGCCCCCGGAACCCGCCGACGAGGACGACGAAGACCTCTACAACGAGGACGCCAGCCCCGCCCCGCCGCCGCCCCCACCGCCGCCGGACCAGGACCCGGACGAGGTCGCCCGCAAGCTGATCTCCGACCACCTCGGCGCCCGCCCGCTGGACTGACGGGTCACGACGCCCAGGGGCCGATGCCGGTCACCCGGTCCGCGGTGATCCGCACGATCACCGCGGTCGGCGAGCCCTGGTTGCCCAGCACGTACTTCGGGACACCGAGGTACCGCTGGGCCTGCCGGTCCATCAACGCCGTGAACTCCTCGGCGATGTCCGGGCCGACGACCCGGGCCGTCCCGCGGACCAGCAGGTACTGCGGCAGCCCACGCTCGTCGTGCCCGTCGTGGTCTTCGATCAGCACCGTCACCCGCGGATCGCGGCGGATGTTGCGCACCTTGGGCCGCCGTCCCTCCATGCCCATCACGATCTCGTCGCCGTCGCGGCTCGCCCAGACCATCGACGTCTGCGGCGAGCCGTCCGGGTTGATCGTCGTCAGCACGGCGTTGAACGGCCGCTCGAACAGGCGGTGGCTGCTTTCGGGAAGTTCCATGTCCTCGAGACTAGGAATCCGATAGGTACCGCTCGGTACCTTGAGGAGCATGGGTGACTTCCCCGGCGACGTCTTCCTCGCCGACTGCCCGGCCCGGCTGGCGATCGAGATCATCGCCGACAAGTGGGCGGTCGTCGTCGTGTTCGCGCTCAGCCGCGGGCCGCGGCGGCACGGCGAGCTCGTCGACCTCATCGGCGGCATCTCCCGCAAGGTCCTCACCCAGACCCTGCGCAAGCTGCAGGGCTACGGCCTCGTCGACCGCCGCGCGTACGCCGAGGCGCCGCCGCGCGTCGAGTACTGCCTGACCGACCTCGGGCAGACCCTCGTCGAGCCCATCGGTGTCCTCACGAAGTGGGCGACGGTCAACGGCGACGCCGTCGTCGCGGCTCAGGAAGCCAGGTAGGCCTCGATCGCCGCCGCGATCGCCGACGCGTACTGCTGCCGCCCCTCCGGGCTCGTCATCCGGGCCGCTTCCGCCGCGTTGCGCATGTTGCCGCACTCGACCAGCACCGCCGGACGCGTCGAAAGGTTCAGGCCCGCGAGGTCCGTGCGGGCCGACAGGCCGTTGCCGCCGATGTAGTTCGACGTGCTGAAACCGCTCGTGCGCAGCGTGTCCCGGACCACCTGCGCCAGCCTCGTCGACGGTTCGCCCTGCGCCGCGTTCAACGGCGGCGACGAATACGCCACGTGGAAGCCGTTCGCGCCCGCCGCGGTCGAGCCGTCCGCGTGGACGGAGACGACCGCGTCGGCGTTCGCCTCGTTGCCGATCGCCGCCCGGCGGTCGACGCAGGGCCCGACGCCGGTGTCGTTCTGTCGCGTGTAGACGACGCGGATCCCCTTGGCGGCCAACGCCTTCCCGACCCGTTGCGCGACGTCCCAGGTGAACGCGTGCTCGGGGTAGCCCGCGTTGGTCGCGGTGCCCGTGGTGTTGCACGGCTTGGTCTGACCGCGTCCGGCGGGCACCTGACGGTTGATCTCGGCCGGGTGCGCGCCGTTCCCGCCGTTGTGCCCGGGATCGAGCACGACGACCTTCCCGGTCGCGACCGGCGGCGGCGCGGCGACCGGCGACGGCGAAGGCGACGGCGTGACCGATGCCGGAGCACCCGGCGGGGTGGACGTCACCGTCGTCGGCGTGACCGTCCTGGTGGTCAAGGAGGCCGGCGCCACCGGGACGTCGCCGGAGCAGCCGGTGAGCAGCAGAGCACCGGCCAGCGGGAAGAGGACAATCGCGCGTCGCACGGCGACCACGGTGCCACAGCCCGCCACCCCGCGTGGCGCGACTACCCTGGTGGCTGACACAGGCGTGCAGAGAGGACCGAGCGAATCATGGCGCAACCCGGCGGCGGCTTCGACATTTCCCAGCTCATGCAGCAGGCGCAGCAGATGCAGCAGAAGCTCGTCGAGGCCCAGGAAGAGCTCGCCAACACCGAGGTCACCGGCAGCGCCGGCGGCGGGCTGGTCACCGCGACCGTCTCCGGTGACAGCCAGCTGAAGAACCTCAAGATCGACCCGAAGGTCGTCGACCCCGACGACGTCGAGACGCTGTCCGACCTGGTCGTCGCGGCGGTGCGCGACGCGTCGGCGAACGCGCAGAAGCTCACCGAGCAGAAGCTCGGCCCGCTGGCCAACGGGCTCGGCGGCGGTGGCGGCATGCCGGACCTCGGCAGCCTCGGCTTCGGCGGCTGACGAACTTGTACGAAGGTGTCGTCCAGGACCTGATCGACGAGCTCGGGCGGCTGCCCGGGGTCGGGCCGAAGAGCGCCCAGCGGATCGCGTTCCACCTGCTGGCCACCGACCCGGCCGACATCGCGCGGCTGCAGGACGTGCTCGGGAAGGTCAAGGAGGGCGTGCAGTTCTGCGAGGTGTGCGGCAACGTCTCCGAGCAGCAGAAGTGCCGCATCTGCCGCGACGAGCGCCGCGACCTCACGGTCATCTGCGTGGTCGAGGAGCCGAAGGACGTCCTGGCGGTCGAGCGGACGCGGGAGTTCAAGGGCCGCTACCACGTCCTGGGCGGCGCGCTCGACCCGTTGTCGGGCATCGGGCCGGAGCAGCTGCGGATGCGCGAGCTGCTCAAGCGCATCGGTGAGGCGGACATCAAGGAGATCATCATCGCCACGGACCCCAACACGGAGGGCGAGGCGACGGCGACGTACTTGGTGCGGATGCTGCGGGACTTCCCGGGCCTGAGCGTGACGCGGCTGGCGTCGGGCCTCCCGATGGGCGGTGACCTGGAGTTCGCGGACGAGCTGACCCTGGGCCGCGCGCTCTCGGGCCGTCGCGTGCTCTAGCCGGCGTCGAAGCGGCGCAGGTCGTACAGGTCCATCAACCTGATCACCTTGTCCGCGTACTCCGGGTCGGTGGCGTACTTCCGCGCCACCGCCCGGACGAACGCGTCCGGGTCGTCGCGCACCGGCAACGCCGCCGCGTAGTTCGCCGAAGTCGTCAACAGCCGGCCGTAGTCGCGGAACGAGTCGGAAACCGACGCGTACGACCGGAAGAACGCATCCACCGGGTGGCACGGCGACGGAACGCACTCCGTCGTCGGGTACCGCGCGCACCGCACCGCGATCGGGCCCGGGCTCGCCGGCGTCACGCACTTGAAGCCGAAGTAGTTGAGCTCGTTCACCGACAGCTTACTGCGGCCCCAGTTCGACTCCAGGATCGACTGCGCGACCGTCACCGACGCCGGGATGTCGTACGCCGCGTGGATCGCCCGCGCGATCGGGCTCGTCGAATCGACGTACGCCTCCTGGAAGCCGGAGGAGAGCGCCGCGTCGCGCACCGACGTCTGGTCGATCGGCGGGACCACCACCAGCACCGCCGCCAGTCCGATGTGGATCATGGCGGACAAGCTGCCCGATCGCCCCCGAAGCGGCGACCGGGATCACCCCGAAGAGACCCTCAGCAGTAGCCGAGCTGCGCCAGCGTGTCGACGACGATCTCCGACGGGTGGTACTTGTCCATCCAGGACTCGCCACGCCGGTTCTGGTACGTGTCGAGGAAGTTCTGCAGCTTGTCGCCGCGCATCTCGGTCAGCACGACCGTCTCGCCGAGGTGCTGCGGCGTCTCGGTGCGCTCGCGGTGCACCGCGCACGGCAGACCCAGGTAGTAGCACTCCGCCGAAAGACCACCCGAATCGGTGACGACGTACTCGGCGCGCGCCACCAGCGGCAGGAACTTCAGGTACCGCATCTTCGGCTGGACGATGAACTGGTCGTCGAAGATGTTCCCGATGCCCAGCGAGCGGATCTTCTCGCGCTCCGGCGCGCCCGCCATGTACAGGATCGGCATCTTGCGGCTCTGCTCGCGCAGGATCTCCAGCGCCTCGCGGTACTTGTCCGGGCGCGAGACCAGCTCGAAGCGGTGCAGCGTGGCCAGGCCGAACTTCTCCGGCAGGTCCGGCACGTCCAGCGGCCCGTTGATGGCCAGCCGCATCGCGTCGATCGCCGTGTTCGCCTCGGTGTCGACGACCACGCCGCGGGCGTTGCGCAGGTTGTTCACCTCACGCGCGCTCGGCGCGAAGTGGATGTCGACGATCTTCGCCGCGATCTTGCGGTTCAGCTCCTCCGGCAGCGGCGACAGGATGCTGCCCGACCGCGCGCCCGCCTCGACGTGCCCGACGCGGGACTTGAGGATCCGCTTCCCGATCAGCGAGCCGTACGGCGTGGTGAACGTGTCGCCGTGCACCAGCACCAGCGGGGGACGGCCGTCCTCGGTCAGCGCGGCGCGCAGCTCGTGGCGGCGGCTCCACGCGGTGCGCAGCACCTGCGCGGCCCAGCCCGGCACCTGCGCCGGCGACTCGAGGTTGTGCGCCTTGTCCTCCGGCACCAGCCAGACGTCCGGCTCCGGCATGTTCAGGTCGGCCAGGACGTCGGCGACCTCGTCGACGTGCTGCGCGGTGAACCAGATCTTCGGCCGCATCCCGCGCTCGCGGATCCCGTGGTAGACGGGCGCGATCTTGATCAGTTCCGCGGTGGTGCCGAGAATGAAGGAAATCACCGTGAAGCCCATTTCTGGTCGGGTGCGGTGGCGCAAGGATACTGGCCGACCCGCCACGGGGGCCGCCGGGTAGCCTCGGCACGGTGAGTGCGAACCCGCTCCTCCCCTCGCTCAGCGTCGTCATCCCGGTCTACAACGAGCAGGACTGGATCGAACGCAGTGTCGGCGCGCTGCTCGTCTCGGCCGAGACGGCGAACTGGCCGATCGAGGTCGTGGTCGTCGACGACGGCAGCACCGACGCGACACCGTCGCGGCTCGACGAGCTGCGCGAACGCCACGGCATCACCGTCCTGAGCCAGGCCAACGCGGGCCGCTACGAGGCCCGGCGGGCGGGCATCGCCAAGGCCGCCGGCGACCAGATCCTGCTGCTCGACAGCCGGGTCGTGGTGGACGAGGGCGCACTGACCTTCCTGCGCGACCAGCTCGTCGACCACCCCGAGCGGACGGTGTGGAACGGGCACGTCAACGTCGCCTCCGAAAGCAACCCGTACGCCGGTTTCATGGCCGGGCTGGTGAAGATTCCCTGGCGCCGCTACTGCGCCGACCCGCGCCTGATGTCCTTCGGCATCGAGGAGTTCGACCTCTTCCCGAAGGGCACCGGATTCTTTTCCGCGCCGCGCGGCGTTCTCGAAGCGGCTTCGGACGCTTTCGTCTCGCTCTTCGACGATGTCCGCTTCGCCAGTGACGACACCGGTGTCCTGCGCTGGATCGCCGAGCGCCACCGCATCTTCCTCGCCCCGGAGTTCTCCGCGACCTACCACGGGCGCGACAGCTTCAAGAAGTTCGCCGCGCAGGCCTACTTCCGCGGGACGACCTTCGTGGACTCCTACCTCGGCTCGCCGGGCCCGGCCCGCAACGGCCTGTTCGCCGCGTTCGGCGTCGGCGTGCTGGGCCTCGGCCTGGCGCTGCGCAAGCCGAAGACGGCCGTGGTGCTCGCGGCCGCCGGTTCGGCCGCGGCGGGTGCCGCCGTGACGCGCTTCGGCGCGACGAACGCCGAGGCCAAGGCCGTCGCGAAGCTCGCCCCGGTGTTCGGCGCCGGCTTCGGCGCCGGTGCGGTCCGCGGCCTGGTCATGGCGCTGCGCGCCCGCCGGCGGCGGGGACGATGAGCTCCCCGGTGACCCACGAGTCCGACGAGGCCGACGGGCGCAGCCTGGCGAAGGAGACCGGGCGCTCGGCCGGGAAGATCGGCATCTCGCTGCTGGTCGCGATCGCGCTCGGCTACGTGCTGACCCTGCTCGCCACCCGCTGGCTCGGGCCGGAGAACAGCAAGGTCTACCTGTCGTTCTGGGGCATCCTGATGGGCCTCGGCAGCGCGCTGTCGCCGCTGGAGCAGGAGCTGTCCCGCCAGTCGGCGGTGGCCGCGCTCGACGGCGGCAAGGCGGGCAAGCCCGCGCTGCGCGCCCTCACCGTCGGAGCCGTGACGGTCGCCGTCGTCGCCGCGCTGACGATGGCCGTGCCGGTGCTGTCGGACCGGCTCTACAACGGGAACACCGCGCTCGGCGTCATCGTGCTCTGCGGCGCGATCTCGTTCGCCTGCCAGTTCGCCGCCCGCGGCCTGCTGGTCGGGCAGCAGCGGATCAAGCCGTACTCCTGGCTGGTCGTGGCCGAGGCCGCGGTCCGCGTGCTCGTGCTGTTCGGCATCGCCGCGGCCGGGCTCACCGGCGTGACGTCGTTCGCGATCGCCGCCGCGGCGGGCTCGTTCGCCTGGCTGCTGTTCGTCAAGCCGGTCTCCGGGCTGGTCGACCCGCACGCCGACGGCGAGGGCTGGGCGCCGGTGACCGGCCGGATCCTGGTCCTGCTGGTCGGCGCCGCGCTCACCGCGAGCGTCATCACCGGCTACCCGGCGATGGTGAGCCTGCTCGCGCCCGGCGGCTCCGAACGCGACGTCGGCGTCCTCTTCGCGACGCTGACCGTGTCCCGCGTGCCGCTGCTGCTGCTCTCCCCGCTGCAGGCGCTCGCCGTGCCGACGGTGGTCCGGCTTTCGGGCACCGAGGACGGCAGGCACCGGCTGCGGAAGCTGCTCGCCGCCGGCGCGCTCGGCACGGTCGCCCTCGGCGTCGTCGGCGCCCTGGTCGGCTGGCTGATCGGGCCGTGGCTGGTCTCCCTGCTCTACGGCTCGGGCTTCGTCGCCCAGGGCTGGTGGGTAGCGTGGATGGTGTGGGGCGCGGTGCTGCTCACGGCGCTGCAGCTGATGACCGCCGTGCTGGTGGCCCGCAAGGAGGCGAACAAGGTGCTCGTCACCTGGGCCGTGGTCGCGGTCGCCACCGCCGCGACGCTGCTGCTCGTGCCGGGCGACCCGATCCTCAAGGCGGTCGCCGGCCTGGCCGGCGGTCCCACGCTGGGCCTGGTCGTCGTGTTGGTGTTCGTGCTGCGACGGCCGGGCAACGTGCGGCCCGCTCCGGACGTCCCAGTAGGGTGACCCCGGCTGAATCCGGGACAGGGTCGGCGTGAGGCGCCGGTGAGGTTGGACAGCGGAAAACCATGAACGTACTTCTGGTCGTGCTCGCCTTCTGGCTGCCGGGTCTCGTCTTCGGGGCCGCGATCCGGCTGCGCGGCTGGCTGCTCGCCGCGGCCGCGCCGATCCTCACGTTCGGCATCGTCAGCCTGGGTGTCCCGGTGCTCGGCGGGCTCGGCATCCGCTGGACGGCGCTCGACGTCGCCCTGTGGACGCTCGTGCTGTCGGTCGCCGGCTTCGGGCTCGCTTTCCTGGTCCAGCGCTTCACCGCGCGCCGCCACCCGGACTGGGCCGGGAAGGACGCGGAGGCGGCCGCCCCCGCCCGCTCGCTGCGCGAGCACCTGCTGATCGGCGCCGGCGTCGGGGCGGGCAGCCTCGTCGGGATCGTCACGTTCCTGCGCGGCGCCCGCGGCCTCAACCAGGTCCAGCAGGGCTGGGACGCGCCGTTCCACGCCAACCTCGTCCGCTGGATCGCCGAGCACGGCGACGCCCGGCCCTCGACCGTCGGCACCATCGCGAACCTGCCGAACCAGACGAACTACTTCTACCCGGACACCTACCACGCCCTGCTCGCGCTGGTCTTCGACAAGGCCGGCCTGGCGATGATGCCGACGCTGAACATGGGCGCGCTCACCGTCATCCTGTGCGTGCCGATCGGTGTCGCGGCGATGTGCCACGTCTGGCGGATGCCCACGCTGGCGGTCGCGGCGGCCGCCGCGGTGTCGGCGTCCTTCAGCAACTTCCCGTACGACTCGCTGTGGCGCGGCCCGCTCTGGCCGTACGTCGCCGGTGTCGCGCTCATCCCGGCGATGCTCGCGCTCGGGCGGCGGCTGCTGGAGCCGCGCGGGATCTCCGGCCCGGTCGCGATCGGCGTCGGCGTCGCGGGCCTGATCGGCCTGCACACCAGCGTCGCGTTCGTCGTCGTCGTGTACTTCCTGCTGATCCTGCTCGCGGTGCTCTTCAAGTTCGAGCGCATCGACTGGCGCCGGTCGGCGGCCTCGCTCGGGGCCACGGTCGCGCTCGCCGTCGTGTGCGGGCTGCCGCTGGCGCTGCCCTCGCTGTACAACGCGGGCGGCGTGACCAGCGCGTACTGGGCGTCGGAGGCCACCGTCACCGGCGGCCTCGGGGAGACCCTCACCTTCTCGCCGATGGCCGCGTTCCCGCAGTGGTGGATCGGCGTGCCCGCCCTGATCGGCATCTTCCTGCTGGTGAAGCACCGCCGGATGCTGTGGATGGTCGCCGCCTACGTCGTGTTCGGCGGGCTGTTCGCGGCCACCGTCTCGCTCGAGACGCCGCTCATCCACACCCTCACCGGCGTCTTCTACAACGACCACTGGCGGATCGGCGCGCTCGTCCCGCTGGCCGGCGCGGTCGCGTTCGGCGAGTTCACCGACACCGCCGCCCGCTGGATCGCGCGCAAGGCGGGCGCCCGGCTGCCCAACGTCTCGCCGGCGACGCTCACCGCGGTCGGTGTCGTGCTGCTCGTGGTCGTCATCGGCGGCCTGAGCCGCGGCGGGTACATCGGCCGCAACGCCGCCCGGCTGCAGCAGAACTACAACGGCGGCCCCACGGTCAGCAACGACGAGCGCCAGGCGTTCGACTGGCTCGCCGGCCACGTCGCGCCGGGCGAGCGGGTGATGAACGGCAAGGCCGACGGCTCGGTCTGGATGTACGCGCTCGACGGCGTCCAGCCGGTCGAGTGGACGTTCTACGGCGCCGAGGGCAACACCCCGGCCGGCTACCTGAGCGTCTACCTCGACGACATCGACCAGTTCCCGCACGTGCGGGAACTGCTCACCGACCTCAAGGTCCGGTACGTCTTCGTCGGCGCGGGCAAGGTCACCAAGGACACGTTCAACGGGCCCGGCCTGAGCCACCTCGACACGACCCCCGGCTTCAAGGTCGTGTTCCGCAACGCGGGCGCGACCGTGTACGAGATCGAGGGCCAGCAGGGCGTCGTCGCAGCTGGTGCGGCTCCAGGGTCCGCAGCCGGTAACGGGCAGTGAAAGGCTAGAGTGATCGCGTGTCCAGCACCTCCGTGACCAGCCGCCGCGTGCTCATCGTGATGCCCGCGCTGAACGAGTCCGCGAGCGTCGCTTCGGTCATCGACCAGGTGAAACGCGCTCTGCCGAGCGGTGACCTGCTGGTCGTCGACGACGGTTCGGTCGACGAAACCGCCAAGCTCGCCCGCGCGGCCGGGGCCGAGGTGGCCCGCCTCGCGGTCAACCTGGGCGTCGGCGGCGCGATGCGCACCGGCTTCCGCTACGCCGCCGCCCGCGGGTACGACGTCGTCGTGCAGGTGGACGCGGACGGCCAGCACGACCCCGACGAGCTCGACGCGCTGCTGCGCGGGCTGGACGACGCCGACATCGTGATCGGCTCCCGGTTCGCGGGCAAGGGCTCGTACAAGGCGAGCGGGCCGCGCAAGTACGCGATGGTCGCGCTCTCGCTCGTGTTCTCGCGGCTGGCGAAGACCAAGCTCACCGACGTCACGTCGGGGTTCAAGGCGATGGGGCCGCGCGCGATCCGGCTGTTCGCCGGCTACTACCCGGCGGAGTACCTCGGCGACACCGTCGAGTCGCTGGTGATGGCCATCCGGGCCAAGCTCACCATCAAGGAGATCCCGGTCGTCATGCGGGAGCGCGCGGGCGGCACGCCCAGCCACTCGCCCGTCAAGTCCGCCGTCTACCTGAGCCGGGCCGGGCTCGCGCTGCTGCTGGCGCTGGTGCGCCGCCGGCCCGCGGTCGACTCGTCCGACTCGGCGTAAGGGGAAGCAGAAATGCAGGGTTGGCGCGTCCTCAGCATCGTCGTCGCCTGTGTCGTGCTGTTCGTCGTCCTCGAGATGATGCGGCGGCGGAAGCTGCGCGAGAAGTACGCGGGCGTGTGGCTCATCGTCGCGGTCGGCGTGGTCGTCCTCGCGGTGCTGCCGCAGGCGGCCGAATTCCTCGCCAAGCACACCGGCGTGCAGACGCCGTCGAACTTCGTCTTCCTCCTCGCCGGCGTCGTGCTGGCCCTGGTGTCGCTGCACCTCTCGACCGAGGTCGGGCACCTGGAGGAGGAGGTGCGCACGTCGGTCGAGGAGATCGCGCTGCTGCGCTGCGAGCTCGAGGACGCCAAGCGCGAGCTGGCGGGCCGGATCGCCGAGCTGGAGGCGCGGACCACCGCGCCGGACGACGTCAAAGGGCTCCCCGAGGTCGAGCGCGTCAGCAAGTGACCGCGTGATCGACGCCCTGCTCGCCGCGCCCGCGCGGCTGGGGGCGGTGCGCCTGCTGGCCATCGACGGCCCGTCGGGCGCGGGGAAGTCCACACTGGCCGCCGAGGTCGTCACGCGGCTGCGTGCCCGTGGTTGCCGGACCGAGCTGGTGAGCACCGACGCCTTCGCGACGTGGGACGACCCGGTTTCCTGGTGGCCGCGGCTGGTGGACGGCGTCCTGCGGCCCCTCGCGGACGGCGTCGAAGGCGCTTACCGGCGGATGGACTGGACAAGCGGGACGCCACGGCCCGGCGAGCTCGTCCGGGTGCCCGTGCCGGACGTCCTGGTGCTGGAGGGCGTTTCGAGCGGCCGCGCTTCGGCGAGACCCCTGCTTTCGCACCTCTGCTGGCTTTCCGGCGGCCCGGAGGCCGGCCGGCTGGCCCGGACCGTGGCGCGTGACGGCGCGGCCGCACAGGCCGAACTGGGCCGCTGGCAACGGTTCGAGCGCGGCTGGTTCGCCGTCGACGGCACCGCCGAGGCCGCCGGCACCCGACTTTCGTAGGGGTTCGTGCGGTCACCGAGCGTGAGGGTGACTCTCCGGATCGATCAAGAAATAACGGTTGCGCCATCACGGCTGGGCTAACGTTGGTACCGCCATCTGAGTTAGTGATCCGGCACCGGGCGGAGTTGCGGGCCCCAAACGGTCACATTTTGTCACGATTTACGGACACATTGCGGTCAAATCGGTGCCCACGTAGCGCGATCGTAACCTCACGTACTTAAGCCTGGGCCGAGTTCCCGCTAGTGTCGCGGGGCACACCGATCGTCCGTCGAGTTCCTGACCGACCGGACGGTGACTTTGATCCCGAACATCTCCCAAGGGGTGCCAGATGCAGCAATTGCGGCTGACCCGAACACGCCGCGTGGCCCTGATCGGGCTCGCCGGCGCGCTCGCGGTTTCGCTGTCCGCTTGTGCGGAATCCAAGCGTGAAGAGGGCGCGGGGGGTGGTTCCGGGGGCACGATGATCTTCGGTGCGGCCGGTAACCCGAAGTTGTTCGACCCGATCTTCAACGACGAGGGCGAGACCTTCCGGATCACGCGGCAGATCTTCGACACGCTGATCCAGAACAAGCCGGGCACCGCCGACCTCGAGCCCTCCCTCGCCGAGAAGTGGGAGCCGAGCAACGACGGCAAGACCTGGACCTTCAGCCTCAAGCAGGGCGTGAAGTTCTCCGACGGCACCCCGTTCGACGCCACCGCCGTCTGCTTCAACTTCGACCGCTGGTTCAACATGAAGGGCGCTGCCGCCCAGAGCCAGATGATCTACTACGCCGACGTCTTCGGCGGCTTCGCCAAGAACGAGAGCGACGAGTACGGCGACCCCGTCTACAAGAGCTGCGAGGCGAAGGACCCGGCGACCGCGGTCCTCAACCTGAACAAGGCCAAGGGCGCGTTCCCGGCGGCGTTCACCCTGCCGTCGTTCTCGATGCAGAGCCCGGCCGCGCTGAAGCAGTACAACGCGGACCAGGTCACCCAGAGCGGTGACTCGTTCACCTACAGCGAGTACGCGAACAAGCACCCGGTCGGCACCGGCCCGTTCAAGTTCGAAAGCTGGGACCAGGGCAAGGGTGAGATCACCCTCGTCAAGAACGACACCAGCCCGACGCAGACGGCGAAGCTCGACAAGCTGATCTTCAAGGTCATCCCGGACGAGAACGCCCGCAAGCAGGCGCTCAAGGCCGGCGACATCCAGGGCTACGACTACCCGGCGCCCGCGGACTACAACCTGCTGCGCGGCGACGGCGAGCAGGTGCTCGTGCGTCCGCCGTTCAACGTGCTGTACCTGGGCATCAACCAGTCCGGTCCGGCCGCGGAGAAGCTGAAGGACGTCAAGGTCCGCCAGGCGCTGGCCTACGGCATCAACCGCGAGCAGTTCGTGAAGAGCAAGCTGCCCGAGGGCTCCGAGGTGGCCACCGAGTTCGTCCCGAAGACGATCTCCGGCTACACCGACGACGTCACCAAGTACCCGTACGACCAGGCGAAGGCCAAGCAGCTGCTCCAGGAAGCCGGCGCGACGAACCTGACGCTGAAGTTCTACTACCCGACCGAGGTCACGCGTCCGTACATGCCGAACCCGGCGGACGTCTTCACGTCGATCTCCGAGGACCTGAAGGCCATCGGCATCAAGGTCGAGGCCGTCGCCAAGCCGTGGAACGGCGGCTACAAGGACGACGTGCAGAAGTTCGGCAAGCAGGACCTGCACCTGCTCGGCTGGACCGGTGACTACAACGACGCCGGGAACTTCGTCGGCACCTTCTTCGGCCGCAAGAAGCCGGAGTTCGGGTTCGACAACCCGCAGCTGTTCCAGGCGCTGGCCGCCGCGGACGCTTCGCCCGCCGGCGACGCGCACGCCAAGGCGTACCAGGAAGTGAACAAGCAGATCATGGACTACCTGCCCGCGATCCCGATCTCCTACGGCCCGCCCGCCATCGTGGTCGGCCCGAAGGTCAAGGGCCTGGTCGCCAGTCCGCTGACCGACGAGCGGTTCAACACCGTCACCGTCAACTGACGTTCCACCTGTGAGGCATGGGGTGGGTGCTACCGCGCCCACCCCATGCCCGTACCTCCCGGGCTGGCCCCAAAGGACACCAAGTGCTCCGTTTTCTCGTGCGTCGGCTGCTACAAGCGATACCGACGCTGCTCATCCTGTCCATCCTGGTCTTCGCCTGGCTCCGCTCGCTGCCCGGAGGGCCCGCGGCCGCCCTCCTCGGCGACAAGGCAACGCCGGAGAAGATCGCCAACCTCAACCACGTGCTGGGGCTCGACCAGCCGGTCATCATCCAGTACTTCAAGTTCCTCGGCCGCGCCGTCACCGGTGACTTCGGCGCCTCGCTGGTCTCCACCCAGCCGGTGATGTCGGAGATCGGCACGTTCCTGCCGGCCACCATCGAGCTGGGGATCTCCGCGATGATCGTCGCGGTGGTCATCGGCATCCCGGCGGGCTACCTCTCGGCCCGCTACCGCGGTGGCGCCGCTGACAACGTGATCATCGTGCTGACGCTGATCGGTGTCGCGGTTCCCGTCTTCTTCCTCGGCTACATGATGCAGGACCTGCTCGCCGGCCCGCTGGGGCTGCCGTCGCAGGGACGGCAGACCGCCGGGCTCGACGCCACCGCCGTCACGAACTTCGCCGTCCTCGACGGCATCATGACCAGCGAGTGGGACGCCGTCTGGGACGCGATCAAGCACCTGATCCTCCCGGCGTTCGCGCTCGCGACCATCCCGCTCGCGGTGATCACCCGGATCACCCGCGCGTCGGTGCTCGAAGTGCTCAACGAGGACTTCATCCGCACGGCCAACTCCAAGGGCCTCACGCAGTCGGTGGTCCGCCGCCGGCACGTGCTGCGCAACGGCCTGCTGCCCGTGGTCACCACCATCGGCCTCCAGACCGGCGCGCTGCTCGGCGGCGCGGTGCTGACCGAGCGCGTGTTCAACTTCCGCGGCCTCGGGTTCCTGCTGGCCGAAGGCATCGAACGGCGTGACTACCCCCGGCTCCAGGCGCTGCTGCTGTTCGGGGCGCTGGTCTACGTGCTGGTGAACATGCTGGTCGACGTCTCGTACGGGATCATCGACCCGAGGGTGCGTGTGCGATGAACACTCTGCTGAACAAGAAGAAAGAGCCGATCGACAAGCTCGCCGCGGCGAGCGGGCACAGCCTCGGCGGCGAGGCCCTGCGGCGGATGCTGCGCAGCCCGGTCGCCATCACCGGCGGCGTGATCACCGGCCTGTTCGTGCTGCTGGCGGTGTTCGCGCCGCTGGTCGCGCCCAAGGACCCGTTCGAGCGGTACCTGCAGGACAAGGTCGCTCTCGGCCAGGGGATCATCCCCGGCGCGCAGCCGGGTTACCCGCTGGGCGTCGACGACTTCGGCCGTGACGAGCTGTCCCGGCTGATCGCCGGTGCGCAGAACACCCTGCTGGTCGGCGTGCTGGCCACGGTGATCGGCGTGCTGCTCGGCGTCATCATCGGCGGGCTCGCCGGCGCGTTCGGCGGCTGGGTCGACACCGTCCTCATGCGACTGGTCGACGTCATGCTGTCGGTGCCGTCGCTGCTGCTGGCGATCTCGGTCGCGGCGCTGTTCGCCAAGCCCAGCCAGTGGACGGTGATCCTCGCCGTCTCGCTGATCGGGGTGCCGATCTTCGCGCGGCTGCTGCGCGGTTCGATGCTGGTGCAGCGCGGCAGCGACCACGTCCTCGCGGCGACGTCGCTGGGTGTGAAGCGCGGCGCGATCGTGTTCCGGCACATGCTGCCGAACTCGCTCGGCCCGGTCATCGTGCAGGCGACGCTGACCCTGGCGACCGCCATCCTCGAGGCCGCGGCGCTGTCGTTCCTCGGTCTGGGCGACCCGGACCCGAACCGGGCGGAGTGGGGCATCATGCTGAGCAAGGGTGCCCGGCAGTTCCTCGACGTCCGGCCCGAGCTGGCGTACTACCCCGCGATCGCGATCATCGTCGTCGCGCTCGGGTTCACGCTGCTCGGCGAGTCCCTCCGCGAAGCCCTCGACCCGAAGAACAGGCGGTGAGAACCCATGGCACTCCTTGAAGTCCGCGACCTTTCGGTCGTGTTCCAGCGGCGCGGCGAGCAGCCGTTCACCGCGGTGGACGGGGTCAGCTTCGACGTCGAGCCGGGCCAGACGGTCGGCCTGGTCGGCGAGTCCGGCTGCGGCAAGTCCGTGACGTCGCTGGCGATCATGCGGCTGCTCGCCAAGCGCGGCAACAAGGTCAGCGGTTCGGTGCGCTTCGAAGGCACCGACCTGCTCAAGCTGTCCACGAAGGACATGAGCGACCGCCGCGGCCGCGACCTCGGCATGGTGTTCCAGGACCCGCTGTCCTCGCTGAACCCGGTCATCCCGATCGGGCTCCAGATCACCGAGGTGCTGGAGCGCCACCGCGGGATGTCGCGCAAGGCGGCGTCCGTCGAAGCGGTGGACCTGCTCGACAAGGTCGGCATCCCCGACCCGTCGCGCCGGCTTTCCGAGTACCCGCACCAGCTTTCCGGCGGGATGCGGCAGCGCGCGCTGATCGCGATCGCGCTGGCGTGCCGGCCGCGGCTGCTCATCGCCGACGAGCCGACCACCGCGCTGGACGTCACCATCCAGGCGCAGATCCTGGCGCTGCTGCGGGAACTGGTGCAGGACACCGGCACCGCGCTGATCATGATCACGCACGACCTCGGCGTCGTCGCCGGGCTCTGCGACGAGGTCAACGTGCTCTACGGCGGCAAGATCGTCGAGCGCGCGCAGCGGCACCAGCTCTTCGCCGAGCCGCGGCACCCGTACACGCACGGCCTGCTCGCTTCGATCCCGCGTCTCGACGCGGGCCGCGGCGAGAAGCTGATCCCCATCCGGGGCTCGGTGGCCGACAACATCCCGTGGGACCACGGGTGCGCGTTCGCGCCGCGCTGCCCCAACGCGCTGCAGGTCTGCCGCGAGGTCCAGCCGCAGCTGGTGCCCGACCGGAACACGCTGCTGCGCTGTCACAACCCCGTGCGGCCCGCGGTCGCGGCGGGAGGAGGAGCCCGATGACCCGTCCTGCTGGTGACGTGCTGCTCGAGGTCAGCGACCTCAAGGTGCACTTCCCGATCAAGCGCGGCATCGTGTTCGACCGGACGGTCGGGCACGTGTACGCGGTCGACGGCGTCGACCTGGCCATCCGCCGCGGCGAAACCTACGGCCTGGTGGGCGAATCGGGCTGCGGCAAGTCCACTTTGGGCCGGGCGATCCTGCGGCTCAACGAGCCGACCGCCGGTTCCGTCAAGTTCGACGGCACCGACGTCGCCCAGCTCAAGGGCGAGGAGCTGCGGAAGGCCCGGCGCCGGATGCAGATGATCTTCCAGGACCCGATGTCCAGTTTGGACCCGCGCCAGTCGGTCGAGTCCATCCTGCTCGAGGGCATGCACGCGCACGGCCTCGACCAGGACAAGGAAGCCACCCAGCGGCGGCTGCGGCAGCTGCTGGCCGCGGTCGGCCTGCCGGAGACGTCGCTGCGCAAGTACCCGCACGAGTTCTCGGGCGGGCAGCGCCAGCGCATCGGCATCGCGCGGGCGCTGGCCGTGGAGCCGGACCTGATCGTCGCCGACGAGCCGGTGTCCGCATTGGACGTTTCGGTGCAGGCCCAGGTCGTCAACCTGCTGGAGGACCTGCAGGACCAGCTCGGCCTGACGTACGTGGTGATCGCGCACGACCTCGCGGTGGTGCGCCACATCTCCGACCGCATCGGCGTGATGTACCTGGGCGCGCTGGTCGAGGAGACCGACGCGGACTCGCTCTACCGGGAGCCGCTGCACCCGTACACGCGGGCGCTGCTGTCGGCCATCCCGGTGCCGGACCCGCAGGTCGAGGACACCCGCGAGCAGATCCTGCTGGCGGGCGACCTGCCCTCGCCGGCCAACCCGCCATCGGGCTGCCGGTTCCACACGCGCTGCCCGTGGCGGCAGGCGAGCCTGTGCGACACCGACCGCCCGCAGCTGCGTGAGATCGGCGGCGGGCACCGGGTGGCGTGCCACTACGCGGAGGACATCCGCGACGGGCGCATCCAGCCGCACGAGGTCGAGCCGGAGCTGGTGGAGCTCAGCGGGGCGCTGAACCCCGACCTGGGCCCGCCGGACGTCGGCACGGCCGCCGAGATCCTCTGAGTTCTCGTTTTCCGGGGCCGGCCGGGGTTTTCGCCCCGGCCGGCCCTTTTTCACGGCTTGAGGTCGAGCGCCGCGCTCATCGAGCCGTCCATGTGGAACGGCGTCGAGTCGTGGACGTGGGTGATCCGCCAGTCGCCGTCCTCCTCGCGGAAGCAGACGGTGGACCGGAACCACAGCTCGAACGGCTGCGGCATGCCCTTCGGCGTCGTCGACAGCCGGGTGAGCGCGTGGCAGTACGCGACGCCGCCGCCCACGGTGATTTCGAGGTCGCGGGTCTCGTACTCGATCGGACCGTCGAAGCCGGCGAACCACGCTTCGCGGGCGTCGACGTCCTCGCCGTGGTGCACCAGCGGCGGGGCCAGTGTGAACGCCACGGCGTCCGGTGCGTACTGCGCCGCCAGCGCCTTGGCGTCGCGGGCGGTCATCGCCTTCGCACGCGCCGCCATCAAGTCGCGGATTCGCTGCTCGGTCATGCCATCCTCCTGGGGTGTGGTCGGTGTTCGGAGGGGACGTAGGCACCGCCGCGCGGATTTCGACACCGGCTGGGAGGCGTTCGTGAAATACGTGGTCCTGATCTACGGCAACCCCGGGTCGCGCCAGGCTTGGGAGGGGATGAGCGAGGAGCAGCGGGCCGCCGGGCTCGCGTACTACCAGCAGCTCAACGACGACCTCGACGACTCCGGCGAGCGGATCGTCTCCGAGCGGCTGGCGTACCCCGAGCTGGCGACGAGGATCAGCGCCGGCACGACGACCGACGGGCCGTTCGCCGAGGCCAAGGAGTTCCTCGCCGGCTTCTACCTGCTCGACTGCGCGGACCTCGATCGAGCGGTGGAGATCGCCAAGCGCATCCCGGAGGCGGCGTTCGGGGCGGTGGAGGTGCGGCCGGTGATGGGGCTGCACGGGACGGACCTGTGAACCCGGAGCTGCTGAGGTCGCTGGCGCCCCAGGTCCTGGCGGCGCTGGTCCGGCGGTACGGCGACTTCGAGGCGTGCGAGGACGCGGTCCAGGAAGCGTTGCTGGCGGCGTCTCAGCAGTGGCCGGCTTCGGGGATCCCGGATCACCCGAAGGGGTGGCTGATCACGACGGCGTCCCGGCGGCGCATCGAACAGCTGCGCAGCGAGTCCGCCCGTCAGCGGCGGGAGGAGGCGGTCGCGCTGGCCGAGCCGCCCGACCCGCAGCCCGTTTCCGGAGTGGACGACACGCTGACGTTGCTGCTGCTGTGCTGCCACCCGGCGCTTTCGCGGCCTTCGCAGGTGGCGCTGACGCTGCGCGCGGTGGGCGGCCTGACGACGGCGGAGATCGCCCGCGCGTTCCTGGTCCCGGAGGCGACGATCGGCCAGCGGATCAGCCGGGCGAAGCGGTCGCTGCGCGGGGAGAGGTTCTCCGGCGACGCTCGTCCCGAGCGGCTGGCCGCGGTGCTGCAGGTGCTGTACTTGATCTTCACGGAGGGGCACACGGCCAGCTCGGGTGGTTCGGTGAGCCGGGTCGAGCTGACGACGGAGGCGATCCGCCTGGTCCGGGCGTTGCACGCGGAGCTCCCGGCGGACGGCGAGGTCACGGGCCTGCTGGCGCTGATGCTGCTGACGGAGGCCCGCCGCCCCGCCCGGGTGTCGGCGTCGGGGGCGCTGGTGCCGTTGGCTTCGCAGGACCGTTCGCTTTGGGACGCTGGACTGGTCGCGGAGGGGACGGAGTTGATCACGAAGGCGCTGGCCACGGCCCCGATCGGGCCGTACCAGCTCCAGGCGGCGATCGCGGCGGTCCACGACGAGGCGGCTTCGGCGGAGTCGACGGACTGGGCGCAGATCTTGACGCTGTACGACCTGCTGCGGGTGGTGGCGCCGGGGCCGATGGTGACGTTGAACCGGGTGGTGGCGTTCGCGCAGGTCCACGGGCCGGAGGCGGGGTTGGCGGAGCTGGCCGGGGCGGAGCTGGAGCACCACCGGGTGGATGCGGTGCGGGGGCATCTGCTGGAGGAGGCGGGAGATTTCGCCGGAGCGCGGGAGGCGTACCTGGCTGCCGCGCGACGGACGTTGAGCCTGCCGGAGCAGGGGTATCTGCAGGCCCGGGCGGCGAAGCTCACGGACGGCTGACCGCCATCCCCAGGTTGTCCACATGGGGGTGAACCCTGTGGACAACTCGGTACCCACCCGGGTGACCCCGACTGAAGTCGTACCCCTGGCAATACCTGAGTAGGCCGCCCCCGGCACCCCGCCCCCGGTACCCTGCGAAAAGCAGATTCCGCGACAACAGGGGGTACGACCGGTGCACATCGACCAATGGCTGGAGGCGATCCCGCCGCTTTCGGTGTACCTGATCGTCGGCGCGGTGATCATGATCGAAAGCCTCGGCATTCCGCTGCCCGGCGAGATCGTGCTGGTCAGCGCCGCCCTGCTGGCCTCGCAGCACAGCAACCTGAACCCGCTGTGGATCGGGGTCCTCGCCAGTGCCGGCGCCATCATCGGCGACAGCATCGGCTATCTGATCGGAAAGACCGGCGGGCAACGGCTGTTCGCCTGGGCGGGCCGGAAATTCCCGAAGCATTTCGGCCCGACGCACATCGCCAACGCCGAACGGATCTTCAACAAACGCGGGGTCTGGGCCGTCTTCCTCGGCCGCTTCATCGCTTTCCTGCGCATCCTCGCCGGCCCGCTCGCCGGGTCGCTGCGGATGCACTACCCGAAGTTCCTGCTGGCGAACGCGGCCGGCGGCATCGTCTGGGCCGGCGGCACGACGGCCGCCGTCTACTACCTCGGCGTCGTCGCCGAAGAGTGGCTCGGCAACTTCTCCAAGTACGGCCTCGTTGCCGCCATCGTGATCGGTGTCGTCGTCTTCTTCGTCATGAAGAAGCGGCTCGGCAAGAAGCACCACGAGGCCGAAGAAGCGCCGAAGCAGGAGGAAAACGCGGCCTAGACCGCCACCAGCTCCGGCGAAGGCTTGCGCACCGGCCGGAGCGACCCCAGCAGCACCCCCGCGATCACGACGACGGCGGCGCCGACCTCCAGCCAGGTCGGCCGCTCGCCGAGCAGCAGGAACGACGCCGTCAGCCCGACCACCGGCACCAGCAGCGAGAACGGTGACACCACGCCGGCCGGGTTGCGGCGCATCAGCGTCGTCCACAGTCCCGATCCGACGACCGTCCCGATCAGCACCACGTAGGTCAGCCCGCCCAGCGCGGTCAGCCCGGCCGGCGTCCCGAGCGTCGTCAGCGACCGCCACTGCGCGGCCGGGCCCTCCATGACCAGCGACAGCGCGAACATCGGCAGCGGTGGCACCACCGACATCCACAGCGTGAAGTGCAGCGGGTTGTCCGGCTCGGCCTTGCGCGTGCTCAGGTTCCCGAACGCCCAGCTCAGCGCGCCCAGCAGCGTCAGCACCATCGGCAGCAGCGCCGCGTGGCCGGACTGCTGCCACGCGATCGCCGCCATCCCGGCCACGGCCAGCGCGATGCCGGCCAGCTGGTGCGGCGTGACGCGTTCGCGCAGGAAGACCGCGCCGAGCAGCACCGTGAACGGCGCCGACGCCTGCAGCACCAGCGACGCCAGCCCGGTCGGCATCCCGGTGTCCATCGCGATGAACAGGAACGCGAACTGCCCGGTGCCGAACCCGAGGCCGTAGCCGAGCAGGTAGCGGACCTTCACCTTTGGCCACGGCACGAACAGGATCGTCGGCACGGCGATGACGGCGAACCGCAGCGCACCCGCGAACACCGGCGGGAACTGGCCGAGCGTGGCGTGGATGGCGAGGAAGTTCAGGCCCCAGAGGACGGCGACGAGCACGGCGAGCAGGCGGTCACGGGTGGGCATGCCTCCACTCTGACAACGCTGACCGTGAAGGACCAGCGAGAATATCTGCAGGGACTTTGTAGCCGTGCTTCACATATGCTGGGGTCGTGGATCTGGGTCGTTTGCGCACGTTGCGGGAGTTCGCCGACCGGGGCAGCGTGACGGCGGCCGCGCGGGCGCTGCACTGCACGCCGTCGGCGGTTTCGCAGCAGCTGCGCGCGCTCCAGGGGGAGGTCGGGCTGCCGCTCACCGAGCCGGCCGGGCGCGGCCTGCGGCTGACCGACGCCGGCCGCGCGCTGGTCGCCCGCGCCGACGAGGTGCTGGCCGCGCTCGAGCGGGCGGAGTCCGAACTGGACACCTACCGCAGCGCGCCGCGCGGGCGCGTGCGGATCGCGATCTTCCAGTCGGCGGGGCTGATGCTGCTGCCGGGCCTGCTGACCCGCGTCGCCGGGTACGACGGCCTGGAGGTCGACGTCCGCGACGTCGACATGACGCCGCCGGAGGTGCCCGGCCTGGTCGCGGACTACGACGTCGTCGTCGCGCACCGGGACGAGCACGCGCCGGAGTTCGACTCCGGCCGCCTGGACGTCGTGCCGCTGCTGCGGGAGCCGCTCGACGTCGCGCTCCCGGCCGGGCACCGGCTGGCCGCCAAGCGGCGGGTGGACCTGGCGGAGCTGGCCGACGAACGCTGGATCGGCGTCGACCACGGCTTCCCGGTGGACGACGTGCTGCGCTCGCTGACCGTCCGCACCGGCGTCCGGCCGGTCGTGGTGCAGCGGATCAACGACTTCCGGATCACCGAACGGCTGGTCGCGGCGGGCCACGGCATCGCGCTGGTGCCGCGCTACACGATCGACACCCGCCGTGGCAGCGGCCTGGTCAGCAGGCCGCTGGCCGGCATCCGCGCGGCACGGCGGGTGGAGGCGGTGTGCCGCACCGGAGCGCTGCAGCGCCCGGCCGTGGCCAAGGTGATCGACGAGCTGCGCGCGGAGATCGCCCAGCTCACCGCTTGAAGCCGCGCAGGTAGGCCAGTGCGATGCCCAGCGCGTCTTCCAGTGCGGTGAGGTCGTGGCGGATGTGGGCCAGCAGCAGTCCACCGTGGACGGACGTCATCGCCGCCTGGGCCAGCCGCGCCGGGTCGGCGTCGGGCGCGAGTTCGCCCTTGTCCCGCAACGTTTTCAGCCCGCGCTCCAGGTGGGACTCCCACGTCCGGTAGGCCTGGTCGACCAGCGGTGCGAGCTTCGGGTTGTCGCCCACCTCGCCGGCGAGGTTGCCCAGCGGGCACGCGATCGGCGCGCCCGCGCGGCGGTGGACGTCCAGCAGCTGCTCGGTCCACGTCTCCAGATCGGCCCACGACGACACGGCGAAGAGCGCCGGCTGGTTGCCGAGGATCTGCTCGAGGTACCGGTCGATCACGGCCTCGACCAGCTGTTCCTTGTTCTTGAAGTAGTGGTACATCTGCGATTTCCCGGCCCCGCTCGCGGCGAGCACCTTGTCGACGCTCGTGCCCGCGACGCCGTCGACGTACATCAGCGCGGCCGCCGCGTCGACGATCGCGTCGCGCGTCCGCTTGCCGCGGGGAGTCGAAGCCGCTTGCGTCTCCATGTACTGGATAGTACAGTTCGCCTCACTGTACCGATCAGTACAACAACTAAGGGGGATCCGTGACGCTCAACAACGCCCTCTCCGACTTCAACGCGCAGGCCCGCAGCGCGCTGCCGCCGGAGATCTTCGAGGTGTTCGAAGCGGCCCGCCGCCGAGCGGCCGAGACGAAGTTCGCCGAGGTGGGTGACAAGATCGAGGACTTCACGCTGCCGGGGGCCGACGGCGTGCCGACGAACCTGGGCGAGCTGGTCGCGGACGGGCCGGCGGTGCTCGTCTTCTACCGCGGCCAGTGGTGCCCGTACTGCAACCTGACCCTGCGCACCTACCAGCAGGAGCTTCTGCCCGAACTGACGGCGAAGAACGCGACCCTCGCGGCGATCAGCCCGCAGCAGCCGGACGGCCCGCTCCCGGACCTGGAGTTCCCCGTGCTCTCGGACGTCGGCAGCACGGTCGCGCGGGGGCTGGGGCTCAGCTACCCGGTGCCCGCCGCGGTCCGGGAGGCGATGGAGCAGCTCGGCACGGACCTCGAGCAGGTCAACGGCACCTGGGAGCTGGTCCACCCGGCGGTGGTCGTGGTCGACCCCGACCGGATGATCCGGTTCATCGACGTCCACCCGGACTTCGTCACGCGTACCGAGCCGGCGGAGATCCTCAAAGCGCTCTAGCCGACCGCTTCACGCCGTAGGTGATCACCGAACCCAGGACCAGGGCGACGCCCAGGGAGAGCAGCATGCTGATCCCGGGTTCGGTGATGATCTGCCCGCCCGCGTAGCCGAGGAAGGCCACATAGGACGTCCAGAGCGTGACGCCGACGGCCGAAGCGGTGAAGAACTCCGCCATCGGCCAGCGGAGCGAACCGGCGAGCAGGGCACCGACCGTGCCACCGGAGGGCAGCCAGCGGGCGACCACCAGCACCGGGCGCGGGTGGCGCTGCAGGCGTCCGTCGAGCCAGCCGATGCCGGCGGCGATCTTCCGCCGCCGGCTCAGCCGGTTCAGCGCCGCCCGGCCACCGAACCGGCCGAGGGCGTAGAGCGCCTGGTCGGACGCCAGGCACCCAGCCGAGGCGACCGCGATCACCACCGCGAGCGACGTCCCGCCCTGTGCCGCCGCGACGCCCATGCCGAGGAGCGTCACCTCGGTGGGCAGCAGTGGCACCAGCGAGACGACGAACAGCACCAGCAGTCCGGCCGTAGTCGCGTCCACATCCCCATTAACCGCCTGCCGGGCCGGGAAAGCTCCTGATCGAGGAGCACTCACAGGAACCCGACAGGCGGCCCTCAGGTTCAGCGGTTGGCGCGGTTCACCGCCGAGACGACCGCGCGCAGCGACGCCGTCACGATCGACGGGTCGATGCCGATGCCCCAGAACACCCGGTCCGAGATCGCGCACTCGATGTAGGACGCCGCGCGCGCGTCGTCGCCCGGCGAGAGCGTGTGCTCGGAGTAGTCCAGCAGCCGCAGGTCGAAGCCCACGGTCGACAGCGCGTCGAAGAACGCCGCGATCGGGCCGTTGCCGCGGCCGGTGACCTCGTGCTCGTCACCCTCCACGCGCACGGTCGCGGTGATGTCGTACTCGCCGTCGCCGTTGTCGCGGACGTGCTGGCGGACCAGTTCCAGCGGCGTCTTCAGCTCCAGGTACTCGGCCGAGAAGGCGTTGTACATCGTGGTCGGGTCGACCTCGCCGCCTTCGGAGTCGGTGTAGCGCTGGATGACCTTCGAGAACTCGATCTGCAGCCGCCGCGGCAGGTCGAGCTGGTGCTCGGCCTTCATGATGTAGGCGACGCCGCCCTTGCCGGACTGCGAGTTCACCCGGATCACGGCCTCGTACGTGCGGCCGACGTCCTTCGGGTCGATCGGCAGGTACGGGACCTCCCACGGGTACTCGTCGACCGGTACGCCGGCCTTGTCGGCGGCGTCCTTCAGCGCGTCGAGGCCCTTGTTGATCGCGTCCTGGTGGCTGCCCGAGAAGGCCGTGAACACCAGGTCGCCGCCCCACGGCGAGCGCTCGCCGACCGGCAGCTGGTTGCAGTACTCGACCGTCCGCTTGATCTCGTCCATGTCGGAGAAGTCGATCTGCGGGTCGATGCCCTGGCTGTAGAGGTTCATGCCCAGCGCGACCAGGTCGACGTTGCCGGTGCGCTCGCCGTTGCCGAACAGGCAGCCTTCGATGCGGTCGGCGCCGGCCTGGTAGCCCAGCTCGGCGGCGGCGATGCCGGTGCCGCGGTCGTTGTGCGGGTGCAGCGACAGGATCACCGAGTCGCGGCGCTCCAGGTTCCGCGACATCCACTCGATCGAGTCGGCGTAGACGTTCGGCGTCGCCATCTCGACGGTCGCCGGCAGGTTCAGGATCACCGGCTTCTCGGGCGTCGGCTGCCAGATCTCGGTGACGGCGTTGCAGACCTCGAGCGCGTAGGACAGCTCGGTGCCGGTGTAGGACTCCGGCGAGTACTGGAAGCGGAAGTCGGTGTCCGGCTGCTTCGCGGCCAGCTCGACGACCATTTCCGCGGCCTGCGTCGCGATCTTCTTGATGCCTTCGCGCTCCTCGCGGAAGACGACGCGGCGCTGCAGGATCGAGGTCGAGTTGTAGATGTGGACGATCGCCCGCGGCGCGCCTTCGAGGGACTGGAAGGTCCGCTCGATCAGCTCGGGGCGGCACTGGGTCAGCACCTGGATGCTGACGTCGTCCGGGATGGCGTGCTCTTCGATGATCTCGCGGACGAAGTCGAAGTCGGTCTGGCTCGCGGCCGGGAAGCCGACCTCGATCTCCTTGTAGCCCATGCGCACGAGCAGGTCGAAGAACTTGCGCTTGCGCGCGGGCGACATGGGGTCGATCAGGGCCTGGTTGCCGTCCCGCAGGTCGACGGCGCACCACAGCGGCGCGCGCTCGATGCGCTTCTCGGGCCAGGTGCGGTCGGGCAGGTCGATGTTCTCGACGAGGTCGTACCACGGGCGGTAGCGGTGCACCGGCATGGACGTGCCGCGCTGGGTGTTCCAAACGGGCTGGTCAGCGGGCGCGGGACGCGAAGGCTTGCGGATCTTGCTCATGGGATTGGGGGTGTCTCCAGCTCGACGGGTGCGACCGGCACCACGAAGCCCCGCGACGAGGAGCCGGTCCGATCAGGCCCCGTCGCGGCAGCGAAGCAGGAGAACACGCGCCACGCCCCCACCATAACCACGGAACGCGGCGGGAGGGAAGCCGGGCTTCTCCCGGTGGGGGTTACCTGTGGGTAGCAATTGCCCGGTCGCCGTGCGAAACTGCGACCATGGGTGAGCACGCGGAGTCGTCGTCGGAGGAGACCGAGGTCTCGCGCCGGGCACCGGTCGACTGGCGCGCGACGGGGGGTCGCGCCGCCTCGGTGGTGGCGTCGATCGTCCGCTGGGTGGGGCTGGTCTTCGCCGCGTTCCTGGTGATCCACGTGATCTTCACGGTCGGCTCGGCGAACCCGGAAAACGGCATCGTCTCGTTCGTGAAGTCCTGGGCGGACGGGCTCGCGCTGGGGTTCAGCGACCTGTTCACACCGAGTGACGGGAAGCTGCGGGTGCTGGTGAACTACGGCATCGCGGCGATCTTCTGGCTCGTGGTGTCCGGCATCCTCGCGAAGGTCATCCGCCGGGTGGGCGGGGCGTCATAGCGCAGGCGTGCCCCACTGGCCGGTGAACGCGAACTCCACCAGCGGCAGCCGCACCCGCTCCGCCTTCTCACGCTCGATCCGCCAGTCCTCCTCGAGCACGTCCGGGGCACCCGGCGACCCCACCGCGATCGCCACCTTCGGCACCGCGTCCTCCGGGAGGGAGAACGCCGCGCGGACCGCGTCCGGCGAAAACCCCGCCATCTGGTGCGCGACCAGCCCCAGCTCGACCGCCTGCAGCACGAGGTTCTCCGACGCCAGCCCGAGCCCGTACTCCGCGTACGGCACTTCTCCCTTTTCGTTGGTTGTCACCATCACGCCGATCAGCAGCAGCGAGGCCCGGTGCGCCCACGCCCGGTTGCCCGAGTTCAGCGTCGCCAGGATCGCGTCGAACGACGGCGTCCCGCGGACGCCCACCAGGTAGCGGGCCGGCTGGGTGTTGCCGAACGACGGGGCCCAGCGGGCCGCCTCGAGCAGCGCCCGGACCTGCTCCGGCGTGACCGCCGCAGCCGGGTCCAACGCCCGGGGGCTCCACCGCTCGGCCATCAGGGAAGCGATCGGGACGCTCGTCACAGCTGGTTTCCGCACGAACTCGACCCTACCCACGAGTGCTGTGTGTCACTCGGGAGGAAGGGCTCCGCGCATTTCCTTGGTGTTACGGAAGATTTACTTCCGAGCGACCCGCGCGAAGGGTCCGCCCCACGTCAAGAGGGTGGCGGGCCGTGCCGGCCCCGGTAGGCTCCTGGTCAAATCATGGGACGCGGGGGCTCTCCGGTGCCCACCAGGGAGCCGCCCGGCCCGCGAGGAGGTTCGGGCGTGGCCCTCGTGGTCCAGAAGTACGGCGGATCGTCGCTGGAAAGTGCCGACCGGATCAAGCGCGTCGCGGAGCGGATCGTCGCCACGAAGAAGGCGGGCAACGACGTCGTCGTGGTCTGCTCGGCGATGGGTGACACCACCGACGAACTGCTCGACCTGGCGCAGCAGGTCAACCCGGCGCCGCCGGAGCGGGAGATGGACATGCTGCTCACCGCGGGTGAGCGCATCTCGAACTCCCTGGTCGCCATGGCCATCGCGGCCCAGGGCGCGGAGGCCTGGTCGTTCACCGGTTCGCAGGCCGGCGTCGTCACGACGTCGGTGCACGGCAACGCGCGCATCATCGACGTCACCCCGAGCCGGGTCACCGAGGCGCTCGAGCAGGGCTACATCGCGCTGGTGGCGGGCTTCCAGGGGGTCGCGCAGGACACCAAGGACATCACCACGCTCGGCCGCGGCGGCTCGGACACCACCGCCGTCGCGCTGGCCGCCGCGCTGAACGCCGACGTCTGCGAGATCTACTCCGATGTGGACGGTGTGTACTCCGCCGACCCGCGGATCGTGCCGGACGCGCGCAAGCTCGACACCATCCCGTACGAGGAGATGCTGGAGCTCGCCGCGAGCGGGTCGAAGATCCTGCACCTGCGTTCGGTGGAATACGCGCGCCGCTACGGCGTCCCGATCCGAGTCCGCTCTTCCTACAGTGACAAGCCGGGCACGACGGTGACCGGTTCTATCGAGGAGATCCCCGTGGAACAAGCCCTGATCACCGGTGTGGCGCACGACCGCTCCGAAGCCAAGATCACGGTCACCGGGGTGCCGGACCACGCCGGCGCCGCGGCCCGGATCTTCCGCGTGATCGCCGACGCCGAGATCGACATCGACATGGTGCTGCAGAACGTGTCCAGCACCGTCTCCGGCCGCACGGACATCACGTTCACGCTGTCGAAGGCCAACGGCGCCAAGGCGGTCAAGGAGCTGGAGAAGGTCAAGGCGGAGATCGGCTTCGAGTCGGTCCTCTACGACGACCACGTCGGCAAGGTCTCGCTGGTCGGCGCCGGGATGCGCTCGCACCCCGGTGTCACGGCGACGTTCTGCGAAGCGCTGGCCAACGCCGGCGTCAACATCGAAATCATCAACACCTCGGAAATCCGGATCTCGGTGCTGATCCGGGACGCCCAGCTCGACGACGCCGTGCGCGCGATCCACGACGCGTTCGAGCTCGGTGGCGACGAGGAAGCGGTTGTCTACGCGGGGAGTGGTCGCTGATGGCGGAAGGTCTGCGGGTCGGGGTGGTCGGCGCGACCGGCCAGGTCGGCGCGGTCATGCGCAAGCTGCTGGCGGAGCGGGAGTTCCCGGTCGCCGAGCTCCGGTACTTCGCTTCGGCGCGCTCGGCGGGTTCGAAACTGCCGTGGCGCGACACCGAAATCACGGTCGAGGACGCGGCGACGGCCGATCCGTCCGGTTTGGACATCGCGCTGTTCTCCGCGGGCGGGTCGACGTCCAAGGCACAGGCGCCGAGGTTCGCCGAAGCGGGCGCGACGGTGATCGACAACTCCTCGGCGTTCCGGATGGACCCGGACGTGCCGCTGGTCGTCAGCGAGGTCAACCCGGAAGCCGTCAAGGAGGCGCACAAGGGGATCATCGCGAACCCCAACTGCACCACCATGGCCGCGATGCCGGTGCTGAAGCCGCTGCACGACGAGGCCGGGCTGGTCCGGCTGGTCGCCTCGACGTACCAGGCGGTGTCCGGCAGCGGGCTGGCCGGCGTCGACGAGCTGGCGGGCCAGGTCAAGGCGGCCGCCGAGCACGCGTCGCTGCTGACCCACGACGGCGCGGCGATCGAGTTCCCGAAGCCGGAGAAGTACGTCCGCCCGATCGCGTTCAACGTCCTCCCGATGGCCGGGCCCATTGTGGACGACGGCGAATTCGAGACGGACGAAGAGAAGAAGTTCCGCAACGAGAGCCGCAAGATCCTGAGCATCCCCGGCCTCGGCGTCTCGTGCACCTGCGTGCGCGTGCCGGTGTTCTCGGGCCACTCGATCTCGGTGAACGCCGAATTCGAGCGGGCGCTGACGGTCGAGCGCGCGACGGAGCTGCTGACGCACGCGCCGGGCGTCGAGCTGTCGGAGGTCCCGACCCCGCTGCAGGCGGCGGGCAACGACCCGAGCTACGTCGGCCGCATCCGCGTCGACCAGGGCATCGAGGGCGGTCGCGGGCTGGCGCTGTTCATCTCGAACGACAACCTCCGCAAGGGCGCGGCGCTGAACGCCGTGCAGATCGCCGAGCTGATCGCGCAGCAGTGACCACAGTGGACAACTAAATTCGCTTGGCCGTTTCGCGGCGCCCGGGGGATCCTGGGCGCCGCGAAACAGTTTCAGGGGAGGAAACCATGTACACCGCTGTCGACGGCGCCCGCGTCCCGATCCGGATGTGGGCGGATCCCGCGTCGGTCGAAGACCAGGCCATGCGGCAGCTGCAGAACGTCGCCAACCTGCCGTGGGTGCACGGGGTCGCCGTGATGCCCGACGTCCACTACGGCAAGGGCGCCACCGTGGGCAGCGTCATCGCCATGCGCGACGCCGTTTCGCCCGCCGCCGTCGGGGTCGACATCGGGTGCGGGATGAGCGCCGTGCGGACGTCGCTCACCGCCGCGGACCTGCCCGACGACCTCGGGAAGCTGCGGCGCCGGATCGAAAGCGCCGTGCCCGTGGGCTTCGGGCTGCACAAGACGCCCGTGAACCCCGCGAAGGTGCACGGTGTCGGCGGCTGGGATGCCTTCTGGAAGGGCTTCGGCCAGCTCCACGAAGGCGTTCAGGAGCTGCACGACCGGGCCGCGCGGCAGATCGGAAGCCTCGGCGGCGGGAACCACTTCATCGAGGTCTGCCTCGAGCAGGGTGGTGTCGACGAAGGCCGCGTCTGGCTGATGCTGCACTCGGGTTCGCGCAACATCGGCAAGGAGCTCGCGGAACGGCACATGGCGGTCGCGCGGAAGCTGCCGCACAACGCCGACCTGCCGGACCGGGACCTCGCCGTGTTCGTCGCGGGCACGCCCGAGATGGCGGCGTACCGGCGCGACCTGTTCTGGGCGCAGGACTACGCGGCGCGCAACCGCGCCACGATGGTCGCGCTCGTGAAGCTGGCGCTCGCCGAAGTGGTGCCGGGCACCACGTTCGACGACGCGATCTCGTGCCACCACAACTACGTCGCGGAGGAGACCTACGACGGCGTCGAGCTGCTCGTCACCCGGAAGGGCGCGATTCGCGCCGGATCGGGTGATCTCGGGATCATCCCGGGCAGCATGGGGACCGGTTCGTACATCGTCCGCGGGCTCGGGAACACGTCGTCCTTCCAGTCGGCGTCGCACGGCGCCGGCCGCCGGATGTCGCGCAACAAGGCCAAGAAGCTGTTCACGGCCGACGACCTCGCGGCGCAGACGGCGGGCGTCGAGTGCCGCAAGGACTCGGGGGTCGTCGACGAGATCCCGGCCGCGTACAAGGACATCGAAACGGTGATCCAGGCCCAGACGGACCTGGTCGAGGTCGTGGCGCACCTCAAGCAGGTGGTCTGCGTCAAGGGCTGAGCGGTACCTTGGCGCCATGACGAGGGGTGGAACGACGGCCGCGCTGCTGGCCGGGGCCGCACTGCTGCTGAGCGGGTGCGACCAGGTCAGCAACGCGGTCGACCAGGGGTCGAAGACGGTGGACAAGGTCGGCGTCTGCACCGAGGCGCTCGGGCTCGCGGACCTGAACCCGCTGGTCGACCCGGACAAGCTCAAGGCGCGGGCCGCGGACAAGGAGAAGCGCCTGCGCGAGCTCGCCTCGGACGTCCAGGACCAGGACGTCAAGAACGCGCTGCTCGGCATGGCCGGGTCCTACGTCGAGGTGCAGAAGGAGCGCATCGAAGACGCCGGCGTCGTGGCCCAGTGGGTCCAGCGCAACGTCAAGAAGCTCGACGCCCTCCGCGCGGCCTGCGGCTGACGACGAGCCGCGGCGGACCCGCTAACTCTCGGCCAGCGCCGGGACCGGCTCCGCGGCCGGTTCCGGCTTGGCCCGTCGGCGCAGCAGGCCCGCCGAGGCGATCACCAGGCCGCCGAGCCCGGCCGCGGCGAAGCCCCACGCCGGGCTCGAGTGGTCGATCGCGAAGCCGACGACCGGGCTGCCCAGCGCCAGGCCGAGCCGCGTCGACGCGTCCTGCAGCCCCATCGCTTCGCCGCGGACCCGGGGCGGGGCGATCCGGGTGACCGTCTCGGTGGTCGCCGCGAGCGTCGGCGCGCAGAGCAGGTTCGTCGGGATCAGCACCAGCGTCAGCAGCCACCACGGGTGACCGGCCAGCCCGACCGGCACCACCAGCAGCGCGAGCAGCAGCATCAGCACGCCCTGCGGCAGCGACCGCTGCACGGCGCCGTGCACGATGCCACCGGCGATCGACGCGACGCACATCACCGCGATCACCAGCCCGGTCACGCCGAGTTCGCCATTCGCCCGCAGCGTCGCGAGCGTCGCCAGCTCGGTGCCGACGAGCACGAACAGCGTGCCCGCGGCGATCAGCAGCGTCGCCACGAGCGGGCCGGTCAGCCAGCTCCGCAGCGGCGGCCGGGCGGTGGACGCGCCGGGCTCGGCCGACTCGCGGATCGGCGGGTCGACGAGCCAGATCAGGAACGCCGTGCCGCCGAACAACGCGCCGAGCGCGCTCAGCGTGAACGTCGGGGAAAGCGTCGTGATGGCCGCGATGCCGAGGGCGGGGCCGATCATGAACGTCGCTTCGACGGAGATCGTGTCGAGCGAGTACGCCGCGCGGCGCTCCTCGACCGGGACGAGCGCGGCCAGGATCTGCCGCGCGAGCGAGCCCGCCGGCACCGAAAGCATCCCGGCCGGGACCGCGACCGCGGCGAGCGCCGCGTAGGGCAGGTGCGGCGCGGCGAACCAGAACACGGTCGTGCCGATCCCGCAGACGGCGACGACCGGGCGCAGGCCGTAGCGGTCGAGGCAGCGGCCGAGCAGCGGGGCGCCGAGGGCCATGCCGAGGGTGACGCCGGCGCCGACCAGCCCGGCGGCGCCGTAGCCCCGGCCCAGCCCGGTGACGACGTACAGCGTCATCAGCACGCCGTTCATGGTCATCGGCAGCCGGGCCAGGAACATCAGCGCCATCGTCGACGGGACGCGGGGGACGGTCAGGACCCGGCGGTAAGGCTGGAACGGCACGTCTCGATGAGACCCCAAGGTGGTACGCGCGTGCAACTTATTTCCGGGTGGTGCCCGGCAGTTTTGAGAGTTACTCTCATTTGGTAGTAACTATCAATTGGGGGTCGCTATGACTCAACTCCAGGCACGCAGGTGGTGGGCGCTCGGAGCGCTCGCGGTGAGCCTGCTGACCGTCGGGCTCGACCTGACGGTGCTGAACGTCGCCGTGCCGACGCTCGCCGTCGACCTCGGCGCCACGACCACGCAGCTGCAGTGGTTCGGCAACGCGTACACGCTCGCGCTGGCCGCCCTGCTGCTGCCGGCCGGCCTGCTGGGCGACCGGTTCGGCCCGAAGAAGCTGCTGCTCGGCGCGCTCGCGCTGTTCGGGCTGGCTTCCCTGGCCTGCGCCTACGCGAGCACGCCGGGCCAGCTGATCGCCGCCCGCGTGGTGCTGGGCGCGGACGCCGCGTTCCTCATCCCGCTCTCGCTGTCGCTGCTCAATATCCTGTTCCCGCCGCAGGAGCGGGCGAAGGCGCTGACGACCTGGGTGATGGCGACGTTCGCCGGCATCCCGCTCGGGCCGCTGCTCGGCGGCTGGCTGCTCGACCACTACGCGTGGGGTTCGGTGTTCCTGATCAACGTCCCGCTGACCGTGGTCGGCCTGGTCGCGGTGCTGTTCCTGGTGCCGCTCACGCCCGGCTCCGGGCGGGGCCGGATCGACTTCGCGGGCATCGCGCTCTCGGCAGCCGGGCTGGTCGCGCTGACATACGGCTTCGTCCACGCGGGCGAGCACGGCTGGGCCGATCCGGTGACCTACGGCCTGATCGCGCTCGGGGCCGCGGTGCTCGCGGTGTTCTGCCGAGCCCAGACGCGCACGCCCGTGCCGCTCACCGACCTGGCGTTGTTCCGCGAGCCGCGGTTCGTCTGGGGCGCGGTGCTCGCGACGATGGCGTCGTTCGCGCTGATGGGCCTGCTGTTCGTGCTGCCGCAGCTGTTCCAGGCGGTGCAGGGGGCGGACGCGCTGCAGACCGGCGTGCGGCTGCTGCCGCTGATCGGCGGGATGCTGGTGTCGGCGAAGATCGCCGAACGGCTGGTCGCCGCGGTGGGCGTGCGGGTGGTCGTCACGGCGGGGTTCGCGCTGCTCGCGGCCGGGCTGGCGTGGGGCTCGGCGACGTCGCCGTCGGACGGCTACGGCGTCACCGTGGCCTGGGAGAGCGTCATCGGGCTGGGCACGGGGTGCACGCTGCCGCCGCTGATGTCGATGGCGATGGGGGCGCTCACCGAAGGCCGCTCGGGCGCCGGGTCGGCGTTGATCCAGGTGCTGCGCCAGGTCGGCGGCACGATCGGGGTGGCGGTGCTGGGCACGGTGCTCAACGGCGTCTACCGCGACGGCGTCTCTGTCGACGGTCTGCCGGCGCCGGTGGCGGACGCGGTGCGCGGCAGCGCGTCGGGTGCGGTGGCCGTCGCGGAGAAGCTCCACCTGCCGTCGCTGGCCGAGTCCGCGCGGCTGGCGTTCACCGACGGCATGGCGGCGACGCTGTGGGTGTGCGCCGGGCTGGGCGTGGCGGGCGCGTTGCTCGCGCTGCTGTTCCTGCCCGGGCGGGCGGCCCCGGAGGCGCGGCCGCGAGAATCGGAGCATGACGTCGTCGCCAGGTGAGCCCTCGGGGCTGCGGGAACGCAAGAAGGCCAAGACGCGCGCCGCCATCCAGCGGCACGCGTTGCGGCTGTTCCGGGAGCAGGGTTACGCGGCCACGACGGTCGACCAGATCGCGGCGGCGGCGGAGATCTCGCCCAGCACGTTCTTCCGCTACTTCCCGACGAAGGAAGAGACGGTGCTGTACGACCCGTTCGACCCGGTGCTGATCGCGGCGGCGCTGGCCCAGCCGGCCGAGCTGAGCCCGATCGGCGCGTTGCGCGCGACGGTGGACGTGATCCGCGACCAGCTGTCGGGCGAGGCGTGGGAGCAGGAACGCCAGCGGCAGCTGCTGGTGTTCCGCGAGCCGGAACTGCGCACGGCGGTGATGGACAAGTTCGCGGAGGGGATCGATCTGCTGGCGGGGCTGGCGGCCCAGCGAACGGGCCGTGCGGCCGACGACTTCGAGGTCCGCAACTGGGCGGGAGCGGTGGTCGGGGTGGTGCTGGCGGCGTTCGCCGGCGCGGCGGCGGACCCGGAGGTGGACACGCTGGCGGTGCTGGACCGCGCGGTGGCGCACCTGGAGGCGGGGTTGCCGCTGTAGGGGTGGCCCGTGGTGGGCTGCGCCGGTGATGGTGGTGGGTGCGGCGTTCGGCCTGTCGCAAGTGAAGGTCGGGTGCGCGCGGTTCGGTGCGGGTGTGGCCGGTCGGTGGTGGCGCGGACTGCCGGCGATCGCGCGGTGGCGCACCTGGAAGCGGGGTTGCCGCTGTAGGGGCGGCCCGCGGTGGGCTGCGCCGGTGATGGTGGCGGGTGCGGCGTTCGGCCTGTCGCAAGGGAAGGGCGCCCCCGCCCGTCGGCGCTTGAGCGGCCACGGGAAGTCCACCCGCGCCGCTCGGCCATCCGTGTCGCGCGCGCCGACTCCGTCCCGGCCACCGCGGTTTCCCGGCCTTTCCCCGTGCCCGATTTCGGAATTGATTTCGCATTCCCGTCTCCACCTGGGTCGACACCGTGTGGGTGGCGGTGCGAGCGTGGGGGACGACCCGTCTGGAGCAGTTGCGACACGCGGTCCGACGGAGTGATGAAGCCAAATGATCACCGTTTACACCCGCGTGAGTGACCCAACTGCTCCACAGTGGACTCTTGCTACCAGCAGTAACGACGAAACGATCTCAGGATGATCTTCAGGGGGAAGGGCAAGGTTTCGACGTTAATCAATTGCGGGCCAGTTCGCCTCTCGTGCATCCGGCACGTAAGGGTTAGAAAACGTCCCTAACCGGTGATCGGGTGGCTTATCTCCGATACGGGGGGTATCGATTTATCCCGTCAGGTCTCCCGAGGCCAGGAGGTAAGGAATGAAAGGCAAGTTCGGGCGGTCCATCGCCCTGGTAGCCGCGAGCAGCCTGCTCGCGGTCGGAATGGCGGGGATCGCCTCGGCGAGCCCGGTGAGCCCGGACGGGGGCAAGGGTTCCTCCAGCACCCAGGCCCTCGCCGCACAGGTGCTCCAGATGCGCGACGACCTGACCAAGGTGGCCTACGCGGGCAACGTCGGTGCCACGCGCGCCGACCTCGGTCAGATGAGCCCCGTGCTCGCGGACATCGCCGCCGGCAAGCGCTACACCGTCCAGACCGACACCGAGCAGCTGGCCGGCCTGGCCAAGGGGCGCGCGGACGAGAGCGCCCGGCTGCTGACCGACCCCACGGCCAAGGCTCGCCAGCTGCCGCCGTTGCCGGTGCCGATCCCGTCGCTGCCGGATCTGCCGGGACCGCTGAAGATCGTCAGCGACCTGGTGAAGGCCCTGCTCGCCGCGGTCACCGGCATCCTCGGCGGCCTTCTCGGCGGCCTGCCGGTGCCGCCGTTGCCGGTGCCACCGCTGCCCGCGCCGGCGGGCTGAGCCCGAAACCACCGAAAACAGGGGGCCCGGAGCCCGGCCGCGGACATTCCTCCGCGGCCGGGCTCCGGGTGGGTCTCAGGCGAAGGACAGGCCCTGACGCAGCGCGCCCGCCGTCTCGGCCAGCGCCTCGCGGAACCGGGTGCCCACGCCGGTGAAGTTGATGAACCCGTGGATCAGGTCCTCGTGACGGCGCAACGCCACCTCGACACCCGCTTCGCGCAGCTTCTCCGCGTACGCTTCGCCTTCGTCGCGAAGCGGGTCGAAGCCCGCCGTGACGACCAAGGCCGGCGGCAGGCCGCTCAAGTCGTCCGCGTGCAGCGGCGAAAGCCGCGGGTCGGTCAGGTCCGTGCCCGGAGGCACGTAGTGGCCCTCGAACCACTTCATGTGCACGTCGGTCAGGAACAGGTCCTCGGCGAACAGGTCCTGCGAGCGGTAGCGCCGCGCGAAGTCCGTCGCCGGGTAGATGAGCAGCTGGAACGCCGGCGCCGGGCCACCCCGGCGCACCGCCTGCTGCGCCGTGACCGCGGCGAGGTTGCCGCCCGCGCTGTCGCCGCCGACGGCGATCCGCGCCGGGTCCGCGCCGAGGTCGCCCGCCTTCGCCACCGCGTACTCGAACGCCGCGAGCGCGTCCTCCGTCGCCGACGGGAACGGGAACTCCGGGGCCAGCCGGTACTCGATCGACAGCACCCGCACCCCGGCGTGCTTGGCCAGGAAGCGGACGGCGTTGTCGTGGCTCGCGCGCGTCCCGATGACCCAGCCGCCGCCGTGGAAGAACACCAGCAGCGGTGACTTCTCGGGCAGTCCGACGGGCGTGTACAGCGTCGCCGGCAGGTCGCCGTCCGGCGTCGGCACGGCGATCTCGCGCACCGAAACCGGCTCGATGGGCTTGCCGCTCACCAGGTGCCGCCCGACGTCGAGCAGGGCGCGCGACTGCTCCACCGACCCCTGCACCAGCTCGGCGCCGGACAGCTTCTGCAGCCGGAGCAGCAGCTGGGCGTCGAGTGCGAGGTCCTGGCCGTCGAGCCGCACCGGGCGGCCCGCCACCGCCCGCCGCAGCGGCGTGGGCAGCCAGAACGCGAGCTGGGACGCCGCGGCCTGGGCGCGGACCGGGAGCGGGATCGCCATCGTTGCCTCCTGGGCTCGGTACCGCCCCGGACGTTACTCGTCAGTAGGTAACAGGTCCAGCTGTGACGCGGCCCTCGGTCCCAAACTCTGGATATCCACTTAAGTGGAGGGGTTAGCCTGGAAGACGTGACTTCAGCCAGGACGATCAACGTGCTCGGGATCGGCGGCTCTCTGCGCGAGGGTTCCCAGTCCGAACGTGCGTTGCAGATCGCGCTCCAGGGTGCGGCCGAAGTCGGTGTCCGGACCCGGATGCTCACCGGCCCGGAACTGGTGCTGCCGTTCTACGACGCCGGCGAGCCGGACCGCGACGAGCGCGCCACCACCCTCATCGAAGCCGTCCGGCAGGCCGACGGCCTCGTCGTCGTGTCGCCGGGCTACCACGGCGCGCTGTCCGGCCTGGTGAAGAACGCCCTGGACTACATCGAGGACCTGCGCGACGACCAGCGTCCCTACCTCGACGGCCGCGCGGTCGGGCTGGCCGCCGTCGCCTACGGCTGGCAGGCCGCGGTCACCACGCTCGAGCAGCTCCGCACGATCACGCACGCGCTGCGCGGCTGGGCCACCCCGCTGGGGGGTTCGATCAACTCGGCCGAGACCAAGTTCGACGAAGGCGGTGGCGCGTCGGACGAGAAGAGTGTCCGCACGCTTCGCCTGATCGGGCGGCAGGTCGCCGAATTCGCGGTGACGCGCGCCGCATGACGTTTCGCCCGGTCGGCTCCGGGTAATCGATCAGCGTGATGCCTGCCATGTGGGGGCACCGTTCCGCGGGTGCGGGATGTTGTGCCGAGTGAGACGCTCGCTGTGGAGCGTCCGGAACCGAAGGCAGGCTGAGCATGGGTCAGGCGATCTACACCGCGGTGGCGACGGCGCGCGGCGACGGCCGCAACGGCGAGGTGACCTCGTCGGACGGCGTCATCGACGAGTCCCTGGCCATCCCGAAGGAGATGGGCGGCCCCGGCGGAGACAAGACCAACCCCGAGCAGCTCTTCGCCGCCGGCTACTCGGCCTGCTTCCACAGCGCCCTGCAGCTGGTCGCGCGCCAGGCCAAGGTGCCGCTGAACGGCTCGACCGTCACCGCGGAGGTCAGCGTGCTCAAGCAGGAGGTCGGCTTCGGCCTCGGCGTCGCGCTGAACGTCTCCCTGCCGGGTCTCGAGCAGGCGCAGGCCGACCAGCTGGTCGAGCAGGCCCACCAGGTGTGCCCGTACTCCAACGCGACGCGCGGCAACATCGAGGTCGCGCTTTCCGCCACCGTCTGACCCCCGGGTCCGAACCAGCACGAGGAAAGGATCAGCGCAGATGAGCAAGTCTCCGATCAAGAGCCCGCTTTCCGAGGCCGACAAGGAGATCACCGGCAACGCCCTGCAGGCCACGCTGGTCGACCTGGTCGATCTCTCCCTCATCGCGAAGCAGGCGCACTGGAACGTCGTCGGTGCCAACTTCCGCAGCGCGCACCTGCAGCTCGACGAGCTGGTGAACACCGCGCGCCAGTACGTCGACGAGGTCGCCGAGCGCGCCAACGCCATCGGCGTCTCGCCGAACGGCAAGGCCAAGACCGTCGTCGAGAGCTCGGGCGCGCCCGAGTACCCCGACAACTGGCAGTCCGTCGAGTCGACGGTCGCCGCGATCGTCGACATCCTCGCGAAGCTGATCGAGCGGCTGCGCGCCCGCATCGACGAGACCGACAAGAGCGACCTCGTCACGCAGGACCTGCTGATCGAGATCACCCGCGCGCTGGAAGAGGCGCACTGGATGTGGCAGGCCCAGCAGGCTTGATTTTTCGCGCGAAAGGGGTCGTTCCGGACGGGACGGCCCCTTTCGCGTTGCCGGGCTCAGTACGTTCGGTGGCATGGTCTTGCATCAGGGGAAAGCCGACCGCCCGGACCGCGCCGGCGGGACGAATCCGATGTACGCCGGGGCGAACCCGGCGCTCGCGGCGGGCTTCGTCATGCCGCACGACAAGCTGCGCGACGACCCGCTCCCGCCGGACTCCGCGCTGCAGCTGGTGCGCGACGAGCTGATGCTCGACGGCAACGCGCGGCTCAACCTCGCCACGTTCGTCACGACGTGGATGGAGCCGCAGGCGCGCGAGCTGATGGCCGAGTGCGTCGACAAGAACATGATCGACAAGGACGAGTACCCGCAGACGGCCGAGCTTGAGCGGCGTTGCGTGAACATCCTCGCCGACCTGTGGCACGCCCCGGACCCGGCGGACATCATGGGCTGCTCGACGACCGGGTCGTCGGAGGCCTGCATGCTCGCCGGGATGGCGCTGAAGCGGCGCTGGTCCAAGCTCGGGCGCACCGGGAAGCCGAACCTGGTGATGGGCGTCAACGTCCAGGTCTGCTGGGAGAAGTTCTGCGAGTACTGGGAGGTCGAGCCCCGGCTGGTCCCGATGGACGGCGACCGGTACCACCTGAACGCCGAGGAAGCGGTCGCGCGCTGCGACGAGAACACGATCGGCGTGGTCGCGATCCTGGGCTCGACGTTCGACGGCAGCTACGAGCCGGTCGCGGAGATCGCCGCGGCGCTGGACGCGCTTTCCGAACGGACCGGGTGGGACATCCCGATGCACGTCGACGGCGCTTCGGGCGCGATGGTCGCGCCGTTCCTCGACCCGGACCTGGAGTGGGACTTCCGGCTGCCGCGGGTGGCGTCGATCAACACGTCGGGCCACAAGTACGGGCTCGTGTACCCGGGGGTCGGCTGGGTGGTGTGGCGCGACCAGGCCGCGCTCCCGTCGGAGCTGGTGTTCAACGTCAACTACCTCGGCGGCGACATGCCGACGTTCGCGTTGAACTTCTCGCGCCCGGGCGCGGAGGTCGCGGCGCAGTACTACACGTTCGTGCGGCTCGGCCGGGAAGGCTTCCGGGCGGTGCAGCAGGCTTCGCGCGACGTCGCTCTCCACTTGTCGGCGGGGATCGAGGCGCTCGGGCCGTTCTCGTTGCTGACCCGCGGAGACCAGCTGCCGGTGTTCGCGTTCACGACCAGCGCGGACGCGGGCTTCGACGTCTTCGACGTGTCACGACGGCTGCGCGAGCGGGGCTGGCTGGTGCCGGCGTACACGTTCCCGGAGAACCGGACGGACCTGGCGGTCCTGCGGATCGTCGTCCGCAACGGCTTCACCCACGACCTGGCGGACCTGCTGCTGGCCGACCTCGCGAGGGTGCTGCCGGAGCTGGAGAAGGAGGGCGGCCGCCCGAAGGACCCCGCGAAGGCGACCGCCTTCCACCACTAGTGCCAGGACTTGGCCCGGGCGTACTGGTCGGGCCACGGCACATCCGCGCCGAGCGCGTTGGCCGCGCGCAGCGGCCAGTGCGGGTCGCGCAGCAGTGCGCGGGCCAAGAACACCACGTCGGCCTGGTCGTTGCCGATGATCTCCTCGGCCTGGTGCGGGTCGGTGATCATGCCGACCGCGCCGGTCGGGAGACCCGCTTCGGCGCGGATCCGCTCGGCGAACGGGACCTGGTAGCCCGGGCCGACCGGGATGTCCGGGTTCGGGGTGTTGCCGCCGGTCGAGGTGTCGATCAGGTCGATCCCGCGCTCGGCCAGGAGCTTCGCGAGCCGGACGGAGTCGTCGACGGTCCAGCCGCCGTCGGTCCAGTCCGTGGCGCTGAGGCGGGCGAACAGGGGGACGTTCGTCGTCGCCCGCACCGCGTCGGCGATCTCCAGCGCCAGCCGGGTGCGGCCCTCGAAGTCGCCGCCGTAGCGGTCGGTGCGGGTGTTCGACAGCGGGGACAGGAACTGGTGGACCAGGTAGCCGTGCGCGAAGTGCAGCTCCAGGACGTCGAAGCCGACGTCGGCCGCGCGCCGGGCCGCCTCCGCGAAGGCCTCGGGCAGCGCACGCACTTCGTCCGTGGTCAGCTCGCGCGGGGTGGCGTACTGGCCGAACGCCGTCGCGGACGGGCCGACGCTCTCCCAGCCACCCTCTTCTGGCGGCACGCTGCCGGGGCCTTCCCACGGCCGGTGCGCCGAGCCCTTGCGGCCGGCGTGACCGAGCTGCATGCCGATGGCCGTGCCCTGGCCGTGCACGAAGTCGACGATCCGCCGCCACGCCTGGGCCTGGGCCTCGGTCCAGATGCCGGTGTCCTGCGGGCTGATCCGGCCTTCCGAGGTGACGGCGGTGGCTTCGGTCATGACGAGCCCGGCGCCACCGGTGGCGAACTGGCCGAGGTGCACGAGGTGCCAGTCGCCGGGGACGCCGTCGGTGGCGGAGTACTGGCACATCGGTGACACCCACGCGCGGTTCGGCAGGGTCAGGCCGCGGACGGTGATCGGGCTGAAGAGTCGGCTCACGTACGGATCAACGACACGTGCCCGGCGTCTCTTCCCGTCGCGCGAAGCGTGTACCGGCGGGTAACCTCGGCCACATGGGTGTCGCTGCTGACGAACGCCAGGCCTTGAGCTCCCTCTTCGACGAACTCGGTCCCGACGCGCCCACGCTGTGCGAGGGGTGGACCACCCGGGACCTCGCCGCGCACCTCGTCGTGCGCGAGCACCGGCCCGACGCCGCTCCCGGGATCGTCGTGCCCGCGCTGGCCGGGTACACGCAGAAGGTCCAGGACCGCTACGCCGCCAAACCCTGGGGCACCCTCGTCGAGCAGGTCCGGAAGGGGCCGGCGAAGTTCTGGCCCACCGCCGTCGGCCCGCTCGACGAGCTGACCAACACCGCCGAGTTCCTCGTCCACCACGAGGACGTCCGGCGCGCGCAGCCCGGCTGGGAGCCCCGGCCCGCCGACGCCACCCGGGACGCCGCCGCCTGGAAGTCCGCGAAGCAGGCCGCCAAGCTCAACCTCCGCAAGGCGCCCGTCGGCGTCACCCTTCGCACGAAGGACGGGCGCGAGGCCGCCGTCAAGACCGGGCCCGACCCGGTCACCGTCGTCGGCGAACCGATCGACCTGCTGCTGTTCGTGTTCGGCCGCGACGCCGTCAACCTGGACTTCGAGGGCGACGCGGCCGCCGTCACGAAGCTTCAGGCCGTGAACCGTGGACTCTGACTGACACCCACCGGCCCACGGGCAACGCCACGACGATCGCGGCCAGCACCAGGTGCACGGCCATGAACGCGACCGCGGCCGGCACGCTCGGTGGCCCGCCGAGGAACACGATCATGTGCGACGCCCACTTCAGCTCGGTCGGCTTCGTGCCCGCCGCCCAGACGTCGTTGAGCGCCCAGAACGTCAGGTCGTTGACCCCCGAGATGACCACCAGGATCGACGCGATCCCGACCTTGAGCACGTTCGCCGTCCGGCCGCCGCCGAGGCGGTAGGCCAGCAGCGCGAACAGCACGATGAACGTCGTCACGAACAGCTCGAACTGGTACACCGGCTGGAAGTCCTGGTCGGGCGAGCGCGCGAAGTCCTGCACCCGCATCACCAGTTCGGTGTCCAAATAGGACATGTAGACGAACACGGCGAACACGATCAGCGCGGGCCCGAAACGACCGCGCGGGAACAGCGAAACCGTCAGCACCGCGAACACGAACGGGCACAGCTTGAACGCCCAGTCGCCGACGTTGTCCAAGGTCTGGTCCGGCGGCAGCACCACCATGATCAGCAGCGTGGTGACCACCGCCGGGACGGCGGCCACCAGCCACAGCCACTGCCGCCGCCGGTACAGGGCGGCGACCGGGCCGGGCGATTCCAAGAGCGTCACAGTTCCTTCTCCACCCAGAACGGTCCGAGGGCCAGCGCGTCGACGTCGGTCTTCAGGTAGCACGCGATCGCGTCGGCCGGGCTGGCCACGATCGGCTCGTTGTTGTCGTTGAACGAGGTGTTGACGACCATCGGTACGCCGGTCAGCTTCTCGAACTCGCTGATCATCCGGTAGTACAGCGGGTTGTCGGTACGGCTCACGGTCTGCACGCGCGCGGTCCCGTCGACGTGCGTGATCGCCGGAACCTCATCGCGTTTGTCCGGCAGGACGTCGAACACCAGCAGCATCACCGGCGACGGGTAGTCGCTGACGAAGTACTCGCCCGCCCGCTCCGCCAGGCACGACGGCGCGAACGGCCGGAAGGCCTCGCGGTGCTTCACCTTCTCGTTCATCCGCGTCTTCGACTCCGGGTCGCGCGGGTCGGCGACGAGCGAGCGGTTGCCCAGCGCCCGCGGCCCGCACTCCATCCGGCCCTGCACCCAGCCGACGATCTTGCCGTCGGCGATCTTGGCCGCGGTGTGCGCGGCGATGTCGTCGACGCGGTGGTACTCGACGCCGGCGTCCTGCAGCGCCAGTTCCATCTCGGCTTCGGTGTAGTCGGGGCCGGTGTAGGTGTAGCCGTCGCGCGGGCGCGGCTTGCCGTACTTCGCGACCGAGACGTCCAGCGCCGCGCCGAGCGCGCAGCCGTCGTCGGCCGCGGCGGGCTGGGCGAAGAAGTCCTCGAACGGCGTCTCCAGCAGGATCCGCCCGTTCATGACGCTGTTGAGCGCGACCCCGCCGGCCACGCACAGCCGCTTCGAGCCCGTCTCGCGCTGCAGCCACCGGGCCAGGTGCAGGCCCGCCTCTTCCAGTGTCACCTGCAGCGCGTACGCGATGTCGCAGTAGTGCTGGGGAACGGGATTCGACGCCGTGACGCGGGTTTTCGGCCGCGCCGGGCCGAAGGTGTCGGTGAACTTCTTCGCCATCACGTGCTTGCCGGTGCGGTGGTGGCCGAACCAGCTCAGGTCGAGCTCGAAACCGCCGTCGTCGTCGAGGTGGATCAGCTGCTTGAACGCGTCGACGTAGGTGTCCTCGCCCAGCGGTGCGAGGCCCATGATCTTGCCCTCGTCGCGGGTCGGGTAGAAGCCGAGGTAACCGGTGACCCCGGCGTACATCGCGCCGAGGGAGTGCGGGAACTTGATCCGCCGCAGGTCGACGATCTTGTCGCCGCGGCCGTGCGCGAGGTACGTGGCCGTGCCGTCGCTGCCGATGCCGTCGAAGGTCATGACCGCCGACTCGTCCCACCGCGAGATGAAGTAGCCGCTGGCCGCGTGCGCGCGGTGGTGGTCGACGAGGTGGGTCTTGAACTTCGTCGGCCCGGTCCAGCCGGCGGCCTCCTTGACGTCGTTCGCGAGCGTGTAGGACCGCTTGATGTGGGCCAGCACCGCCCCGCCGACGTGGTAGTCGTCGTGGCCCTTCCCGCCGCCGGTCAGGAAGGTGTCGACCATGCCCGCCGACTTGCCGCCCTCGTCGCCGTTGGCGTTGCGGAAGACGTCGAGCGTGCCGGGGAAGTAGCGCGCGAACACCTTGGCCGCGTGGATGCCCTCCTTCCAGCGCTGCCAGTAGTAGGCGACGTGGTCGACGTCGGCGAGGGTGATCCCGCCGCGCTCCAGGCAGAACTTGATGGCTTCGGCGGGGAAACCGCCGTCGTGCTTGACGCGGGTGAAGCGTTCCTCTTCGGCGAAGGCGATGATTTCGCCGTCGCGCACGAGTGCCGCGGCCGAGTCGTGGACCCGGCTGATGCCCAGTACGTACATGACTTTCTCCCAGTGGTTCAGCGTCGGCGGACCAGGCGTCGCAGGACGGCGGCCTTCACGGCGAGGGCGAGGACGAGCGCGGCGAACCCGCCCACCGGCCCGAGGGCGGGGACGAGCACCGCCGCGGCGACGGCGGTGGCGGCGAGCGAGAGGACGGCGGTGCCGGACGTCAGCGTCAGCACCTTGCTGTTGGTGTTCTCGATGAGGAAGCCCGCGTACAGCCCGACCGCGTACAACGCGGTCTCGGCGACGACGAGCACCCCGAGGACGACGTAGGCGTCTCCGGCGGTGAGCGGGCCGCGGGTCCCGGGGATGGCGAGACCCGCGGCCAGCAGCACGACGACCGCGATGCCCGCGCGTTCGACCAGCTTCAGCAGGCTGATCGCGCGGGCCCGGCCGGCCGCCGCGCCGGTGCCGCGCAGCCGCCGCGACGCCGTCGGCTGGTGCAGCTTGAGCTGGTAGTACAGCAGCGAGCAGAACGCGCTCGACGCCAGCAGCGCCAGGTAGAACGGGCCGCTGTCGGTGGTCCGGCCGGACAGCGCGAGGACGGCGAACACCACCGACGTCGCGATGACGTCGAGCAGTTCGGTCAGTCCGAGCAGGACGGTGCTGCGGCCGAACGCGGGCAGCAGCCGGTGCCCCGGCACGCCGCCGCCGCGCAGCCACGGCTTCGGCAGCAGGGCCACCGAAGTCCCGAGGATGACGAGGATCCCGCCGAGCAGCAACGCCAAGTGCGTTTCGGGCGGCCAGCGCACCGCCCACGTCACGCACGTGACGACGCCGACGACGACCGCGCCCGCGGTGAACGCGAGCGCGTCCAAAGTGGACTTCTCACGCAGCCGGTGCAACCCGGACACCGTCATCAGCAGGCCACCGGAGATCGACCAGGCCGCCGCGGTCAGGTACAGCGCCGCGGCCGACCGCGGGGCCGCCACCAGCGCGACGGCCGTCGCGGCCAGCACGAGCAGCACCGGCACCGCGGCGAGCCGGACCGCGAGCGCCGCGACGGCGTCCCGGGTCCGGCGCAACCGCGGCAGGCTCTTCAACGCGGACTTCTCGGCCGCGGCGGGCACGAAGTTCAGCCAGGTCATCAGGCCCAGCGCGTTCGCGAACCGGCCGTAGTCGTGCGCGCCCCACGCGGTGATCAGCACCAGCCCCATCAGCTGGACCGCCAGCCGGAAGGCGCCGCGGCCGGCGAGCAGCCGCAGCACCACCGCCGGCCGCGGCGGGGCCGCGACCGGCGGGGCGGCGGACGGCGCGGTCACGGCAGCGGTACCGCCATGTCCTGGTCGTGGAGCAGGAACTTCAGCGTGCCGCGCACGGCGTTCTCGCACGCGAGCAGTTCCGGCACCGAACCGGCGGTGAGCACGACGTACCCCAGCTTGTGGCCCGCCTGCTCGTACGGCCGGACGAACGAGCCCTCGTCGGCGAACAGGTGCAGGCCGACCAGGCCCGGCATCGCCCGGACGTCGTCGGCACCGTCCACTCGCGACAGGTGACCGCCGCGGTCGGACGCGAGGATGTGCACCAGGGTCGGCCTCGGCTCGTGCAGGTCGAGCGCCACCTCGCCGCCGGTGGCGGCGGCGATCCCGGCGCCGATCAGGTCGGCGCCGTGGCAGTGCGCGATCGCCTCGGCGAGCCCGTTGCCGCCCATCCGCGCGCCCATCTCGACCAGGTACAGCTGCCCGTCCCGGCCGAGCACGGCGTCCAGCGTCAGCGGCCCGGTCCGGTAGCCGAGCTCGGTGCAGATCCGGTCGAGGGCATCGATCAGGCCCAGCTCGACGTCGGCGGGCAGTTCGCCGGGCAGCAGGTGCGACGACGTCACGAAGAACGGCGGCGGCGTGAGCACGCGTTCGGTGACGGCGTGGAAGACGATCCGGCCGTCGACGACCAGCGCCTCGATGGTGAAGTGCGAGCCGTCGAGGTGCTCCTCCACGACCAGCCGGCCGGACGGCGAGAACGCGAGCGACTCGGTGAACGCCTTGCTCAGCAGGCCGGGGCCGGGGCACGCGACGACCCCGCGGCTGCCGGAGGAGTCGACCGGCTTGACCAGCGTGGGGAACCGCAGCTGCTGGGCGGCGTGCACGAGCTCCGGGCCGGGCCGGCCGGCGACGCTGCGGTAGCTCGGCAGGCCCAGGTGGTCGCACAGCGCGCGGAAGACGGACTTGTCCGTCGACGCCCGGACCGCGTACTCGGGCAGCGGGTCCGGCAGGCCCCAGTGGCGGGTGAGCCACGCCAGGGCGGGCAGGCCGACGTCGCTGGCCGGGCACAGCACGCCGGCGAGGTCGCGGCGGCCCTCCAGCGCCGCCGCGATCTGCTCCGGCGCCCGGACGCTGACCTGCAGGAACTCGTCGGCGAGCGCCACGGCCGGCGCGCCGGGCCGGATGTCCACGCAGATCGTGCGGAACCCCAGTTCCCGCGCCCGCTCGTACGTGCTGACCGAACCGTCCGCGCCCCCCAGGATCACCAGGGTTCTCGCGGGGTCCTTCTCGGATCTCGTCACGCTGAAACGCCTTTCCCCAGTTGCACATCGATGAGCCGGGGACCCGCCGGGTCCGCCGGGGTGAAGAGCCGGTCCTCGGGGGCGACGACGATGTTCGCCTCCCGGACGTAGAACTGCCGCGGCCGCGGCTGGCCCGCGCCGACCACGACGAGGTAGCGCACGGTCAGCGAGGCCACCAGCAGCAGCACCGCGAGCAGCGCGAACAGCAGCGTGGCCGTCGCGCCGGCGCCGAGCAGGCCGAACGCCGCCGCGCCGCCGGCGAGCACGGCGATCCCCGCGGCCAGCAGGGCCGTCGCGGAAGCCGCCGTCGTGAGCCTGCGGGTGAACCCCACGAACAGTTCGATGGCGTGCGAAGCCAGGAACCCGAAGCCCACTTTGGACTCACCGCGCTCCCGGGCCCGGTGCGCCACCTGGACGCAGGTGTACCGGCTGGTCAGCCGGGGCACGGTGGCCAGGAAGTACGGCGTGCCGAGCCGCAGGTCGACGATCTTGCGGGCCAGCTCCGCGCGCACCAGCCGGAACGCCGTGGCGCCCGGCGGAATCTCGATGCGCAGCACCCGCCTGCCGAGGAAGTGGAAGGCCGCGGTGCCCCAGCGCCGCAGCCGCGGGTCCTGGCGGTTGGTGCGGACGCCGAACACGGCGTCGTTGCCCTGCGCGGCCGCGGCGATCAGCTTCTCCGCCTCGGCCGCGGGGAACTGCTGGTCGGCGTCGACGTGCAGGATCCACGGCTGCGACGCGTAGCGGTAGCCGGCCGAGAAAGCGGCCTCGAAACCGAAGTTCCGTGAAAAGGACACGAACCGCACTCGCGGGTCGTTTGTCGCGAGCTCGCGGATCTTGTCCAGAGTCCCGTCGGCGCTCCCGTCGTCGACGAAGAACAATTCCAGTGAATAGTGGCCGAGTTCGTTGGTTATTTCCCGATAGGACGGTCCGATGTTGTCGACTTCGTTGAAGCACGGGATGACTACGGTGAGTCCACTTTGGGCAGGCCCCGGGAAAGGGGCGGTCATCTCCGCCGCCGGAGCGGTTTTGTGTCCGCGCGGTCACGGACAGTGTGAATGACGATCATGAATCCCCCAGACGGATCCGGTAAGCCCGCTTGCCGATATGCGGTGTTGCGGAGTTATAAGCAGACGGATCGTTGTTGTGCGACGGCAGGTCTACGAATTCCTCCGTTCAGACCCAGACCAAAGTAGTAACCCATCCGGCATTCGGGGTGTCCTGACGGAGAAGTCCTTCCCCGCGGGGCGTCGATGACGCAGACTCCCCGGCCATGTGGAATCTGGGGGCGGGGGTTGTTTGGCGCGCGGCTTACGCACGGGCGGTGCGCTCGGCGTTCGCGACGGTGCCGTTCTACCGCGAGCGCTGGGCGCTCGACGGCCGGGAGGACCCGGTGGTGGTGCCCGGGCGCACCGGGACGAACGGCGGCGCGGTACCCCTCGCGGAAGCGGTGCACCACCTGGTCGACCTCGTCCCGCTCGCCGGGGGCGCGCCACGGACCGAGCCCGCGCGCGGGCTCGGCCGGGTGCTGCGGACGGCACGTCAGCCACGGCCCGGCGACCTGGTCGTCCTCCTGGGGCCGGACGACCTGCGTCCGCCCGCCGACCTGCTGAAGGGCGTGCGGGGCTGCGTCGCCGACCCGGACGCGCCGGACGCGCCGGGCGCGTCGGTGCTGCGCGAGGTGACCGCGGTGCTCGACCGCGGCCACCGCGTGCTCGCCGTCGGCGACGACAAGGCGATCGCCGCGTTCACCGGCGACTCCCGCGTCGAGGCCGTGCCGCACCGTGAACTCGACTCGCTCGACGCCGGTCCCTACGGCGTGCTGCACGACCCGGTGCTCGGGTACCTCGGCGCGTTCGGCGCCTGCGGGCGCTGGCACCTCGACTGGCCGCACGTCTACGCCCGCGAGACCGCGGGCGGCCTGGCGTTCACGTTGCTGCGCCAGGCGTCCCCGCGGTTCGTCGACGTCATCCCGGCCGGCGGGGTGCGCGGCGAGATCGCGCCCTGCCCGCGGCACGGCAGCCCGGTCGTCCTCGCATGAGGTTCGAGGTCCGCGATCCCCGCGCCGAGCCGGTGCCCGCGGGCTGGGCCGCGTTCGCCGCCGCCGCCCGCGTGCACCCCGTCTGGGACTACGACGTGATGGCGCTCGAAGCCTGGGGCGCCCGCAACCCGCAGCTGCTGGTCGTCGCGCTCGAGGGAAACGAGGTCGTCGCCGCGCTGTCCGTCCTGGTCTGCCGGCCCCGGCTGGCCCCGCGGTTCGCGCCGCCGCCCGGTAAGCGCTTGCTGCGGCCGTTCTGGGCCGAGGTCTACCAACCGTGGCTCAGCGGTCACCCCGGGGTGGTCTTCGCGCCCGGTTTCCGCGACCGGGCCGCGGTGCTGCGCGAGTTCGAGCGGCAGGCCGCCCGGCTGCTCGGCCCCGGGCTGATCGCCGTGGTCTACCGCGCGATCGGCGAGGACCTCGCCGGCGGGCTCGGTGGCCGCGGGCGGCTGGTCAAGCGCGTTGACCCGGTGGCCGTGCTGGAGAACCGGTTCGAGTCCGAAGAGGACTGGATCGCGACGCTGTCGAAGTCCCGCCGCGCCGGGCTGCGGCGCCAGCGCCGGCGGCTGGCGGAGGACACCACCCTGGTGGTGCGCGGCGGCCCCGCCCGCACCGACCTCGACGGAGCCGAGCTGGCCCGGCTGATCCGGCAGCACCGCGACCGGTACGGCCGGATCGCCCTGGACACGCGCACGATGCCGTCGTCGACGTTCCTCGACCGGTTCGTCCGGCGGCCGGACGTGCACACGCTGACCTACACCGGCACCGACGGGCGGCTGCTCGCGGTGCAGACCCTGCTCGACCACCCCGACACCCCGGTCCTGCAGCACTGGGCCGCGCTGCCGCCCACGGCGGGCGGCAAGCGGTGGCTGTACTTCGACTCCTACGTCCGCGCCGTCCGCTTCACCGCACGGCGGCGGGCGAAGGAGCTGTCGGCCGGGCGGGGGATGATCGAGCTCAAGCAGGAGCTGGGGTTCCGGCCGCGGCCGGTGTACACGGCCGCGGTGCCGAGGCCGGTGCTGGGCCGATGAGCGCGCCGACGACGACCGCGGTGTCGCAAGTGGACGTCCACGATCCCCGGACCGATCCGCGGCCGGAGGGGTGGGACGCGTTCCGGGCGCGGTGCCTGCCGCCGGTGTGGGACTACGAGCTGCTCCGGCGGGAGGCCTGGCTGGCGAAGAACCCGCCGGTGCTCGCCGTCGTCCGGGCGGGTGGCCGGATCGTGGGCGCGTTGGCGGTGATGGTGTGCCGGGGCTGGGGAGGACGGGCGTTCGGGCCGGTGACCGGCGGGCGCCTGCGGCCGCGCTGGGCCGAGGTCTACCTCCCGCTGCTGAGCGGCTACCCCGCGTGCGTGTTCGACGAGGCGTTCACCGGCCGGCACGCGGCGATCCGCGAGTTCGAGCGCGCGCTGCGGGCGCACGTCGGCCCCGGCCTGCTCGGCGTCGTCTACCGCGCGATGGACCCGGGGCTGGTGCCCGCGCTCGAGGGGCGCGGGCGGGTGGCGCGCGAGATCGATCCCGCCGCGGTGCTGGTCAACCGCTATTCCACTGTGGACGAATGGGCGGCCTCGCTCGCCCCGGAGGTCCGCCGGTACCTGAACCCGGACGTCGCCACCGAGGCGGGGTTCGGGCGCACCGACCTCGACCCGCACGAACTGGCCGTGCTGCTCAACGCCCACCGGACGCGGCAGGACGAGCGCGCCTGGGCGGGCGGCCAGCGGTCGCGGATCGGCGGGCTGCACCTGGACACCCGCAGCCCGATCGCCCCCGCCTACCTCGACGCGCTCGTCCGGCGACCGGACGTGCTGACCCGCACCTACCGGGACGTAACCGGCAGGCTGCTCGGCTTCAACACCATGATCGACCACGAAACCGGGTGCGCGGTGCACCACTGGGCGGCGCTCCCGAGCGCGGCCGGGGGCCGGAAGGGGCTCTATGTCGACTGTTACGCCCGGTGCGTGGCGCACATGATCGCCGGACGCAGGCCCGAACTGACCGCGGGCCGCGCCATGCTGCCGGAGAAGACGGCGCTGGGCTTCGGCAAGCGCAGCCTGTACTCGGTGGCCGCACCGAGGCCGGTGCTGGGCCGATGACGTTCTCGATCCGGGTGCTCGACCCGCGCACCGATCCCGAGCCCGCCGGCTGGAAGGCGTTCCTCGAAGCCCAGCAGGCCCCGCTGACCTGGGACTACTCGCTGCTGTGCACCGAGTCGCGGCCGTCGCGCAGCCCCTACCTGCTGACCGTGGTCACCGAGGGCGCGGACCTCGTCGCGGCGGTGCTCGCGATGGTCTGCCGGCCCACGTCGTCGTCGGACCCCGGTCCGGTCGGCGGCCTGGCCCGGTGGGGGCCGCGCTGGCTGGAGGTCCAGCACGCCTGGCTGTCGGCCTACCCGGCCTGGCTGTTCGCCGAAGGGCTCGACGCGGCCGCGCGCCGCGAGATCCTGCGCCGGTTCGAACGCGCGGCCTGCCGGCGCACCGGCCCCGGCTGCCTCGGCGTGGTGTACCGCGCGGTCCCCCCGGCCGAGGCCGGGCTGGTGTCCGGGCGCGGCAGGCTGGTTCGCGAGATCAACCCGACCCTGGTGCTGGAGAACACCTTCGGCGACCTCGAAGGCTGGCTCGCGTCGCTGAGCCGCAACCGGCGCTCGAGCCTGCGCGGCCAGATCCGCAAGATCGCCGCCGACCCCGGGCTCGTCGTCCGCGCCGGAACGGCCCGCGACGACCTCGACCCGGCGGAGCTGGCGGCGATGCTGCGGGCCCACCGCGACCTGAAGGGCCCGGTGAAGTTCGACCAGCGCGGCCCGGTCACCGCCGAGTACCTCGGTGAGCTCGTCCGCCGCCCCGACGTCGTCACCACGACCTACCACGACGACCGCGGCCGCCTGCTCGCCTTCACCGACCTGCTCGACCACCCGGTGATGCCGCTGCACCAGCACTGGGCCGCACTGCCGCCGGCGGACGGGCGGCCGAAGCACCTCTACTTCGACGTCGTCGTGCGGGGAGTGCGGCACATGATCGAGCACAACCGGAAGTTCCTGTCGCTGGGCCGCGGGGTCACCGACCTCAAGACCTCGCTGGGGTTCACGCCGAGCCCGGTGCTCGGCGTGGTCGTGCCGAGGCCGGTGACCCGGTGGTGATCGACGTGCTCGACCCGCGCCACGACCCGGAACCGGCCTACTGGACGGCGTTGCGCGAACGCGCCGGCCTGCGGGCCGACTGGAGCTGGGAGGTCCTTTCCACCCAGGCTTGGGCCGCGCGGACCCCGCAGCCGGTGACCGTGCTGCGCGAAGGGACCGAGCCCCGCGGGGTGGTCAGCGCGGCCTGGGTCACCGGCCGCACGCGGCGGCACCGGTTCACCGGGCCAGGCCGCGGCCGGCTCGGCGGCCTCGACGTCCGCGGGCCCGGCGCGGGATCGCAGCCCGGCTGGTGGTTCGCGGACGCGGGTGACGACGGCGGCGTCGGAAAGCTGCTGGAGTGCTACGTCCCGGCGATGCGCGCCGAGCTGGGCCGCGGGCTGGGCGGCCTGCTCGTCCGGCAGGTCGGCGAGTCCGGCGTGCCCGTCGTCGGCGGCCGGTTCCGGCTGGTCCGGCGGACCGAGGACGTCGCGGTGCTCGACGTCGCGCGGTTCGGCTCCCGCGACGACTGGATGAACTCCCTGGCCCGCAAGCGGAAGCAGAACCTGCGCAAGATCTTCCGGACCTTCGAGGCCGACCCGTCGGTCGAGGTGCGGTTCGTCCCGGGGAAGGAGTCCGACCCGGTCGCCGTCGCCGAGGTGCTGCGGCACAACGAGCGCAAGCACCACGACGTCCCGATCGTGCCGCTGCCGCACTTCACCGGCTACCTGACGGCGTTGCTGCGGCAGCCGGACGTGCAGGTGATCGAGTACCGCGACACCGGGACCGGCCGGCTGCTCGCGGTGGCGACCCTGCTCGACCACCCGGACCTGCCGATCGCCCGGCACTGGGGTGCGCTGCCACCGGCGGACGGCGGCCGCCCGAACCTGTACTTCCACTTCTACGGCGAGGCGGTGCGCTGGGCGATCGCGACCGGGCGCGCGTCGGTGGTGTTCGGCAAGAAGATGACGGAGATGAAGGCGACGCTCGGGGCACGGCTCGTCCCGCAGTACGCGGCGGCCGTCCCGGTGCTAGCTTCGCGGCGACCCGTCTAGCAGCAGGAGCCGCCATGCCGATGATCAGCGTTGCCATGTTCCCCGGCCGCACGCCCGCCCAGAAGAGCGCCCTGGTCCGGGAGCTGACCGACGCGTTCATCCGCACCTGCGGCGGCAAGCCGGAGGGGGTCCAGGTGACGCTCGTCGAGATCGGCGCCGACCACTGGGCCACCGGCGGCGTCCTGCATTCCGACCGCTGACGCACGCACTTTCACGTGAAAGTGCGGCCCTGGGGGCGGCACTTTCACGTGAAAGTGCGGGGTGTGTCAGCGCAGGCCGAGGGCCCGCAGCGCGAAGTGGACCTCGATCGACGTCTGCTTGATCGTCTCCGCGATCACCAGCGAGCCGTGGCCCGCGTCGTAGCGGTAGAACTCGTGGTGCAGGTCGCGGCCGCCGAGGCGGTCGAGATAGTTCTCGATCTGGCGGATCGGGCAGCGCGGGTCGTTGTCGCCGGCCAGCACGAGCACCGGCGCCGTCACGACGTCGACGTACGTGAGCGGCGAGCACTCCCGGTACACCGCCGGCACGTCCTCCGGTGAGCCGCCGAACAGCGCGCGGTCGAACGAGCGCAGCTGCTCCATCTCGTCCTCGTACGCGGCGACGTAGTCCGCCACCGGCACCCCGGCGACGCCCGCCGCCCACCGCGTCGGCTGCGTGCCGAGCGCGAGCAGGGACAGGTAGCCGCCCCACGAAGCCCCGTTCACGACGCACTTGGCCGGGTCGCTGAGTCCACTTTGGACGGCCCAGTCGTGCACCGAGGCGACGTCTTCCAGCTCGGTCAGCCCGGGCCGGCCCTCGATGGCGTCGCGCCAGGCCGAGCCGTACCCGGTCGAGCCGCGGTAGTTGACCTCGACCACGGCGAACCCGGCGTCCAGCCAGGTCGCCCGATACGCGGAGAAGCGGTCCTCGTCGGCCGCGTGCGGGCCGCCGTGCAGGGAGAACACCGTGGGCAGCGGGCCCTCCGGCGCGCCCGGCGGCCGCGAGACCAGCGCGTGGATCCGCCCGCCGACGCCTTCGACGAACGCGTCGGTCACCGGCTCCGACCCCGGCGCGCGCTCGCCCGGCGGCTCGAGCAGCACCGAGTCGGCGCCGTCGGTGGTGCGCGCCCGGACCGCGGCCGGCTCGGCGGCGCTGGACCACGAGTACTCGACCGTCCCGTCCGGACGGACGCCCGCGCCGCCGATGCGCCCGGCCGGGGTGTCCACAGAGGACAGTTCGGCCGAGTCGAGGTCGTAGCGGTACAACGAGCTGCGGCCTTCGTGGAAGTGGACGACGAGCAGGGCGCGCGCGTCCGGGTACCAGCCCGCGACGACTTCGCCGGGCAGGTCCAGCTCGATCTCGGTCTCGGTGTCCTCGCGAACGTCCCAGACGAGCAGCTCCTCGCGGCCCCGGCGTTCGTGCAGCACCAGCAGGCGCTGGTCGCCGGGCAGCGGGGAGAACTCGAGGGCGGACAGGCCCTTGCCTTCGCCGTCCCACTTCTCGGCGACGGTCCCGAACCCGTCGGTGGCGAGCACCCGCAGGGCGGGGTGGCGCGAGTCGCCGTGCTCGGAGTGGGAGATCGCGATCAGGCTCTCGTCGCGGGAGAGCGACGCGATGCCGGCGTCGTCGGAATGGCTGTAGAAGCGCTTCGTCTCGCCGCCGATGCGGGCGAACAGCTCACTGCCGTCGTCGGTCGAGACGCCGACCGCGACGAGGTTCACGCCGATCTCGAGGCCGGCCGGGTAGCCGTCGTGGACGTCCGGCACGGCCTTTTCGGGCTCGCTGCCCTCGGTCGCGGCGAAGGGCTCGCGCACCCAGGAGCCGAACTCGTCGCCGTCGGTGTCGTCGAACCACCAGATCCACGCGCCGTCCGGGGACGGCGTCGCGTGCAGGGTGCCGTTCGGCCGGTCGGTGACGCGGCGGTGCTCGCCGGTCGCGCGGTTCCAGGCGTAGACCTCCCAGACGCCGCTGGCGTTCGAGACGTAGATGTTGGCGTCGGGCGCGTCACGGGCCCAGTCGGGGGTGGAGATGCGCGGGGCGTGGAAGCGGGCGCGCCAGCGGTTCTCGGCTTCGGCGTCGTCGAACAGCCGGTCCGGGACCACCGCGGGCGGGTATTGGTTCGCTGACTGCGTGCTCACCCCTCGATCCTGCCACCTTCTGGCCGTACTGTGTGCGGGGTGCTGGAGGGTTACGCGCCGGGCTACGGGCGAGACGCGGTTTCGATGATGTCCGCGCGCACGGCGGCGGAGCGCGCGACGTTCGCCCAGCCGCTGTTCGCACCGGGGATGTGGGTGGTCGACCTCGGCTGCGGCCCGGGCTCGATCACCCTCGGGCTGGCGGCCGAGTCCCGCGTCACCGGGGTCGACCTCGACGCGGGTCAGGTCGAGCTCGCCCGGGCCGCCGCCCGCCGAGCGGGCAGGTCCACAGTGGACTTCGTGGTGGCGTCGGCGTACGACCTGCCGTTCGCGTCCGGCAGTGTGGACGTGGCGTTTTCGCACGCGTTGTTCGAACACCTCGCCCGGCCGCTGGACGCGCTGGCGGAACTGCGCCGGGTGCTTCGCCCCGGCGGCAGACTGGCATTGTCCACATCGGACTGGAGCAAGGCGAGGCTGCGCCCGAAGACGGCGAACGTCGACGCGGCGCTGAGAGGGCACTACCTGCTGCGCCGCCAGGCGGGCGGCAACCCGTTCGCGGGCCGGGTGATCGCCGACCAGTGTGCGGCGGCGGGGTTCACGGACGTGGTGTCGAGAGCCCGCTACCGCTCGGACATGAGCTACCGCGACCTGGCGAAGTACGTGGAGTCGCGGTTGGAGGCGGCGCTCAGGGAGGAGGGGCGCGACCGCGACCAGCTGGCAAGCGCGGCCCGCTCGGCCTGGATGTGGACCCGCGGCGGCGACGGTGATTTCAGCCAGTGCTGGGTCGAGGTGACGGCGACGCGATAGCCGGGACGCGCGCGGGGGTCCGGGGGCGAAGCCGCCCGGCGGGGTTTGGGGTTCGACCCCAAAAAACACCGAGAGGGCCAGCATGGTTGGCGTTTTCCGCCAACACACCGGCCCTCTCGGCGCTCTCGTCGGGGTGGCGGGATTCGAACCCACGACCTCCTCGACCCGAACGAGGCACGCTACCAAGCTGCGCCACACCCCGAGGTACTGCTTAACGGGTCGTGGAGAAGTCTAGCGGACGGTGTCGCGGGCTTTTCGGGGGGCCGTCTTACGCGACTTCGGCGACCCCGAGCCGCGCGGGACCAGGGTCAACAAGCTGGCCTCGGGCGGGCACGCGAACCGCGCCGGCGCCCACGGCGACGTCCCCAGGCCGGCCGAAACGTGCAGCCACATGTGCGCTCCCCACCGCGAGGCGCCCCGTGCGCGGCTGCGATCCAGCTCACAGTTCGTGACCAGGGCGCCGTACCCCGGGAGCCGGAGCTGGCCGCCGTGCGTGTGGCCCGCCAGGACCAGGTCGTAACCGTCCGTGGCGAACGTGTCGAGGACCCGCGGCTCCGGTGAGTGCGTCACTCCGAGGCGGACCGCCGCGCCGCTGTCGGCCGGGCCCGCGATGTCGGGGTAGCGATCGCGCCGCAGGTGGGGGTCGTCGACGCCGGCCGCGAACACCGCCTGGCCGCCGACGTCGATCGTGCGGCGGACGTGCGTCAGGTCCGTCCAGCCGTGCTCGACGAACGCCGCGCGCAGGTCACGCCACGGCAGCTGGACGCCGTGGATGCGCTTCTTCTTGCCCTTCGGCATCAGGTACCGGGCCGGGTTCTTGGGCTTGGGCGCGTAGTAGTCGTTGCTGCCGAAGACGAACAGGCCGGGCCGGTCGAGCAGCGGCCCCAGCGCGCGCAGCACGGACGGGACCGCCGTCCGGTGCGACAGGTTGTCGCCGGTGTTGACGACGAGGTCCGGGTTCAGTTCGTCGAGCGCGGCGACCCAGCGCTGCTTGCTGCGGTGGCCCGGCAGCATGTGCAGGTCCGAGACGTGCAGGATCGTGAAGGGCCGCGACCCCGGCGCGAGCACCGGGAGCTCGGCGGTGCGCAGGGTCCAGTGGCGCCGTTCGATGCCGACGGCGTAACCGAGGGTCGCGACACCGAGCGCCACCGTCCCCGCGGCGAGGCGCTTCGCGGTCGCCCCCGACGTGCTTGTGTTACTGAGCGTGCTCACGAAGTCCAGGATACGTGCTCAACGGTTGGGTGAACTCGCCGCCGTTCCGGGGAACCTGCCGCTTAGCATTTGCGTCGGCCCGGAGAAGGGTGTTCAAGCCGGGGGGCTTGGGGAGAACGATGGAGCAGTTCGGGCCGTACCGGATCGAGGGCCTGCTCGGCCGTGGCGGCATGGGCGAGGTCCACCGCGCTTACGACACCGCGCACGACCGCGTCGTCGCGCTGAAGCTGTTGTCCGATCCGTTCATCGCGGACGAGGCCTTCCGCGCGCGGTTCCGCCGCGAGTCGCAGATCGTCGCGCGGCTGCGCGAACCGCACGTGATCCCGATCCACGCCTACGGCGAGATCGACGGCCGCCTGTACCTCGACATGCGGCTCGTCGAAGGCAAGGACCTGAAGGAACTCCTGGCGGACGGGCCGCTCGAGCCGGCCAGGGCGGCCGGGATCGTCGAGCAGGTCGCGGGCGCGCTCGACGCCGCCCACGAGGACGGCCTGGTGCACCGGGACGTCAAGCCGTCCAACGTGCTGGTGACGAGCGCGGACTTCGTGTACCTCGTGGACTTCGGCATCGCGCGGTCGATGACCGCCGAAGGGACGTCGATCACGGGCACCGGCAACGTGATCGGCACGCTCGACTACATGGCGCCCGAACGCTTCGGGGACGCGCCGATCACCGGGCTCGTCGACGTCTACGCGCTCGCGTGCGTGTTCTTCGAGTGCCTCACCGGGCGGCGCCCGTTCCCGGCGGAGGGCGCGGCCGCGCAGATGGGCGCGCACCTGACCGCGGCACCGCCGGTGCCGTCGCAGGAACGGCCGGGACTGCCGCCGGCGCTGGACGCGGTGGTGGCGCGCGGGATGGCGAAGAACCCCGCCGACCGCTACCCGACGGCGAAGGCGTTCGCCGACGCCGTCCGGAGCGCCCTCGCCGTGCCGGCACCGCCGATGCCGACGTGGCAGCACACCACGCCGGCCCCGGCGCCGCTGACCCCGCCGCGCCCGATGCCGATGCCGACCGCGCCTTACGGCGGCCCGCCGACGGGGACGTACGCGGGTCCGCCGACCGGGACGTACGCGGGTCCGCCGACCGGGCCGCGCGGCGTCCCGGCCCCGGTCCGGCCGCAGCCCGGCCGCCCGCCGAAGTCCCAGCGGAACCGGTGGATCGCGCTGTGCGCCGCGCTGGCCGGGGTCGTCGTGGTCGCGTTGGTGATCACGTACGTGGTGGCCAGGGACAAGGCGGTGCAGACGGGCGGCCCCGGACCGACGCCGCCGGTGACGGTCACCAGCTCCCCGCCGCCGTCGCCCGTGACGACTTCGGGAACCACGACCCCACCGTCCACTTCGGAATCGAAACCGGCCGCCGACGAGAAGCTGTTCGCCGCGCTTCCCGCGGTCTACCGGCAGTACACGTGCGTGCCCGCGAAGGCGCCGCCCGGAACGGCCGCGGCGGCCGAGTGCACGGACTCCAACGTCGGCGACGTCAAGATCGGCAACGTGGTGTTCCAGCAGCCGACCGGGGCGAGGTTCCTGCGCTTCGCGGACGCGGCGGCGATGGACGCGTTCTTCCAGGACGTCGTGAAGACCCAGGGGCTCACCCGCAACGACGCCCAGGGCGCGTGCCGGCCGGACAAGTACCCGAAGATCTGGGGGACGTACTACCGCGCGGAGGTCCCGAACCCGGTCCCGGGCGAGTACCTGACGTGCTTCCTCGGCGACCCGGCCCAGCTGGTCTGGACGGAGAAGAAGAACCTGGTGGCCGGGATCCTCCTGTCCACCAAGGTCACGGACAACGACGAGCTCGACAAGCTCTACCAGTGGTGGAACACCGAGATCCTGTCGGAGATGCCGCAGAGCTGAAGAAGGGCCCGCGGTTCCCCGCGGGCCCTTCTTCAGCGCAAGCTACCTTGCGCCACCGCCCATGTACTGCGGATCCGGTTGCGGTAGCGGCAGGACCGGCTGGCCTTCCATGATGTTCTTCATGGCGCCGAACCACGTCCGGGCCGGGGCCTTGCCACCGAAGATGTTGCCGGTGGGACAGACCCGGACCGTTCCCGGTGCGTTGCCGTCGCAGATGCCGCCCTGGCCGCCGCCGAACTTGAACGTCATCGCCGCGCCCGCCAGCTGCGGGGTGCCACCGACGAACGTCGCCGAGACGTTGCCCTGCGTCGTGCCCGTCTTGCCGATCATCGGCCGGTTCCAGCCGGCCGCCCCCGCCGCGCCGGCCGACGTGCCGCCCGGCTGGTCGTCCTTGCTCATGCCGACCGCGAGGGTGTTCGCCAGGCCTTCGGGCACCGCCTGCTCGCACGGCGCTTCCTTGATCGGCACCGGCTGGCCGTTGCGGTCGGTCACCGCGGCGATCGGCGTCGGCGGGCACCAGACGCCGCCGGACAGGATCGTCGCGGCGACGTTGCCCAGCTCCAGGCCGCTCAGCGGGCTGAAGCCCAGGGTGAACGCGCCGTAGCCCGGGCTGCGGCCGTTTGGCCCGTAGGCCTCCGCCTGGCTCGTGTTCTTGGCGCCGTCCTCGGACTTCGGGTCGACCGTCCCGCCGCCGATGTTGCTCGCCATCGTGTCGCGCATGCCGAGCCGCTTCGCCATGTCGATGCCCGGAGCGGTGCTGCCCAGCTGGTCCTCGATCGCGACGAACGCGGTGTTCGGCGAGGTCGCGAGGGCCGTCTGCAGGGTCGCGCCCTGGGCGATCCGGCTGTAGTCACCGGCGTTGCCGACGCAGTACCACTTGGAGTTCAACGGGGGTCCGGTCGGCGGGCAGCTCTTGCCACCGCCGGTGAACACGTGCGAAGTGTAGGTGTCCGGCACGATCACCGGCGAGTAGATCCCCGCGACGCCCTTTTCCATCGCCGCGGCCGACGTGAAGATCTTGTACGTCGACCCCGCGCCACCGGTGTTGTAGACACCCGTCGGCAGTGCGTACGTCGTCTGCCCGGCGTCCTGGTTCTGGCCGTAGTCGCGGTTCGCGGCCAGCGCGACCACCTCGTGCCGGTCCTTACCCGGTTTGACCAGCGACAGTGTGTTCGCGACGTACTTCTGGGTCTTGCCGACCTGCGTCTCCGCCGAGACTTTCGCCTCGTGGTTGGCCCGCTCGTCCAGCGTGCTCTTGATCGTGTAACCGCCGGTGTAGAGCTGGTCCTTCGTCATCCCGCCCGCCTTGAGCAGGTAGTCCTCGACGTACTGGCAGAAGAACCCGGACTCCGGCCCCGCGCCGATGCAGTTGGCCGCGGGCTTCGCCGGGGTGTCCGGCACGACGCCCAGCGGCTCGCCCTTGAAGCGGTCGGCGTCGGCCTTGGCCAGCTTCTTGTTCTCCACCATCCGGTCGAGCACCAGGTTGCGGCGCGCGGTCGCCTTGTCCGCGTGCTTCCACGGATCGTTGTTGATCGGGTTGTTCACCAGCCCGGCCAGCAGCGCGGCCTGCGGCACGGTGAGCTTCTCCGGCGTGGTGTCGAAGTACGCGTGCGCGGCGGCGCCGATCCCGTAGATCTGGCGGGAGAACTCGACGATGTTCAGGTAGCCCGCGAGGATCTGCTGCTTGGTCAGCTTCGTCTCGAGCTGGATCGCGATCCGCGCTTCCTTGAGCTTGCGGGCGATCGACTGCTCCTGGGCCTTCTTCTGGCCGACCTGGTCGTTCCGGTAGACGACGTTGATCAGGTAGTTCTTGACGTACTGCTGGGTCAGCGTCGAGGCGCCCTGCGTGTCGGCGCCCGTGCTGTTGCTGACCGCCGCGCGCAGCGTGCCCTGCCAGTCGACGCCGTGGTGGTCGTAGAACCGCTTGTCCTCGACCGAGACCAGCGCCCACTTCATGGCTTCGTTGATCTGGTTCTCGTTGATCGGCAGCCGGTACTGGTCGTACAGGGTCGCGATCGGCTTGCCGGTGCTGTCGGTGACCGTCGTCACCAGGGGCGGCGGGATGTCGGCGAGGTCGGAGGAGGTCTTCTCCACCGTCTCGCTGGCCTGGTTGGACATGACGCCGGCGGCCCCCACGACCGGGAAGAGCATGCCGGCGACGAGCACCCCCGCGAGCAGACAGAGGCCGATGAGCTTGAACAAACCATCCGCTTTTCGCACGAGGGCCAGGCTACCCGGGGCGCGTGGGGCGCCGGTGACGCCGTGTCTCCGAGGGTGTGAATTCAGTGACAAAACCGACCCCCTTCGGTGACATCTGGTAACGGAAGGCATCCTGGGTCTCGACGGGGGGAACCGAGGGCCCCTACAGTCCGTCAACGTCTCACGAAGAAAAGCCGACGGATGGATCAACGCGGGTGGGAGCTCGCCTGGTCCGGACGGCGGCACCGGCACCGGGGAGGTGCCCGGGAACCGACGTGAGCAGAGGGAGACACGCTCGCGGGGGCAAGGAGCGCAGTGCCTTTCCCCGCTGGTGCGTCGATCACCAGGGTAGGGAGCTGGGGGTATGGAAACCAACCAGTCGAGCTGGCGAATCAACGCGTCCTGCCGGGACGCCGACCCGGACGGCCTGTTCGTCCGGGGCGCGGAGCAGAACCGGGCCAAGGCGGTCTGCATGGGCTGCCCGGTCCGGACGGAATGCCTCGCCGAAGCACTCGACGGCCGGATCAACTTCGGCGTGTGGGGAGGCATGACCGAGCGGGAGCGGCGGGCGTTGCTTCGCCGCCGCCCCGACGTGGTGAGCTGGGCTGACCTGCTCGAAGCGGCCAAGAGGGACGCGGAGGAGCGGGTCGAGGTCGGCTGAGGCCGGCCGTGGGTGGCGCGGCCCTGCCGCCGCGTCACCCACGGCGCTTCACTTACCGGGCCGGCTCACCTCGGGAGCCGGCTCAACCGGCCAGCTTCACGCCGATGTCGCGCAGGCCGTCGAGGTCGTGCACGTCACCGGCCAGCGCGGGCACCCTGGCCAGCGCCACCTCGGGGTGGGCCCGGGTGAACCGCGCCAGCAGCCGCTCCTCGCGGGCGGCCAGGTCGACGCGGTCCGCGTGCAGCCGCAGCACCGCTTCGGCCAGCGGGGCGTTCTGCAGGTTCTCGGCCGCCGCGAGCGCCTCCGCGCCGGACAGCGACGCCAGCACCGGGTGCGTCCGGTTCGCGATCAGCCCGGCCAGCGGCATCGACTCCGACGACAGCCGCTCCACGAAGTAGGACGCCTCGCGCAGCGCGTCCGGCTCCGGCGCGGCCACCACGAGGAACGACGTCCCGGAGGAACGCAGCAGCTCCGCCGTCTTGCGGGCGCGCTCGCGGAAGCCGCCGAACATGCTGTCGAACGCCTGCATGAACGCCGAGGCGTCGGTCAGCAGCTGGCCGCCGATGATCGTCGAGACCGCTTTGGCGAACATCGAGAACCCCGCGTTGACGACCTTGCGCAGCCCCCAGCCGCCGGCCTTCGCCGGGCCCGTCAGGAGCCGGATCATCCGGCCGTCCAAAGCGGACGACAGCCGCGTCGGCGCGTCCAGGAAGTCCAAAGCGGACCGGCTCGGCGGGGTGTCCACGATGATCAGGTCCCAGTCGCCGGTCGCCGCGAGCTGGCCCAGCTTCTCCATCGCCATGTACTCCTGCGTGCCGGAGAACGACGTGGAAATGGTCTGGTAGAAGGGGTTCTTCAGCAGCGCTTCGGACCGCTCGGGGCCGGCGTGCACGCGCACCATGTCGTCGAACGTGCGGCGCATGTCGAGCATCATCGCCCACAGCTCGCCCTTGGGTTCGAACCCGTCGACCTGCACCTGCTTCGGGTGGTTGCCGAGTTCGCGCAGGCCGAGGGCCTGGGCGAGCCGCCGCGCGGGGTCGATGGTCAGCACCACCGTCTGCCGCCCGCGCTCGGCCGCGCGCAGGGCCAGCGCCGCGGCCGTGGTGGTCTTGCCGACGCCGCCGGACCCGCAGCAGACGATCACGCGGCTCTCCGGGTCGTCGAGCATCGCGTCGATGTCGATGGTGGTCACAACCGCACCCCCTGGTCGGTCAGGGCTTCGGCCAGGTCGTACAGGGCCGCGACGTCGACGCCGTCGGTCAGGTCCGGCAGTTCCAGGGTCGGCAGGTCGGCCTCGGCGAGCTGCTCGCGCGCCCGCTGCTCGGCGGCGACCCGCACGGCGTGCTCGACGGTCTCGTCGACCAGCGCGTCCAGGGTCTCCTGCGGCAGTTTCAGCCCGGCCGACGCGAGCCCGTCGCGGACGCGGGAGGCGTCGACGCGCCCGTCCGCGGCGGCGGTCACCGAGCGTGCGGGCAGCCGCGGCGGCCGGACCCGGTTGACCAGCACCGCGCCCGGGCGCAGGTCGGCGCCGTCCAGCTCGGCCACGGCCTCGACGGTCTCGCGGACCGGCATCTCCTCCAGCAGCGTCGCCAGGTGGATCACCGTCTCGCCGGAGTGCAGCAGCCGCACGACCCCTTCGGCCTGGCCGCGGATCGGGCCGGTCTTCGCGAGGTCGGTGAGGGCCTTGGTGACGTCGAGGAACTTGACGACCCGGCCGGTCGGCGGCGAGTCGACGACGACGGCGTCGTAGGTGTGCCGCCCGTCGGACTCGGTGCGTCCGACGCACTCCTTGATCTTCCCGGTGAGCAGGACGTCCCTGAGCCCGGGCGCGAGCGTGGTCGCGAACTCGATCGCGCCCATCCGCCGCAGCGTCCGGCCGGCGAAGCCCAGGTTGTAGAACATCTCGAAGTACTCGAGCAGCGCGGCTTCGACGTCGACGTGCAGCGCGCGCAGCTCGCCCCCGCCGGGGACGGCGGCGATGCGCTGCTCGGCGTAGGGCAGCGGCTCGGTGTCGAAGAGCTGCGCGATGCCCTGGCGGCCTTCGACCTCGATGAGCAGCACACGCCGGCCTTCGCGGGCGAGCGCGAGGCCGAGCGCGGCGGCCAGCGTCGTCTTGCCGGTCCCGCCCTTGCCGGTGACGAAGTGCAGCCGGGCGCGGGCAAGCTCGTCGGTCCAGCCGGCATGGGGAATGGTCACTTCTTCACCCTAAATCAGCTCTCAGCTGGCCAGCAGCATGACGCTGACCGCAGCGGCGACCGCCGCGACCAGCACCCAGGCGACGGGCCCGGGCAGCACCGTGAGGGTGAGCACACCCACGACGAGCAGCAGCGTGAAGGTGATCACGCCGCCGAGCGCGACCTGGCCGGAGCTCTGCGTCCGGTCGCGCACTTTCGCCATCACGACGAGCACCAGGGGCAGCCCGGCCGCCGCGAGCAGCGCCGTCGCGATCACGCGCCATGTCTCCACCCGCTCACGCTAGCGGCGTGAGATGAACCACACCCCGGCGCGTCGCGCGTCGTTTTCCGGCGGCGGCCCCCGGCGGTCTTGCCCGCTTGGCTACGCTCCCGGTTCATGAGCGCCACCAAGTGGGAGTACGCGACCGTCCCCCTCCTGATCCACGCGACGAAGCAGATCCTCGACCAGTGGGGCGAGGACGGCTGGGAGCTGGTGACCGTGCTGCCGAACCCGAGCGGCGAGCAGCACGTCGCGTACCTCAAGCGTCCGAAGGGCTGATCCGCGTGAGCTGGAGCGAACGGCTGAAGGAGCTCGGCATCGAGCTGCCCGGCGTGGCCGCCCCGCTGGCCGCCTACGTGCCCGCCGTCCAGAGCGGGAACCACGTGTACACCTCCGGCCAGCTGCCCTTCGTCGACGGCGTGCTCGCCGCGACCGGCAAGGTCGGCGCGGAGATCAGCCCCGAAGAGGCGAAGGGCCACGCCCGCACGTCGGCGCTCAACGCGCTCGCGGCCGTGCACGCCCTGGTCGGCATTGACAACGTCACGCGGATCGTCAAGGTTGTCGGCTTCGTGGCTTCCGCGGAGGGCTTCACCGGCCAGCCGGCGGTCGTCAACGGCGCGTCCGAGCTGCTCGGCGAGGTCTTCGGCGACGCGGGCATCCACGCCCGCTCGGCCGTCGGCGTCGCGGAGCTGCCCATCGGGTCGCCGGTGGAGGTCGAACTGATCGTGGAGGTGCAGTGATGGACCCGGACATCGAGCAGTCCACCCACGAGCTGCTGCTCCGGCTGGCCGGGCGGCTGCCCGACCAGCTGCTGTGGCGGTTCCGCGACTGGCTCGGCGAGGGCGCGATGGGCACCCTCGCCCGGACCCTGCCGAGGTCTTTGCTTAAGCACAGGATTGACCTCGACCAAACGGAGTACCGCCTGCTCGTGGCCGGTCTCATCCCGCACGGCGCCGACTGGCACCAGGTCAGTTCGACGCTGGGGGTAGACGACGTTGCCGAGAACCGGTACACATTCACGGCGAGTGCGCCCGAATGGGTTAACTCGGTCGACTCCGTATCCGTGTTGATCCACGCAACGTTGCGAGGTCGCCCGGACGTGGGGGAAGTGCGGCAGAGCTGGCGACACGTCGGTGTGGTCGGGCAGGGCACGGCCAAGCGCGTCCTGCTGATCACCGCGCTCACCGGTCTGCCGAGGTTGACCGGCGAACTGCAGCGGGTGCTGCGCGTGCTGGGCGACGAAGAGCCCAGCGTCGAGGTCATCCCGCCGCGCTTCGACCTGCCGGAGTACCACCGGGCCGCGCTGGCCGATTCGGAACTGGTCTGCGTGGGCGCCGCTGCGGGGAACCGGCTAGTAGCCGCATAACGCTCGCCCGCCAGCGAGCTGGGAGGGAGCAAGGCAATGGTGGAGGTCCACGACGGCCCGCCCATGGACGGGTTTTCGGTGCCCCTGCGCCTGCACAACCTGTTGCTGGCCCTGGCGGGCCGGATCGACGACAGCGCACTCACCGAAGCGCGTGAGCTGATCGCCCGGGCCCACATCGACGAGGCGGTCGAGCTGACCACCGGCACGCTCATCGCGGGCCGGATCCCGGTCAGCTCCGCCGAGCAGCGCGAGCTCGCGCTCGTCCTCGAGATGAGCCGCTCGGACGCGACGCTGGCGAACGACCTGCTGGTCGACGAGGCCGAACCGGTCAACACGCACCGGTTCAGCGGCGAGAACTCCCCGGAGTTCGGCATCGCCGAGGCGCTCGACCGGACGCTGCAGGTGCTGCCGGACGTCCGGTCGGTGCACGCGGTGTGGCGCAACACGCCGGCCGGCAGCGTGCCGGGCGCGCTGCCGCAGCGGGTGGTGCTGGTCGAGCTGGGGCCGGAGGGCAACCCGCCCGCCGTCGCGTTCCGCGTCGACACGGCGCTGCGCCGGGCCGGGATCCACTCCGTCGTCGAGGTCAGCGGTCCGGGTGTCGCGCACTCCGAGTACCACCAGGCCGCTTCGGCGGCCGCATCACCGGCGTGGGTGACCGGGAACACGACGTCGTCCGCTTCGGCGTACCGGCCGTCCGAGCCCGTCAAGCCGGCCGCCACGGTGAAGGCCGAGCCGGTCGCGGAGTCCTCGGGCAGCAGGCACAGCATCCGGTCGAGCACGGCCACGACGACCCCGCCGGAGCCGGTCGCCCCGGTGGTGCCGATCGTGTCGCCGCCGCCCGCCCCGGAGCCGCCCCGCCAGTCGCGGGCGGACCGGTCGTCCGACCGGTCCGAGACGCGGGCGGAGCGCACCGCCGACCTGACTCCGGCCGAGGTCGCGCAGCTGCGGCAGGCGCTGGCCGAGGACCCGGAGAAGGGCCGTGAGATCGCCGCGGGCAAGCCGTCGATGCACGAGGTCGTCGAGCTGCCCGCGCTGGACCTCGACGACCCGAGCCTGAGCGAGCGCGACCGGGCGCTGCTGCGCGAGCTGCACGCCGAACTGGCCGAGCGCGAGCGGGCCGAGGCGGCGAAGATGCGGCTCAACGGCGCTTCCCGCTCCGGCGGCGACCAGCGCGGCTGGACCGCACCCTAGGTTCGTCTACGGCGAAGGCGGCACTTTCACGTGAAAGTGCCGCCTTTCCGCTGTCCGGAATGCCACAACCGCGCGACGGAACGCGGGGGTTCGGAGGTATGTTCCGGTGGTGGAGCAGCCAACGGAGTTTGTCTTCGACCTCCCCGTCGGTGCCGGGGTAGCCACCCGCGCCAACGCCGACGGGCCGCCCGTCGTCCCGAAGGACGCGGCCACCGTGATCCTGGTCCGGGACGGCGCCGACGGCGTCGAGATCTTCCTGCAGCACCGGGTCAAGGGCATGCCGTTCGCGGGCGGGATGACCGTCTTCCCCGGCGGCGGGGTCGACAAGCGCGACGCCGACGCGTCGGTGGCGTGGGCCGGCCCGGAGCCGTCCTGGTGGGCGTCGCGGTTCGGCTGCGACGACGCGCTCGCGAGGGCGCTGACCTGCGCGGCCGTGCGCGAGACGTTCGAGGAGTCCGGCGTGCTGCTCGCGGGCAGCGCGGACGCGGTCCTCACCGACGTCACGCCGTACGCGGCGGCCCGTCAGGCCCTGGAGACGCGTGAGGTGTCGCTGGCCGGCTTCCTCGCCGACGCGGGCCTGACCCTGCGGGCCGACCTGCTGCGGCCGTGGGCGCACTGGATCACGCCCGAGCAGGAGCCGCGCCGGTACGACACCCGCTTCTACGTCGCGAAGCTGCCGGACGGGCAGCAGGCCGACGGCGCGACGTCGGAGGCGTCGAGCTCCGGCTGGCAGCGCCCCGAGGACGCGATCGCCGACGCGCGCGAAGGCCGCCGGATGCTGATGCCGCCGACCTGGCTCACGCTGAGCGAGCTGGCGAAGTTCGCGACCGCCGACGACATCTTGAACGAGCGGCGCGAGATCGTCCGGATCGCGCCGACGCTCGTCCGCGAAAACGACCACGTCCGCGTCGTGCTGGAGAAGCGATGAGTGCCCCCGCGTACGGCGTGCTGCGCCAGGTTTCCGAGACGGCGTCGGTGCTGCTGGAGAACAACCCGTCGTCGATGACGCTCGAAGGCACGAACAGCTGGGTGCTGCGGGCGGCCCCGGACTCGCCGGCCGTCGTCGTCGACCCCGGCTACCACGACCTCGAGCACCTCGAACTGCTCGCCGGCGTCGGCGACATCGAGTTGGTCCTGCTGACCCATTTCCACCCGGACCACGCCGAGGGCGCGCCGTGGTTCGCCGAGCGCGTCGGCGCGCCGGTGCGGGCGTTCGACCCGGCTCTGTGCGTCGGCGCTTCGTCCTTTGTGGACGGTGAAGTGCTCTCGGCGGGCGGCCTCTCCCTGCGTGTCCTGCACACGCCGGGGCACACCGACGACTCGGTGTCGCTGGTGCTCGACGGCCAGGTGCTGACCGGCGACACCATCCTCGGCCGCGGCACGACGGTGCTGCACGACCTCGGCGACTACCTGCGCTCGCTGCGCAGGCTGATCGAGCTGCCGCCGGGCACGCTCGGGCTGCCCGGGCACGGTCCAGAGCTGCCCGATCTGGCCACGACCGCCGGCGAGTACCTTGCCCACCGGGAACAGCGGCTGGACCAGGTGCGTTCGGCTCTGAAGCAGCTCGGTGCGGACGCCACCCCGCGCCAGGTCGTCGAGGTGGTCTACGCCGACGTCGACCAGGCGCTCTGGGCGCCCGCCGAACTGAGCGTGCAGGCGCAGCTGGACTACTTGCGGTCGGAGGAACAGGGATGAGCAACGTCGAGGTCGAGTTCTACTGGCGGCCGGGGTGCGGGTTCTGCGCCGCGCTGGACCGGCCGATGTCACGCAGCGGCTTCAACATCCGGAAGATCAACATCTGGGAGGACCCGGACGCCGCGGCGCGCGTGCGCGAGGTCGCGAACGGCAACGAGACGGTGCCGACCGTGATCGTCGGCTCGACGGCGATGGTCAACCCGTCCTTCGCCGAGGTCGAGGCCGCGGTCAAGGCAGCTTCGGCGGGCTGAGCGTGCCGGGCCGCTCTCCGTGGAGGAAGGCGGCCCACACTTCGCGCAGCAGGCGAGCGGCTGGGCAGGTGCACTGGCTGGTCCGGCCACCCGGCGCCCTTCGTCAGCCAGTTCGAGATCTTCGGCACCCTGTCGCCTTAGCGGGCCAGCATCGGCATGAGGTAGTACGTCAGCTCCACCTCCCCGGGCTCCGCCGCTCGCAGGATGCACGCCCGCATCCCCGGTTGGATCGACAACTCCACCCGCTCGCCCGTGAACGCCTGCAGCGCGTCCAGCAAGTACCGGGCCTGGAACGACGGCGATGTCCGCCCGCCGCTGACCTCGGCCTTCAGCGTCTCCTCCGCCTCGCCCGTGTCCTGGCGGGCGCTTGCCAGCCGGACCTGCGCGTCGCCGACCTCCAGCGTCAGCACTCGCCGGTCCTCCGCGTACACCCCGACCCGGCGGACCGCCGCCGCCAACGCGTCCGCCGAAAGCGTCACCTTCGTGTCGACCGCCGATGACGGGATCGAGTCCTCCGACAGGAAGCCCGCGTCGAGCACCGCCGTGCTCACCAGGCCGCCCGGCCAGCTCAGCCCGAACCGGCCCGGCCCCGCGTGCAGGCCTACCGTGCCCTTCGCCTGGCGCGCCGCCTCCGTCAGCAGCGTTGCCGGGACCAGGACGTCCAACGACCCCGGTGCGCGCAGCGGCAGCCGGGCCACCGCCATCCGGTAGCGGTCCGACGCCGTCAGCGTCAGCCGGTCGCCCGCCTGGAGCCGGACGCCGGTGAACAGCGGGAGCGGGTCGTCCTTCGATGCCGTGCCCGCGACGATCCGCAGCGCCGACGCGAACGCCGATCCGTCCACTTCGGACACCAGGGGTGGCTCGGGAACCGGTGGGCCGGCCTCGGTGGACAGCAACGGCAGCGCGAACCGGGCGTTGTCGACCCGCAGGGCCAAGCGGCTGCCTTCGACGACCAGGCGCACCACATCCGCGTCGAGCATGCGAAGCGTCTCGGCCAGCGGGGCCGCCGGGACGGTGACCGAGCCGTCCGTGTGGGCGGTCGCCGGGCAGTCGAACCGGACGGCGAGATCCGGGTCGCTGCCCGCGACCGTCAGCCCGGCCGCGTCCGCCCGCAACCGCAGCCCGGCGCGGGCGGGCAGCAGCCGCGAAGCGGCGGAAACGGCCGCCGAGAGGCGGTGGGCAGGCGCGGTGACGTCCATGCCGCAAAGCTAGCGGCGACCACCGACAAAAACGGCTCGGCAAGCCTCTGACCAGTACTAACGACCGGCGCCGACCAGCTGCCGAGCCGCGTCGGCCGGAGCGGGTGCCCGGACCGTCCCCCGCAACAGCCAGACCAGCGCGGCGAGCACCAGCCCGGCCACGCTCGCGGTCAAGAACGCCGCCGAAGGGCCGGCGTGCTCCACGACGTACCCGCTGATCGACTGCCCGGCGGCCAGCCCCAGCGTCACCGCCGTCAGCACCCAGCCGAACGCCTCCGCCGCGGTCCCGGACGGCGCGACCAGCTCGATCGCCGACGAGTGCGCCGTCGACTGGGGCGTGATCAACGCACCCGCCAGCAGCATCATCAGCGCCAGCCCCCACAGCGACGACGGCCACGCGAGCAACGCCACCAGCGCCCCGAAGCCGCCGAGCAGGGCCGGCAGCCGCAGGCCCATCCGGCGCGGCCACGGCCGCAGGCTGTACGCGACGCCGAACGCCACCGAGCTCAGCGACCACGCCGACAGCAGCAGCCCGCCGAACGAAGGCGCACCGGCTTCGGTCGCCGACGCCGGCACCGCCACCTCGACGAACCCGATCACCATGCCGAAGCCGAGCGCGGCCAGCGCCAGCGTCCGCATCCCCGGGCCGGCCAGCGCGCCCAGCAGCGAGCCGGCCGAACCCGCGGCCGGTCCCCACGCCCGCACCGCCGGGCTCAGCGCGAACAGCACCGCGCCGGTGAACTGCAGCGCGACGCCCAGCACCAGGCCGGTGCCCGCCCACGGGGCCAGCACCAGCAGCCCGGCCACGCCGGGGCCGAGGATGAAGAACACCTCCATGCTGATCGCCTCGTACGAGAACGCCGCGTTGCGCGCCCCACCCGGGGGCAGCAGCCGCGTCCACAGGGCCCGCGACGCCGAGCCGACCATCGGCTCCGACAGCCCGGTCGCCGCGGCGAACGCCACGAGCACCGTCGTCGAGGCGTGCGACTCGATCGCCGTGACCAGCGCGGTCATGGACAGCGCGAGCAGTGCCGAGACGACGAGCAGCGGCCGCGTCGGGCCGAACCGGTCGATCAGCCTGCCCTGGATCACCGCGCCCACCGAGACGCCGACGAGCGAGCCGGCCGAGACGAGCCCGGCGGCGGCGAAGGACCCGGTCTCGCGCTGGACGTAGAGCAGGGCCGAGATGCCGATCATGGCGATCGGCAGGCGCGCGAGCACGGACGCGACGGCGGGCCACCGGGCGGCGCGGGTCGTCAGCGCGTCGCGGTAGTCGGCCAGAGACGTACGACCTTCAGAGTGGGACACGCGTACCAGTATGCCGCAGAGTGGTACGTGGGTACCAGTTATTTACGGGTCAGGTGCGTCACCAGGTCTCGATCGGGTAACACTCACGATATTCTCCGTCAACTCGTGCAACGAAACGGCCGGGACGGCGTCCTTGAGAGTGAATGGCCTTGAATTCGTGGGTATGGGCCGTGATGGTTGAACAACAGCACAGAACCCAGCTCCCTCCGGCATATGGGTCGGGGCCTGATCCGGAGGGCGGGGAGCGCGGATCGTCGGGGGATGGTCCGCGCGACAAACGAAGAGCCGGTGCGCCACGTCGGGGGTGGCGCCCGGCTCTTTGTTTTGACCATCAAGACACGAAGACGGCCCCTCGGCAAGCCGAGGGGCCGTCGACGTCAAGACTCAGCGAGCCCGGCGAGCCAAGCGCTCCGGGTCGAGGATCAGCACGCTCTTGCCCTCGAGCCGCAGCCAGCCGCGGTGGGCGAAGTCGGCGAGCGCCTTGTTGACGGTCTCGCGGGACGCGCCGACGTACTGGGCGATCTCTTCCTGCGTCAGGTCGTGCGTGACCCGCAGCAGGCCCGCCTCCTGGCTGCCGAAGCGCTGCGCGAGCTGCAGCAGCGCGCGCGCCACGCGGCCCGGGACGTCGGTGAAGATCAGCTCCGCGACCATGTTGTTCGTCCGGCGCAGGCGGCGCGCGACCACGCGCAGCAGCTGTTCCGCTATCTCCGGGCGGGTCGAGATCCACTGGCGCAGCGCCGGGCGGTCCATGGTGACCGCGCGGACCTCGGTGACCGTGGTCGCGCTCGACGTCCGGGGGCCGGGGTCGAAGATGGACAGCTCGCCGAACATGTCGGACGGGCCGAAGATGCCCAGCAGGTTCTCGCGGCCGTCCGGGGACTTGCGGCCGATCTTCACCTTGCCGGACTGGATGATGTACAGCTTGTCGCCGGGTTCACCCTCGTTGAAGATGACATGGCCGCGGGGGAACTCCACGGATTCCAAGGTCTGGGCCAGCGCCTCCGCCGCTGCCGGCTCCACACCCTGGAAAATGCCCGCACGGGCCAGGGTTTCGTCCACCTCGGGTGCCTCCTCGTCGAGAAACGTTCACGCCCTCCCTTGGCTGGAAGAGCGTGACGCCGATCACTTGCGCGTCAGTCTAGGGCGTACTCACGAGATCGCCCGTCGGACGCGCGCGCCCCCCGGATGATCTCGTTCGAACGTGGAGCCTAACTCCGCACGCGTCGCGCGCGTAGCCTGGCTGCCCGTCCGCCCAGCCTACGCAGCCGGAACAGCTCCAGCGCGCGGCCGATGCCGTGCCCGTAGAGCGCCCTGACCTCGTTGGGCTGCGCCTGCTCGAGGAACTCTTCGACCTCGTTCTCCTGCACCGCGACGTGCTTGAGCCGGCTTTCCACGCGCTCCATGAACAGCGCGAAGAACATGATCACCAGGGGGACCAGGATGACGAACCAGACAGTCATGACCGGACCCCGAAACACTCAGTGAAAAGCATCTACTCCAGATCCTCGCTCATGGCGGCCGGAAAACTGCGCCGAGGTGGTGCTCTGGCGTGTCGGTCGTCCACCGGTGCACTGACCGGCCCGTCCGACGGCGCCCGTAGGCTATCGGGGTGCCACCTGCCACCACGAACGCCCCCCGTGAGGGCGCTGGTGAAAGCCGGTTAGCTCTGGTGAGACGCGCCAGGCGGATGAAGCGTTGCTTGGACGACGTGTATCCGGACGCCCACTGCGAGCTCGACTTCACCACTCCGCTGGAACTGCTGGTCGCGGTCGTGCTGTCCGCGCAGACCACCGACGTCCGGGTGAACCTCGTCACGCCCGCCCTGTTCAAGCGCTACCGGACCGCCGCCGACTACGCGGGCGCCGACCGCACCGAGCTGGAGGAGTACCTCCGCAGCACGGGCTTCTACCGGGCCAAGGCGAACTCCGTCATGGGCCTGGGCGCGGCGCTGGTCGAGCGCTTCGACGGCGAGGTCCCGGCCAAGCTCGAGGACCTCGTCACGCTGCCCGGCGTCGGCCGCAAGACCGCCAACGTCGTGCTCGGGAACGCCTTCGACGTCCCGGGCATCACAGTCGACACCCACTTCGGCCGGCTGGTCCGCCGCTGGGGCTGGACGGCCGAGGAGGACCCGGTCAAGGTCGAGCACGCGGTCGGCGAGCTGATCCCCCGCAAAGAGTGGACGATGCTCTCGCACCGGGTGATCTTCCACGGCCGGCGCGTCTGCCACGCCAAGAAGCCCGCCTGCGGTGCCTGCCCGCTGGCCAGGGACTGCCCCTCCTACGGCACCGGCCCGACCGGCTTCGACGAAGCCGCGAAGCTGGTCAAAGGGGTCGAAAAGGACCACATCCTCAAGCTGGCGGCGCCCCGGTGACGACCGTCACCAAATGGGCGCTCGCTGTCGCCGTGCTGGCGGTGGCGCTCATCGTCGCGCTGTTGCCCCGGGGAGGGGACGACAGCGCCGCGAAGCCGTCCGATGACGCCGCAGTCCTGGCCCCGGCCCGGTCCGCGGCGGCGCTCCAGCCGTGCCCGGCGGCGAGCCCGGCACAGCCCGTGAAGCAGCTCGAAGGTGTCACCGCGGACTGCCTCGGCGACGGCGCGAGCGTCGACGTCGGCAAGGCCCTCGCCGGGGCTCCGGTGCTGGTCAACGTGTGGGCGTCGTGGTGCGAGCCGTGCCGGACCGAGCTGCCCGTGCTCCAGGAGTACGCGAAGCAGCCGGGTGCCGTGCGCGTGCTCGGCGTCCAGGTGCAGAGTCCCGCGAAGGACGGCTTGGACCTGCTGGCCAAGCTGGGGGTGCACCTGCCGTCGGTCTACGACGGCGACGGGCGGAGCGGGCCCGTCCGGACGGCGCTCAAGGTGCCCTCGTCGCTCCCGGCGTCCTACCTCGTGACCGCGTCCGGTGAGGTCAGGTTCATCGCGAACCCGCGGGTCTTCGGGAACACTGACCAGGTGCGCGCGGCAGTGGGAGGAACTTCATGATCGGACCGCTGGTCGAGCCGGAGTCCGTCCCCGAGTGGCTCCGGCCGCTGGTCAAGGTCAGCGGCGAGGTCGATTCGAAGACGTTCACCCGCTTCAGCCCGCCCGAGGACACCTACACGCGCGCCGCCGCGGTCCTCATCCTCTTCGGCGAACGCGAGGCCGACGGCGAGCCCGACGTCCTGCTGCAGCGCCGTGCCGACACGCTGGGCTCGCACGCGGGCCAGGTCGCCTTCCCGGGCGGCGGCGCCGAGGACGGCGACGACGGCCCGGTCGGCACCGCGCTGCGCGAAGCCGAAGAGGAGACCGGGGTCGTCCCGGCCGGCGTCCGGCCGGTCGCGGTGCTGCCGGAGCTGTTCGTCCCGGTCTCGAAGTTCGCGGTGACGCCGGTGCTGGCGCACTGGGCGGAGCCGTCGCCGGTGCACGCGGTGGACCCGGCCGAGACCGCGTCCGTCGCCCGCGTCGCGCTCGCGGAGCTGGCCGACCCGGCCAACCGCTTCATGGTCCAGAAGGCCGGCGCGCCGTGGAAGGGCCCGGCGTTCGAGGTCTCCGGCCTGTTCGTCTGGGGTTTCACCGCCGGGTTGCTGTCCGTCCTGCTCGGCCTGGGAGGCTGGGAGCGCGATTGGGACTCGGGCGACGTCCGGGACCTCGACGAGGCGCTCGCCGCCTACCGGGCGCGGTTGACGGAAGGGTGACGCGGTGAACTGGGTCGATGTGCTGGTGCTGCTGCTGGCCGTGCTGGCGGCGGTGTCCGGCGCGTACCAGGGCGTGATCGTCGCGCTGCCGTCGCTCGTCGGCGTCGTGCTCGGCGCCCTCGCCGGGATCAAGCTCGCGCCGGTGATCGTCGCGTTCTTCGACGACCCGGTCTGGAAGGTCGCCTTCGCGGTCGCGACCGTCGTCTTCCTGGTCGCCTTCGGCGAGGCGATCGGCGTCTACGTCGGCCGCAAACTGCGTCAGAAGATCAACCCGGACAAGCTCTCGGGCGTCGACAAGACGCTCGGCGCGATCGTGCAGGCCCTCGTCGTCTTCGTGGTGGCGTGGCTGATCGCGACGCCGCTGACGACCGTGTCCGCCGTCCCCTGGCTGGCCAAGGGGATCAACGGCTCGGTCGTGCTCGGCAAGGTCAACGACGCCATGCCGGAGGCCGCGCAGGGCTTCCCGAACCAGCTGCGCAAGCTGCTCGACGCGTCCGGCTTTCCGTCCATCGTCGACCCGTTCCAGAAGGCCCCGACCGCCGACACCTCGCCGCCGGACCCGGCGCTGCAGAGCAGCGGGATCGTCCAGCAGCTGCACGGCAGCGTCGTCAAGATCCGCGGCAGCGCCAGCTCGTGCTCGCGGTCGCTGGAAGGCAGCGGGTTCGTGATCGCGCCGCAGCGGGTCATGACGAACGCGCACGTCGTGGCCGGCACCGACACCGTCGGCATCGAGACCACCCAGGGCGACTACCCGGCGCGGGTCGTCTACTTCGACCCGGAGGTCGACATCGCGGTGCTCGCCGTGCCGCGGCTGCGCGCCCCGGCCCTGCAGTTCGCGCCCGAGACGGCCAGGGCGGGCGACAGCGCGGTCGTGCTCGGCTACCCGCTCGACGGCCCGTACCGCGCGACGCCGGCCCGGGTGCGCGGCCGGATCAACCTGCGCGGCCCGGACATCTACGACGCCAACACCGTGCAGCGGGACGTCTTCACGGTCCGCGCCGAGATCCGCAGTGGCAACTCGGGCGGCCCGATGGTGACGCCGGACGGCCGGGTCATCGGCGTCGTCTTCGGCGCGGCGGTCGAGGACCCGGAAACCGGCTTCACGCTGACCGCCGAGCAGGTGCGGGCCGAGGTCGACGCGGCGCCGTCGCAGACGACGAACGTGTCCACCGGGTCCTGCGCCGCCTAACGCCCGAACCGCAGCGCGAGGCCGTCCAGCAGCGCCCGCATCCCGGACTCGAAGACGTCGTCGAGGACCAGGTCGTAGCCGTCGCCGCCGAGGTCGCGGAGCATCTTGGCGAACACCGGCCGCCCGGCGGTCATCACCTCCATGGCCGGGGCCTGCAGGTCGAGCCACTGCTCTTCGGACAGCCCCGACGAGGCCAGTGCGCTTTGCTCGCGTTCGAGGTGGATCGCGATGCCCTGGACGTAGCTGAAGAACAGCACGTGCAGGTCGCACAGCGTCGCCGCGTCGACGTCCAGTTCGGACAGCGCGGAGAGGGCCCATTCGCCGTGCATGCCGAGGTTGCGCAGGGCCAGCGGCCGGGTGAGCGGCGCGAGCTGGGCGAGCCACGGGTGGCGCTTGTAGAGCGACCAGAGCGTGCGGCCGCCGAGCGTCAGGCGGTCCCGCCAGTCGCCCCGCGGGATGGCCGGGTAGCCGCGCTCGCCGAACGCGGCGTCGGCCATGAGCATGACCAGCTCGTCCTTGCCCCGCACGTACTTGTACGGCGCCATCGCCGCGACGCCGAGGCGCGCCGCGACCCCGCGCATGGACAGCGCGCCGAGGCCCTCGGTGTCCGCGATCGCGATGGCGGTCCGCACGAGCTGCTCGCGGGTCAGCCCGCGGGGCCCGCCGCGGCGCTCCCGGCCCGCGACGATCGTGCCGGACCGCGGCTCGGCCCGCACGACGCCTTCCTGGCCGAGCAGGGCGAGTGCCTTCGCGGCGGTCGCCATGGCGACGCCGTGGTCGGTCGCGAGCCGCCGGACCGAGGGCACCCGTGCGCCCGGCGGAAGCTCGCCGTGCGCGATCCGGTCGCGCAGCTCGTCGGCGATGGCCACGTACTTCACGGCTGTCTCCTGACCTAGTACAGCCGGCCATCTGTACTAGTACAGAATTGGCCTTCCAGCTCTGTGAACCCCAGTGTTGTCGCCATCAGCGTACGACTCTGGAGGAACTCATGCGAAACGTTCTGATCTCCGGCGCGGGTGTCGCCGGCGGCACCCTGGCCTGGTACTTGGCGCGCGCGGGCTTCGACGTGACCGTCGTGGACCGGGCGCCCGGCATCCGCAGCGGCGGGCAGGCGATCGACGTGCGCGGGGTCGCGCTCGACGTCGTCGAGCGGATGGGTCTCGGCGAGCGGCTGCGCGCGGTGCGCACCCGGATGCGCGGGATGTCCATGGTGGACGGTGACGGGCACGAGCTGTTCCGGTCCGAGGAGTTCGCCTTGAGCAGCGGCCGGCTCGACAGCGACGACATCGAGGTGCTCCGCGACGACGTCGTCGCGATCCTGCACGAGGCCACGGACGCCGAGTACGTCTTCGGCGACTCGATCACGGCGCTCACCGAAGAGGCGCACGGAGTCCGCGTCGAGTTCGAGCACAGCGGCTTCCGCACCTTCGACCTGGTCATCGGCGCGGACGGGCTGCACTCGGCCGTCCGGCGGCTGGCGTTCGGGCCGGAGGCGGGCTTCCTCCACCACCTCGGGCAGTACCTCGCGATCTTCCCCACGGCCAACTTCCTCGGCCTCGAGGACTGGCAGGTCTGGTTCCGGCACGAGGAGACCGGCGGCGTCGCCTACCCGGTGCGCGGCAACAGCGAGCTGCGCGTGACGCTCGGCTTCGGCTCGGAGCCGTTGCCGCGGTTGACCGTGCCGGAACAGAAGAAGCTGGTCGCCGAGCGGCTCGCCGGAGTCGGCTGGGAGGTGCCGAAGCTGCTCGAAGCGATGGCCGGGGCGGAGGTGTTCTACTTCGACGCCATGGCGCAGATCCGGATGGACCGGTGGACGACGGGCCGGGTCGCGCTGGTCGGCGACGCCGGTTACTGCGCTTCGCCGTTGTCCGGCCAAGGGACGAGCTTGGCGTTGGTCGGCGCGTACGTCCTGGCTCAGGAGGTGGGACGGGCGAGTCACGAAGAAGCCTTCGCGGCTTACGAGCGGCGGATGCGGCCCTTCGTCACGCTCAACCAGGCCCTGGCGACCGAAAACCCGGGTGGCCCGGCGTCCGAGGAGTCGTTGGAGCGGGCGAAGTCCGCCATCGACCTCACTTGAGGAAGTCCGCCAAAGCGGCCGACGTGCGCTCGGGCGCTTCGAGGTGGGGGAAGTGCCCGACGCCGGGCCAGAGCTCCGGTTCGGCGTGCGGGCCCGCCCAGCGCACCGACGCCGTCGCCGTCTCGGGGAGGATGCAGGTGTCGTCGGCGCCGTGCAGCTGCAGGGTCGGCGCCGCGATCCGCCCGCCGACGGCGTCGGTGAACCGGCGGCCCTCACCGCGGAACTGGGCGCGGAACGCCCACCGGTAGTACTCGAGCGCGCTGTGCGCGACGCCGGGGACGAGCATGGCGTGCCGGAACTCCTCGACGGTGTCGGAGAAGTCCGAAGTGGATCGCCACCGGCTCCCGGCCCAGCCGGTGAACAGGTCCGCGACGGCTTGGGCGTCGTCTTTCACGAGCCACTTCTCCGGCGCCATCGGCACCTGGAAGCGGAAGAGGTGCCCGGCCGCGCGGCCCTGGCCGCGCCACGGGCGGACCGACGAGCGCAGCGCGAGGGGGTGGGCGGCGCCGATCGCCGTCACCGACGAGACGAGCCGGGGGTGCAGCGACGCGACCGTCCACGCGAGCATGCCACCCCACGCGTGCCCGACGAGGTGGGCGCGGCGCGCCCCGAGGGACTTGATCAGGCCGCCGACGTCGCCGGCGAGCGTCCAGGCGTCGTAACCGCGGGGCGGCTTGTCCGAGTCGCCGTAGCCGCGCAGGTCGACGGCGACCGCGCGGAACCCGGCGGCAGCGAGCGCCCGCAGCTGGTGGTGCCAGGTCCACCAGAACTCGGCGAACCCGTGCAGCAGCACCACGACGGGCCCCTCGCCGAGCTCGGCGACGTGCAGCCGGATGCCGTTGGCGGACACGTCGCGGTGCGCCCACGGGCCGTCGAGCCGGACGCTCGACGGGTCGGGGGACGGGTGCAACTCAGTCGCGGGTGGTCGTCAAGTCGGCGTCGGGCGCCTTGTGCGGCTTGAGCGCGGCGGCCGTCTCCTTGACGCTGGCGATCGTCCGCTCGGGCGCCTTGAACTTCTTCACCTTGCGGTAGCCCAGGAACCCGGCCGCGGCCGTGACCAGCAGCATCAGCCCGAACACGATGGCGAACGCGCCCCAGCGGTGCAGCGGCCGGAACCAGTCCGCGAAGCCTTCGGCCAGGAAGAAAAAGAAGAAGAACGAGCTGTACAGCAGGACCGTCAGCGCGATCAGGAAGTAGACGGCCCCCTTGAGGCCCTTCTTCACCTCGCCGACCAGCTCGGACTTCGCGAGCTCCATCTCGGCCCGGACCAGGGTCGAGATGTGCTGGGTCGCGTCGCCGACGAGCCTGCCGATCGACTGGTCGCCGGGGACGTCGGTGTCGGAGGACAGCGGGAGGTAAGGCACGGCCCCCACGCCGTCGGGGCCGGTGCGTTCGTGTTTGGGGCTGCTCACCGGGTCATCGTGCCATGTGTCCGGAAACCGGGCGCGGCGGAGTCACAGTGTGTCGGAGATTCGGGCGTGCACTTTGCTACGGCGGAGTAGCAAGGCCGCCGCCAGCAGGGACGCGATCGCCGACGCGATCAACACCGCCGCCTTGGCCTGCTCGCTCGCGTCGCCGGGCAAAGCCAGCTCCGCGATCAGCAGGCTGACCGTGAACCCAACCCCGCCGAGCACCGACAACGCGGCCATGTCCCGCCAGCCCATCCCGCGCGGTTGTTCCGCCACGCCGAGCCGCACCGCGAGCGCGCTGGCGCCGAGGATCCCGATGACCTTCCCACCGAGCAGCCCGGCGAGCACCGCGAGCGGCACCGCCGTCGTGAAGACCGCGCCAAGGGCGTCGCCACCGACCGAGATCCCGGCCGCGAACAGCGCGAACGCCGGCACGGCGACGGCCGCCGACCAGGGCTGGAGCCGGTGTTCGAGCCGCAACGCCGGTGCCTCGGCCTCGCCTTCGTCGGCGCGGACGCGGGTGAGCAGGCCCAGCGCGACGCCGGCGATCGTCGCGTGGATGCCCGCCGAGTGCACGGCGACCCAGACGACCAGCGCGAGCGGCACGTACAGCCACGGCGTGCGGACCCGGCGGTGCTGCAGGAAGGCGTACAACGCGAGCGCGGCCACCGCCACGGCCGCCGCGACCAGGTTGAAGCCCGTCGTGAAGACGACGGCGATGACGACGATCGCGCCGAGGTCGTCCACCACGGCCAGCGACAGCAGGAAGACGCGAGCACTCGAGGGCAGGTTCGACGCGGTCAGCGCGAGCACGCCGAGCGCGAACGCGATGTCCGTGGCCACCGGGATCGCCCAGGCCCGCTCGATGCCCGGCGCGCCCCAGCCGACCGACAGCGCGACGAGCGCGGGCACGACCATGCCGCCGACGGCGGCCACGACCGGCAGGATCGCCTGCTTGAACCGGGACAGCTCGCCGACGACGAGCTCGCGCTTGAGCTCGAGCCCGGCGACGAAGAAGAACAGGGCGAGCAGGCCGTCCTTCGCCCAGTCGTCGAGGGTCAGGTTCAGGTGCAGGAACTCCGGGCCGAGCCGGAGCTCGCGCAGCGCGTGATAGCTGTCGCGCAGCGGCGAGTTGGCCCAGACCAGGGCGATCGCGGTCGCACCGAGCAGGATGAGCCCGCCGGTCGTCTCGGTGCGCAGGTAGCGGGCGAACTCGGTCAGGGGGCGGGACACGGGCGGCTCCTGGGGTCGTCGAACACCGTTGCCGACCAGACTTCCCGGCGCACCTTTGACGGTATTTTAATGCGCCTTTGTCACCGACCGTTATGGCCGCCGCCACAGGGGGTACCGGTGGTGAGTTCACCGGAAGTGCTCATAGCATGCCAAGCGACAACGAAGTCCCTAGACGAAGGATGACGACAGTTGTGAGCACCTCTACCGAGGTCCAGCAGGACACGAGGTTCTTCGGGCACCCACGAGGGCTGGCGAACCTCTTCGGCGTGGAGATGTGGGAACGCTTCTCCTACTACGGGATGCTCGGCATCCTGCCGATCTACCTCTACTACAAGGTCGAACAGGGCGGTCTCGGCCTGGCGCAGGACTCCGCGCTCGGCATCGTCGGCGCGTACGGCGGCCTCGTCTACCTCTCCGCCGTCGTCGGCGCGTGGGTGGCCGACCGGCTGCTCGGCTCGGAACGGACGTTGTTCTACAGCGCCGTGCTGATCATGATCGGCCACATCAGCCTGGCCCTGCTGCCGGGCCTGGCCGGCATCGGCGTCGGCCTGGTGTGCGTCGCGGTCGGCAGTGGCGGGCTCAAGTCCAACGCGACGGCGATCGTCGGCACGCTCTACGCCGAGGGCGACGAGCGGCGCGACGCCGGCTTCACGATCTTCTACATGGGCGTCAACCTCGGTGGTTTCGTCGGCCCGCTGCTGACCGGGCTGGCGCAGACGGAGGTCGGCTTCCACCTCGGCTTCGGCCTCGCCGCGATCGGCATGGCGCTCGGCCTGATCCAGTACACGTTCGGCCGCAAGAACCTCGGCGACAAGGCCAAGGAGGTCCCGAACCCGCTGCCGTCGTCGCAGCGCGCGCTCGCGACCGGCGCCGCCGCCGTGCTGGTCGCCGCGATCGTCGTGCTGGTGGTCACCGGGGTCGTCAACCCGGGCAACCTCGCCGACGTCGTCGTCGTGGTGGTCGGCGTGATCTCGGTGATCTACTTCCTCGTCATCCTGACCAGCCGCAAGATCACCGGCGTCGAGCGCAGCCGGGTGTTCTCGTTCATCCCGATGTTCATCGCCAGTGCGGTGTTCTTCTCCCTCTACCAGCAGCAGTTCACGGTCGTCGCGGCCTACACCGACCAGCGGCTGAACCGGAACCTGTTCGGCTGGGAGCTGCCGGTGTCCTGGGTCAACTCGATCAACCCGGTGTTCATCATCGTGTTCGCCCCGATCCTCGCGGCGCTGTGGACGAAGCTCGGCGAGCGCCAGCCGTCGACGCCGATGAAGTTCGTCCTCGGCACCGTGCTGATGGGCGCGGCGTTCCTGCTGTTCCTGCCGATGGTCGGCAGCGGCAAGAACGCGAGCCCGATGCTCGCGATGGTCGGCATCCTGTTCGTCTTCACGATCGCCGAGCTGTGCCTGTCGCCGGTCGGGCTGTCGCTGTCGACGAAGCTCGCGCCGGAGGCGTTCCGGACGCAGATGGTCGCGCTGAACTTCCTGTCGATCTCCTTCGGCACCGCGATGTCCGGCAAGCTCGCCGAGTACTACACCGTCGACGACGAAGCGCCGTACTTCAGCACGGTCGGCGGGGTCGCCATCGGGGTCGGTGTGCTGCTGTTCCTGGGCATCCCGTTCATCCGCAAGCTGATGAAGGGCGTGCACTAGCTAGCCGACGGTGACCCCGAAGATCACCCCGACGAAGTAGGTCACGACCATGGTGAGGGCGCCGACGCCGACGTTGCGGAGGATCGCGCGCCCGACCTGCGCGTCGCCGAGCCTGGCGCTGATGTACCCGGTCAGCGTCAGGCCGACGACGACCGCGGCGGCGCACGCCCACACCCGCAGGGAGACGCCGGCCCAGGCGATGGACAGGATGGGCAGCAGCGCGCCAACGGAGAACGCGACCAGCGACGCCCAGGCCGCCTGCCACGGGCTGGTGAGGTTGTCCGGGTCGATGCCCAGCTCGGCTTCCGCGTGCGCCTGCAGCGCGTCCTTTTCGGTCAGTTCCCGCGCGACCTGGCTCGCGAGCTCCGGGGAAAGGCCCTTGTCCTCGTAGATGCCGGCGAGCTCGCGCTCCTCGGCCTCCGGCATGGTCTTGAGCTCCTGCTTTTCCAGCCGGAGCAAGGCCTGTTCGGTGTCGCGCTGGGTGCTCACCGAGACGTATTCCCCGCCCGCCATGGAAAAGGCGCCGGCGACGAGCCCGGCGATTCCGGCGGTGAGGATGGTGGTGCTTTCGGTGGTCGCACCGGCGACCCCGACGACGATGCCCGCGACGGACACGATCCCGTCGTTCGCCCCGAGAACCCCGGCCCGCAGCCAGTTCAGCTTCCCGCCGACGCCCTGGTGCGGTTCATGGGCGTGTTCCACGGCGTCACCGTCAATCGTTTCGGTCACCCGACAAGTGAAACACGAACGCGGAATCGTGGCGAGACTTGGTCTTTTTGTCAGGTACGCCTAATTAACGCGTGCCTTACCTAAGCCGTCCTGTGTGGACTCTCAGCCGCCATGGGTCATGATGGCGGGCATGGAGGAGCAGGAGTGGCGGCCGCTGCGGACGGTGGAGGGCCTCCCGCTGCACGGCGGCGAGGGCCGCTTCCGGCTGCTGGAGACGGCGTCGAGCGGGCTGGCGTACTTGATCCACTACCCGGCGGGGGTGGCCTCACCGACGCACGCGCACGACCACGACTCGATCGTCTACGTGCTGTCGGGCCGCCTGCGCGGCGCGGTCGAGGGGGTGGAGGCGGTTCTCGAGCCCGGCGATTCGGTGGTCCACCCGCGCGGCGTGGAGCACTACGTGGAGGCGCTGACGGACTCGATGTGGGTGGAGTTCAAGTCGCCGTTGCCGGGTACGCCGCCGATCGCCTGAAAAGCGGAAACGCCCGGCCCCGCTCGAAGCGGAACCGGGCGCCTCCCGGAGTGAAGCCTCAGGCGTCCAGCTCGGCGAGGGCCTGCTTGGCCTTCTCGAGCTCGGCCTCGAGCGCCGCGACCTTCGCCGCCTGCGCCTCGCGGGCCTGGTTGATCACCTCGTCGATCGGGCCGGACAGGTCCGCGTGCAGCTCCTTGGCCGCGCGCGACACCGCCGCCGCGGGGATCTCCAGGCCCTTCGCGACCCACTTCGAGCCGTTCTTCAGCTCGGCCTGCCACTCGCCGTCGGCGGTGCCGGTGACCGTCAGGATCAGCTCGACCGTGCGGGTCTTCTTCGCCGTCGACGCCGTCGCACCCTTCGGGCGGCCGCGCTTCGGCTTGGGGGCCTCCTCGGCGGCGGGCTCGGGCGAGCCCTCCGAAGAAGCCGGGGACGCGGACTCGGTGACGGTCGCCTCGTCGGAAGAAACCTCCGGAGCCGAAACCGGAGCAGCCGAAGCCGTTTCCTCGTCGTGCGTCAGGACATCCACGGTCATCGTCGTGTCGTCTCCTTGCCCGGGGAAGGGGGTGTGGTTCGCGGCACAGCGTAGAACATGCGTTCGAGCCGTGCCACTCGGGGGTCATGACAGAGCCCTCCCGGCGCGAAGCCGGAAGGGCTCTGACGGGAGAACGCTAGCTCACTCCTCGGACTTGCCCGACTTCAGGCCCGACGAGATCAGGTCCATCACCGACGAGTCGGCCAGCGTGGTGACGTCGCCGACCTGCCGGTTCTCCGCGACGTCGCGCAGCAGCCGGCGCATGATCTTGCCCGAGCGCGTCTTCGGCAGCTCCGGCACGACCATGATCTGCCGCGGCTTCGCGATCGGCCCGATCTCCTTGGCGACGTGGTTGCGCAGCGCCTGGATGGCCTCCTCGCCGCCGTCGACCGCGTTGCCGCGCAGGATCACGAACGCCACGATGCCCTGGCCCGTCGTCGGGTCGGTCGCGCCGACGACCGCGGCCTCGGCCACCGTCGGGTGCGACACCAGTGCCGACTCGACCTCGGTCGTCGAGATGCGGTGGCCGGACACGTTCATCACGTCGTCGACGCGGCCCAGCAGCCAGACGTCGCCGTCGTTGTCGTACTTCGCGCCGTCGCCGGCGAAGTAGAAGCCCTGGTCCTTGAACCGCGACCAGTACGTTTCCTTGAAGCGCTCCTCGTCGCCCCAGACGCCGCGCAGCATCGACGGCCACGGCTTGTCGAGCACGAGGTACCCGCCACCGCCGGGCCCGACCTCGACGCCCTGGTCGTCGACGACCTTCGCGGAGATGCCCGGCAGCGCCTTCTGCGCGGAGCCCGGCTTGGTCGAGGTGACGCCCGGCAGCGGTGAGATCATGATCGCGCCGGTCTCGGTCTGCCACCACGTGTCGACGATCGGGGTCTTGCCCGCGCCGATGTTCTCGCGGTACCAGATCCACGCCTCGGGGTTGATCGGCTCGCCGACCGAGCCCAGCACCCGCAGCGACGAGAGGTCGTACTTCTCGGGGATTTCCGCGCCCCACTTCATGAAGGTGCGGATCAGCGTCGGCGCCGTGTAGTAGAGGGAGACCTTGTACTTCTGGACGATCTCCCAGTGCCGTCCCTCGTGCGGGGTGTTCGGCGTGCCTTCGTAGACGACCTGCGTGACGCGGTTGGCGAGCGGGCCGTAGACGATGTAGCTGTGGCCGGTGATCCAGCCGATGTCCGCGGTGCACCAGTAGACGTCCTCGCCGGCCTTGTGGTCGAAGACGTTGTGGTGCGTGTACGCCGTCTGCGTCAGGTAACCGCCCGAAGTGTGCAGGATGCCCTTCGGCTTCCCGGTCGTGCCGGACGTGTAGAGGATGAACAGCGGGTGCTCGCTGTCGAAGGCTTCGGGAGTGTGCTCTTCGGACTGTCCGTCGACGAGTTCGTGCCACCAGAGGTCACGGTCGTCGGTCCACGGGACGTCGCCCTCGAGCTGGTCGCCCGTGCGCTTGACGACGATGACCTTCTCGACGGTTTCGGCGCCTTCGAGCGCTTCGTCGACATTGGCCTTCATCGGCGCGGCCTTGCCGCGGCGGAACTGGCCGTCGGAGGTGATCACGATCTTCGCGGCGGCGTCGTCGACGCGGGCCCGCAGGGCCGTCGGCGAGAAACCGCCGAAGACGACGTTGTGCAGCGCGCCGATCCGGGCGCAGGCGAGCATCGCGAAGATGGCCTCGGGGACCATCTGCAGCTGGATGGCCACGACGTCGCCCGCGGTGACGCCCAGCGACGTGAGTGCGTTGGCGGCCTTGGAAACTTCGGTCTTCAGCTCGGCGTAGGTGATGTCCCGGGTGTCGCCCGGCTCGCCGACCCAGTGGATCGCGACCTGCTCCCCGTGCCCGGACTCGACGTGCCGGTCGACGCAGTTGTACGCGACGTTCAGCTTGCCGCCGACGAACCACTTCGCGAACGGCGCATTGGTCCAGTCCAGTACCGTGGTCCACTTCGTGTCCCACGTCAGCCGCTCCGCCTGCTTGGCCCAGAACGCTTCGCGATCGGCGTCCGCCTCGGCGTAGAGATCGGCCTTCGCATTGGCCTGGCCAGCGAATTCGTCGCTGGGCGGGAACGTGCGGCTCTCGGTGAGCAGGTTGTCCAGGGCGGGGGACTGCTCGGTCATGGTTGCAAGGCCTCCTGTAGTGCGCCGACATGACGGCTAGCGGCACGCTAGCGACGTTAGTCCGCCTTGTAAAAGGTTGCACCCACGTTGCCCGGTCGTTTCACCGAGGCAGGCGAGCCCCGGTGACTAAGCGTTCGTTCAGCCGCGCCTTCGCCGCGGGCCACTCCGGCGCCAGCATCGAATAGAGGACGGTGTCTCGCGACGAGCCGTCCGGCCGGATCCGGTGGGCCCGCTGGATGCCTTCGCGAAGCGCACCAAGCCGTTCGATGGCGCGTTGCGAGCGCAGGTTGCGGATGTCGGTCTCCCACGCGACCCGTTGCGCGCCAAGGGTTTCGAACGCGTGCGTGAGCAGGAGCAGCTTCGACTCGGTGTTCAGCCCGGTGCGCTGCCAGTCCGCACCGATCCAGGTGTGCCCGATCGAGAGGATCCGGTGCTGCTCGACGACCTGGTAGTACGACGTCGTCCCGGCGACCCGGCCGGAGGTGGCGTCGATCTGCGCGAACGCCCGGCGCGCGGGGTCGGCGAGCGCGTGGGCGACCATCCGCTCCGCGGCCGGAAGATCCCCCGGCTGCCGGATGCTCAGCCACGCCCAGATGCCCGGGTCGGCGCCGGCCTCGAGCAGGCCCTTGGCGTGCTCGGGCGCCAGCGGCTGCAGGCAGACGTGCTCGCCGGACAAGGTCGGTCGGGTGCTCCAGTCGCTCACCTGATCACGGTAAACGTGGCTTTGGCTCTGCCGGATAGCCAATTTCCGAGCATTTTCGAAGGCCACTTCGGCGTTGCCTATGCTCGGCTGACCACGACGAAGGGCGAGATCGATGGCCGAAGAGCGCGAAGAGCTGAGCTGGGAGCTGTTCGGCACCGCGAGCCGTGAACTGGCTCACACCATCGCCGACGACGGCTTCGCGCCGGACCTCATCCTGTCCATCGCCCGCGGCGGTCTCTTCGTCGCCGGCGCGCTCGGCTACGCGCTCGACGTGAAGAACCTGCACGTGATGAACGTGGAGTTCTACACCGGCGTCGACCAGCGCCTCGACCTGCCGGTGATGCTGCCGCCGGTGCCCAACGTCGTCGACCTGACGAGCAAGAAGGTGCTGATCGCCGACGACGTCGCCGACACCGGCGCCACGCTCAAGCTCGTCCGCGACTTCTGCCTCGAGCACGTCGCCGAGGTGCGCTCGGCCGTCGTCTACGAGAAGCCGCACTCGACGGTGAAGTGCGAGTACGTCTGGCGGCACACCGAGAAGTGGATCAACTTCCCGTGGTCGGTCCTGCCGCCCGTGGTGCAGCGCGCGGGGCAGGTGCTCGATGCCTGATCCGCTGAAGCCCCTCCTCGACCTCGAAGGCGTCGCGGCCGCGGCGAAGTCCGCGCAGGACGCGGTGTTCGCGGTCCACCGCCTCCCGGCCAACCTCCGCGGCGGCGCGGCGACGGCGGCGGAAGCGTCGGTCCGCGCGGCGCGCGCGTCCGCCGGGATCGAAGGCGCCAACCCGGAACTGCCTGCCGACGGCGCGGTCGCCGACCCGGTCCTCGCCGGCGCGCTGCGTGTCGCGGAGACCCTCGAAACGCTGCTCCCGACGTGGCGCCGGGCGCCGCTGCAGGCGTTGGCGCGCCTGCACGTCTTGGCGGCGGCGGACCTCGTCGACGACCTGGATGCGTTGGGGCGCCCGCGGTCCGGCGGCGGGCGCCTGGAACTGCTCGCCCAGCTCGTGACGGGCGCGACGTCCGTGCCGGGGCCGGTCCTGACGGCCGTCGTGCACGGGGAACTGTTGGCGCTCAAGCCTTTCGGCAGCGCGGACGGCGTCGTCGCGCGCGCGGCGGCACGGCTGACGATGGTCGCGACGGGCCTGGACCCGAAGGCGCTGAGCGTTCCCGAAGTCGCGTTCTTCCGCCGGGTGCCGCGTTATCTCGAAGCGGCCGAAGGATTCGCGAGTGGCGAGCCCGAAGGGGTCCGCGCGTGGCTGCTTTTCTGTTGTGAGGCTTTCGAAGCAGGTGCGCGGGAAGCGAAGAGCATTTCGGACGCCGCTTCCTAACCGGACAGTTTCGCGGACCACTTCTCTTCGATCCGCCCGAACCGCCACACGGCCAGCGCGATGACCCAGGTCAGCACGAACAGCCCGACGATCCCGAAGCCGACGTAGTCCAGGTCCACCGACGCGATCGCGGCCAGCGGCCCGGACGTGATGGCCAGCTTCTCGGCGAGGATCGACACCAGCTCGATGGTGCCGATGACGAACGCGACGGCGACCGACAACGTCGTCACCGTGATGTTGTAGAAGATCTTGCGCACCGGTTTCGCGAACGCCCAGCCGTAGGCGAAGTTCATGAAGCACCCGTCCACGGTGTCGAACAGGCTCATCCCGGCCGCGAACAGGATCGGCAGCACGAGGATCGCGTACCAGGGGAGGGCGAACGTCGCGGCGCCCGCGGCCAGCACCAGCAGACCGATCTCCGTCGCGGTGTCGAAACCCAATCCGAACAGCAGGCCGACCGGGTAGATGTGCCACGGCTTGCGCACGGCCTTCGTCGCGCCGCGCAGCAGCCGGTTCATGACGCCGCGGTTGTCCAGCTGGTGCTCCAGCGCGGCTTCGTCGAATTCGCCGTGGCGCATCTTCTTGAACACCCGCAGGATCCCGACGAGCACGACGAGGTTGAGGATCGCGATCACGTACAGGAAGACGCCGGACACCGACGTCCCGATGAGGCCGGTCGCGGTGTGCAACGCCGAGGAGTCGTCCTCGATCTGCCCGGCCAGCGCGCGCACGCCCAGCGACAGCAGCAGGCACAACGCGAACACGATCGTCGAGTGCCCGAGCGAGAACCAGAACCCCACCGAAAGCGGGCGCTGGCCGTCGGCCATCAGCTTGCGGGTCGTGTTGTCGATCGCCGCGATGTGGTCGGCGTCGAACGCGTGCCGCATGCCGAGCGTGAACGCCGTGACGCCCAGCCCGATCCCGAACACGCCCGTCGTGCCCAGCGCGTAGTGGTGGGGTGCGACGAAGACCGCCAGCACCACCCAGCCCACGACGTTGAGGAGCAGGACGGCCCCCGCCATCCCGCCGATGGACACCCACTCGCGGCGCGACAGCCCGCGCCGCGAGTCCTCCGTGCCCGCCATCGCCCACCCGCCTTCCCTCATCTGAGAGGTTAGACAGGTGAGCAGATGAAGAGCAATCAGCTGGCGCGCACGCGCACCAGATCAAGCGCCTTGCGAACGTGTCCGCCCGACGTGTGCAGTGCCTTCGCGGCGCTCTTGACGTCCTCGCCGGACAGCAAGTGCACCAGCGCCACCTTGAGGTCGCCCCCGGCCTCGGTGAGCGCGTCCGAGCAGTCCGCCATCGTCATCCCGGTGGCTTCCTGCAGGATCCGGATGGTTCGGCCGCGCAGCTTCGCATTCGTCGCCCGCATGCTGACCATCAGGTTGGAGTAGGTCCGGCCCAGCTTGATCATCGTCGCCGTGGAGAACGACGTGAGGATCATCTTCTGCGCCGTGCCCGCCTTCATCCGGGTCGAGCCGGCGATCGCCTCCGGGCCGGTGTCGACGGCGATGAGCACGTCGACGCCGGTGGGCTTGGCGGCCTTCGGGTTTCCGGAGACCAGCCCGGTGCGGGCACCCTGGCGCGACGCCGCGGCCAGCGCGCCCAGCACGTACGGCGTCCTGCCCGACGCCGTGAGCCCCAGCACGAAGTCGCCCGGCTGGACCATGGCGGCCATCTCGGCCGCGCCGGCCCCGTCGTCGTCCTCGGCGTTTTCGACGGCGCTGCGCAGGGCCTTCTCGCCGCCGGCGTGATGCGCGATGAACCAGTCCGCCGGCACGTTGAACGTCGGCACGAGCTCGGCGGCGTCCAGCGTGGCCAGGCGCCCCGACGTGCCCGCGCCGACGTAGTGCACCCGCCCGCCGGACCGCAGGGCGTCCACCGCGTAGTCCACCGCGCGCGCCACCTGGGGCAGCACCGCGGCGACCGCGCCGGGGACCGTGCGGTCCTCGGCGTTGATCGCGCCCAGGATCCCCGCGGTGGACATCAGGTCGATGTCCGTGGTGCGGGGATTGCGGGTTTCGGTCGGCGAATCGACGTGCACCGCCTGGGTGGGGACGGTCATCATGCGCCTCACATTTTCTCCGGTCATTACTTGCCGGTTTCCCGCGGACGGCGACGACCGTCCGGCCTGACCCCCAAGCGGTGCGAGCCGACCGCGTCCCTGGTCGCGTCCAGGGCGCTGACCGACGCGTCCATGTGCCGCTGCGCGACGCCGATGAACAGGCAGTCGATGACGGTGAGCTGGGCGATGCGGCTCGCCGTGGCCCCCGAACGGAACGTGGTTTCCCGCGCCGCGGTCGTCAAAACGTAGTCGGCGACCTCGGTGATCGGGGACCGCGGGAAGTTCGTCACGGCGATGGTGATCGCGCCGTGCTCCCGGGCCACCCGCAGCGCCTCGACGGTGTCGGTGGTCGCGCCGGTGTGCGAGACGCCGATCGCGACGTCACCGGGGCTCAGCACCGCGGCCGAGGTCAGCATGATGTGCGTGTCCGACCACGAGAAGCAGACGCGGCCGATGCGGTGCAGCTTCTGCTGCAGGTCCGCGGCGACGAAGGCGCTCGCGCCCACGCCGTAGACGTCCACGCGGCCGGCGTTCGCGACGAGCTCGATCACGCGCTCCAGCGTGGCGACGTCGAGCTGGTCGGCCGTCTCCTCGACGGCGCGCGCGTCGGCGAAGCTGACCTTGCCGATGACGGCGGCCAGGTCGTCCTCCGGACCGATCTCGCCGCCGAGGTTGCGGGTGGTCCGCGCCTCGGTGCGGGCGGTGTCCGCGGCCAGCGCGATGCGCAGCTGCGGGTACCCGCCGACGCCCACGGCCTTGCAGAACCGCGTCACGGTCGTCTCGCTCGTGTTGGCGGCCAGCGCCACCTCGGTGATGCTGCGTCTGGCCACCGCGGCCGGATCCTCCAGCACCACCTTCGCCACGCGCTGCTCGGCGCGGGCCAGGCCGGGGAGCAGGGACCGGATCCGGACCAGCGGGCTCGCGTCCGCGTCCCGCACGGCCGGCTGGACCGATACGGGCTCGGACGGTGCCGTGCCGACTACGGATTCGGTATCACTCACCGTCGGAAAGTTACTAACCGTTGGCATCTGCGACAAGGCTACCCACACCCTTCGGTCGGATCGCAACCCGTCCGTGTCTGCGGATCTGGATTTGCGATTAATCACTGACCAGAAAGTCGCCAACCAGGTCGGTCTTGTTAACGAGCTCAAGCTAACGACTTGGCAACTTAGTGTCGCGGTGCAAACGGCAAGCAGACGGTAAATTCGGCCTTGAGTTCGACGGTCGGCGACCGCCTCGTCACCTTGCGCTCAAGTGCCAACCCTCCGCGACGAACGCGGCCGGGTTTCGTTCACCGTCGAGGAGTGATCGGCCGCTCTCGGTGACTTTCACACCGTCGACCGAAACACCGCGGCCCGTGTAACTCGGATCGGTGCTGTAACGCCAGCGCAGGCTCACCGAAGCGCCCTGCGGCAGCGTGCCCGCCGCCCGCCACCAGGCACGGTGTCCGTGCCCGGAGAGCGACGTCACATCTCCGGAGGGTGCGCCCGGGCCGGATACCGATAGCGCGATCGGTTGCCAGTTCACCCCGTCGGTCGACGCCTGCAGCTGAAGTGGATCAGTGCTTCCCTCGGTGTCCACGAAGGCGTAAAAGGTCACGCGCGCTTGATCACTTTGCGTAGTAAACGGGCTGGTACTGAGCGTGGCGACGCTCGCGTTACCCAGCGTGCTCGTCCAGGCGTCCTTCCCCGCCTTCGGCTCGACAGCCATCGCCCTGGCCAGCGACGTGGCCCACACCTGGCGCGCGGTGTTGATCGAGCCCCAGTTCCGCGTCGGGTGCACGCGGTTGGTCAGCAGGATCGCGAAGGAGCGCGATTCGGGGTCGATGACCAGCGTCGTTCCGGTGAAGCCGGTGTGCCCGGCGGTGACCGGGGACGCCAGCGCGCCCATGTACCAGGGCTGGTCGAGCTCGAAGCCGAGGCCGTGGGAGTCGTCCGGGAACTGCTGGTTGTAGTTCGTCAGCATCTGCCGCACGGTGTCGCCGCCGAGGATCCGGTGCCCGCGGTAGCTGCCGCCGTTGAGGATCGTCTGGGCGAGGACGGCCATGTCGTTCGCGGTGCTGAAGACGCCCGCGTGCCCGGCGACGCCGCCGAGGGACCACGCGTTCTCGTCGTGCACGCTGCCGCGGACCATCCCGCGCGGCGGGTTGGCCTCGTACTCCGTCGCGGCGACCCGGTTCAGCTTCGACGCGGGCGGGTTGTACCCGGTGTCGACCATGCCCAGCGGCGCGGTGATCCGGTCGTGGACGACCTTGTCGAGGCTCTGCCCGGTCAGCTTCTCGACGATGAAGCCGAGGGTGAGCAGGTTGATGTCGGAGTAGAGGTAGGTCGTGCCCGGCTTGTTCTTCAGCGGGCTGTCGAGCACGGCCTGCCGGCGCGAGAGGATGTCCGGGTAGCCGGCCCACAGCGACGGGATCGGGTCGGCGTCGAACCCGGAGACGTGCGTGAGCAGCATCTTCACCGTGATGGCTGCCTTGTCGCCGGTGGCGAACTCCGGGAAGAACTTCGACACGGGCGTGTCGATGGTGAGCTGCCCGCGTTCGACCAGCTGCAGCACGGCGATCGAGGTGAACAGCTTCGAGATCGACGCCATGTCGAAGATGGTGTCGTTCTTCATGGGGACCTGCTGGTCCGCGGGGAGTTCGGTGCCCGCGGCGTCGGCGTACCGCAGCGCGCCGCCGACGGCGTAGCGGTCGACGACCACGCCGTCGTGGGCGAGCAGGCCGACCGCGCCGGAGAAGTGCGGGTGCCCGGTGGTGTCCGGTTTCGTCCAGCTCGCCAGGAACTCTTCGGCGGCCTTGAGCGGCGCCGGGTCGAGGTTGACCTCCTGCGGCCGTCCGTCGCGCAGGGTCGTCCACGGCGCGGCGAAGCCGTGCTGCGGCCGGTCGAAGCGACCGGCGTCGTCGTGGCGTCCGATGGCGCTGGCTCCCGAGGTCAACGTGGTCAGTGCGACCAGCACTCCGGTGGCCGCGGCGATGACCTTCCTAGCACGCACGAGTTCCCCCTCAGCGGTAGAGCAGGTAGTGACGACGTCTGCGGTCGAACTCGGCGAGCTCGGCCCGCCAGGCCCCGGTGACCTCGTCGACGCCCGCGCCGGCGTCGACCATGGTCCGCAGCCGGTCGGACCCGGAGAGCTTGTCGATGTAGTTGTCCGGGCGCCACGCGAAGACGTCCGGGTGCAGCGCCTTCGCCGTCACGAGCATGGCGACCGCGGTGCGGATGGCGTCGAAGGACCGTGGGTCGTCGACGCCGACCTGCACGCCTCCGCAGGTCTGGTTGACGAACTTGCTGAACGTCGGCACGAAGTAGATCTCGCGGAACTTCGCCCCGGGCAGCCGCAGGTCCTCGAGCTTCTCGCGCCAACGCCAGTCCAGCCCGGGCGCGCCGATGATCTCGAACGGCCTGGTGGTGCCGCGGCCTTCGGAGAAGACCGTGCCCTCGAACATGCCGGTGCCGGGGTAGACGAGCGCGGTGTCCGGCGTCGGCATGTTCGGGCTCGGCAGTACCCAGTTCAGGCCGGTCTGCGCGAAGAGCGTGTCGCGCTGCCAGCCGCGGACTCCTACGACGTCGAGGTGCTCCAGCTGCACACCCTCGCCGGGCAGGAACTCCGCGGCGAAGAAGCGGGCGAGCTCGCCGACGGTCATGCCGTGCTGCTGGACGATCGGTTTCCGGCCGATGCCCGAAGCGAACTTCGGGTCGAGCAGCGGGCCGGCCGCCCGGCCGCCGATGGGGTTCGGCCGGTCGAGCACGACAAAAGCCGCTTTGACCTGCGCGGCGGCGACCATCGCGGTGTAGAGCGACCAGATGTAGGTGTAGAAGCGCGCGCCGACGTCGGCGATGTCGAAGACGACCGTGTCGACGCCCGCTTTGGTGAACAGCGTCGCGAGCTTCGTCGCGTCGACGCCGTACGCGTCGTACACGGGCACGCCGGTGCGCGGGTCGGTGTAGTCGCCTTCGGAGCCACCGGCCTGCGCGCTGCCGCGGAAGCCGTGCTCGGGCCCGAAGGCCGCGACCGGCTTGACGCCGGCCGCGACCATCGAGTCGACGATGTGGTCGCCGTTCAGCAGGACGCCCGTCGGGTTCGACAGGACGCCCAGCTTGCGGCCCTTCAACGACCGCCAGCCCTGGGCGGCCAGCTGCTCCGCGCCGGTGAGGACCCGGCCGTGGCTCTGACTCGTGGCCGGGGCCTGGGGCTGGGCTCCGGCCACCGCGGAGCCGCCCGCGAGAGCCGGGACCGCCAGCGCGCCCGCGCCGAGGAAGTGGCGCCGGTTCAGGTTCACCAGGTCAGCCCGTGGCCGAAGGGGTACTTGACGGTGTGCACGTCGGCGCCCGCCGGGATGTCGACCGGCAGCTTCCCGACCGGCTTCGTCTCGCCGAGGATCACCTTGGCCAGTGCCTCGAGCGTCGGCCCGATGTAGCCGTAGGTCGCCAGCCAGGTCTGCACGGCGCTCGGGTAGCCCGCGTCGTACGGGATCTGCGCGGCGACCGCGACGACCGGCTTGCCGGTGGCCTGCAGCGCGTTCAGCAGCTTGGTCTGCAAGGGGAAGCCGCCGATGTTGTTCGTCAGCACCACGACCAGGTCGACGTTCTTGGCGTTCGCGACCGACTGCGCGATCTGGGCGTCCGTCGGGGCCTGACCGGTCTGGTACGCCGTCGCGGCCGTGCCGTGGGCGGTCAGCTTCTGCGCGAGCGTCGCCGTCGTGGTGGCGCCCCAGCCGGTGACGAGCGCCGTGGCGGGCTTCTGCTTCAGCGGCAGGAGGCCGGCGTCGTTCGCGACGGCCGTGATACCGCGGTCGGCGATGTCCTGCGCGGTGGCCAGGTTCGCCGGCGTGCCGACGGTCTTCATCACCCGGTTCGGGTCGACGAACGGCGCGAAGAGCATGCCGCTCTTTAACTTGAGCTTCAGCACGCGCAGCACGCTCTGGTCGATCCGCTGCACCGGGATCTCGCCGGACTTCACGGCGGCGAGCACCGCGTTGATGGCGACGTCGAGGTGCACCGGCATGAGCAGCTGGTCGACGCCGGCCTTGAGGGCGAGGACGGGGATCTCGGCGTCGCTGTGCAGCTCGCGCACGCCCTGCATCTCGAGGGAGTCGGTGATGACGACGCCGTTGTAGCCCAGTTCGCCCCGCAGCTTCCCGGTGACGATCGGCTTCGACAGCGTCGCGGGTTCGAGCGACGGGTCGAGGCTGGGGAACTGGATGTGCGCGGTCATGATCGAATCGACGCCTGCCTTGATGGCGGCCTTGAACGGCGGCACGTCGGTCGCCCGCCACTGGTCCTCGGTGCTGTCGATCCGCGGCAGCCCGGTGTGGCTGTCGGTCGGCGCGGCGCCGTGGCCGGGGAAGTGCTTCGCGGTCGCGGCCACGGACTTCTGGAAGCCCCCGACCTCGGCCGTCACGAAGTCGCCGGCCAGGCCGGGCTGCCCGGCGAAGGACCGGACGCCGATGACCGGGTTCACGGGGTTGGAGTTGACGTCGGAGTCGGGCGCGAAGTCCTGGTTGATGCCGACGGCCCGCAGCTCCTGGCCGAGGATGGTCGCGGCCTTGGTCGCGCGGCTCGTGTCCCGCCCGGCGGAGATGGCCATGGCGTTCGGGAACTCGGTGGCCGGCGCGCCCATCCGGGTGACGGTGCCACCCTCCTGGTCGGCGGCGACCTGCAGCGGGATGTGCGCCCCGCTGGTGATGGCGGCCTTCTGGAGGCCGTTGGACAGCTTCGCGACCTGGACGGGGTCGTCGAAGTTGTCGCGGGTGTCGTTGTTGAAGTAGATGACCCCGCCGAGGTGGTACTTCCGGACGACCTGAGCCGGGGTGTCGACCCCGAAGTCGGTCTGGTTCTTGGGGTTCACCTCGTCGGCCGACTTGCCGTTCACCCACGTCACGAACAGCTGCCCGACTTTTTGCTCCAGCGTCAGCCCCCGCAGCACCTGCGACGCCGCGGCTTCCGCCTGCGCGTCGGCGCTCACCCGCGGTGCGCTCGCCGCGGTCGCGACACCCACACCGGTGAGGGCGAGCACCCCCGCGACGGGCAGGGCGAGCGCATGGAACCTCCGATTTCGGGTCGTCACGACCAGCCTCCCAGAAAGTTGCGGGCGCCCGGCGGACGTCAGAAGTCCACTCGGAGGCGCCAGTATCGGGAAGCTACTCACCGAATCCGTCGATGTCCATCGACCGACCGCACGAACGGTCCAGTCGTACCCGGATCGGTAGGAAAGTCGCCGTTCGCAACATGTGCGGCGGCCGAACGGATGGCGGACCACCTCGGCGACTGGGCTGTACCCGGCTTTCCCGCCGCCGGGCTTTCCGCATAGACGAGGCGGCGCCCGTGACCCCGAAGGGTCAACGGGCGCCGCCTGCAAGCGCGAACTTCTCGGGCGACCAAGCGTGCAACTCTGGTCGTACCTACATGGACTCGGCGTGTGGCGTCCCACTACGCAGTCCCTAGACGACGAGCCTCCCGCGGCGCGCTGCGCGTGGGTACCCGGAGTCCGCGCACGGAGGTTTGCCGGGGTGGAACAGGCTTCTCTTCTACCTGCTCCCTGGCCGACCGAACGTCCGCACCTACTTTCTACGCCGTGAGCCCGGTCACTTCAAGTGCGCGGATGGGTGCACCGGTACAGAGGCTGGATCGGGTGACACCGGCACCCTCCGCGACGGACAATTCGGGGCTGGGCCAAGCAAAGTGGCGGCCCTGCGGCCGTGTGGGTGGCGGTTGATCGGCTATCGGGACCGACGGCGACGGTTGAGGCCGTACCAGGTCGCCCCGGCGGCCACCGCGCCGCCGAGCGCGACCATCCCCGCCGATCGGGTCGGGATCCGGCTGCGCAGCGACATCGGCCGGTCGAACGCCAGGATCGGCCACCCGCGCTCGAGGGCCTCGCGCCGCAGCAGCTTGTCAGGGTTGACCGCGTGCGGGTGCCCGACGACCTCGAGCAGCGGGATGTCGGTGCTCGAATCGGTGTAGGCGAAGCACTCGGCGAGGTCGTAGCCGTGGGTCGCGGCGAGCTGCTTCGCGGCGACGGCCTTGTTGGCGCCGTAGCAGTAGAAGTCGACTTCGCCGGAGTAGCGGCCGTCGACGATCTGCATCCGCGTGGCGACGCTGCGGGTCGCGCCGAGCATTTCCGCGACCGGCGCGACGACCTCCTCACCGGTCGCCGACAGCACGATGACGTCGTGCCCGTCCTCGCGGTGGCGCGCGATCAGCTCCGCCGCCTCCGCGTACACGAGCGGGTCGACGACGTCGTGCAGCGTTTCGCGGACGATCGCCGAAACCTGGGCGACGTCCCAGCCCGCGCACAGCGCGGAAACCTCGGCCCGCAGCCGCTCGGTCTTGTTTTCGTCGGCGCCGGCGAGCGAAAACACCAGCTGCGCGTAGGCACTCCGCAACGCGGCGCGACGGTTGATCAATCCTTCTTTCAGCAAGGGCTTGCTGAACGCCAGCGCGCTCGACGAGGCGATGATCGTCTTGTCCAGGTCGAAGAACGCGGCCACCGCGTGCTCCGGGCCCGGTTTCCGGATGCGCGACGGCGCGCTGCTCGGTTCGGCCACGTGCCCAGGATAGGAGCTTGATCGCGGCGCGTCCCGTTGATCCACCACCCGCGCGGCGCGGCGGGCGGAAAATCCATGACAGGAAGGCACTTCCGGCGCGCCGTGCCGTTATCGAACTGTGTGCCTCGCCCGGCGCGCGAACCGGCCACCGGCGGAGTTACAGTGATGGAGCCCGGTGTCCAACCGGGCCGGTTCAGTCCGACCCCCCGGGGCTGAACCCACGGCGGCCCTCGTCCCTCCCCCCTGGCGAGGGCCGCCCTCTTAACTTTCCTCTTACCTTTCGGTGTGCGCCTTCCGCGCGCGCCGATTTGCCTTCCTCTAACCTTTCTCGATTCCGTTTCCCCAGGGCGTTTCGCGCATTCTTCGATATGGTCGAAACCTTCGAATGCGGATATTCGTCCGGCTCTCCGCCGCAAGTGCGCCGCGGGCGGGCGCGATCCTGCCACACCCCACCGACAGAACCGGCTCCCGAGCCGTGCGCCGGGCGCCGGTTGTCCACAACACCCCGGTTGTCCACAGCCGCCCGTCCGCCCCGTTGCGCCCCCGAGCCGCCGCCCGCGACGGTGGAACCCGGGCCACCCACGGCCCGCACCGACGACGGGGGAGGAACGCATGACGGGGGAACGACCGCTCGTGGTCGCCGCGGACGAAACCGTGCTCGACGAGATCCTGCGCGTGGCCGCGGTCGCGGGCTGCGAGCTCGACCGGGCACCGGACCTGACCGCGGCCCGCGGCCACTGGGCCAGAGCGCCACTGGTGGTCCTGGACGAAGAAGCCGCGCGGCTGCCACCGGTGCTGCCGAGGCGGAGCGGGGTCCTCCTCATCTGCAAGGGCAGTCCGGGGCCGCGGACGTGGGAGAGCGCGTTCCGCGGCGGCGTCGAGCGCGTGATCACGTTGCCGGACGAGGAGTCCGCGCTCGCGGGCGCTTTCGCCGACGTCGTCGAGACCCCGGCGGAGGAGGCCGGCCTGGTGCTCGGCGTGGTCGGCGGCCGGGGCGGCGCGGGCGCGTCCGTCTTCGCCGCGGCGCTGGCGCTGGCGGCCGACCGCGATCCCGGCGGTGCCCTGCTGGTCGACTGCGATCCGCTCGGCGGCGGTCTGGACCTGTTGCTGGGACTGGAAAAGACGCCGGGGCCACGGTGGTCGGAGGTCCGGCTGAGCGGCCGCGTTTCGGTACCCGCGCTCGCGGCGTCGCTTCCGCAGCGAAGACATCGCGGTGGCAGCCTGCCGGTGCTGGCGTGCGGCCGGGAGGGCGAAGGCCCCGCGGTCGAATCCCTCTCGGCGGTCCTCGCGGCCGGCCGCCGATCGGGCCGCACGGTGGTCTGCGACCTCCCGCGCGCACTGGGTGACGCGGCGGCGGAAGCGGTCGCGGTGGCCGACCTCGTCGTCCTGATGGTGCCTGCGGAGTTCCGCGCCTGCATGGCGGCGAAACAGGTACTGCGGCCACTGTCGGCATTGACGGCCCGCCTCGGCGTGGTCGCGTGTGGACGGTCCCGGGCCGGCGTCGCACCGGCCCAGACGGCCGGCCTCCTCGGCCCGCCGTTGCTGGCGTCGATGGAGCCCGAGCGCGGCCTGGCAACGGCGATCGAGCGCGGCGAGTTCCCGGCCAAGCCGGCGGGCCCGCTGGCGGCAGCGGCGGCGGAGATCCTGGCGGTGGCGCGCCGCGAAGCCCGGGCGGCGGCCCGATGAGCGCCCGCCTCAGCCCGCCGGCCTCGGTTTCCCTGCCGGCCCCGTCGGTCCTGCCGGTGCCGTCGGCCTCGTCGACCCCGTCGGTCCTGCCGGTCCCGTTGGCCCTGCAGGTCCCGTCGGCCTCGTCGGCCTCGTCGGTTCCGCCGTTTCCGTCGGCCCTGCCGGTGCTGCCGGTTCCGTCGGCCCCGTTGGCCCTGCAGGTCCCGTCGGCCTCGTCGGTTCCGCCAGTCCCGTCGGCGCTGCCGGTGCCTTCGGCCCTGCCGGTCCCGCCGGCCCCCTCGGCCCCGCCGGTCAGGGTGGCCGACCTCCTGCTGCCCACGGTCCTGGCCATCGCCGGCCGCGGCCCGGTGAGCGCGGCGAACTTCCTGACCGCACTGGCAGGCACCCGCGTGACGGCCCACCCCGGTGACACCCCGGCCCCGGCGGTGCGCCCGTGACCACCGACTTCGTCGACCGCGTCCGCAACCGCCTCGCCGGTGACCGCCGCCAAGCCGATCCGGTCGCGGTCGCGACGGCCGTCCGGGCCGAGGCAGGCGGCGCACTCGGCCACGACGCGGTGCTCGACGCGGCCCGCCGGGCCCGCGACGAGTTCGTCGGCGCCGGCCCGCTGGCCCCGCTCCTGGAGAACCCGGCGACGACCGACGTGCTCGTCACCGGTCCGGCCGAGGTCTGGACGGACGGCGCGGAAGGGCTGACTCGCACCGGCATCCGGTTCCAGGACGAAGAAGCCGTCCGACGGCTGGCCCAGCGCCTCGCGCTCGCGGCCGGGCGCCGGCTCGACGACGCACAGCCCTATGTGGACGGCTGGCTCCCCGGGGCCGGCCCCCACGGCCGCATCCGCGTGCACGCCGTGCTGCCACCGGTCGCGGCGAACGGCACGTGCCTGTCGCTGCGCGTCCTGCGCCCGGCGACGCACGACCTCGCGAAGCTGCAGGAGCTCGGCGCGTTCGACGAGAACGGCGCGAAGGTGCTGCGGACGGTCGTCTCGCGGCGCATGGCGTTCCTCGTCACGGGCGGCACGGGCGCGGGCAAGACGACGCTCCTGGCCGCGCTGCTCGGCGCGGTCGACCCGGCCGAGCGGATCGTGTGCGTCGAGGACGCGGGCGAGCTGCACCCGGCGCACCCGCAGTTCGTCAGCCTCGTCGCCCGGCCGGCCAATGTGGAGGGTGCGGGCGCGGTGGGCCTGCCGGAACTCGTCCGCCAGGCGCTGCGCATGCGGCCCGACCGCCTGGTGGTCGGCGAAGTCCGCGGCGCCGAGGTGGGCGCCCTGCTCGCGGCGATGAACACGGGCCACGACGGCGGCGCGTGCACGGTCCACGCCAATTCCCCGGCCGAGGTACCGGCCCGCATGGAGGCACTGGCCGCACTCGGCGGCCTGAGCCGCGACGCGGTCCACAGCCAGCTGGTCGCGGCGATCCGCGTGGTCCTCCACATGCGACGCGACCCAGGCGGCCGCCGCCGCCTCGCGGAGGTGGGCGTGCTGCGGGCGGAACACGGCCGCGCACGAGTCGTACCGGTGTGGCGCGCGGGTCGCTGGACAGTCGACCGCCACCTCTTCGCCACGAAGGGAGCGATCGCGTGCTGACCGTGATCACCCCGTGGTTCCCGCTGTGCGTGGGAGCGGCCTTGGCGTGCTGGCCCGCGGCGCCGACCCGCCTCCAGGCCGCGGTCGAGCACCCGGCGACGTTCCGCCTCCCCGACCTGTGGCGTGTGCTCCGCTGGCTGCTGCCCGCAGCCGGGGCAGGCGTCCTGGCGGGCGTGGGAGGCGTGATCGCGGCGGGCGTGCTGACGCTGGCCTGGCACCAGGAGCGAAAAGCCCACCGCCGGACGTCGGCGGAAATCGAGCTGGCAGCCCACACGGCGACGGCATTGCGCACGATGGTCTCAGAGCTGCGTTCCGGAGCCCACCCCGTGACGGCGGCGGAAGCAGCGGCCGAGGTGGTCCCGGCGGTATCGGCCGATTTGCACGCGCTGGCGACATCGGCCCGCCTCGACGGAGAGCTGAAGGCACCGGCCCTCCCGGAGCTGGCGACGGCGTGGACATTGGCCAAACGCCACGGCCTCCCGATGGCCGAAGTCCTCCAAGCCACTCGCCGAGACGCGGAGTCGACGTTGACGGCAGCCCGCCGAACCCGGGCAAAACTGGCAGGCCCCCGAGCAAGCGCGGCGGTCCTCACCGGCCTCCCGGCCCTCTGCGTGCTGCTAGGCCAAGCAATGGGCGCCTCCCCGCTGGAGGTCCTGACGGAAAGCGCACCAGGCCAGCTGCTGCTGGTGGCGGGCAGCATCCTCCTCTGGGCGGGGACGGCCTGGTGCAGAGCGTTGACGGGCCGGGTGCACCCCGATGACCGCCACCGCCTTCCCGGCCACCGCACAAGGTGCCCTGAGCGACCGGAGGCGTAGGCGATGACCGCCACCGCCCTCGTGCTCTGCGCCACCGCTCTCCTAGTCTGGCCGACCGACTCGGCGGCCGCGAGACGGCTCGCCTGGCTGTCCGGCGCCCCGGCCCCCGAGGCTCGCAAGTGGCCCCGGGCGATCCCTCACATCGCGACCACCCTCGGCGGCCTCTCGACGGCGGTCCTCATCGGCGGAGTGCCCGGCGTGGTCGTCGGCGCCGTCGTGACCGCCGCCGGGTGGTGGGCCGTCCGTCGCACTCGGCGGCCGCGCGCACCCACGCTCGGCTTGGCGGCCAAACTCCGCCTCGCCCGGACGCTCGATCTCCTCGCGGCCTGCCTCCGCGCCGGGCTGCCGGTGCCCTCGGCCCTCGACGCGGTAGCCGATACCGCGCCGGCCGGGGCGGCCGCGGCCATCCGTTCGACCGCCGGCCTGCTCGCCCTCGGCTCCACCGCGGAGGAGGCCTGGGCACCGGTGCAACCCGTCGCGGGGTTCGGCGAACTGGCGGCCGCGGCGATCCGGACGTCCCGTTCCGGCGCCGCGTTCGCCACGGCGGCCGCCGACCTCGCCGGACGGTTCCGCGACGAACTCGCCACCGAAGCGGAGGAACGCGCGGAGCGAGCAGGAGTGGCTCTGGCGCTGCCGGTCGGTCTGTGTTTCCTTCCGGCCTTCTTCTGCCTGGGCGTGCTGCCGGTCGTGCTCGGCCTGGCCGGACGTCTCGGCCCCCTCTTCTGACCACCGACAAGTACCGAAGGGAAAACCCATGCGCGCGCCCCGCTCCGACGACGGCTCCACCACGGTCGAGTACGCGATCGTCACGGTCGCCGTCGCGGCTTTCGCGGCTGTCCTCTACACCCTCCTCACCGGCGACTCGGTCGTCTCGTGGCTGACGAACCTGGTCATGAAGGCCCTGACGGTGCCGTCGTGAGCCGAAGAGACGAAGGAGCGGTGACGGTCGAAGCCGCCCTCGGCCTGGCCGGCCTGACGGTGGTGACGGTCCTCCTGGTGGCGGGCCTGACGCTCCTGACGAGCCAGCTCCGCTGCACGGACGCGGCCCGCGAAGCGGCGCGGCTCCTGGCCAGAGGCCAGCCCCAGGAGGCGGCATCGGCGGTCCACCGGATCGCCCCACCGGGCGCGAACCTCACCATCCACCACGACGGCGACGCGATAACGGTCGAGGTGAGCGCCCACCCGGCGGGCGGCCTGCTGCCCTCGATCAACCTGGACGCGACGGCCTACGCGGTGGCCGAACCGGGAACGGAGGCCACCAGTGCACCAGGCTGACCAGCACCGGGACAGCGGCGTGGCCACTATCTGGACGGCAATGGCGATAGCGGCACTGACGGGAGTAGCGGCCCTCGGCTGCTGGCTCGCCACGGCGGTCATAGCCCGCCACCGCGCAGAGACGGCCGCCGACCTGGGCGCGCTGGCGGCTGCCTCACACGCCGTGGAAGGCCCAGCCCAGGCCTGCGAGCGCGCCAGGTGGGTGGCGGACCGGATGGGGGTCACCCTCGTGAGCTGCAGATGGCAGCGGCTGGACGCGTTCGTGGAGGTAAAGGCGAGAGGCCTGGCGTTCGGCGGACTGCCCGGCCCATCCGCCAGGGCTCGCGCCGGACCGGCCGACCCGCCGCCGTGACCGACCCGCCGCCGTGACCGGACCCGCCGCTGTGATCGGCCTGCCGCCGTGGCCGGACCCGCTGCTGTGGTCGGCCCGCCGCCGTGGCCGGACCTGCCGCTGTGGTCGGCCCGCCGCCGTGACCGGACCCACTGCTGTGATCGGCCTGCCGCCGTGGCCGGACCTGCCGCTGTGGTCGGCCCGACAGCCAGGACCTCTCGCCGGACTTGCCTCCGACCGCCGTGACCAGAGCGCCCGGAGGGGTGGCGCCGGACCCACCGGCCAGGCAATCCTGACC
>NZ_JBSGJA010000011.1:0-205712 GCF_053605345.1 Amycolatopsis sp. NPDC003865 | reverse complement strand
CCAGCCCGCCGACCACGGCCCGCGCCGACCACACCGGCCAGGCAATCCTGACCAGCCCGCCGACCACGGCCCGCGCCGACCACACCGGCCGGGCAATCCTGACCAGCCCGCCGACCACGGCCCGCGCCGACCACACCGGCCGGGCAACCCTGACCAGCCCGCCGACCACGGCCCGCGCCGACCACACCGGCGCCCTTGCCCCGCCGATCCGGCGCGACCACCCGCACCGGATCGCAAGGCCCGCCGACCGCTCACCGGGCACCCGCGGCCCGCCCGCTCGCCGGACGCCGACCGGTCGGTATGCCACGGTGACCGGCTGATCCGTCCGGGCGGACGATAAGTGGCGAATTGTCACGGGCAGCGGTCGGTAGTGCACGGTGAGCGGTCGAACACGCTGCTCACCTGCGCCGATACGCCGTGCGAAAGCTGCCGCTCAGCTGGCGCGCGGGCCTTCGACCTCGGCGGTGAGCACGACGAACGGTCTGTGGGCGGCTGCCGTTCACCGTCGATCCGCAGCCGCCGGGTTCGGTCGGGCCGTAGGGACTACCGGGCGTTCATCGCCGCGTAACCACCGGTTGTCGCGTGGGGGTTCCGGGCAATGTGCAACTTGCCGTTAAGTGAGATGTGCGACACCACGGCAGGGTCCCAGCGGGTCGCGGAGAACCGGAACCTAAGGCAGGAAAGACAATGTTGGACGCGAATTGGCCGGACAGCTGGCGCGGCGCCTTCCGCATCGAACTGCGGGCGGAGGCGATCGGTCTCGCCTGGCGTGGCTGGCCGGTGCTCCCGGGCGTCAACCCCGCTCCGCTCACCGAAGGCGACGACCTGAACTGGCGCCGTCCGGTGCCGGCCAGTGACACCTGGCGCGAGCAGATCGGCGCCCACGCCCACGAGGTCGCCACCTGGTTCTCCGACCGGACCCACAGCCTCCTCGTCGCCACCGGCACCGTCCTCGACGCCATCGAGGTCGACGACGAACTCGGCAAGCGCGCCTGCCGCCTGCTGCGCGCCATCGGGCACCCCGCCCCGATCATCGCGCTGCCGAACGGCCGGTGGCTCTTCCTGACCACCGTCGCCGACCACGTCCCGGCCGAGCTGGCCGCCCGCGCCTCGATCCAGTGGCACGGCAAGGACAGCTGGATCCCGCTCCCGCCGTCGCCGTTCCAGCACGGTGTCGTGCACTGGCGCGTCAAGCCCGAGGTCTGCGGCTGGCAGCTGCCGGACGCCGCCGAGGTGCACGACGTGCTCGTCCGCGCGCTGGCCGGTGCCGAAGCTCCGCAGCTGGTCCAGTCCACCGCGGCCTGAACCACCCGAACCACCGCCGCAAGCCGGTCCCAGCCCGGCCGAGGCGGAGCACGACACAACTCCATGAACCACCATGTGGCCGTCTAGGCGCCGTGTTGACGCAACGCCCCGAGCACGGTTCCCAAGACAGCCACTGCCCCCGCCTTGTCCAGCGGATCGTTGCCGTTCCCGCACTTCGGCGACTGGACGCAGGACGGGCATCCCGTCGGGCACTCGCAGGAGACGATCGCCTCCCGCGTTGCGGCCAGCCACGGGACAATCGCGGCATAACCGCGTTCGGCGAATCCCGCACCCCCGGGATGCCCGTCATGCACGAACACCGTCGCCTCCCCGGTGTCTTCGTGCCACGCGGTACTCACCCCGCCGATGTCCCATCGGTCGCACGTAGCGAACAGCGGTAGCAGGCCGATCGCCGCGTGCTCGGCGGCATGCAGGGCACCGGGGACTCGTGCCGGTATCAATCCGGCACTCCCCGGTGCCCTGCCACCCTCGTGATCGGGCCCCCGACCGTTCGCCAGGGGTTCCTCCCCGGTCCCCACCGGCCCCGCAGATTCGGTCCCCACCCGATGGCCCCCGGTCCCCACCTCGCCATCGATCCCGGATCCGCGGGAAACCTCGGCCGCGGCTCGCCGACGTCCACTGGCGGCCACGGCCGGCCCCAGCAGCGAAGACGAGATCGTGTACCAGACCGCCCGCGTGCGCAGGCTCTGCTCCGGCAGGTCGAGCGGCGTGTGGTCGAGCACCTCACCCGACGGCCGTCGGCGCAGGTAACCGACCACCTGCGACGTCACCGCCACCTCGCCGAGGCACACGCTCACCCCGCCGAACTCCTGCTTCTCCTGAGTGCTCAGCACCGTGATGTCCACGATCTCGCGCGGCGTCGTCGTCCAGTCCGGGTTCTCCGCGTGGACCATCGCCAGCCCGGTCTCCAGGTCCAGCTCGTCGACGACGTACGACGACCCCTGGTGCAGGTAGACCGCGCCGGGGTGGACCGCGAAACACGCCGACCCCGGGTCGACCGTGCCCAGCATCCGCCCGGAGTCGGACTCGACCACCGCGATCTGCTCGCCGCCCGTCCCGCGGATCCCGACCTCGGCGTGCGGCCGGTCGCGGGACGTCCAGTACCAGCCGCTCGACCGGCGGCGCAGCAGCTTCTGCTCCGCCAGCTCGGCCAGCACCTCCTGAGCCGCCGCGCCGCCGAACATCTCCAGCTCGGGGACGGTCAGCGGCAGCTCGGCCACGGCGCACGCGAGCTGCGGCGCCAGCACGTACGGGTTCGCGGGGTCGAGCACCGCCGTCTCCACCGGCCGCGACAGCAACGCCGCCGGGTGGTGCACCAGGTAGGTGTCCAGCGGATCGTCCCGCGCGACGAACACCACCAGCGCCGAGTCGCCGGAACGACCGGCCCGGCCCGCCTGCTGCCAGAACGACGCGAGCGTGCCCGGGTAGCCGGCCAGCACCACCGCGTCCAGCCCCGCGATGTCGACGCCCAGCTCCAGGGCGTTGGTCGTCGCGACGCCCAGCAGCCGTCCCGACAACAACGCCGCTTCCAACGCGCGACGCTCCTCCGGCAGGTACCCGGACCTATACGCCGCAACGGTTTTCGTCAACGCCGGGTCCACTTCGGACAGTATGCGACGCGCACCCAGCGCGGCCAGCTCCGCGCCCCGCCGGGACCGGATGAACGCCAGCGAACGCGCGCCTTCGACGACCAGATCGGCCAGGATCCGCGACGTCTCCGCCCCCGCCGAACGCCGGACCGGCGCGCCGTTCTCCCCGGTCAGTTCCTCCAGCAGCGGCGGCTCCCACAGCACCACCGTCCGGGCGCCGCGCGGCGAGGCGTCCTCCGTCACCGCGAGACAAGGCACGCCCGTCAACCGCGTAGCGAATGAAGCAGGCGAAGCCGTCGTAGCCGACGCGAGCACGAACACCGGCGAAGCGCCGTAGTGCTCGGCGACGCGCCGAAGCCGGCGAAGCAGCAGAGCGACGTGCGAGCCGAAGACACCGCGGTAGCTGTGGCACTCGTCGACGACCACGCAACTCAACCGCCGGAAGAACGCCGCCCACCGCCCGTGCTGCGAAAGGATCCCGCGGTGCAGCATGTCCGGGTTGGTGAACACCCAGTTGGCGTGCGCGCGCACCCAGTCGCGCTCCACCATCGGCGTGTCCCCGTCGAACGACGCCGCCCGGACGCCTGGCACGTCCAAAGAGGACACCGACCGCAGCTGGTCGGCCCCCAGCGCCTTCGTCGGTGACAGGTACAGCGCGTTCGCCTTCTCGCCCGCGGCCAGCCGCGACAGCACCGGCAGCTGGTAGGCGAGCGACTTGCCCGACGCCGTGCCGGTCGAAATCACGACGTGCCGGCCCTCGTACGCGTGCGACGCCGCCTCCGCCTGGTGCGCCCACGGCAGTGAGACGCCGCAGTCACCGAACGCGCTCACCACCGCCGGGTCGGCCCACGACGGCCACGGCACGCACGTCGCGGACCGGCCCGGCAGGTCCGCGACGTGCGTGACCGGGTCTTCGCGCGCGGGGATGCCGGCGGTCACCCGCCCCAGCAGCCGCCGCCCCCGTGATTCGTCCACCCGCCGAGCTTGGCACAGGGGTACGACAGTTCCGGAGATCACCGGAACCCCAACGGAATCCGGTCAGAGGGATCGATCAAGTGAGGAGGCTCACAAGGTAACGGAATGTGCTGTCCCGGGGACGGCTTAAAGGTGCTGGTTGCGATACCAATACACTCCCGCAATCCACACCCTCTGTGGTGAGCGTCATGCGAGACGTGCATCGCCGCACGGCTAGCGTGTCGCTCGTTGCAGGTTCCATGCCAGCGTCGGCCGTGTCGAACCCCGGCCTGCCGTCGACGCTGGCGAACGGACGTCTCCTGGAGGACGAATGTCACGGCAGTTCCTCGCGGAGGGCGGGTCCATCACGCTCTCCGGAGGTGGCTACACGATTGTCGGTGTAGTCGCCGTGGTCGCGCTCGCCGCACTCGTCATCGGCTACGTCCTGCTCAAGGAGGTGCTGGCCGCAGGCCAGGGCACCGCCAAGATGCAGGACATCGCCAAGGCGGTGCAAGAAGGCGCGGCCGCTTACCTCAAGCGGCAGCGGAACACCCTCGCCATCTTCGGCGTGATCGTGTTCCTCCTGCTCTTCGCACTTCCCGCCGACGACTGGAACGAGAAGATCGGCCGGTCGATCTTCTTCCTGGTCGGTGCGGCGTTCTCGTTCGCGATCGGCTACCTCGGCATGTGGCTCGCGACGCAGGCGAACCTGCGCGTCGCGGCCGCGTCGCGCGAGGAAGGCGGCCGCGAGAAGGCCATGCGCGTGGCGTTCCGCACCGGCGGCGTGGTCGGCATGATCACCGTCGGCCTCGGCCTCTTCGGTGCCGCGGTCGTCGTGCTGGTGTACACCGGCCAGGCCCCGAAGGTGCTCGAGGGCTTCGGGTTCGGCGCCGCGTTGATCGCCATGTTCATGCGTGTCGGCGGCGGTATCTTCACCAAGGCCGCCGACGTCGGCGCGGACCTGGTCGGCAAGGTCGAGCAGGGCATCCCGGAGGACGACCCGCGCAACGCCGCGACCATCGCGGACAACGTGGGCGACAACGTCGGTGACTGCGCCGGCATGGCCGCGGACCTCTTCGAGTCCTACGCCGTCATGCTCGTCGCCGCGCTGATCCTGGGCAGCACCGCCTTCGGCGTGCACGGCCTGATCTTCCCGCTGATCGTTCCCGCCATCGGTGTCATCACCGCCGTCATCGGTGTCTACATCACCAAGGCGCGCGCGGGCGAGGGCGGCCTGGTCACGATCAACCGCTCCTTCTACATCTCCGCGGTCATCTCCGCCGTCCTGTCGGCGATCGCGGCGTTCGTGTACCTGCCGAGCAGCTTCTCCGACTTCGGCGCGGGCTTCGAGAACTCGGGCAACCCGGCGGTCATCGCGACCGTCGCGGTGATCATCGGCATCGTGCTCGCCGCGGTCATCCTGAAGCTGACCGGTTACTACACCGGCACCGAGTACAAGCCGGTCAAGGACGTCGGCCAGACGTCGGAGACCGGTGCGGCGACGGTCATCCTGTCCGGTATCTCGATCGGTTTCGAGTCCGCGGTCTACACCGCCCTCGTCATCGGCGCGGCCGTGTTCGGCGCGTACCTGCTGGGCGGCGGCGTCGCGCTGTTCGCCGTGGCGCTGGCCGGCACCGGCCTGCTGACCACCGTCGGCGTCATCGTCGCGATGGACACCTTCGGCCCGGTTTCGGACAACGCGCAGGGCATCGCCGAGATGTCGGGCGACGTCGACGAGAAGGCCGCGCAGATCCTCACCGAGCTGGACGCGGTCGGCAACACCACCAAGGCGATCACCAAGGGCATCGCGATCGCCACGGCGGTCCTCGCCGCGACGGCGCTGTTCGGGTCCTACTCGGACGCGATCACGAAGACGCTGTCGGGCATGGGCAACGGCGTGGTCACCGGCCTCGACGCGGCCAAGTCGTTCGTCAACGAGGTCGTCAGCCCGAACACCCTCGTCGGCGTCATCATCGGCGCGGCCGTGGTGTTCATGTTCTCGGGTCTCGCCGTCAACGCGGTTTCCCGCGCGGCCGGCGCCGTGGTCTACGAGGTCCGTCGCCAGTTCCGCGACATCCCGGGGATCATGGAGGGCACCACCCGCCCCGAGTACGGCAAGGTCGTCGACATCGTCACGCGCGACTCGCTCCGCGAGCTGACGACGCCGGGTCTGCTGGCGGTCTTCGCCCCCATCGCGGTCGGCTTCGGCCTGGGCACCGGCGCGCTCGCCGGCTACCTGGCCGGCGCGATCGCCTGCGGCACCCTGATGGCGATCTTCCTCGCCAACTCCGGTGGCGCGTGGGACAACGCGAAGAAGCTCGTCGAGGACGGCAACCACGGCGGCAAGGGTTCGGACGCGCACGAGGCCACCATCATCGGTGACACCGTGGGTGACCCGTTCAAGGACACCGCCGGCCCGGCGATCAACCCGCTGATCAAGGTCATGAACCTGGTCTCGGTGCTGATCGCGCCCGCCGTCGTGCAGTTCTCGATCGGCCCGGACCAGAACACGGCCGTGCGCATCATCATCTCGCTGGTCGCGCTCGCCGTCGTCGTGGCGGCGATCGTGATCTCGAAGCGCCGGGGTTCGGTCATGTCGGACACCCCGACGGAGATCAAGGCCTGACGCACCACCGTTCCCGGGCCCGGCACGCAGCGTCGCGTGCCGGGCCCGGGGCGTGTCGGGTCATCCCACACTGGCCCGGCGACTTGCGAAGCGGTGCCGAGTCGGTACCGTCGGGCCGTCCGGGACGTCGTCGAGCAGGAGGTGTTCAGGTGCGGCCGCGGTCAACCGTCTTCGCCGCCCTAACCACGACGATCACGATCGGCCTCGCCGGCTGCGGGCAGCAAGCTCCCGTGCAGTCGACGGCACGGGACCAGGGTCTGTCGGTGACGACCGTGGTGCCGCAGGCCGATCCCGCGGCGAGATGGGCGGACGCCTACTGCGGTGCGGTGACGCACCTGGTCCGCACGCTGGCGGACCTGCCGACGGTCGACCCCAGCACGCCGCAGCAGGCGTCCCGGACGTCCAGTGACCTGCTTTCGTCGGTGGTCGGCGGCCTCGACCAGAGCCTGGCCGGCCTGAACGCGCTCGGCGCGCCTCCGGTGCCGTCCGCGGACGGCGGCCGCGAGAACGTCATCGGCCAGTTCTCCGAGATCCGCACGCAGGCCGAGAACGCCCGGCAGCGCATCGACGCCGTCCGCGGCGACGCGGCCGCGACGAAGGAGGCGCTCGGCGAGGCCAAGGCCACGCTCGACCGCATCGACGCGCTCGACTACCTCACGGGCCTCAGGGGCGTGCCTGCGCTCGCCGCGGCGGAGCAGCGCGCTCCGGCGTGCCGCCAGCTCGATCAATCGCCTCGGTGAAGATCTCGCGCCGAATCGAACTTGTGTTCTAGTATAGCGCGGTGGATCGGACGATCTCGCTCTTTTCCGCCGAGGCCAGCGGGCCGGGTCTGGGCGACCTGGCCGGCCTGTTGTGCTGCCACGGCCAGATCACCGGCTTCGGGCGCACGGCCGCCCGGTTGTCGGTGGTCGTCGAGGAGCCGTGGCGGGCGCACGTCCTGGCGCGCGAGTTCCGCTGCCGCGGTGCCGACGCCCAGGTCTCAAAGGCCGACTGCGGCAACCCGCAGGTGCGCACGTCCTTCCGCGTCGACCTGCTCCCGCTGGCGCTGAGATGGCTGCGTGCGGGCTGCGCGGGCCCGGCGGAGGACGACTCGGGCAAAGCGGTGCCGGACGGCTTCCGGCTGAGCGGGGCGATGCTGCGGATGTGGGTGCTGGCCGGCGGCCGCCCCGGCACGCAGGGCTACTTGCTGGGCGTCGACCCGCTGGCGCCGGGCATGCACGAGCGGCTGGTCGAGGCGCTGACGCCGCTGGGCGTCGCGGCGAAGCTGACCGGCCCGAAGGCCGAGGTCCCGGCCGTCAAGGTCACCGGGAAACGCCGGTTGGAGGCGCTGCTGGAATTGATCGGGGAACCGCCACCGGGCGCCGAAGCGGCGTGGCCGGGTGCGGCACCGCAGCCGGTCCCGCACCCGGAGGCCGTGACGAGCACGGCCTGACCGGGCGCGGGCGGTGCGTCAGGGCCGGGGCAGGGTGCAGCCGGCCTGCGTGAGGGCGATTTCGTTGGCCGCGGTCAGGCACGCGGGAATGCCGTACGTCTCCTGGCCGTAGTTCGTCTTGTAGTGCACGGTGACGTTCCCGGCCTGGTCGACCTCGCACGGGTTGTTCTCCGTGCAGCGGGCGCCGTCCTCGTTGCCGGTGTTGTTCACGCCGACGACCTTGCCGCCGGAGACGATCGGCGAGCCCGACGTGCCGCCGATGGTCTGGCAGGCGGACGTGTAGCGGATCGAGTCCTTCCACGTCCAGCTGCCCTCCTTCAACCGGTAGACGAACCCGTCGATGGAGCAGGAGTAGATCCGCTTCCAGTAGCCGGAGACGACGTCGATCGCGGAGCCGGCCGTCGGGTGCGCGTTGGACAGCTCCAGCGGCGAAATCCCGTAGGTCGACTTGATCTGCGCGTAGGTGGTGGTCAGCTGGTAGAGCGACACGTCGGTGTCGGTCATCGTCCCGTAGACGATCTTCCTCGCGCGCAGCGTGCCCGCGTTGCCGCCGCTGGAGTTGAGCAGCGTGAACGTCCGGCTCGACGACCGGTTGGTGATGACCTGCCCGGGCGCCGGGAAGCCGGTCTCGAGGCAGTGGCCGTTGGACATGACGAGTGCGGGGGCGGTGTCGGGCGTCGCGGCCGGTTTGACCACCGAACCCGAGCAGTTGGACAGCGCTACCGTGCCGGCGAAGTTCGCCGCGGCCGCGCTCGCCGGGGTCGTCCCCAGTAATACTGTGGCGGTCGCGGCGGTGAGCAGGGCGCCGAGGAGGCGTCGGGTCATGGCGGATCCTTTCGGCTGGGCGGGGAATTCAGTGAAGCGGTGACGTCCCCGCGCCCACCACCGTCGAACGGAGGGTATCCGGACGGTCACGCGCTAGGCTGCGCGGGACGTGGCCGAAATCACGTGGCAGGTACGTTGGGGAAACATCGTCGAGGTCAGCGGCGATGCGCTGGGCACAGGACCGGCGGCGTGTTGGGCCACCTCCGCGCCGTCCGGGCCGGAACAGCGTGCACACTGGCAGGTCGAGACGCGGGCCCTGGGCAGGGACGTGGTGCAGTTCCGCCTGGCGGGACGAGATGAGCGGAGAGCAGGACAGCGTGGCAGGAGCACGGACCAAGAAGAACGGAGCCTCGGCGGGCAACGGCGCCGGGCACCGGCGGCTGGTCATCGTCGAGTCGCCGACGAAGGCCCGCAAGATCGCGCCCTACCTCGGCGGCGGGTACGTCGTCGAGTCCTCCGTCGGGCACATCCGCGACCTGCCGCGCGGCGCTGCCGACGTGCCCGCCCAGTACAAGGGCGAGTCGTGGGCGCGTCTCGGCGTCGACGTCGACAACGACTTCAAGGCCCTCTACGTGGTCACCCCGGACAAGAAGTCCAAGGTCACCGAGCTGAAGGGGCTCCTCAAGGACGTCGACGAGCTCTACCTCGCCACGGACCCCGACCGCGAGGGCGAAGCCATCGCGTGGCACCTCCTCGAGACGCTGAAGCCGAAGGTCCCGGTCCGCCGGATGGTCTTCCACGAGGTCACCGAGCAGGCCATCCGCGCGGCCGCCGACTCGACCCGTGAGCTGGACGCCGACCTCGTCGACGCCCAGGAGACCCGCCGCATCCTCGACCGCCTCTACGGCTACGAGGTCTCGCCGGTGCTGTGGAAGAAGGTCATGCCGAAGCTTTCGGCGGGCCGCGTGCAGTCGGTGGCGACCCGGATCGTGGTCGAGCGCGAACGCGAGCGGATGCGCTTCACCTCGGCGTCCTACTGGGACATCTCGGCGACGATGGACGCGGGTGAAGAGGCTTCGCCGCGGAACTTCCCGGCGCGCCTGGTCGCCGTCGACGGCGCGCGCCTGGCCACCGGCCGCGACTTCGGCTCGGACGGGCAGCTCAAGGCGTCGAACACCGAGGTCCGTGTGCTCGCGGAGGCCGACGCCCGGCGCTTGGCCGACGCGCTGAAGCAGCGTGACTTCAAGGTCTCGAGCGTCGAAGAGAAGCCGTACACGCGCAAGCCGTACGCGCCCTTCATGACCTCGACGCTGCAGCAGGAGGCCGGCCGCAAGATGCGGTTCACCTCCGAGCGCACCATGCGGATCGCGCAGAAGCTGTACGAGAACGGTTACATCACTTATATGCGTACCGACTCGACGACCCTGTCGGAGTCGGCGATCTCGGCCGCGCGCAGCCAGGCCACGCAGCTGTACGGCAAGGAGTACGTCTCGCCGTCGCCGCGCCAGTACACGCGCAAGGTGAAGAACGCGCAGGAGGCGCACGAGGCGATCCGGCCGTCGGGCGAGGTCTTCCGCACGCCGGGCCAGGTCGCGGGCGAGCTGGACACCGACGAGTTCCGGCTCTACGAGATGATCTGGCAGCGCACGATCGCGTCGCAGATGGCGGACGCCAAGGGCACCACGATGTCCGTCCGCATCGTCGGCAACGCGACCTCGGGCGAGGAGTGCACCTTCGCCGCTTCGGGCCGCACGATCACCTTCGCGGGCTTCCTGAAGGCGTACGTCGAAGCCGTCGACACCGAGACCGGTGGCGAGGCCGACGACAAGCAGAGCCGCCTGCCGGTGCTGGAGAAGGACCAGGCGCTCACCGCGTCGGACCTGAACCCGGACGGTCACACCACCTCGCCGCCGGCGCGGTACTCGGAGCCGAGCCTGGTCAGCAAGCTGGAGGAGCTGGGCATCGGCCGCCCGTCGACGTATGCGTCGATCATCAAGACCATCCAGGACCGCGGGTACGTCTGGAAGAAGGGCTCCGCGCTCGTCCCGTCGTGGGTCGCGTTCGCCGTGATCGGCCTGATGGAACGGCACTTCGAACGGCTCGTCGACTACGACTTCACCGCCGGCATGGAGGACGAGCTCGACCGCATCGCGGCCGGCAACGAGCAGCGCGCGCAGTGGCTGTCGAAGTTCTACTTCGGCGGCGACATGGGCGTCGACGGCTCGATCGGCCGCCTGGGCGGGCTGAAGAAGCTGGTCGAGGGCAGCGTCGAGGACATCGACGCGCGCGAGATCAACTCGATCCCGCTGTTCAGCGACGCCGAGGGGCACACGGTCGTGGTCCGCGTCGGGCGCTACGGGCCGTACCTCGAGCGCGAGGTCAACGGCGAGTCGCAGCGCGCGAACCTGCCCGAGGACCTGCCGCCGGACGAGCTGTCACAGGAGATCGCGGAGAAGCTGTTCGCGACCCCGCAGGAGGGCCGCACGCTGGGCACCGACCCGGTGAGCGGGCACGACATCGTCGCGAAGGAAGGCCGCTTCGGGCCGTACGTGACCGAGGTGCTGCCGGAGATCGAGATCCCCGAGGACGCCACGGCCGCGCAGAAGAAGGCGCTGAAGGCGAAGGCGCCGAAGCCGCGCACGGGCTCGCTGTTCAAGTCGATGGACATCGAGACCATCACGCTGGACGACGCGCTGAAGCTGCTCTCGCTGCCGCGCGTGGTCGGCAAGGACCCGGAGTCCGGTGACGAGATCACCGCGCAGAACGGGCGCTACGGGCCGTACCTGAAGAAGGGCACGGACTCGCGCTCGCTCTCGACCGAGGACCAGCTCTTCTCGATCACGCTCGAAGAGGCGCTGAAGATCTACTCGGAGCCGAAGCAGCGCGGGCGGTCCGCGACCGCCAAGCCGCCGCTGAAGGAGCTCGGCGAGGACCCGGTCTCGAAGAAGCCGATGGTCGTCAAGGACGGCCGGTTCGGCCCGTACGTGACCGACGGCGAGTACAACGCGACCCTGCGGAAGGGCGACGAGATCGAGTCGCTGACCGCGGAACGGGCGTCCGAGCTGCTGGCCGAGAAGCGGGCGAAGGGGCCGGCGCCGAAGCGGAAGGCACCGGCGCGCAAGCCGGCGTCGACGACGGCGAAGACGGTCAAGGCGGGGACCAGCAAGACCGCCAAGGCCGCGGCCGCCAAGTCCACCACGACGAAGCGCAGCTCGACCGCGACGAAGGCCAAGTAGGACCGCTCACGAAGGCCCCTGGTACGCCGGGGGCCTTCGTGGTGTCCGGCCACACTTTCGGGTGACGTCTCGAACGGATGTTCGGGAAATTGTCGGTGGTCCCGGGTTCCATGGACGCGTGACCAAGACACCACGCACCGTGCACGCGGTGACCACCGACATCGCCCGCGACGGCTCGCCTCCGCGGGGGAGATGCTTGCGTTCGTCGACGACGACCGTGGGCGGCACCTGGCGGAGTTCGTCGAGGGGCGGGTGCCGGAGCATGCGTGAGCCGCTCGCCGACCGTTCGCCGAACGAGGGCGTACTCTCGAACATATGTGCGAGAAATTGTCGGTGCCAGGGTGTTCAATCTAGGGGTGAACACTTCAGTCGCCGTCTTCGACGTCATCGACGAGGTCATCGCCCCGCTGTCGGCCGAGGTGCCGGAGCGGCCCTCGGTGATGGAGTTCTACGACCCCGAGTTCGAGATCCCGCCGGTGCTGGCGGACACCGAACCGCTGCCGGGGCGGCGCTCCTCGCCCGAGCTGAGCCTCGCCGACGAGGTCGAGCAGTACACGCGGTTCGTCGCCGGGATGGCCGCGATCGGCCTCGCCCCGGGCGGCGAGGTCACGGCGGAAGCGGTCGGGCTGTACCGGGCACTGCGGGGTGGGTTCATCCGCGGCGTGGTCACCGGTGTCTTCCCGGCCCGGCAGGAGCCGTGGGAGGTGCGGTTCTTCGGCGACGAGGACTACACCACGGTGCTGCACAAGCTGGGCAACCGCGCGCGGCTGCGCTCCGGCTTCCTGAGCGAGCTGCCGGGCTGGGTGTTCGACGGCCTGCCCGACCGGCCGCCGGGGCCCGGCCCGCACCTGCGCATCGAGACCGACGAGGGCGGCCTGATCCCGCGCCGGTGCGAGCGGGCGGTGGAGCAGATCCGGGAGTGCGCGGCCCGGCCGCGGCTGGGCACGGTGCTGGTCGACCTCGCGGTGCGCGACGCGATCTTGGCCGAGTACCCACACGGCGCGTTCGGGCTGGTGGACAACGACCTGGGCCGGTACCAGTTCAGCGCGGCGGTCGGCCGGACCGGGCGCTGGACGGTGACGTGGGGTCCAGCCTCGCGCAGCACGGCCGAGCAGTGGATCGTCGAGGCGGTGCAGAGCCATGCCTGAGCACGCGCCGGTGCGGACGACGGCGGGGGAAGGGGTGGACAGGGTGGTTCCGGCGGCTTCTCGGGATTTGACGGTGCGCGACGCGATCCTGGAAGCGGCCGAGGCGAACAGCGGGGTGCCGGAACCGCGCACGGACGAGGAGTCCGGTCCGGGCGAGAGGGGGCGGAATGGCTGATCGGACAGCGGCCAGGGAGCTGCTCGAGCTGGCGGCCGGCCCGGTGCTGGCGGCGATGCCGGACCGGGACCCGGTCGACCGGCTCTACAACCCGGACGTCAGCGACCACGACATCCTGGTCCACGGCCCGGTCTCGGACGACCCGGCGGACCTGGTCGCCGAGGTCGAGCGGCACACGGCGTGGGCGGCCTGGATCGACGGCACGCCGTTCGGCGAGGACGGCGAGCTGAACGAGCTCGGCTTCGAGGTGGTGTCGCTGATGCTGCGCGGTTCGGTGCGGGCGGCGCTGTGCGGCGTGTTCGACGGCGAGCCGGAGACGGCGGACATCCGCTGCTACGCGGACGGCGAGCGGGCGTTCATGATGGGCTCGCTGCCGGGCCGCACGGCGATCCACCTGGCCGACTTCGAGGAGCTGCCGGAGATGCTGGTGGCGGAGCTGCCGGAGGTCCCGTTCGGAGCATCGCCGCGTGCGATCTGGCTGTCGGTGGACGACGACGGCCTGGTCCACGACGGCCAGGACGACGACGTCTGGGCGATGCGCGAGCTCCTGGCGAGGCCGCGCTCAGGCACGGCGGTCCTGGACATGCTGGCGTTCGGCGGCCTGTGCGCGGAGTTCCCGGACCACGGGTTCGTCCTGGTGGACACGGACCTGGGGAGGTTCGCCCTGGCCGCCCTGGACCGCGGCGACGGCCTGCGCCAGCTGGTGCTGAGCCCCTTCAGCCGCGGCATGCTCCGCGACTGGTGCCGCAAGATGATCGACCTGGGACAGGAGGAGACACCCTGAGCGAAAGAGCGCGGTGACATCCACCGAAGGCGGGGTGGGGCCGGCCGGCCGGTCGTCGTGAGTGGCCGGCGTGCCAGCCCAAGCAGCCGACGCGCCTGGTTCGGGTCGCGGCGATGGCGCGGCCGAGGCGGCGGTCCCAACCCCGCCCCGCCGCTGCTCCGACCGGCCAACCGAAGCGCCCAACCGGCGTACCCGACCGGCCTCCGCCTCGATGCGAACCCATGTCCAACCCGACCGGAACCCGGCAAACTGGTCACCACGGGCCAACCGCGGGCCAGCCGCCCGCCGAAAACCGCTGTGACCGGATTCACTACAATCCGTCACCATTGGCGGTCGACCCGGCCACCGGCGGACTGGACACTGCAGGGGGTTCGGGCACGGGCTTGCGCAGCGTGACCGACCCTCCACTGGAGACAGAGCCATTGGGCGGATGCGTTATCCGCCATCGTCGCTACCCTGGAAAGGCGAGGACATTCAGTAGTGAGGTGGTCACCATGAGCGCGAACGGTGAGGCTCCCTTCTTCAATGCCCCCGAGCTCACTCAGCGCGACGGCACTCTGTCCGCAGTACCCGGCGAAGTGTTCGCCGACCCCGTCTCGGGGCTGGTCACGGCCGACCCCGAGCCACGCGCCGCGGTCGTGAATGGCCACGAGCCCGCCGCCATCCCGGTGGCCGGGCCGGTGCCGCACGACGAAGAGGCCGTGCGCCGGATGGTCGAGGAAACCCTCCGGGAGGACGACACAAAGACGCCGGAGGCGATCCCGCCCGCCGGCACCACGAGCTCCGTCGGCGAAGAAGTCGCCCCGCCGATCGGGCTGCTCCCGCGGCAGCGGAACCGGCGGCGCACCTGGCCGAACCGGCCGCCGCTGCAGCGGCCACTGCGGCGGAAGCCGCCCGTGGACGCCGACGAGGACTTCGACGAAGACCTCGAGGTGGTGCCCGTCAAGCGGCGGCGTCTTCCCGCGATGTCGATGCCGGCGTTCAACCGGCCGTCGTCGAGTGCCGCCGGGGTCATGCTCGCCGTGGCGTTGCTGATCGTGTTCGGTTTCGTCGCCATCGAGATGGTGTCCAGCCTGGTCAGCAGCGTGACCGGGCTGTTCGACTAACGTCCGTTCGCTGGTCCCCGCCCCGCCGGGACCTCGGGGCCGTCCGCGCGGCAAGGGCCGATCGGGCTACCCTGACTTCACGGTCGGGCGACCTCACGAGGGCGTCCGGCACCGCCGTGACTAGTGGGGTGGGCGTATCAGCGAGGGCGTGCGATCGGTACCCGGGGCCGGCCCGGGTGGGTCGTCGGGCGCCGAGGCGTCCACGATCAACCGGGTCCGGCGGGTACTGGCGATTAAACCGTTCCGGCGCCTCTGGGGCGTCACGTACCTGTGCAGCGTCGCCGACTGGCTGAACATCCTCGCCCTCACCGGCCTGGCCACGAAGCTGACGAACAACTACTTCGCGCAGAACTTCGCGTTCGTCGGCGTCGTGCTGACCGGCCTGGCGCCGGGGCTGCTGTTCGCCCCGGTCGGCGGGCTGCTCGCGGACCGGTTCGACCGCCGCAAGGTCATGATCGTGGCCGACCTCCTCCGGTGCGGCTTCCTGCTGTCCATCGCCTTCGTCAGCGCGCCGTGGTGGCTGCTCGTCGGCAACTTCCTCGTCGGCAGCGCGGCGAGCATGTGGATCCCCTCGAAAGAGGCGGCGGTCCCGAACCTGCTCCGCCGGCCCGACCAGGTCGAGACGGCCAACCAGCTCGGCATGGTGATGACGTACGGCCTGGCCGTCGTCACCGCGGCCGGCGCGAACGCGATCCTCACCGGCATCAACACGAACTTCCTGCACGTTCCCGGCGAAGACACCAGCCTCCGCATCGCGAAGCTGGTCGTCATCATCACCGCCCTGCTCTACCTGGCCAGCGCGATCCTCATCGCCACCCGGATCCCCGAGCTCTCGCTGCGCAACGTCCACGTGCTGCCGGAGCAGAAGGTCAAGCCGGCCGACGAGGAAAAGCTCGGCGTCGGCACGATGATCGCCGACGGCTTCCGGTTCATCCGCAGCACGCCGCTCGTGCGCGGCCTGCTCGTGGGCGCGTTCGGCGCGTTCGCCGCCGGCGGGGCCGTGATCGGCTCGGCCAAGCCGTACTCGTCGAGCCTGCTGGCCGGCGACTCGGCGTTCAGCCTCCTCGTGCTGGCCGTCTTCGTCGGCCTCGCCTCCGGGATGGCGGTCGCGCCGAAGCTTTCCCGGCGGCTCCCGCACGACCGGCTGTTCGGCGTCTCCATCATCGCGGCCGGGCTCTCGCTCGCCCTGGTGGCGCTGTCGCCGCACCTGTCGATCTCGCTCGTCACCGTCGTCCTGGTCGGCTTCTGGGCGGGGACGGCGTTCCTCACCGGTGTCACGATCATCGGCTCGCGCGTCGAGGACGCCATCCGCGGCCGGATCAACGCGATCTACCAGCTGATGATGAAGCTCGTGCTGTTCGGTACGACGGTCACCGTCCCGGTGCTGGTCGGTGTGGTCGCGAAGCGCACCATCACCGTCTGGGGCAGCCCGGTCACGATCGACGGCACGCGGCCGATCATGCTCGCCGGCGCCGCGATCGCGCTGGTCGCCGGCCTCTTCGCCTACCGGCAGATGGACGACAAGCGCACCGAGCCGATCCTCTCCGACCTGCGCAACGCCCTGCGCCGCACGCCGCGGCGCGTCAACGGCTTCCTCATCGCCGTCGAGGGCACCACCGCGATCAACACGGCGATCCAGGCCGTCAACCTCGCCGACTGGATGCGCGGCGGTACGCGGCCCGTCGTCGTCGCGGCCGATCCGGCCCTCGACGACAAGCGGCTCACCGCCCTCGTCTCCGGCGCTTCGCTGACCGGGGCGCGGGCCCAGGCGCTGGCCGCCGCCGCGGTGCGGGCCGACATCGTCGAGCGGCACGTCCAGCCGGCGCTCGACGCCGGTTCCGTCGTGGTCATGGAGCGGTTCGTCGACTCGCCGCTGGCGCACCTCTCGGCCGTCGCCGGTCTGGACAGCGACGAGCTCGAAGGCCTCGCCGACTGGGCGACCGGGCGGCTGCGCCCGGACCTGACCGTCCTGCTGGACTCGGCTCCGAACGGCGCGCCGCGCGACCGGTCGACCGCGATGAACGACCAGTGGCGCGTGCAGCACCTGCTCACCGAGATGGCCGCGGCCGACCCGGACCGGTACGTCGTGATCGACGCCGACGGCACCGACGCCGAAGTCGCCGAGCGCATCCGCACCGCGCTGCGGGCCGTGTTCGTCGGCCGCCTGGCCGCGCTCGCGCCGACGACCGAGAAGCCGGTGACGCTGCCACTGGACGTCGACGTCGACGTCACCCTGCCCGGCGAAACCCCGCAAGAGCCTCGCGTGGAGGCGAAGTGACGACGACCGAGCGCATCGGCGTCTGGAACCAGCTCGTCGGCCAGGAACCCGCGGCCGAGACGCTGACCGCGGCCGCGTCCGCCGCCGCGAAGATCATCGCCGGCGAGCCGGCCCCGCCCGGCGCGATGACGCACGCGTGGCTGCTCACCGGGCCGCCCGGGTCCGGCCGCTCGGTGGCCGCGCGGACGTTCGCCGCGGCCCTGCAGTGCAGCACCGGCACCGGCTGCGACGCCTGTCCCGGCTGCCACACGACGATGGCGGGCACCCACGCCGACGTCCGGCTCGTGGTGCCGGAAGGCCTGTCCATCTCGGTCGCCGAGATGCGTGCCCTCGTGCAGGCGGCCGCGCGCCGCCCGACGACCGGCCACTGGCAGGTCGTGATCATCGAGGACGCCGACCGGCTCACCGAAGGCGCGTCGAACGCGCTGCTGAAGGCCGTCGAGGAACCGCCGGATCGCACGGTCTTCCTGCTCTGCGCCCCCTCGGACCACCCCGAGGACGTCTCGGTGACGATCCGCTCGCGCTGCCGTCTGGTGACGCTGCGGACGCCGCCGCCGGAGGCGATCGCGGACGTCCTGATGCGCCGCGACCACGTCGATCCCGAGCGCGCGCAGTGGGCGGCTTCGGTGTGCGGCGGCCACGTCGGCCGCGCGCGCCGGCTCGCGACGGACGAAGCCGCGCGGCAGCGGCGGGCGACCGTGCTGCGGATCCCGCTGGGTCTCCGCCGGCCGGGCGACGTCTTCACGAGCGCGGACCAGCTGATCAGCGCGGCGGAGGCCGACGCGGGCGAGGCGAGCAAGGCCCGTGACGAGGACGAACGCAACGAGCTGCGCACAGCGATGGGCGGCGACGGTGTCGGCAAGGGCGTCGCCGGCGCGAAGCGGGCCGCCGAAGCGGCGGTCAAGCAACTGGAGAAGAAGCAGAAGTCCCGCGCGACCCGCACCCAGCGCGACACGCTCGACCTGGCCCTGATCGACCTGGCCGGCTTCTACCGCGACGTCCTGGTGACCACGACGCGGTCCGGCGCGACGCTCAACCACCCCGACCACGCCGACCAGATCCGCGAAGCGGCGCAGGCGTGGACGCCGGAGTCGACGCTGCGCCGCCTCGAAGCGGTGCTGGAATGCCGTGAGGCGATCGACTTGAACGTCAAACCGCGCATCGCCGTCGAAGCGATGGTCACGACTCTGCGGCAGGGCTGAGGTCCGCCCGAAAGGACATTGTCGCGGTTCCGCCCCCGGGTGACGCTGGTTCCCGTCACGTCGGCCGCACGGGGAGGACCGGAGCATGCCCGAGCGCAGCGGTGTCATCGGCGTCAAGGTGGAGAACCAGGTCCTCTGGGTCGGCCGCGAGGCCTACCCGGTCCGCAACATCGCGCGGGCGCGGGTCGTCCGGCTGACGATCCGGCGGGCGGCCGCGTTCGGCCGGTTCCTTGGCTTCGCGCTGCTGTGGCTGGTGCTCGGCATGGGCGCGACCCTGGGTTTGCGAGCCGCGCGGAGCCAAGGCGTGCACCTGGACAAGAGCCTCGGCCAGGTCGTGGTGATCGTGACGGCGGTGCTGATCGGGATCGCCGCGGTCCGGCTGCTCTACCTGCTGCTGCGCCCGGCGCTGTTCGCGCTCGTCATCGAAACGGCCGGCAACCCGTACACCGCGCTGGCGACCACCGAACGGCACATCCTCGACGAGATCGTGCACGCGATCATGGCGGCGGTCGACGATCCGCGAGTGGTCTTCCACAAGACCGTGAACTACACCCGCCACGGCGACAACATCGGCGGGGACAAGTTCGAAGTCGGCGGACACGGCATCGGGAAAATCGTGCACTGAGCGGGAAGGGACCGGCTGATGAGTGGTACCCACTACTACGGCGACCAGGTCGGCGGCGACAAGTTCGAAGTGCACGACCAGGGCATCGGCAAGATCGTCCACCATGGCCCCGTCGATCAGCAGGCGGCGTTCCGGGAACTGCTCGCCGCCGTTCAGGCGTTGCGCCCCCAGGTGACCGGCACCGACCGCCAGGTCGTCGACGAGTCGCTGGCCACCCTCCAGGCGCCCCGGCCGGAACCGGCTCGGCTGCGCCGCGCGCTGGGCGCCGTCTCCGGCGTCGCGATGATGGTCGGCCAGGTCGGCGCTCCGGTCGTGGAGGCCGTGCGCAAGGTCATGGCCGCCCTCGGCAGCTGAAGACGAAAGAGCCCGCCAGGCGCACCTGGCGGGCTCCTTCACACCCCTCGGGTCACTCGCGCGGCCGCGGTGACGGCTTGAACGGCTTCTCCTCGACCGCGACCGCCAGCGGACGCCGACGCGTCCCCGGCATCGCGGCCACCATCACCACACCCAGCAGCAGCATTGCCGTGCCCGACCAGAACAGCGGCACCGTGTCGTACGCGCCGCCGGTGTAGGCAAGGTTCTTCACCGGCCCCTTCGGTGCCTGGCCGCCCGCCGGCGGCGTCGACGTCGACCCGCAGACCACGCCGTCGGTCGGCGCGTACGCCCGCGCGATCTGCTCACCCAGCGACAGCTGGGCCAGCGACGACGGCAGGTTCTTCGCCTGGTCGTCCGGCAGCAGGCTCTTGAGCTTCGTCGTCGGCAGCAGCTGCAGGTCGAACAACCGCGCCGACGCGCCCAGCTGGAAGCCCTTGAACGGCGTGGTCATCTGCGCCGACTTCTGGTCCAGCCCGGCGATGCTCAGCCGCAGCACGCCCAGGTCCAGCACCGTGCCGGTGGTGTTGCCGACCTGCTGGATGCCCTTGGTCAGCGTCGAGACCAGCCCGCCGACCACCGGGATGTCGTTCAGCTGCCCGAACTGGTCGCTCAGGCCCTTCAGCGGCAGCCCGATCGGGATGTCCTTCGTCGGGTGCGCCGCGTCCAGCGTGTACAGCGTCTTGCCGCCCGCCGCGATGGTCAGCACCGGCGCGGTGTAGTCCACTTTGGACGTCTTCGCGTCACCGGTGGACGTCACCTTCAGCGTCGGCTGGCTGGTCACCTTGATGCTCAGCGCCAGTGGCGTGCCCTTGAGGATCTCGATGTCCGCGGCCTGCAGCGTCGACGTCGACTGCACGGCCTTGTTCTTCGAGCCCGGCACGTCGACCAGCTTCACCTGCGACCGCGACGACAGCGTGTTCGGCAGGCTCAGCAGCGACCCGGTGCCGTCCTTCGCCGTCTGCCCGCCGCCCTGCAGCAGGCCACCCAGGCTCTGCAGGCCCTTCGTCAGGTCGAACCCGCTGGCGAGCGAGCCCGGGTCGAGCTTCGGCTTCAGCGCGTCCAGACCCAGGTTCGGCATCGCCGGGATGACGTTCAGCAGCGACAGGCTCGCCACCGACGTGCTCGCGTCCGCGATGGTGTCGACGCACGGCCCGAGCGTCGGGCTCCACCGCGCGTGCGCGCTCCCGTTCAGCAGGCCGACGTTCAACAACGGGTTCGACGGCGCGTTGAGGCCACCGCTGATCGGCTGCGGGTTGTCCGGCAAGGCGGTCTGCACGACGCTGCCGGGAGTCTGCGGCGCGTTCCCGCCGATCGACAACCCGAACGGCGACGCCTGCGCGATCGCCTTCTCGTAGCTCAGGTAGGCGTCCGAGTTCGCCGACGCGCTCGACAGGCCCATCCCCGCCTCGAGCGCCGACTGCTTCGGCAGGGTGTCCCCGAACCCCGGCAGGATCGTCTTCGTCGGCACGGCGTTGGGCAGCAGCCGGATGATCCCGAGCGCGGTCCCGGCATCCCCGACGGCCTGCCCCAGCGGCTGCGGCCCGATCGGCGCCGAGATCGGCGCCTGCCCCGGATGCGCCGGCTGCGGGATCGGCGTCGTCGGATAAGTCGGATCGGCGTTCGCCGGCACCGCGCTGAACAGGAGCAACGCAGCAGCCGCCGGCAGCGCCGCCGAACGGTGCAGTCTTCGCCGCATGTGCCAGAGCCTCCAGATAGGTCGACCGGGGAGTGAGACCGACGTCATAGGGCCCTAACGACGGTCCCCCCGGAAAGTGACGCGCACAGCCTCCGCTACACTTGCTATCGTCGCCAGCGCGAGCCGGAGACATGCCGCCTTAGCTCAGTCGGCCAGAGCGATTCACTCGTAATGAATAGGTCGGGGGTTCGATTCCCCCAGGCGGCTCAGCCAATGCTTGGCCCCTGCCCCTCGAGGGCAGGGGCCTTTTTTGGCTTCACGTATCTTGCGGGGCTCCGCCCCGCACCCCGCCCGGAGGGCTCCGCCCCCGGCCCCCCGTCCCGCTTGCGTTGGCGGGTTTCTCGCGATTTTTCCTTTGCAGAACCACCCTTACGGGTCAAAAGTACGAACGAAGGCCCCCGGCTTGTGGCCGGGGGCCTTCGGGATCAGCAGGGGGTTACTTCGGGGGCGTTACCTTGACCACCGTGGCCTTTGCGTCGCCTCGAGGGGTTCGGTAGGTGATCTCGTCGCCCGCCTTTGCGCCTACCAGGGCCAGGCCCAGGGGGCTGTCCGAGGTGATCGCGTCCGCGTCTTCGCCCGGGACCGTCACCACCTGGAACGTCTCCTCGTCTCCGTCCGAGAACTTGAGCGTCACCACCGTGCCGTCGGGGAGCTGGGAGTTTCCGTAGCCGCCGTGTTCCATCTTCGCGGCCAGGTCCGCGATCTGGCGGTCCAGCCGGGCCGCCGCCTCCGCGCGGTCGATCACGTCCGCCTGGTCCGCCGCGTCGCCCGTGCGCTCCTGCTCGCCGGGTTGCGGCGCCAGAGCCTCCCGCTGCGCGCGCAGGTTCGCGATTTCCTTCTCCAGCTGGCTGCGCGCTGCCGAGCTGAGCCCCTTGTCCCCTGAGATCACCATGCCGGGCATTGTCCGCTGTGCGGACCGGGGTGGCCAATCCGGTTTTTCACCCCGAGGCCACCCGCGGGACGTCTGCCCTAGGATTCGGGGCTGCCGTCCAGTCAGAAGGTAACGAGAATCACCGTGAGCGCAGTCCCCGGTCGCAGCGACCGGCTTTCCCCGAACCAGCTGGCCAAGCAGGAACAGATCGTCGAGGCCGCGCGGATCGTCCTCGCCCGCGACGGGCTCGCCGGGTGCACCGTGCGAGCCATCGCCGACGCCGGCCCGCTCACCAAGAGCGCGATCCACTACTACTTCGCCGACATCGACGTCCTCATCGACCGCGCCATGGCCGCGCACATCACCGCCTTCGCCGCGGGGCTGCGCGAGGTCGCCGCGAAGCACGACGACCCGCGTAAGCGCCTCTTCGCCGTCCTCGAGGAGTACCTGAGCGTCTTCGCCGCCAACCCCAACGCGGCGTTCCTCTGGTTCGAGTACTGGATCGCCGCCGGCCGCGCCCAGCACCCGCAGGCCATCGACGCCATGCTCACGTCGCTCACCGAGCTGCTGGCCGAGCTGCTCGCCCCGCTGGACGTCGACGACCCGCGCGCGCGGGCCCGCGCGCTCCTGTCGTACCTGCTCGGCACCGTCGTCCAGCAGCGGGTACGCCCGCGGCCGTTCGCCGCGCTTCGCGGCGACATCGAGGCGCTCTGCTTCGCCAACTACGGCTAGCAACGCCCTTTAGATCCGTAGACGTACGGATTGCGCACTACGTCCGGCTCCGGCCAGGGTCGGAAGACCCCCCGAGAGCAGGAGACGTGATGCGCCCACGAACGTGCCTGGCGGCGGCCGCGGCCGCCCTCTTGATGCTCACCACCGGCGGCGTGGCCGGTGCCCAGCCCACCGCCGGACCCCAGGTCTACGAGGTGACGGGCACCGGCACCGCCCAGCAGCGCACCGAGGTCGCCCGGACCGGCGCCGACATCCTCGACAGCACGAACGGCACGACGACCGTCATCGCCAACCCGGCCGAAGCCGCCCAGCTGCGCGCGCTCGGCTTCGGCGTGAAGGCGCTCGGCCAGGTCGACCGGCCGCGGACCGCGGCGACCGTCGAGGACTTCCCGGCCGGCTACACCGGCTACCACACCTACGCCGAAACGCAGACCGAGCTGCAGAAGGCCGTCGCGAACTACCCTTCGCTGACCAAGCTCGGCAGCGCCGGGACGTCGTACGAAGGCCGCGCGCTTTCGCTGATCAAGATCTCCGACAACGCGGCGACCGACGAGAACGAGCCCGAGGTCCTCTTCACCTGCAACCAGCACGCGCGCGAGCACCTCACCACCGAGATGTGCCTGCACATCGTGGACCGCCTGACCAGCGGGTACGCCACGAACAGCGCGATCAAGCGGCTCGTCGACAGCACCGAGATCTGGGTGCTCCCGAGCGTCAACCCGGACGGCTCCGAGTACGACATCTCCGGCGGCACGTTCCACAGCTGGCGCAAGAACCGCCAGGGCCCCGGCACCGACACCAACCGGAACTGGGGCTACAAGTGGGGCTGCTGCGGCGGCTCGTCGGGCTCGACGTCCAGCGAGACCTACCGCGGCACGGCGGCGTTCTCCGCGCCCGAGACCCGCGCCGTCTCGAACTGGGTGAACTCGCGCGTGGTCGGCGGTGTCCAGCAGATCAAGACGCACATCGACTTCCACACCTACTCCGAGCTGGTGCTCTGGCCGTTCGGGTACACCTACGCCGACACCGCGCCGGGCCTGACCGCGGCCGAGGCGCAGAAGTTCCAGTCGCTCGGCAGGCAGATGGCCGCGACCAACGGCTACACGCCGCAGCAGTCCAGCGACCTCTACATCACCGACGGCAGCGTCAACGACTGGATGTGGGCGACGCACAAGATCTGGAGCTTCACCTTCGAGATGTATCCGAAGGGCAGCAGCCCGGGCTTCTACCCACGCGACACCCAGATCGTGCCGCAGACGACCCGCAACGACCAGGCCGTGGACATCCTGATCAATGCGGCGATCACCGGCTGAGCACACGGGGGCGGTTTAGGGTCTGGGGCATGCCTCAGTTCTCGTTCGAAGGGCGTAGCCCGCAGGTCCACCCGGACGCCTTCATCGCCCCCACGGCCACCCTCATCGGCGACGTCGTCGTCGAGAAGGACGCCTCGATCTGGTACGGCGCCGTGCTGCGCGCCGACTTCGGCAAGATCGTCGTCCGGGAGGGCGCGAACATCCAGGACAACTCGGTCGTGCACGTCAACGTCGGCAAGGTGTGCGAGATCGGCAAGAACGTCACCGTCGGCCACCAGTGCCTGGTGCACGACTGCACGGTCGGCGAGCAGGCGCTGATCGGCAACGGCTCGACCGTCCTGGACGACGCCAAGATCGGCGAGCGGACGCTGGTCGCGGCCGGCGCGACGGTGACGCCGGGCACCGAGGTGCCGTCCGAGGTCGTCGCGATGGGCAGCCCGGCGAAGAAGTTCGTCCCGCTGACCGACTCGGCGCGCCTGTGGGTCGAGCACAACGCGGCGGTCTACCAGGACCTCGCGAAGCGTCACAAGGCCGGCGTCGAGCCGTTGGATTGACCCTCCAGTAACTGGAGACCCTAGCTTCGGGGCATGGCTCCGAAGAAACTCACCCACCAGGTCACCCTCGAACTCAGCGCGGGCAACGCCCCGGTCGTCGACCTCGGCAAGATGCTGGGGCAGACCGGGGTCAACCTCGTCGAGGTCAAGAAGGCCTACGACGCCGCGACGGCGACCCAGCGCGGCGACATCGTGCCGGTGGTCGTCTCGGTTTTCGAGGACCGCTCGTTCGCGCTCCGGCTCAAGACGCCCCCGACGTCGTTCCTCATCAAGAAAGCGCTGGGGGACAAGGGTTCCGCGCGGCCCGGGCACGAGGTCGCCGGCAAACTCACCAAAGAGCAGCTGCGCGAGATCGCCGAACGCAAGCTGCCCGACCTCAACACCTCGGACGTCGAGATGGCGATGCGCACGATCGCGGGCACGGCCCGGTCCATGGGCGTCGTGGTCGTCGACTGACGTGCGCAAGCACGCGGTCGTGCCGCCGTTCCACGCACTGGACCCCGAGCTCGGGGTGGCGGAACGGTTGCTGCGCCAAGGAAATCCGCAGCTGAGCGGAATCGTCGCGCAGCTGCCCGACGAACACGCGGCCGCGCGCCGCCTCAACGCCGTGCTGGCGGAGGCCGGGGCGCGGCCGCGGCTCGTCGACACCGGCGCGGCGTGGCGGATCGTCTACGTGACGCCGCGCGCAAGCGAAAGCGAGCTGGCCGCGGGCGCGGCCGGCCTGGCGGAGCTGGTGACCGTCGGCGGCTGGCGCCGCGTCAAGCGCTGCGCGACCTGCGGCAGGCCGTTCTGCGACCGCACCTCGGGCTGCACCCGCAAGTGGTGCGCCGAACACCGTCGAGCCTCGAGCGGGGTGGACTAGGCTCTTACGCGCAGCAGCGACTGGCGCCATCGAGGTGGAGCACCACCGGGAAGCGACGACGAGGCCGGCACCGCGCGCCTGGGTGAAGGCCACTCCAGAGCCGGAGTACGCCATGACACACCAGCCGAAACTGAACGCACTCGCCGCCGCCGACCCCGCCATCGCCGGGCTCGTCGAGGACGAGGCGAAGCGCCAGCACGACAAGATCCGCCTGATCGCCTCGGAGAACTACGTCTCGCAGGCCGTGCTCGAGGCGACCGGCACCGTGCTCACCAACAAGTACTCCGAGGGCTACGCGGGCAAGCGCTACTACGAAGGCCAGCAGTTCATCGACCTGGTCGAGCAGCTGGCCATCGAGCGGGCGAAGGCCGTGTTCGGCGCCGAGCACGCGAACGTCCAGCCGTACTCCGGGTCCCCGGCGAACCTGGCCGTGTACCTGGCGTTCGCCCAGCCCGGCGACACCGTGCTCGGCATGGCGCTGCCGGACGGCGGCCACCTCACGCACGGCTGGAGCGTGTCCGCGACCGGCAAGTGGTTCACCCCCGTGCGCTACGGCGTCGCCAAGGAAACCGGGCGCGTCGACCTCGACCAGGTGCGCGACCTCGCCCGCCAGCACCGGCCGAAGCTGATCTTCGCCGGCGGCACGGCGATCCCGCGCACGATCGACTTCCCGGCGTTCGCCGAGATCGCGCGCGAGGTGGACGCGGTGCTCGTCGCCGACATCGCGCACATCGCCGGCCTGGTCGCGGGTGGCGCGCACCCGTCGCCGGTCGGGCATGCCCAGGTGATCACGACGACCACGCACAAGACCTTGCGCGGCCCGCGTGGCGCGATGATCCTCTCCGACGCCGACCACGCGAAGGCCGTCGACAAGGCCGTGTTCCCGGGTCTGCAGGGCGGCCCGCACAACCACACGACCGCGGCGATCGCCGTCGCGCTCGGGGAGGCGCAGCAGCCGTCGTTCTCCGAGTACGCGCACACGATCGTCGCCAACGCGAAGGCGCTGGCCGACGCGCTCCTGGCGAAGGGGTACGACCTGGTGTCCGGCGGCACGGACAACCACCTGCTGCTGATCGACCTGACGAACAAGGCGGTCGCGGGCAAGCCGGCCGCGCAGGCGCTCGACCGCGCGGGCATCGAGCTGAACTACAACACGGTGCCGTTCGACCCGCGCAAGCCGTTCGACCCGTCCGGTATTCGGCTCGGCACGTCCGCGATCACGACCCGCGGCCTCAAGCCGGAGCACCAGGTCCAGGTGGCGGAGTGGATCGACCGCACGGTGACGGCGGCCGCGGCTGCCGAAGAGGCGGCGCTCGACACGATCGCCGCGGAGATCCGCGAGTTCCTGGCGCCGTTCCCGATCCCGGGCTACTCCGCCTGACGCAGGAGTTCCACGGTCCGTTCGTGCAGGGCCGGCGCGGCGGCGAGGAAGCTCCCCGCCGACGGCGTCCACCGGGCGCCGCCGGCGGTGCTGACCACCGCGCCGGCCTCCCGCGCGACCAGCGCGGCACCGGCGAGGTTCGTCGCGTCGCGGCCGTACTGCCAGAAGAGGTCGAGCCGCCCGGCGGCGACGTCGGCGACCTGCCAGGACGTCGGTCCGAGGTTCCGCACCGCGGCGGCTTCCCGGAGCACCGCGGTCAGTGACCGCCCGGCGGCTTCGGCCACCCCCGGCTGCGTCATGACGAACGGCGGCTGGCTGGTCGCGGCGACGGCCGCGTCGAGGCTCTGCTTCCTCGACGGCTCAATGGGTGTTCCGTTCCGCGTCGCGCCTTCGCCCCTCCACGCCGCGTAGGTCTCTTCAAGCCACGGCGAGTGCAGCACCGTCAGCTCCGGCTCGCCGTCGCGCACCAGCGTCACGGTGACGCAGTACTGCGGCAGGCCCTGCAGCAGCTGGACGGCGCCGTCGAGCGCGTCGACGACCCAGACCTCGCCGGCGGGCAGGTCCTCGAACTCGCCCGCCCACTTGGCGCCGGGCCTGACCTCGGTCAGCGCGGCTCGGAGGCGCGCGGCCAGCGGGTCGTCGATGGCTGAGAAGACCGTGCCCAGCTCTTCGAGCGAAGCGGGCGGCCGCTCCGGGCCGCGGACGTCCGCGGCCAGGGTTTCCACGATGTCGATCACGGATTTCAGCATGCGGTCAGGATCCGGCGCGGACGGTCGAATGCGGTACTCCAGCGCTGCGAAGTGAGCGAAACTGGACTCCATGACGCAGCTGATGACCGAAATCGAACAGCGGGTGGTGTCAGCCCTGCAGGTCGACGGCCGTGCCGGGCCCGGCCGGATCGCCGAGGTCCTCGAGCTCTCGCCGCGCACGGTCACCCGCGTCATCGCCCGGCTTCGCGCCGACGGGCGGCTGAAGGTCGTCTGCGTCCCCAATCCCGAGCACGGCCTGCGCGGCGCGATGCTTTTGCGGGTCAAGGTGCTCCGCGGCCGGACGTCCGTGCTCGCCGAGGCACTGGCCAAGCGCGACGACGTCCTCTTCGTCGACATTCTCGCGGGCGGCGAGGAGATCAGCGCCGTCGCGCTGGGTGGTCTCGACGGCCGGCTCGTGCACGACGCACTGCCGTCGACCTCCGCGGTCACGGAGCTGCGCGCGCACTCGGTCCTGCACGTCTTCTCCGACGCGACCCAGTGGCGCACCGGCCTGCTCACCGCCGCCGAGGTGGCCGCTTTGACCCCGCCGCCGACCGGCGAGGACGTCCCGCTCGACGACCTCGACCGGCGGCTGCTGCGCCGGCTGGCCGCCGACGCCCGGCTCGGGCCGGGCGAGCTGGCGGGCGAAGCTCCGGAGTCCACCGTCCGCCGGAGGATCGAGCGGCTCGCCGCTGCCGGGCGCTTGCGCACCTACGCGAACATCGACGTCGAAGCGCTGGGCCTGGCCGTCGACGCCAACGTCTGGATGACCGTCCCGCCCGGCCGGCTCGACGAGGTGGGACGGCGGCTCGCGACCCACCCGATGGTCCACGGCACCCTCGCCACGACCGGCGTCACCAACCTGATGGCCGCCGTCTGGTGCCGGGACCTGGCCGGCCTCTACGGCTTCGTGACCAGCCTCGATGTCCCCTCCGCCGAGGTGACGGTGGTCGCGAAAGCCGTCAAGCGGGGCACGAGACCGGGCTCACAGGAAATTTGATTGCACGATGCAAGCTCTCTGGGAATACTTGGTCGAGACAAGTAGTTGACGGATACAAGCAACTACGCACGAAGGCTGAGGGAGACCACCATGAGCGACACCACCACGGCGGAAGGAGCAGCCGCTACGAACGGCAAACTGTCCCACCGCCAGATCCTCACCGTCCTGTCCGGGCTGATGCTCGGCATGTTCCTGGCCGCGCTCGACCAGACGATCGTCTCGTCCTCGATGCGCACCATCGCCGACGAGCTGCACGGCCTGTCCCTGCAGGCCTGGGCCACCACCGCGTACCTCATCACCGCGACGCTCTCGACGCCGCTGTACGGCAAGCTGTCCGACCTCTACGGCCGCAAGCCCATGTACCTGACGGCGATTTCGCTGTTCCTGGTCGGCTCGCTGGCCAGCGGCATGGCGACGTCGATGTACGAGCTCGCCGCGTTCCGCGCCTTCCAGGGCCTCGGCGCCGGTGGCCTGATGTCGCTGGCGCTGGCGATCATCACCGACATCACGGCGCCGCGTGAGCGCAGCAAGTACCAGGGCTACTTCATGGCGGTGTTCGGCATCTCGAGCGTCGCCGGGCCGGTCGTCGGCGGCTTCTTCGCCGGCATCGACACCTTCGCCGGCATCACCGGCTGGCGCTGGGTCTTCCTGGTCAACGTCCCGATCGCGCTCGCCGCGCTGGTCGTCGTCACCAAGGTGCTGAACCTCCCGCACACCCGCGTGGACCAGAAGGTCGACTACTGGGGCGCCGTGGCGCTGGCCACCGGCCTGGTGCCGCTGCTGATCGTCGCCGAGCAGGGCCGCGAGTGGGGCTGGGGCTCCGCCGCCTCGATCGCGATGTACGTCGTCGGCGGGCTGGGCGTGGCCGCGTTCGTCTGGATCGAACGCCGGATGGGCGACGCCGCCCTGCTCCCGCTGCGCCTGTTCAAGCGGCCGGTGTTCCGGATGTCGACGCTCGTCACCGTCGTGCAGGGTGCCGGGATGTTCGGCGCGATGATGTCGCTGCCGCTGTACCTGCAGATCGTCAAGGGCGCGACGCCGACCCAGGCCGGCCTGCAGATGCTCCCGCTGACGCTGGGCATCATGTCCGCGAGCATGACCAGCGGACGGCTCATCTCGAAGACCGGGCGCTACAAGATGTTCGCGGTGGCCGGGATCGGCCTGATGGCGGCGGCGCTGTTCGCCCTGTCGACCATCACCGTCGACAGCTCGCTGGCCCTGGTCATGGTGATCGCCTTCGTGATCGGCCTCGGCCTCGGCGCCTCGATGCAGACGCTGGTGCTGGCCGCGACCAACGACGTCCGCCCGCAGGACATCGGCGTCGCCACCTCGGCGGCGACGTTCTTCCGGCAGATCGGCGGCACGGCGGGCACCGCGGTGTTCCTGTCGATCCTGTTCGGCACGGTCGGCGACCGGATCGCGAACGCCATCCGCTCGGCGATGACCACGCCGGCCTACGTGACGGCGCTGGCGCAGCACCCGGAGTTCGCGAAGCAGATGCAGAGCGGCCTCGACGTCAACGACACGTCGTTCCTGTCCACGCTCGACCCGACGCTGGCCCGGCCGATCCTGCAGGGCTTCGCCGAGTCGATGAGCACGGTGTTCCTGGTCGGCGGGATCGTGCTGACCGTCGGGTTCGCGCTGGTGTGGTTCCTCAAGGAGAAGCCGCTGTCGGACAAGTCGGCGATGGAGCAGCGCGCGGAGGCCGAAGAGGCTCCCGCCCTCGCCTTGGCGCACTGACCGGGGAATGAGAAAGGCCCCCTCGGGACTTCCCGAGGGGGCCTTTCCGCGGGCTCAGTGGCCGCCGTTGGCTTCTTCCTTCGCCAGCCGGTCGGTCTCGCGCTCGTACGAGCGGGCGATCTCGTTCTCGGCCTCGGTGCGGCCGACCCAGGACGAGCCTTCGACGCTCTTGCCGGGCTCGAGGTCCTTGTAGACCTCGAAGAAGTGCTGGATCTCCAGCTTGTGGAACTCGTTCAGGTGGTGGATGTCGCGCAGGTGCTCGAGGCGCGGGTCGTTCGTCGGGACGGCGAGGACCTTGTCGTCCGGGCCCTTCTCGTCGGTCATCCGGAACATGCCGATCGCGCGGCAGCGGATCAGGCAGCCCGGGAACGTCGGCTCCTGGACGAGCACCAGCACGTCCAGCGGGTCGCCGTCCTGGCCGAGGGTGTCGTCGATGAAGCCGTAGTCGGCCGGGTACTGCGTGGCCGTGAACAGGGTCCGGTCCAGCTTGATACGGCCGGTCTTGTGGTCGACCTCGTACTTGTTGCGCTCCCCTTTGGGGATTTCGATCGTGACGTCGAACTCCACGGCGTCCTCGCTGCTTCTTTATAGATCCGGGCGTGCCCGCAGCTCGCGGGCGGCAACCTTCATGACTGTCTTGACGTCTCCTAGTGTGGACTACGCCCTGCGTCCGGGTCGCATCGATGTCGGCCCGGAGGCATGTGAGCTTGGCCCCTTCCGGGGCAGGTGAGAAGGAGTGGTGGGTGCCGGAAAACGACCAGCCGATGTGGCCGTCGTCGGACGAAGACGGCTCGTCGTCCGGTGCGCGGGAGACCACGCCGATGGCGCTGCCCGACCCGCCGGCGAGCGCCTCGCCGAGCCCCGGCGTGCCCAACGTCACAGGCAGTGAGGCGCCGAAGGGATCCTGGTTCGCGCCGAACGTCGCGCCCGAACCGATCCCGGGCCTGAACGCGCCCGCCGAAGAGCCGCCGCCCCCGCCGCCCCCGGCGAAGCAGGACCTCGCCGACCGGCTCGGTTCCCGCGAACCGAAGCCGACGCCGAAACCGGAACCCGCCGAGGCGGAGCCGGCGCCGGCCGCGGAGAGCACGCAGTACATCGACGTCAAGCAGGCCGAGAGCACCCAGTACATCGAGGCCGAGCCGAAGAAGACGCCGATCGTGCCGGTCGAGCGCGACGTCTGGCCCGGCGAGCAGCCGGAACGCCACGAAGAGCCGCGGGCCGAGAAGCCGGACACGCAGCCGTGGCGCGAAGAGCTCCAGCTCTGGCGCGAGGAGCAGCAGCGCCGGGAAGAACAGCTGAAGCGCGGGGACGCCCAGCGCCGCCAGGAGTCCCCGCAGCGAGCCGACGCGCCCTGGGCACAGCGCCTCGACCTGCCGGAGAACCGTCCCGCCGAGCGCCCGCGCACCGATCTGCCGGAGCGCACCGCCGAGCCGGCCGAACGGCGTCCCGGGCTGCCGCCGGAGCCGCCGCGCGGGGTCGTCCCGTCGGCGTCCGCGGGGTCGCTGGCCCGGCCGATGCGGATCGAGCCGGACGGGCAGCGGTTCGACGCCGAGGCGACCGTCGGGATCGAGCGGCCCACCCAGTTCCCCGGTGCCTTCCAGCAGCACCCCCAGCCGCGGAACGAGCCGCCCGCGGAGCCGCCGCCCCCGGCGGAGCCCGCGGCCGCCGGCGAACCGCCAAAGAAGCGCCGCAAGGGCAAGATCATCGCCATCGTCGCGGTCGTCGTGCTGCTGCTGGCCGGCGGCGGGGTCGCGGCCGCGATGCCGAAGGTGTCGAACCGGCTCGGCCTGCCGTGGGCGCCGAACGCGCCGAAGGGCGACAGCCCCGACCCGGTCGCGGCCACGCGCCAGCTCCAGGGCCCGGACACGGCCGGACGGGCGCCGACGGCGAACGGCGTCAAGTCCGTGCTGGCCGGCCCGGCCGGCAACGGCGCGCTCGGCCAGCTCAACGGCAGCGTCGTCGACCCGGTGACCGGCACGACGCTGTGGGACCACAGCGCGTCGACGGCGGTGACCCCGGCGTCGACGACGAAGGTGCTCACGACGGCGGCCGCGCTGCTGTCCATGGACCCGAACACGCGGCTGTCGACGAAGATCGTCCAGGGTGCCGACCCGGGCACGGTGATCCTGGTCGGCGGCGGCGACGTCACGCTGACCGCGCTGCCGCTGGGCACCGAGTCGCCGCTGTACCCGGGTGCCGCGCACGTCGACGACCTCGTCGCCCAGGTGAAGAAGGCCAACCCGAACGTCAAGAAGGTGCAGGTCGACCTCAGCCTGTTCAAGGGCGCGACGACCGCGCCGGGCTGGGCCGCCGGCGACGCGCCCTCGACGTTCGCCACCCAGATCGGCTCGGTGATGGCCGACGCCGGGCGCCAGGACCCGAAGAACAACAACTCCCAGCGCGTGCCCAACGCGGGCAGCGCGCTGGCCGGGACGATCGCGTCGAAGCTCAGCGCGTCGCCGGGCGGCCAGGCGACCGCGCCGAAGGACGCGAAGGTCCTCGCCGAGGTCAAGTCGGCCCCGCTGACCGAGCTGGTCTCGGACACGATGGAGCTGTCCGACGACGTCCTCGCCGAGGCCCTCGCCCGCCAGGTCGCGCTGGCGACCGGCCAGGAGGCGACCTTCGCGGGCGGTGCCGCGGCGACCATCAAGGTGCTGAAGGACCACGGTTTCGACACCGCGGGCGTCAAGCTCTCCGACGGCAGCGGCATCTCGACCGAGAACAAGATCCCGGCGAAGCTGCTGACCCAGCTGATGGCCGCCGCGGCGGCCCCGGACGGCAAGAACCCGAACACCGGCAAGCTGCGCGCGATGCTGGCCGGCCTCCCGGTGGCGGGCGGCTCGGGCACCCTGGCCGACAAGCGGTTCGAGACGCCGGCGTCGCAGGCCGGCCGCGGCTGGGTGCGGGCCAAGACGGGCACGCTGACCGGCGTCAACACCCTCGCCGGGCTGGTACTGGACCAGGACGGGCGGGTGCTGGTGTTCGCGTTCATGTCCAACGGCTCCGACCAGCAACCGGGCCGGGACGCCATCGACGCCCTGGCCACCAGCCTCCGCAAGTGCGGGTGCTCGTAACAAACCGTACGAAGATCGTGGCCGGAAACCCACACCGGGCAGGTAGCGTCGGAAGGGTGAGTCAGGAAACCGAGACCCGGTCCATGGTCGACTGGGCACTCGCCGCGCAGACGGGCGCGCTGCTCGTGCGCGGCGGCCCGCAGGTCCCGCGCGAAGAGGCCGAGGCGGCCGTGACCGATCTGCGCGAGCTCACCGTCGTGGCCGAAGGGCACGTCCGGGAGCTGACGAACCTGGGCCTCGACCTGCCGCTGCTGCCCGGCGAGGTCGTCGACCGCCCCGGCTGGGTGCGCTCGGCCGCGGGCGGGCTGGACGCGCTGACCGGGCGCGCGCTGCCCCGGCAGGGCGGGCCGTTCGGGCCGATCCTCGCCGGTGGCGCGGGCGTGCAGACCGGGCTGGTGCTCGCGTTCCTGGCCAGCCGCGTGCTCGGGCAGTACGACCCGTTCGGCGGCGCGGACAAGGAGGGGCAGCTGCTGCTGGTCGCGCCCAACGTCGTCGCCGCCGAGCGGGCGATGGACGTCCCCGGCCGCGACTTCCGGCTCTGGGTCTGCCTGCACGAATGCACCCACCGGCTCCAGTTCACCGCGGTCCGGTGGCTGCGCGACTACTTCGCCGACGAGGTCGAGCGGCTCGTCACCGGGCTCGCGGGCGGCGGCTCCGACAGCCTCGCCGACCTGGTCGGCCGGCTGCCCGAGGCGATCAAGCAGGGGCCGAAGCTGAACCTCGCCGAGCTGCTCCAGTCGCCGAAGGAACGAGCGGTCTTCGACCGGCTCCTGGCCCTGTCGACGCTGCTGGAAGGCCACGCCGACTTCGTGATGGACGCCGTCGGCCCGCAGGTCGTCCCGAGCGTCGACACGATCCGCGCGCGGTTCACCGCCCGGCGCAAGGGCGGCGGCGTCTTCGACCGGCTGCTGCGCGCGCTGCTCGGCGTCGACGCGAAGATCCGTCAGTACGAAGAAGGCTCGAAGTTCACGAAGCACGTCGTGGACGCCGTCGGCATGGACGGCTTCAACGCCGTCTGGCGCTCGCCGAACACCCTGCCCTCGCGCGCCGAGATCGCCGACCCGGCCGCGTGGGTCCGGCGCCTGCACGGATGACCGGGACGGCGGTCGCGGCCGTCCGCCGGGCCGTCCGCGCGTTCCTGGACGCGGTCGAGGCACCCCCCGAGCTGTGCGTCGCGGTCTCCGGCGGCGCCGACTCCCTCGCGCTGTGCGAGGCCGCGGCGTACGTCGGGCACCACCGCGGCCACCGCGTCCGCGCGCTGGTCGTCGACCACGGCCTGCAGGAGGGCTCGGCGAAGATCGCCCTCGACGCGGCCGCCGCGGCCAAGGCGCTGGGTGCCGACGAAGCCGAGGTGCGCCGGACCGACGTCACCGGCCCCGGCGGCCCGGAAGCGGCCGCGCGCAAGGCCCGCTACCGCGCGCTGGCCGGCCACGACCTCGTCCTGCTCGGCCACACCCTCGACGACCAGGCCGAAACCGTCCTGCTCGGGCTCGGCCGCGGCTCCGGCCCGCGCAGCCTCGCCGGGATGCGGCCGTACGACCCGCCGTGGGGCCGCCCGCTGCTGGCGGTGTCGCGCGCCACCACCCGGGCTGCCTGCGCCGAACTCGGCGTCGAGCCGTGGGAGGACCCGCACAACGCCGACCCGCGCTTCACCCGCGTCCGGTTGCGCACCGAAGTCCTGCCGTTGCTGGAAGACGTCCTCAACGGCGGCGTCGCCGGCGCACTCGCCCGCACGGCCGCGCAACTGCGTGAGGACAGTGAGGCACTGGACACATCGGCGGACATGATCTTCACCCGCGCGGGCGGAGCCGAAGGGCTGGACGCCGGCGTCCTCGCGGCCGAACCCGCGGCGGTGCGGCGGCGGGTTATCCGCAGGTGGCTGCTGCAATCGGGTGTGCGCGAGCTCACCGACGGGCACCTGCGCGCGGTCGACGACCTCGTCGCCCGGTGGCGTGGTCAGGGCGGTGTCTGGTTGCCGGGCAACTTGGAGGCGCGGCGGGCGCATGGCAGGCTCTGCGTCACCTCCCAACCCACCACACGAGGGGAATGACCTGTGTACGAGGGCGAAATCGCCTCCGTGCTCGTCACCGAGCAGCAGATCAAGGACAAGATCACGGAGCTGTCGGCGCAGATCGCCGCCGACTATCCGGCCAACGGGCAGGGCGAACTCCTGCTGGTGGGCGTCCTGAAGGGCGCGGTCATGTTCATGACCGACTTCGCCCGCGCGCTGCCGCTGCCGACGCAGCTGGAATTCATGGCCGTCTCCTCGTACGGCTCGGCGACGTCGTCGTCCGGCGTCGTGCGGATCCTCAAGGACCTCGACCGCGACATCGCGGGCCGGGACGTCCTGATCGTCGAGGACATCGTCGACTCGGGCCTGACCCTGTCGTGGCTGCTGAAGAACCTCGCGAGCCGCAACCCGGCGTCGCTCGAGGTCGTTTCGCTGCTGCGCAAGCCGGAGGCGGTCAAGGTGGACGTCCCGGTGAAGTACATCGGCTTCGACATCCCGAACGAGTTCGTCGTCGGCTACGGCCTCGACTACGCCGAGCGCTACCGGGACCTGCCCTACATCGGGACGCTGGACCCGAAGGTCTACACGTCCTAGTTCACCGACCGTTCACCGCAACTACCGGATCCGCGGAACCCCGGGCACGAAGTTTGCGTCATAGGCTCTGATCACGTGCGTTAACCTATGCGAAGACCATTCGTGCCCGCGGTGACCGGGTCGGGGGAACGGGAGAGAGCTCAGATGGGGAACAGCAGCGCTGCCGACGCGAACGCCTTCAAGGCAGCGGCCGCGGCGGGCCAGGTCGGGATCGACCCCGACGCCGCGCAGACCGTGCTGAACAAGATCCGCACCGGCAAGGACGCGGTCGAGGCCCTGCTCAGCGGCGCGGGCACGCTCGCGCAGCCGCCGAAGCTCGGGGACAACCCGGTCGGCAACGCGATGGCGGCCAAGTTCGTGCAGCGCGCCGACGGCGGGAACGACTCCTACGCCGCCGCGCTGCAGAACCTGCTCGACCAGTACACCGCCGCCGAAGAGGGCATCGTCACGGCGATGTCCCGGTACCACGAGATCGACAACGCCGCGGCCGATCCGTTCCGCAACGCCTGAGTCCAGAGGGGGATTTCGAAGTCATGGCTCCGAACCACAGCGACCAGCCGGCGACGACGGCCGACCCGGGCTCGCTCGTCCCGCTCGGTGACAACGCGGCGTCGCAGAACATCGTCGACAACGCCCGCGGCAGCGCCGGCGGCTTCGACATGGGCAGCGACCGCGCGATCGCCAACCCGCCGAACTGGAACGCGCAGGCCAGCCAGCAGCTCTACGCGGGCGCGGTCAACAACAACGACCCCGGCACGGCCGAGGCGACCGGGCACGCCTGGGCGCACCACGGCACCGAGCTGAAGCAGGCGTCCGACCACCTGTACAACGCGATCTCCGAGCTGGGCAACGCCTGGGTCGGCCGTGGTGCCGCGGGTGCGCAGGGCGCGCTGGTGGCCATCGCGAACTCCGGTTCGCAGGCCTCCGACGCCGCGCACACGATGTCCGACCGGCTCGCCCGGCAGGCCGCGGCGGCCGCCGAGGTCAAGAAGATGCCGGCGCCGAAGGACTACGACCCCAAGCAGGCCATGGCGGCCGCGCTGGCGGGCGGCCCGGCGGCGCTGATCGCCGACCAGAAGGCCCAGGCGGACGCGGCCAACGACGTCAAGGCGCAGCAGGTCGCGTTCTTCAACGCCTACACCAAGGCGATGAGCGAGGTCGACAGCTCGACCCCGAGCTTCGGCCCGGAGTCGCTCGGCATGAAGCCGACCGGTTCGCACAACTCCGTGTCGTTCAACGGCATCAGCAGCGTCGGCAGCGCCGGCCCGGTCCAGGGGCTCTCCGGCGCGGGCGGCGCGGTGTTCGCCTCGAGCGGCGCGGGCTTCGGCGGCGGCCACGGCGGCGCGTTCGACGCGCAGCACGCGGCGGTCGGCCCGAACGGCGTCCACGGCGGCGCCTTCGGCCACGACGCGGCGGCGCTCGGCACCGACGGCAGCGTGGGTGGCACGGCCGCCGGGACGGGCACGGGCACGAGCACCGGGGCGGGCCACGTCGCCACGGGTGCCGGGCAGCCGAGCAGCGGCAGCCCGCTGAGCAAGATCGGCATGGGCCTCGGCATCGGCGGTGCCGCCGGCGGCCTCGGTGCGCTGGCTTCCCGCGCGCTCGGCAAGGGCAGCAAGTCGGGTGCGAAGGCCACGAACGACACGTCGCTGGCCTCGGCCGAAGGCCAGAGCGCCGCGTCGGCCCAGGCACCGCAGCAGGGTCTCGTCTCGTCGGCGGGCACCATCGGCGGGCAGACCCCGCCGCCGATGAACCCGGGCATGGGCATGGCCCCGCACGGCGCCCAGGGCGAGCAGGACGAGGAGCACACGCACGCGTCGTTCCTCATCGAGGCCGACCCGGACGCGGCTTTCGGCGCCGACCAGGCGACCCCGCCGCCGGTGATCGGCGCGTGGTCCGAGGACGACGAAGACCGCTGATCCTTTCGTGCCGGGTTCGCCGACGGCGGGCCCGGCCCGCTTTTCTCCTGGGGGTGGCTCGATGCCGAACGCTGAGCTGCTCACCCCGGTCGAGGTGGACTTCCTGTGGGAGTCCGCCGGGCTGGGCGAGCTGCCGTACCCGCTGCGCGTCCGCTCGCACGGCGAGACCGTGGACGAGCGGTCGCTGCTGCGCCGCCGCACGCTGGAAGGGCTGGCCGCTCGCGGGCTGGCCGACGGCCGCGGCCGGCCGGAACCGCACGTCGAGGACTACTTCGGCGTGCTGGCGCAGCCCGAGCTGAGCCTGGACGCGGTCCAGCTGATCGCCCCGGACGCCGAGCCGCTGCTGGCGATCGCCGGTGTGCTGGGCGGCCAGGGGCTGCTGGCGGTCCAGGACACGCGGGGCCTGCACCTGCAGCCGTGCCCGGCCGACGGCCTGGCGAGCGCGATCGTCTCGCTGCTCCCGGGTGCCCCGCGCGGTGCGGAGAAGTCGGTGACGGTCCCACTGGAGCAGCTGGTCGGCGCGCACGGGGTCGACTTCCTGTCCCGCCGCGGCAACGGCGACGAGCGCGCGTCGGCGGACGAGGACCGCAAGGCGCTGGCGAAGCTGCACGCCCAGCCGCGGCTGCGCGGCGGCCAGATCGCGGCCAACGCGCGTTCGCGCATGGGCGGCCGCACCCGGACGCCGGTGCTGAGCTGGTTCGACACGGAGACGGGCCGGTACTTCACCCAGGCGACCCGCGGCCGCGACGGCCGTGACTGGATCACGATCGCCCCGGCCGACGCGGCGACGCTGCGCCACCGGCTGGGCGAGATGCTGGCGGGGGCCGCGCAAACCAGCACAGTCTGATCGCGTCGTCAGCGCCTCTGCCAAGATCGGGCTCCGGCTTTCTCCGAGCGTGCTCGCCGTCGCCACTTTTTGTCGGTGGTGCGGGCTACGCTGAGCAAGAGTCCGATCCGGGAGAGTAGTGATGCAAGAGTTCTTCTCGCCGCTCGCGTTCGACTTCCTCTGGGAGTCGGCGCAGGTCGGGGAGCTGCCGTACCCGCTGCTGGTCCGGTCGCACGGCGCGACCGAAGACGAGCGCGTCTCGCTGCGCCACCGCGTCGACGCCGAGCTGAAGGCCCGCGGCGTTCGCGATGCGCGCGGCAGGCTCGCGCCGCCGATCGAGGACGCCCTGCAGCTGCTGGCCTTCGCCCCGCTGACCATCGACGCCCTGCACATCCCGCAGTTCGAGGCGCCGACCATCGGCGTGCTCGCGGCGGCCGACGACACCCTGGGCGTCCTCGCGGTCCAGGACGCCGACGGCATCTGGCTGCGGGACGTCCCACCGGACGGCCTGGTCTCCGCCGTCGTCGGGGTGCTCCCGGCCGGCCCGCGCGGAAGCGAGGCGTCGGTCACACTCCCGCTGGACGACGCCCTGCGCACCGCGCCGATCCGGGTGCCCGTGTCCCTCCCGGCCAACCCGGGCGAGGAACGCGGGCGAGCCCGCCGGACGCCGCTGAGCGAACGCGTCACGGCCGACCCGCGGGAGGCCTACGGCCGGATCTCCGGGCAGCCGCGGCAACGCGGCGGTCAGCTGGCAGCGAACAGCCGTTCCCAGGTCGGGGCCAAGCAGCGGTCCCGGGTGCTGGCCTGGTTCGACACCGCGACCGGGCGCTACCTGAGCCTCTCCCGCGCAGGTACGGACGGCCGCGAGTGGGTCACCGTCGCCCCGGCCGACCCGGCCACGCTGCGGACCCGGCTGGGCGAGATGGTGAGCAGTGTGTCCGACGGCACGCGCTAGCGTGAACAGCGTGGACGCCGGCCGGGAACCCGGGCGCGGTATCGCCCGTTGACCTGCGAGAGGCTCACAGGGGATGAACGCGGCAGCGGACGGTACCCTGATGGGACGGCAGCCCGGGCACCGCGGGTTGTCAAGATCGTGATGGCGGGTATCACAGGAGCCGCCCAACCAGGGAGGGTCGAGGCCACCAGGGCCGAGTCGTATGAACCGGAAGAGCGTGCTCAGGAACCCACTGCTGTGGATCGTCGCGGGGTTGCTGGCGTTGTTCGCGTACAACACGATCTTCGACAGTGATCGTGGGTACACCCAGGCACCCATCTCGGTGGCGAACTCCCAGATCTCCTCGAACAACGTCAAGGAAGCCAGCCTCGAGGACAAGGAACAGCAGCTCAAGCTGCTGCTGGCCAAGCCCATCGACGTCGACGGCCAGCAGGTCACCCAGATCATTTCGCAGTACCCCTCGGACGCCACCCGCCCGATCTACGACTCGTTGATCGCGGCGAAGAACGGCGGCCAGCCGATCAAGTTCACCACCAAGGTGACCCAGCAGGGCGTGCTGACGCAGATCCTCATCTTCGCCATCCCGCTGGCCCTCGTCCTGGGCCTGCTGATGTGGATGATGAACAACGCCCAGGGTGGCGGCAACCGCGTCCTCAACTTCGGCAAGTCCAAGGCCAAGCAGCTGAACAAGGACATGCCCAAGACGACCTTCGGGGACGTCGCGGGTGCCGACGAGGCCGTCGAAGAGCTGTACGAGATCAAGGACTTCCTGCAGAACCCGGCGCGCTACCAGGCGCTCGGCGCGAAGATCCCGAAGGGCGTGCTGCTCTACGGGCCGCCGGGTACCGGTAAGACGCTGCTCGCGCGAGCCGTCGCCGGCGAGGCGGGCGTGCCGTTCTACACGATCTCCGGTTCGGACTTCGTCGAGATGTTCGTCGGTGTCGGCGCTTCCCGCGTCCGTGACCTGTTCGAGCAGGCCAAGCAGAACGCGCCGTGCATCATCTTCGTCGACGAGATCGACGCGGTCGGCCGCCAGCGCGGCGCCGGCCTCGGCGGCGGGCACGACGAGCGCGAGCAGACCCTGAACCAGCTGCTCGTCGAGATGGACGGCTTCGACGCCCGCGGCGGCATCATCCTGATCGCGGCCACCAACCGGCCCGACATCCTCGACCCGGCGCTGCTGCGCCCCGGCCGGTTCGACCGGCAGATCCCGGTGTCCGCGCCCGACCTGCGCGGCCGCAAGGCGATCCTCGAGGTGCACGCCAAGGGCAAGCCGATCGCCCAGGGCACGGACCTGTCCAGCCTGGCCAAGCGGACCGTCGGCATGTCCGGCGCGGACCTGGCGAACGTGCTGAACGAGGCCGCGCTGCTCACCGCCCGCCAGAACGGGCACGTGATCACCGACGCCGCGCTGGAGGAGTCCGTCGACCGCGTCGTCGGCGGCCCCGCCCGCAAGAGCCGGATCATCTCCGAGAAGGAGAAGAAGATCACGGCCTACCACGAGGGCGGGCACGCGCTCGCCGCGTGGGCGATGCCGGACATCGAACCGGTCTACAAGCTGACCATCCTGCCGCGCGGCCGCACGGGCGGGCACGCGCTGCTCGTCCCCGAGGACGACAAGGACCTGATGACCCGCTCCGAGATGATCGGGCGGCTGGTCTTCGCGATGGGTGGCCGCACGGCGGAAGAGCTCGTCTTCCACGAGCCCACCACCGGTGCGTCGTCCGACATCGAGCAGGCGACGAAGATCGCCCGTGCGATGGTCACCGAGTACGGCATGAGCGCCCGCCTCGGCGCGGTCAAGTACGGCCAGGAGCAGGGAGACCCGTTCCTCGGCCGGTCGGCTGGGCGGCAGGCGGACTACTCGCTCGAGGTGGCGCACGAGATCGACGAGGAGGTGCGCAAGCTCATCGAGACGGCGCACACCGAGGCGTGGCACGTGCTCAACACCTACCGCGACGTGCTCGACGAGCTGGTCATCGAGCTCCTGGAGAAGGAGACGCTGACCCGCAAGGACCTGGAGCGGATCTTCGCGACGGTCGAGAAGCGCCCGCACATCACCGTGTTCAACGAGTTCGGTGAGCGGACGCCGTCGGACAAGCCGCCGATCAAGACCCCGGGCGAGCTGGCGATGGAGCGCGGCGAGCCGTGGCCGCCGCCGGAGAAGGAGAAGCCGGTCCTGAAGCCGGAGCCGACCCCGGTCGGCACCGCCCAGGGGGCCGGCGACCTGCCGGGCGGCCCGCCGTACCCGTCGCCGACGCCGGTCGACCCGAACGCGAACCCGTACGCCCCGCCGCAGCCGGGCGCCTACCCGAACGGTGGCCGCCCGAACGGTGGCCCCAACGGCACGGCGCACTGGCCGCAGACCTACGGCGGCGGCCAGCAGCCGGGCAGCCACCCGTCCGGCCAGAGCGGCCCGCCGAACTACGGTGCCCCTCCGGGCTGGACGCCCGCGACCTCGCCGGGCGGTCAGCCGGGCCAGTCGTGGCGGCCCGGTGGTGAAGAACGCCCTCGTGAGCACGGCTGGTTCGCCGACCAGGCGGGCAACCAGCAGAACGAGGGAGAACGACGTGACGTGGATGGACCAGACAAGCCGCAGTGACGCCGACCGCCCGGTCTTCGACCAGGACCGGGCGGAGAAGGCGATCCGCGAGCTCCTCCTGGCCTGCGGCGAAGACCCGGAGCGGGACGGTCTCAAGGAGACCCCCGCCCGGGTGGCCCGCGCGTACCACGAGATGTTCGCGGGGCTCTACACCGAGCCGGACTCGGTCCTGGACCGGACTTTCGACGAGTCCCACGAGGAACTCGTGCTGGTCACGGACATTCCGATGTTCAGCCAGTGTGTGCCGAGCAAACAGACCGTGAACGCCGTCGGCGGCCGCAAGCAGGCCGCCGACGTGCAGGTCGGTGACAAGCTCTGGACGCTCGTCGGCGGCAACGTCGAAGAGACCGAGGTTACCGAGATCAGCTCGCACCAAGTGCGCGAGCTGGTCGAGGTGAAGACCTCTGTGGGCAAGTTCCGCGTCACTCCCGACCACCCTCTGGCGACGCCGGAAGGCTGGAAGGAAGCCAAGGACGTCGAGGGCACCTTCATCGAGTGGACGCACGCCAAGAAGCTCTGCCGTGAGCGGTGGCGGCCGACCCTCGGATACGACTTCGGCTACGTGGTCGGCACGGTCTGCGCCGATGGCACGGTCGCGGATCGCTATGTGTCCCTGGTGGTCAACGACCGCGACTACGCGAAGAAGTTCGCGGAATCACTGCACCGCGCGTTCGGGATCGACGCGAAGGTCGAACCGACCTCTCGGCCGTCGGGCTACCTGGGGCGCGACCTGCCGGGCTTCCGGGTGCGGGTGGTGTCGTCCTTCCTGGCCGACCTGATGCGGCAGTACGTCGGCGGCGACGCCCACCACATGCGTCAGCGGTTCCCGATGGTCGTGTTGAACGACTTGTCGACCTTCAACGGCTTCCTCGACGGATACGTCGACGGGGACGGACACCGCAGCAAGCACTCGGCGGGCCGCATCATCGCAAGCGCCAACACACCGTTCCTCGTAGACCTGGCAACGGTCATCGGCGCTCGCTTCACGGCCAACACCGGCGATTCCGCGTCCCGGTTGTACGTCGCGGACAGCTGGTTCCGGAAGCACGGCTTCCCACAGGACGACTACGCGACGGATCTGATCGAGTCGGAGTACGTGCAAGTCGAGTCGGTGACACCCGTGACGGCGACCGGCACCAAGCCTTATACGGTTTACAGCTTCAAATGCGAGCCGCATCCGACATTTTTGATTGCGGGGCATTTAACTCATAATTGTGAACACCACCTGGTGCCGTTCCACGGGGTCGCGCACGTCGGGTACATCCCGAACGCCGCCGGGAAGGTCACCGGGCTCTCGAAGCTCGCGCGGCTCGTCGACCTCTACGCCAAGCGCCCGCAGGTCCAGGAGCGCCTGACCTCCCAGGTCGCCGACGCGATCGTCCGCAAGCTCGAACCGCGCGGCGTCATCGTCGTGATCGAGGCCGAGCACCTCTGCATGGCCATGCGGGGCATCCGGAAGCCCGGCGCCCGCACGACCACCTCCGCCGTGCGCGGGCAGCTGAAGAACTCGCCCTCGTCGCGGGCGGAGGCGCTCGACCTGATCAAGGCGCGCCGGTGAGCGTGGGGCTTCCCGCTCCCGGCCGGTGCGTCGTGATGGGCGTGCTGAACGTGACGCCCGATTCCTTTTCGGACGGTGGCCGCTACCTCGGGCTCGAGCAGGCTCTGGAGCACGCGCGCGAGATGTGGGCGCGTGGCGCCGACCTGATCGACGTCGGTGGCGAGTCCACCCGGCCCGGCGCCGCCCGGGTCGACGCCGACACCGAAATGCGGCGAATTCTGCCGGTCATCCGCACCCTCGCCGGCGAAGGGATGGCGCTGTCGGTCGACACGACCCGCGCGGCCGTCGCCGCCGCGGCGCTCGAAGCCGGGGCGCACATCGTCAACGACGTCTCGGGTGGGCTGGCCGATCCGGAAATGGCGCGCGTCGCCGCGGACAGCGGGGTGCCGTGGGTGCTGATGCACTGGCGCGGGCACAGCAAGGACATGCAGGCGCTGGCGTCCTACCAGGACGTCGTCGCCGACGTGCGGGCCGAGCTGCTGTCCCGGGTGGACGAAGCGCTGGCCGCGGGGGTCGCCGAGAGCGCGATCGTGCTGGACCCGGGGCTGGGTTTCGCGAAGAACGCCGAGCACGACTGGGCGTTGCTGCGCGGGCTGGACTCGTTGCTGTCGCTGGGGTTCCCGGTGCTGGTCGGAGCTTCGCGCAAACGGTTTCTCGGCCGCCTGCTGTCCGAAAAGGACGGCACGCCGCGGCCGCCGGACGGCCGTGAGGACGCCACCGCCGCCATTTCCGCGCTCGCCGCGGCCGCGGGGGCGTGGGGCGTGCGGGTGCACGAGGTCGGGGCGTCGCTGGACGCGGTCGCCGTGGCCGCCGCTTGGTGGAAGGGTTCCCCGGATGTCTGACCGGATCACGCTGACCGGCCTGCGCGTGTTCGGCCGCCACGGCGTGTTCGAGCACGAAAAGCGCGACGGCCAGGAGTTCGTCGTCGACGTCACCGTGTGGCTGGACCTCGGGCCGGCCGCCGCGTCGGACGACCTGACGAAGACGCTGCACTACGGCGAGCTGGCCGAGCTGGCGGCGGGGATCGTCGCCGGCGAGCCGTACGACCTGATCGAGAGCGTCGCGGGCAAGATCGCCGACGAGGTCATGCGCGACGAGCGGCTGAGCGCGGTCGAGGTGACCGTCCACAAGCCGTCGGCACCGATCCCGCTGACGTTCGACGACGTCGCGGTGACGGTCCGGCGCGACCGGTGAGCCGCGCGGTGCTGTCGCTGGGCTCGAACCTCGGCGACCGGCTCGGCTACCTGAAGCTGGCGCTGGACGCGGTGCGGCCGGCGCTGGTCGCGGTGTCGAGCGTGTACGAGACGAAGGCGTGGGGCGTCGAGGACCAGCCGGACTTCCTGAACGCGGTGTGCGTGGTCGACGACCCGGCGCGCGACCACTGGGCGTGGCTGCGCACGGGCCAGGCGGCGGAGCAGGCCGCGGGCCGGGTGCGCGAGCTGCGCTGGGGCCCGCGGACGCTGGACGTCGACGTGGTCACGGTCGACGGCGTGACGTCCGACGACCCGGAGCTGCTGCTGCCGCACCCGGGCACGCCGGACCGGGCGAGCGTGCTGGTGCCGTGGGTGGAGCTCGAGCCGGCGGCGGTGCTGCCGGGCCACGGCCCGATCGCGGAGCTGCTCGCGGCCCGGCCGGCGGACGAGGTGGCGACGGTCCGCCGGACGGGCCTCCAGCTGCGCTGAAAGATGACTCATCGGTGTACCGGACGTGGCCGTTACCGATCACGCCCGGCCCGTCGCCGAGTTGCCGTTCCGGTGCGGTCAGCCGCGCAGGGCTTCGATCATGAAGCCGACCGCGGGCCGGGTCGTCGGGAACGGGGGCCAGCCGTTGATGATCCCCAGCAGCTTCCAGTAGTGCTCGGCCCGCGGGTCGCCGCCCGCGGCGAAGCGGTCGGCCAGCTCGCGGCGGAACTCGGCCGACGACGGGTCCTGATCCGGCCGGGCCGACGCCGCCGCGATCTCCGCCGCAAACGCTTGCCCCACCTCGGACGTCGGGCTTTCGCCCGCGTCGACGGCTTCCTGAGCGCGGGCCGTCCACGCGTTCCAGTTGTCCCGCCACGCCGAGGACGGCTGTTCGAAGTCGCCTTCGCGGATCTGCTTGGCCTGGGTTTCGCTCATGCCGCGGATCAGCGCCCGGAAGTCCGGGTCCTGGATCAGCTCGGCGAACTCGATCCACGCTTCCAGCTGCTCCGGTGACGGGTCGTCCGGGAGCTCCGGCTTGCCGGCGCGCATGCGCTGGTAGAACTCCTCGTTGACCTCGAGCCCGGACACCATCTCGTCCCAGAACTCGTCCACCAGCCGCTTGCGCTCCTCGTCGGACATCGACGCGAGACGGTTCATCAGTTTCACTTCCTCCAGCTCGGAATCACGCTTGGCCACCGCGCGCAGCACCGCCCGGCGCAGCCGCAGGCGCCGGATCTGCTCGTCCAGCGCCTCGACGTGCCGGGTCGCCAGCTCGCCGACCGTCGACGGCCGCGTCAAGGCGGCCGAGACGTCGGCGAGGCCCAGCCCCAGTTCGCGCAGGGTGCGGACCAGCTCGAGCCGGGCCATCGCCGCGGCGTCGTAGAGGCGGTAGCCGGCGTCCGTCCGCTCGGTCGGGGGCAGCAGGCCCTCGTCCGAATAGAAGCGGATGGTCTTGACCGGCAAGCCGGTCCGCCGGGCCAGCTCGCCGATGGTGAAGGTCGCGGTGGTGCCCACAAGACGCATGGTGAACTCTCCAGTCGGTGGAGAGTCAAGCTTCTCACGGTACGGTTGGAGCATGCACTTCACTCGGCCCCGCGACCTGGTGGTGGCCGGGCTGCTCGGCTTGGTCCTCGGGTACCTGCTCTTCGTCGTCGCGTACGGCTCGCTGCCGCAGCTGCCCACGTTCGCCGGCATCACCTTCGCTGTGCTGGCCCTCGTCGAGGCCGGGCTCGCGCTCTCCATCCGCTCCCGGATCAAGAACGGCCGGGTCGTTGCCGCTATCGGGATCGCCCGATCGGTCGCGCTGGCGAAGGCTTCGTCACTCGCCGGAGCGTTCATGGGCGGGGCCTGGCTGGCCGCGCTCGCCTACGTTTTCCCGCGACGTGACGAACTCGTCGCCGCCGTGCTCGACACGCGGGCAGGCGTGGTCGGCGTCGTGTCCTCCGCGGCCCTGGTAGCAGCGGGTTTGTGGCTCGAACACTGCTGCCGGACCCCGCGTGACCAAGATCGTGAGCACACCCGCGGAACGACCGGTTAGCGCTGGAATCCCACCGCTCGCGGGACCGAGTAGGTCTCGTTCGGATTACGAGCAGGTACGGTGTCAGGCATGACCGGCGTGGGTGACGACTCGCGCGGCCGCCTACTGGGCAGGCCGTGGCTCGTCGTCGGCTTTGTCCTCGCCATCGGAGCCACCCTCGCACTGGTGCTCAGCGATGATCTCCGCTATCTCCGGCTGGGGATCGTCGCCGCCCTCTGGGCTGCCCTGATCGGCGCTTTCCTCGCCGTGAAGTACCGCAAGCACGCGGCACAGAGCGAGGACGCGGTCGCCGAGGCGCAGGCTGTGTACGAACTGGAGCTGGAACGCGAGATCGCGGCCCGGCGCGAATTCGAGCTGGAGGTGGAGGCCGAGAACCGCAGCGCGGCCGACTCCAAGGGCCGCGAGGAGCTGGAGGCGCTGCGCGCCGAGGTCTCCGCGCTGCGCGACAGCCTCCAGTCGCTGTTCGGCGGCGAGGTGCTGCTCGAACGCGTCGCGCTGACCGCGCAGGCGACCCGGATGCGCAAGCTCTCCGACGAGAACCGCATGGTCACCGACGGCGCGCCGAAGAAGCGGCCCGCCCAGCTGATGGCCGGGAAGAAGCCCGCCGAGGCCGGCGAGCGGCCGACCGAGCTGATCGACCGCGTGCTCGACGAGCGGCGCCGCAAGGCGTCGAACGGCAAGCCCGCGAACGGCAAGGGCCTCGGCAAGGGCAAGGGCTTCGGCGGCAAGCCGGTCCCGAAGGCCCCGGCGAACGTCTCCGTGCAGAGCACCCAGCAGATTTCGCGGCCGAAGCCGTTGAGCGAACGCCGTCCGCCGGTGCCGGCCGTCGACCCGGCGCTGAACGCCGCGCAGCGCGAGCTAAAGGCCGCCGAGCTGCGCGCCGAGGCGGCCCGCCGCCAGGCCGAGTCGCAGCCGATGCGGCTGCCGAAGCCGGAGGAGGTCGCCGGCCAGCCCGAGCGCCGTCCCGAGGCCGCCGCCGAGCCGACGCGCCAGGTGCCGCGGCCCGAGCCGAAGACCGAGATCCGCCGCGCTCCGGAGCCGAAGACGGAGATCCGCCGTCCCGAGCCGCCGCCCGCACGCCGGGCGGAGCTGTCACGGCCGGCGATGCGGCCCGCCGAGGTGTCGCGCCCGGACCTGCCGCGCGTCGAGGCGCCGCGGCCGGCCGAGGTCTCGCGGTCGGACATCCCGCGGGTCGAGCGGTCGATGCCCGCGATCCCGCGGGTGGAGCGGTCGATGACCGACATCCCCCGGGTGGAGCGGTCGATGCCGGCCATTCCGCGGGTGGAGATGTCTCGCCCGGACATCCCGCGCGTGGAGCGGTCGATGCCCGCGATCCCGCCGGTGGAGCGGTCGATGCCGGCCATCCCGCGAGTCGAGATGTCCCGTCCGGACATCCCGCGCGTGGAGATGTCGCGGCCGGACCTGCCCCGCGTCGGGAACGGTGCGCGCCCCAAGCCGCCCGAGCCGCCGCGGCCGGCGCCCGCCCGGCCCGCTCCGCCGGTGAAGCCGTCGGAGATGTCCCGGTCGGACATCCGGCCGGTGACCGACCTGAGCGCCGCCTTCCAGAACCGCGACGACTTCGCCGAGCGCCAGCGGCCGAACCGGCCGAAGCCGCCGGAGCCGAAGACGCCGCCGATGCCGAGGGACGCCACGGCGTCGCGTCGCGACCTCCCGGTCGTCCCGCCGACGACTCCGGTGCCGAACAACCCGCCGGCCGCGCGGCAGCCGTCGCGCACGAACCTGCCGCCGGTGGTGCCGCCGACCACGCCGGTCCCGGCCGCCGACGGCCGCCGTCCGTCGCGGCTGGAGCAGTTCTCGCGGGCGGACATGTCGCCGATCCTCGACGAGCCGGCCTCGCGCCACGGAGGCTCGCACCGCGCGCCCGCCGAGGCCGCGCAGGCCGACGCGCCGATGGCGAACCCGACGCTGCCGGAGTCGGTCCGCAACTACCAGGGCCGCTCGGGCGGCCGCCGCCGCAAGCCGGACGACTCGCAGCAAATGCCCGCCGTGCCCGCCGCGCCGGAGCCGACAGGCGGTGGCCGCCGCCGTCGCCCGGACGGCGAGCCGCCGGCGTGGGAAGGCATGGTCGCCGAGCGGGCGTCGATGTCGCGCCGCAACATGGCCCCGGTCGACCCGGCGGACATGGAGCAGAACGGCCACAACGGCGCGAGCAACGGCCACGCCCGCAACGGCCGCCGGTCGGCCGAGGCGCCCCCGGGCAGCGGTTCGCACACGGCGGGCCGCTCGGTGAGCGAGCTGCTGGCCGCGAACGGCGGAACGGGCTCAACGCCCCGCCGCCGTCGCCGCGCGGAGGACTGACGCACCAAGCGCCCCAAGGCGGCCTTGGTCTCTCCTCCCATGCCCACCGCCGCCCTCAACGCACCGAAGGCCGCCTTGGGTGCGTCTGACGCAACCAAGGCCACCTTGGGGCGCGCCCGACGCGCCCGGCCGGCTGAACCCGCGCCGTGTGTGCCAGGTGGCGTTTCCGTTCCTGTCCGGTCTGCGTAGGGTGACCGGCTGTGAGCGGAACCCTCTCGCCCGCGACGGGACTCGACCGGGGACGGCGGCCTCGCCGGATCACCGTGCTGCTGCCGGTGCTCGGGCTGATCGTGGTCGCCCTCTGCGGCCTGTTCCTCTTCGGCCTCGCCACCGCGCGGGTCGGGCCCCTCGCCGTCACGATCGGTGTCCTCGCCGCGCTCGTGCCGGTCGCCGGCGTCGTCGCCGGGTTCCTCTGGGTCGACCGCTGGGAGCCCGAACCGGCGAAGTTCCTGCTCCTCGCCTTCGCCTGGGGCGCCTGCATCGCGACCATCACCGCGCTGCTCATCAACACCACCGCCGAAGCCGTCGGTGACGAACTGCTCGGCAAGGGCAGCGGCAACACCATCGCCGCGCTCATCTCCGCGCCCGTCGTCGAAGAGGCCGCCAAGGCCCTCTTCGTGGTGCTCCTCGTGTGGCGCCGCCGCGAAGAGTTCGACGGTGTCGTGGACGGCGTCGTCTACGCCGGGTTCAGCGCCGCCGGGTTCGCGTTCACCGAGAACATCTACTACTTCGGCCGCGCGTTCGCCGACTACGGCTTCGGCGACGGGCACAGCCAGGGCGTCATCACGGCCTTCTTCCTCCGCGGCGTCCTCGCGCCCTTCACGCACCCGCTGTTCGCCGTCCTCACCGGCATCGGGATCGGCATCGCCGCGCGCACGACCACCAAGGCGCTGAAGGTCCTCGCCCCCATCGCCGGCTACCTGGCCGCCGTCTGCCTGCACGCGCTGTGGAACAGCGCCGCGCTGCTCGGCGGCTCGAAGTTCCTCACCGTCTACTTCCTGATCATGCTGCCGCTGTTCCTCGGCGTCGTCTACCTGGTCGTTCTGCAACGACGGCGGGAGCAGCGCATCATCGCCGCCGCCCTGCCGCACATGGCCGCGCAGCGGTGGATTGCGCCGTCCGAGGTCGACCTGCTGGCCAGCCTGCCCGGGCGACGGGCCTGGCGGCGGCAGGCGAAACGGCAGTCCGGCAAGCGCGCCGCGAAGGCCGTCGCCGTCTACCAGGCCAGCGTGACCGAGCTCGCGTTCCTGGACCGGCACAAGCTCACGAGCGACGACGACCGGCAGCGCCAGCAGGAGCTGCTGCGCACGTTGAAGGCCGCCCGGGCGGAGGCGACGCGCCTCGCCGACGAGGCCGCCCGAGGGTGACCCGGTCCGGGTGAAGCTTGTCACCCGGACTGAACCCTGCACGCTTAATCGAGTTAGTCTCGCGCCGTTCGTCCGGTACCCGGAAAGGGACTGGAACGAGAGCAGAGGGAGTCTGCCAACCATGAGCGTCCACAGGCGCACGCCATGATGAGGCCCGCTCGCCTGGCGGTCGGCGTCGTCTCCGCCGGCCGGGTGGGCAGTGTGCTCGGTGCCGCGCTGGCCCGGGCGGGACACACCGTGGTCGCCGCGTCGGGGCTGTCCGCCGCGTCGCTGGCCCGTGCCGAACGCCTCCTCCCCGACGTGCCCCTGCTGCCGCCCGACGAAACCGTCCGCCGGGCGGACCTGGTGCTGCTCGCCCTCCCCGACGACGCGCTGGCCGGCATGGTCCGCGGGCTCGTCGCGACCGAGTCGCTGCGGCCCGGCCAGATCGTCGTGCACACCTCCGGCGCGCAGGGCATCGACGTGCTCGCCCCCGCGGCCGAGGCCGGGGCGCTGGCGCTCGCGCTGCACCCGGTGATGACGTTCACCGGCCGCGAAGAGGACCTCGAGCGGCTGGCGGCGTGCAGCATCGGCGTCACGGCGGCGGCCGACGACGAAGCGGCCTGGAACGTCGGCGAGGCGCTCGCGGTCGAGATGGGTGCCGAGCCGGTGCGCATCCCCGACTCCGCGCGAGCGCTCTACCACGCTGCGTTGACCCACGGCGCGAACCACCTGATGACGCTGGTCGCCGACTGCGCGGAAGTCTTGCGGGAAGCGGGAATCGGGCATTCCGAGCGCCTGGTGGCACCACTGCTTTCGGCGGCGTTGGATAATGTGCTGCGACACGGCGACCGCGCCCTCACCGGGCCGGTCGCGCGTGGCGATCTCGGCACCGTCCGCAAGCACCTCGCGGTGCTGGCGGACCGGGCGCCGGAGGTGGAGCCGGCCTATCGCGCGCTGGCCAGGCGCACGGTGGCGCGTTCGTCGGCTGCCGGGCTGCTGGACACCGCGGCCGCCAAAGACCTCACCGAACTCCTCGACGATCCCGCCGAAGGGCACCAAGACCAGTGACCACACCGAAATTCAGCCGCGGCACGTTGAACACGTTCGCGTCGCCGGAGCAGATGAGCCAGGTCAGCCGGGCCCTGCACGGCGTCGGCCGCAAGCTGGCGCTCGTGCCGACCATGGGTGCGCTGCACGCCGGCCACCGCGAGCTGATCCGCCGCGCGAAGCGGCTGCCGAACAACGTCGTGGCCACCTCGATCTTCGTCAACCCGCTGCAGTTCGGCGCGGGCGAAGACTTCGAGGCCTATCCGCGCCCGCTGGAGGCCGACCTGGCCGTGCTGAGCGAGGACGGCGTCGAGATCGCGTTCACGCCGAGCGCGGACGCCCTCTACGGCGAGGGCGCGGTCGTGACCGTGCACCCGGGCCCGCTCGGCGACGAGCTCGAGGGCGCCGCGCGGCCCGGTCACTTCGCCGGCGTGCTGACGGTGGTGGCGAAGCTGTTCAACCTGCTTCGCCCCGACTACGCCCTCTTCGGCGAGAAGGACTACCAGCAGCTGGTCCTGATCAAGCGGATGGTGCGCGACCTGAACATCGACACGCACGTCATCGGCGTGCCGACCGTGCGGGAGCGCGACGGGCTGGCGCTGTCGTCGCGCAACGTCTACCTGACGCCTGAACAGCGCGAAGACGCCGTCGTCCTGTCGGCCGCCCTCACCGCGGGGGCGTTCGTCGGGCGCGACGGTGCGGAGGCGGTCCTCGAGGCCGCGTGGAAGACCCTCGCCGCGCGGCCCGCGGTCGAGGTGGATTACCTGGAGTTGAGGGGAACCGACCTCGGGCCCGCGCCCGTCGATGGTGAAGCACGACTGTTGATCGCGGCCCGGGTGGGGAGTACCCGGCTGATCGACAACGTTCCGGTGTTGCTCGGCGCGTCGGTAGACCATCCGGTGCAGCCGGAGCGGGACGCAGGGGAATAGGAGTCCACTATGTACCGCACCATGCTCAAGTCGAAGATCCACCGCGTCACCGTGACCCAGGCCGACCTGCACTACGTCGGCTCCGTCACGGTCGACGAGGACCTGATGGAGGCCGCGGACCTGCTGCCGGGGGAACAGGTGTCCATTGTGGACGTCACCAACGGGGCGCGGCTGGAGACCTACGTCATCAAGGGCGAGCGCGGAAGCGGCGTGCTCGGCATCAACGGCGCCGCGGCGCACCTGGTGCACCCGGGCGACCTGGTCATCCTCATCTCCTACGGGCAGATGGACGACGCCGAAGCCGCGACGTACGAACCCCGCGTGGTGTTCGTCGACGCCGACAACCGGATCCTCCACCGGCACGCCGACCCGGGCTACGCCCCGGAGGGGTCGGGGCTGCTGTCGGGCACGGTGACGCTGCCGCCGGAAGAGGAGACGGCGGTGTTCCCGGTCGCCGAGACGGCCGACGCCCGCCGCCTCGACGCCTTGCTGCACGCGGAAAGCTGACCCGCTTGCTGCTCACCGTCGACGTCGGCAACACGAACATCGTCCTGGGGCTCTGGTCCGGCCACTCGCTGGCCGGCGACTGGCGCATGCGGACGGACGCGCGCATCACGGCCGACGAGCTGGCGTTGACGGTGCGCGGCCTGCTGGGCCCGCACGCGGATTCGGTGACGGGCATCAGTGCTTTGTCGACGGTGCCGGCGGTGCTGCGCGAACTGCGGGTGATGCTTTCGCGGTACTACGCCGACGTTCCGAAGATCGTGGTCGAGCCGGGCGTCCGCACGGGAGTGGCGCTGCTGGTGGACAACCCGAAGGAGGTGGGCGCGGACCGGCTGGCGAACACGCTGGCCGCGCACCACCTCCACAGCGGCACGGCGTGCGTGGTGGTCGACTTCGGCACGTCGACCAACGTGGACGCGATCTCGGCGCGCGGCGAGTTCCTCGGCGGCGCGTTCGCCCCGGGGATCGAGATCTCGGTGGACGCGCTCGCGTTGCGCGCGGCGGCGCTGCGGAAGGTCGAGCTCGTCCCGCCGCGGTCGGTGATCGGGAAGAACACCGTGGAGTGCCTGCAGTCGGGGATCCTGTACGGGTTCGCCGGGCAGGTGGACGGGCTGGTGCGGCGGATCGTCCGCGAGCTGTCGCCGAGCGGGACGGAACCGGTCGCGGTGCTGGCGACCGGCGGCCTGGCGCCGCTGGTGATCAGCGAGTCGGAGACGATCACCGACCACGTCCCGGACCTGACGCTGCTGGGGCTCCGGCTGGTCTACGAGCGCAACATCCGGGCTTAGCGCGTGATCGCGCCGACGAGCGTGCGCACGAGTTCTTCGCCGTCGACGCCCCACTTCTCCTCGGCCAGGTGGCCGGTGAGTTCGAGCCCGGCGATCCCGTGCGCGCTCGACATGAGCAGGGCGCCGTAGCGGCGGGCGTCGGCTTCCCCGACCACATCGGCGACGGCGTCGAGGTACTGGTTCTCCACTCGGCTCGCGGCGGCGACGGCGTCCGGGGCGTCGGCCGGGGTGCTGAACATCAGCGCGTAGCGGTGCGGTTGCCGCCGGCCGAGCTCGATGAGCTTCAGCAGCGCTCGTTCGAGCGTCTCGCCCGGGGTGGCGTCCCGCTCGGCGCGCAGGTGTTCGACGTCGTCGGCCAGGGAGTTCCAGGCGTCGACGGCGAGCTGGGTCAGCAGGTGCGCCTTGTCCTCGAAGTGCCCGTACGGCGCGCCGCGCGAGACGCCGGCCCGGGCGCCCACTGCGCGGAGCGTCACGGCATCAGGACCGCCCTCGTCGAGGAGCTCCGCCGCGGCGCGCACGAGGGCGGTCCGGGTCGCTGCCGCGCTTTCCGCTCGGGTCGCCATGGTTGACATTGTCACATGAGTTCTGGACAGTGGTTCGTATGACAGCGTCACATGAATTGATGGTCGTCACCGGCGCTTCGACGGGACTGGGCTTGGCGACCGCCCGCGCGCTCGCCGTTCGCGGCTACCACGTCCTGGCGGGTGTCCGCCGTGAAGCCGACGCCGCCGCCATCCGGGCCGAGGGAATTTCGCCGGTGATCCTGGACATCACGCGGCCTTCGGACGTCGCTTCACTTGCTTCGCGAGTGTCCGCTTCGGAGCTTCCCTTGCGCGCTCTGATCAACAACGCGGGCATTTCGGTCAACGCGCCGGTCGAGACCTTGCCGCTCGACGAGTGGCGGCGGCTGTTCGACGTGAACCTGTTCGGGCAGGTCGCCGTGACGCAGGCGCTGTTGCCGTTCCTGCATTCCAGCGGCGGGCGCGTCGTGAACATCAGCTCGGTGGGCGGGAAGGTCGCGATGGCGACGTACGGGCCGTATGCGGGCACGAAGTTCGCGCTCGAGGCGGTCAGCGACGCGCTCCGCCGGGAACTCGCCCCGCACGGGGTGGACGTGGTCGTGGTCGAGCCGGGCGCGGTGCGGACCGAGATGGGCTCGCGGGGTGCGGCCACGGCGACCGGCCTCGCTTCGGAGATGAGCGCGGAGCAGCAGCGGCGGTACGGCGGGCTCGTCGAGGCGGTGGTCGTGCATTCGTTGCGGTTCACCGGGGCGGGCATGCCCGCGGAGAAGGCCGGGCGCATCGTGGCCGACGCGGCTACGGCGCGCCGTCCGCGAACGCGCTACTCGATCGGGCGGGACGCGGCGTTGTTGACGCGGTTGGTGCGCGTGCTGCCGGACCGGGTCCTCGACCGGATCACCGCGGCGACGCTGCGGCCGTACTTCCCGCGGTGAGTTCGGCCAATCGGCGTCGTTCGAGGATGTCGCCGACGGCCACCACCGCCAGCGCGGCTCCGGCGTCGGGCCCGGCGCGGTCGAGGCCGGGTGATGCGGGCAATTCCCGGCCCTCGGGGCGGGTCAATCCAGCCGTGACAAAAAATGTCTCACCGGCGCCGGGCGCGCAGTCCCCACGTGATCAACGGCAGGTCGAACTCGCCCCTCGCCGTCGCCGGATTCGACGTCAGGAACTCGCGCAGCCTCGCCAGTAGCGCCGACGACTCCTCCGGTGCCGACACGATCACCAACGAATACGTCGCGATCGTTTCCAGCAGGCTCTCCGCCGTGCGCCGTTGCACATGGCGAAACAGGTCGCTTTCGAACGGTGCGAACTCCGGGTGGGTGACGTCCCGCAAATCGTCCGTGGCCACCGGGCGGCGGGCGCCCTCGCGGCCCAGTTCGGTGAACTTCGCCACCCACGGCACCGATTCGTCTTCGTAGTTCCACATCGGCACCAGCACGCCGCCGGGGCGCAGCACGCGCGCGATCTCCGTCATCGCCGCCGGCACGTCGAACCAATGGAACGCCTGGCCGACGAAAACCGCGTCGACGTCCGCGTCGGGCAACGGGATCCGTTCCGCGCGGCCCGCCAGCGACGTCGCCGACGGCACCACTCGCCCCAGTTCGGCGCGCATTTCCGGGTCGGGTTCGACCGCGGTGACGTCGAGTCCCAGTTCGGTCAGGCCGAGGGTGAGCTTGCCCGTTCCGGCGCCCAGGTCGAGTGCGCGCCGGGGTGTCTCGCGAGCGCCCGAAAGGCCCCATTCGATCGCTTCCCGCGGGTAGCCGGGCCGGTGCTCGGCGTACGCGGCGGCCCGGCTGCCGAACGAAGCGGCCCGGCGGGCGCGGGCGGGATCACTCACGAGCTCAGGTTAATGGACGGAAAGGAAAGGTAATCCGGTTGGCGTAGCGCGCAGCCGGGTTCGTACCCTATGGGCCATGACCGAAAACCCCGCTTCCACCAGCGTGCCCGCCGAAGACGAACTGCCCGAGCAGATGCGGGTGCGCCGGGAGAAGCGCGACCGGATCCTCGCCGAGGGTATCGATCCCTACCCGGTCGAGGTACCCCGGACGCACTCGCTCGCCGAGGTGCGGGCTGCGCACGAGGGGCTGCCCGTCGACACCGCCACCGGCGAGACCGTCGGTGTCACCGGCCGGGTCATGTTCCTGCGCAACACCGGCAAGCTGTGCTTCGCGAGCCTCCGCGAGGGCGACGGCACCGAGCTGCAGGCCATGATCAGCCTGGCGAAGGTCGGCGAGGACGCGCTGGCGGCGTGGAAGTCCGACGTCGACCTCGGCGACCACGTCTTCGTGCAGGGTGAGGTCATCACTTCCAAGCGCGGCGAGCTGTCCGTGATGGCCGACTCGTGGCGCATCACGTCGAAGGCGCTGCGCCCGCTGCCCAACGCCTTCAAGGACCTGGCCGAGGAGACGCGGATCCGCCAGCGCTACGTCGACCTCATCATGCGCCCGCGCGCGCGGGACGTCGTGCGCACGCGCGCCGGCGTGGTCCGGTCGCTGCGGGAGTCGTTCCACCGCCGCGGGTTCACCGAGGTCGAGACGCCGATGCTGCAGACGCTGCACGGCGGCGCCGCGGCCCGCCCGTTCGTCACGCACTCGAACGCGTTCGACATGGAGCTGTTCCTGCGGATCGCGCCGGAGCTCTACCTCAAGCGCTGCGTCGTCGGCGGCATCGAAAAGGTCTTCGAGATCAACCGCAACTTCCGGAACGAGGGCAGCGACTCTTCGCACTCGCCGGAGTTCGCGATGCTCGAGTACTACGAGGCGTACGCCACGTACGACACCAATGCGGTGATGACGCGGGAGCTGATCCAGGAGGCGGCGCAGACGGTGCTGGACACCCAGGTCGTCACCCTGCCCGACGGTTCGGAGTACGACCTCTCCGGCGAATGGACCACCCTCGGAATGTACGAGTCGTTGTCCGATTCCCTCGGCGAAGAGGTGACGCCGGAGACGCCGGCCGCCAAACTGCACGGATTCGCGCAGGCCAGGGGCCTGGAAGTGGATCCGAAGCTCGGGCACGGGAAGCTCGTCGAGGAACTGTGGGAACACCTCGTCGGAGATCACCTGCACGCCCCGACGTTTGTGCGTGATTTTCCGCTGGAGACGTCGCCATTGACGAGGCAGCACCGCTCGCGGCCGGGCGTCGCCGAGAAGTGGGACCTCTACGTGCGCGGATTCGAACTCGCCACCGGATACTCCGAGCTGGTCGATCCGGTCGTCGAACGGGAACGGCTCACCGAACAGTCCCGGCTGGCCGCGCAGGGCGATAGCGAAGCCATGCGGCTCGACGAGGATTTCCTCCGTGCCCTGGAGTACGGAATGCCGCCCAGCGGCGGTGTCGGAATGGGGATCGACCGGCTCCTGATGGCGCTGACCGGTCTCGGTATCCGGGAGACGATCCTCTTCCCGCTCGTGCGACCCGAATAACCCGGCCGTGTCGGTTATCCATATGAGATTTGCGCTGCCCTCCAGAAGCGGGTACTAATGTTCTAGACAAAGTCTTCTGTCCGGGGCTCGCCCCGTAACCAGATCATTGCGCAAGTCCCCGCAGGAGGAATCGATGGCACAGAAGGTGCTCGTCTCGCTGGTCGACGACCTGGACGGCAGCGAGGCGGAAGAGACCGTCGAGTTCGGATTGGACGGCGTCAGCTACCAGATCGACCTCTCTTCGGAAAACGCCGAGGAGCTGCGGGACGCGCTCGCCCAGTACGTCGAGCACGCCCGTCGTGCGGGTGGGCGCAAGCGCGCTTCGGTGCGTCCGGTCGCGGGCAAGGGCCCGTCCCGCCCGGCCGCCGTCGACCGCGAGCAGAACCAGGCCATTCGGGCTTGGGCGCGCAAGAACGGTTACGCGGTTTCGGACCGGGGCCGGATCCCGTCCGAGGTCGTCGACGCCTACCACAAGAAGAACTGAGGTCCCTTCCGCCGGCCCGGGTGTACGCAGGTCACCGGGCCGGCCGGAATCTCCTCGAAGCGGGATGCGGCCGAAGCCGCCGGGCGAATTCGCCCGGCGGCTTTCTTCATGTCCGGTCGTCCTCCGGCGCCCGTTCGCGGTCCGCCCGCGCCGCACGGGCGTACTCCGCGGGAGGCAGGCCCGTCACCGCGCGGAAATCGCGGATGAAGTGCGACTGGTCGCTATAGCCCAGCCGAACCGCCAGTCCGGCGTAATCCGGCTCACCTTCGGTGGTGATCCGCTGCGCGGCGTCGTTGAGGCGGTATATCCGGATCGCCCACTTGGGGGTGCACCCGACGTGTTCGGCGAACAACCGCTGTACGGACCGGGTGGTTAGTCCAGTATCCGCGCACAGTTGCGCCACCCGGGTAATTCCCGGGTCCCGCGCGATTGATTCCACGGCCTCGGCGGCCCGTCGCGCGGCGGGCGAGAGCTCGACGGGATTTGCGATCAGCAAGTTGTCGATCGCGCGGACCATTTGCGCGTCGTCCGCCGCGTTCTGCACCGATTCCGCGGCTTCGATCGCCTTACGGCCGAAAACGTCCACGAGCGGGACAGCGCGGTCGGCGATGTCACTCACCGGGCCACCGAGGAACGCGCGGAAGCACCCGGGCCGGAAACGCACGCCCAAGCCTTGGACGCGGCCTTCGAGGCGGTGGGAAAAGACGTCGTGCGCCGGGCCGTGGACGCCGGACGCGCCGGGGAAGAACGTGACGTGCACCGCGAGGTTCGGCAGTACGCGCTGGTCGTGGGCCGGTTTGCCGCGCAGGTCCCAGTGCAGCACCCAGTGGTATTCGACGAATTCCGCCAGTTCGGGCGCCGGTGCGTACCGGGTCAGCGTGAACATCGTGCGCGCGGTGGCCTCGGCCACGATGCCGCGCGGGATCCGGTGCTCGCTCACGGGCCAACGGTAGCTGTCGCGTTCCTTCAAGACGGCCCGGCCGTTCCCGGCTGGGATCGGGGGATGAACGCCTCGCTCATCCGGCCCGCCGCGGCCGAGTTCCTCCGGGTCGCCCACGCGGCGGACGACCTGTCCGCCCCGACGCCGTGCGCGGGCTACGACGTCCGCGGGCTGCTCAACCACCTCTTGTACTGGGGGCCGTTGCTGCTCGCCGCCGGGCGCCGCGAGGACCCGCCGGTGCCGGCTTCCGCGGAGGCTTCGGCGGGGCTGGTGACCGGGGACTGGCTCGCGGCGCTGGAGAAGCAGACGGAGACGCTGGTGGACGTCTTCGAGAGCCCGGCGGCGTGGGAAGGCACGACGGCCCTGGGCTCCTCGCCGCTTCCGGCGCCGGTGGTCGGTGCCATGGTGCTGGGGGAGTTCGTCCTGCACGGCTGGGACCTGGCCCGGGCGGGCGGCCAGGAACTGCGGTGCGCGCCCGAGGCGGCTTCGGCGGTGTACGAGTCCGCGGTGGCCATGGGCGACCAGGCGCGGTCGATGGGGGTGTACGGGCCGGCGGTGGAGGTGGCTTCGGCCTCGCCGCTGGAGCGAGCGCTGGGGGCTTCGGGGCGGGATCCGGCCTGGACGCGGTGACCCGGGTGCCCCGACGGGGTTGTTCAGTTCGGCATCCGCCGCGGGAACACGGGCGCAGACCGCGTATCGGCAGGCGGTGCTGGTCTTGCGCTGGGTTCGCCTCGCCATCGCCTGCCGCTACCTGCGCGAAGCCCATCACCGCCCCCGCCACCGGCGACATCCACGTGATCCTCGACGGCACGCGGTGACTGTTGTCCACAGGGGCGCCCGGATGTGGACAGCTTCGGCGCTCGGGATGGCGATCGGCCGGTTTTGCCGGGGGGCGCCGATAGACTGGGACGGGGACGCCCCCCAGGGATGGGCGGGGCTGTCTGTGGGGGCCTGGGGCTACCGGGCGCAGGTGCGCGGGCAGCCGTCGCACTCCGACTCGGCCGGTAGCAAGTACGAAAAGCAGCAGCTCTCGCGGCGCCGGGACCACTCGCGGTGGCCCTCCGGGCCCTCGGTCAGGCGCAGCGTCGACGCCGACGTCAGCGGTGGGTACCGCGCGTCCAGGACCAACGCCGCGTCGGCGACGCCCGCGCCCTCCGCCTCCGGTGTTCCGCCCTGGCGGCCCGCCCACCACAGTGAGTTCTCCAGTGCGTCGGTCGCCGCGGCCCAGAGCATGCGGCGGCCGAGCCCGGCCGCCGGGGCGTACGCCCGGACGAACTCGGCCGCGTGGGCCAGGTAGCGGGCTCGCAGGACCGCCGCCAGCGCCCGCTCGTCGCGGACCACCGTCGCCTCCGGGCGGGCCGAGCCCGGGTCCGTCGGCAGGCAGTGGAACGCGTCACCCAGCAGCGCCATGCCGTCCGGGTGGGGGCGGTCGTCCGCCAGCCGGAACGCCAGCTCCGCCGGCTTCAGCGACGGCACCCGCCGCTCGTGGTGCAGCAGCAGCGCCCCCACGTACGCCGGGACGTGCAGGTACCACGTCATCACCCAGCTCGCCGTCGTGCGAGGCGGTGCCGAGGAGTGCTCGCGCAGCAGCCAGTCGCCGAGGAGCGCGCGCCACTCGTCGAAGTACGCGGGCGTCTCCAGCAGCTCCGAGCAGCGGATCCAGCCCGCCGGGACGTCCCGGCGCAGCTCGGTGCGTTCCTGCAGGCCGGAGACCCGCAGGAGCGACGACGCGAGGCCGTCTCCGACCTCGCGTGCGTCACGGAAGGACCGCTGCTGGCTCAGGTCGCGGCCCTCCTCGGCAGCCGGAACGGATTAGGCGTGCCTAACCTTACAGGGTCCACCGTACTGCGCCAATCGGGTGGCGCTCGAAACCGGCACTTCCAGCTTGCGGACTGTTCGCGGTGAGCGGACACCGCGCGAACGGCGGAATCCGGGTGGCCCCCCGCACGTTGGGGTTGACGTAAAGGTGCAGGGCAACCTGAAGATGGAAGCACCCGGAAGACCCCACGTCCGGGTGCGGAAAAGGCCACGAAGAGCCCCAGTGGTACGCCAGCGCGACCACTTGGCTACTAGAGTGGTCTCACGGTGCTGAATCCATCGCGGTGAAAGCACGATGGAAACGGGCCGCCGGCGCAGCAGTCGAGGGAGTGCACATGTTTGAGAGGTTCACCGACCGCGCGAGGCGGGTGGTCGTCCTGGCTCAAGAAGAGGCCAGGATGCTCAACCACAACTACATCGGCACCGAGCACATCCTCCTGGGTCTGATCCACGAGGGTGAGGGTGTCGCCGCCAAGGCGCTGGAGTCGCTGGGTATCGCGCTTGAGGGCGTCCGCCAGCAGGTCGAGGAGATCATCGGCCAGGGCCAGCAGGCCCCGAGCGGGCACATCCCCTTCACGCCGCGGGCCAAGAAGGTGCTGGAGCTGTCGCTGCGCGAAGCGCTGCAGCTCGGCCACAACTACATCGGCACCGAGCACATCCTGCTGGGCCTGATCCGCGAGGGCGAGGGCGTCGCCGCGCAGGTCCTGGTCAAGCTGGGTGCGGACCTCAACCGGGTCCGCCAGCAGGTGCTGCAGCTGCTCTCGGGCTACCAGGGCAAGGAGTCGACCGAGACCGGCTCCGGCGGCCGTGGCGAGGGCACCCCGTCCTCGTCGCTGGTGCTCGACCAGTTCGGCCGCAACATGACCGTGCTGGCCCGCGAGGGCAAGCTCGACCCGGTCATCGGGCGCGGCAAGGAGATCGAGCGGGTCATGCAGGTGCTGTCCCGCCGGACCAAGAACAACCCGGTGCTCATCGGCGAGCCCGGCGTCGGCAAGACCGCCGTCGTCGAGGGCCTCGCGCAGAGCATCGTCAAGGGCGAGGTGCCCGAGACGCTCAAGGACAAGCAGCTCTACACGCTGGACCTGGGCTCCCTGGTCGCCGGCTCCCGCTACCGCGGTGACTTCGAAGAGCGCCTGAAGAAGGTGCTCAAGGAGATCAAGACCCGCGGCGACATCATCCTGTTCATCGACGAGCTGCACACGCTGGTCGGGGCGGGTGCCGCCGAGGGCGCGATCGACGCGGCTTCGATCCTGAAGCCGATGCTCGCCCGCGGTGAGCTGCAGACGATCGGCGCGACCACGCTCGAGGAGTACCGCAAGTACATCGAGAAGGACGCCGCCCTCGAGCGCCGGTTCCAGCCGATCCAGGTCGGCGAGCCCTCGCTGGAGCACACGATCGAGATCCTCAAGGGCCTGCGCGACCGGTACGAGGCGCACCACCGCGTCTCGATCACCGACTCGGCGCTGGTCGCCGCCGCGACCCTGGCGGACCGGTACATCAACGACCGGTTCCTCCCGGACAAGGCGATCGACCTGATCGACGAGGCCGGCGCCCGGATGCGCATCCGCCGCATGACCGCGCCGCCGGACCTGCGCGAGTTCGACGAGAAGATCGCGAACGTCCGCCGCGACAAGGAGTCCGCGATCGACGCGCAGGACTTCGAGCGGGCCGCCCGCCTGCGTGACGAGGAGAAGACCCTCCTCGGCCAGAAGGGCGAGCGGGAGAAGCAGTGGAAGGACGGCGACCTCGACGTCGTCGCCGAGGTCGACGACGAGCAGATCGCGGAGGTGCTGGCCAACTGGACCGGCATCCCGGTGTTCAAGCTGACCGAGGAGGAGACCACCCGGCTGCTGCGCATGGAGGAAGAGCTCCACAAGCGCATCATCGGCCAGGAGGACGCGGTCAAGGCCGTCTCGCAGGCGATCCGCCGTACGCGTGCCGGTCTGAAGGACCCGAAGCGCCCGTCGGGCTCGTTCATCTTCGCCGGCCCGTCCGGTGTCGGTAAGACCGAGCTGTCCAAGGCGCTGGCCTCGTTCCTGTTCGGCGAGGACGACGCGCTCATCCAGATCGACATGGGTGAGTTCCACGACCGCTACACCGCTTCGCGGCTCTTCGGTGCCCCTCCGGGCTACGTGGGCTACGAAGAGGGCGGCCAGCTGACGGAGAAGGTGCGTCGCAAGCCGTTCTCGGTGGTCCTGTTCGACGAGATCGAGAAGGCCCACCAGGAGATCTACAACACGCTCCTGCAGGTGCTGGAGGACGGCCGCCTGACCGACGGTCAGGGCCGCACGGTCGACTTCAAGAACACGGTCCTCATCTTCACGTCCAACCTGGGCACGTCGGACATCTCGAAGTCCGTCTCGCTCGGGTTCGCCGGGTCCAACGACACCGGCACCCGGTACGAGAAGATGAAGCAGAAGGTCAACGAGGAAATGAAGAAGCATTTCCGCCCGGAGTTCCTGAACCGGATCGATGACATCATCGTGTTCCACCAGCTGACGCAGGAACAGATCATCATGATGGTCGACCTGATGATCGGCCGCGTCGAGACGCAGCTCAAGGCCAAGGACATGGAGCTGGAGCTGACGGCGAAGGCCAAGTCGCTGCTGGCCAAGCGCGGCTTCGACCCCGTGCTCGGTGCCCGGCCGCTGCGCCGCACGATCCAGCGCGAGATCGAGGACCAGCTGTCGGAGAAGATCCTCTTCGGCGAGGTCGAGCCCGGCCAGATCATCCTGGTCGACGTCGAGGGCTGGAGCGGCAACCCCGAGGACAAGGACGACCAGGCCCGGTTCACCTTCCGTGGTGAGCGCAAGCCGTCGTCGGTCCCGGACGCGCCGCCGGTCAGCATCGGCGCGGGCCACGAGGAGCAGGGCGAAGCCGAAGGCGAGTGATCGGCTGAAGCAGTTCGTCAGGAGGGCGGTTCCCCGGCAGGGGAGCCGCCCTTCGGCGTTCGGGGCGCATGAGACGATGCCCGCGGACCTTGGGAGGGGAATCCGCGTGGACGTGCTGTCGATCGACTTCGGGACCTCCAGCACCGTCGGGGTCCTCTCCGCCTTCGGGCGTGGCCCGCGGGCCCTCGAGGTCGACGGGTCCGTCACGATGTCCTCCGCCGTCTTCGTCAACGACGACGGCCTCCTGGTCGTCGGCCAGGACGCCGAACGGCGGGCGCGGCTCGACCCCAGCCGCTTCGAACCCAACCCCAAGCGCCGCATCGACGAGGGCACCCTCGATCTCGGTGGCACGGAAGTCCACGTCACCGATGCCTTCGCCGCCGTCCTGCGGCGGATCGGCGAGGAGGCCGAACGGCAGCTCGGCCGCCCGGCCGGGCAGACGCGGATCTCGCACCCCGCCGGCTGGGGCGCCACCCGGCAGGACGCCGTTCGCACCGCCGCCGCCAAAGCCGGGCTCGGCGACGTCCGGCTGATCCCGGAACCGGTCGCCGCCGCCGCGCACTACGCCAGCATCGGCCACCGGCTCGCCGGGCCCATCGGCGTCTACGACCTCGGCGCCGGCACCTTCGACTGCGCCGTCGTCGGCGTGTCGCAGCAGGGCTTCGCCGTGCTCGCCGAGGACGGCCTGCCCGACCTCGGCAGCCTCGACATCGACCAGGCGCTGCTCGTCCACATCGGACGCTCGGTCTCGCACGCCGATCCCGAGCAGTGGCAACGGCTCCTCCGCCCGCAGTCCACCGCGGACCGCCGCACCCGGCGCGCGCTGCTGCAGGACGTCCGGGACGCCAAGGAAAGCCTTTCCCGCCACACGCAGACCCACGTGCCGATGCCCGAGCCGTTCGGGGACGTCCTGGTCAGCCGCGACGAGCTCGAAGCGCTGGTGCGGCCCAGCCTGCTCCGCAGCGCCGAACTGCTCGGCGCGACGATCCGCCGCGCCGGGCTGAGCCCCGCGCAGCTCGCCGGGGTCTACCTCGTCGGCGGCCCGAGCCGGATGCCGCTGCTGGCCACGCTGCTCGCGCGCCAGCTCGGCGTCACGCCGACCACGCAGGACCAGCCCGAGACGGCCGTCGCCTTCGGGCTGCACCACGTTCCGCTGGGCAGCACCTCCGACCTCACCGTGCCCGCCTTCGCGCCGGTCCGCCCGCCCGTGGCGCCGCCGCGGCCCCAGCCGTGGCAGCAACCGCAAGCGGTCCGGTACCCGCCGGCGCCGGCGAAGCGCCGGGGTATCAATCCGTGGCTCGTCGCGCTGGTGGTGCTCTCCGCCGTCACCGTCGTCGTCACCGTTGTCGTGCTCGTCAGCCAGGGCTGATCAACTCACCAGGCCTTGTCGAGCCGCATGCCCTTGCCGTACCAGTCGTCGTCCCCGACCGGCCCGGCCGGTGGCGCGGTGGGCGGGGCGTCCGAAGACCGGTCCTTCAGCACGACGTCGTCCTGCGACGGCGAAGCAGCAGCAGCGGGAACAGGAGCCGGAGCCGGGGGCGGCGCCGGCTCGAACTGCGCCCGCCAGCGCAGCCGGTCCATCAGGTAGCCGCCGGTGCCGACCTGCGCCAGCAGTTGCGCGGTCCGCTTCGCCGACTCCCGCTGCGCGTCGACGTACGTCCGCAGCACGACGTCCGCGATCTCGGCCGGCGCCATCCCCGACACGGCGTCGGTGAACTGCAACTGCGTCAGCACGCCGTCGGTGTTGACGGCCAGCGAAACGGCGCCGTCGGCGGAAGTCGCGGTCGCCGACAGCGCGGACAGCTCGGCGAGCAGGCCCTCGCGGTCAACCATCCAGCCTCCCGGCGTGCGTGGCGCCGCTCGACACCTGCCCGTCGGGCGCGATGTCGACGTTCGCGTCGCGCACGTTCTTCTCGGTCTGTCGCGAAGTGTGGTCGGTTTCGAAGTTCGACGGGTCGAAGCTCGACCCCGGGCTGACGTCCGGCGCGTCGGGGATCTTCGGCAGGTCGACGGCTTCGTCGCCGATGCGGTCCGCGAGCGTCTGGGCCGCTTCGCCGGCCGCGTCGCGGATCTTGCCCGCGCTGTCCATGAAGCTGCTGTACAGGTCCATGGCGTTGTCGCCCTTGATCTCGGCCTGGTTGGCCACCATCGCGGTGATCGCGCCACCCGCGGCGTTGCCGGCGACCAGCGCGCCGTTGGCCGCCGTGAAGATCGACGCGCCCGCGGCGGCGCCCGCTCCGCCGGTGGCCACGGCGAGCAGCCCGGTGACCGCGCCCGCGAACGTCGCCGCGAGCACCTTCGACCCCGCCGACGCGCGCTTGCGGTCCTGTTCCTTCTTGTAGTCCTCGGCCGTCTGCTTGAACGTGGTGCCGAGGCTGTTCAGGTCCTCCCGGGCCGACGCGATGGCCTCGCGCGCCGCGACCAGGTCGCTTTCCAGCACCGTGATCTTGGTTTCGACCTGGGTGAAGGTGTCGGCGAGATCGTTGAGGTAGGCCTTGACGGCGTTCGCCGCCGAGCCGCGCCACACCTCGAGGAACTGCCGGGCGTCGTCGAGCTTCGGCTTCGAGTCGCGCTGCAGCTCCTTCCAGACGGCGTCGTGGCCCATGATCAGGTGCTGCAGGCCGCTGGCCGACTCGTGGTCGATGTCGGCGTCGGAGAACTCGCGGTAGACCCCGGCGATCTCGTCCTGCATCTTCCGGACGTTCTCGTTGGAGTTGTCGAAGCCGAACAGCAGGAAGTCGGTCGTCCGCAGCACGTCGATGGCGTCCAGCGCGGCGTTCGCGCCGTCCAGCAGGTCCGCGGAGACCCCTTCGAGGAGCTCCGCGCGGCGGTCGTCGCCGCTGGACATCGGTTCGGCGTCGAGGCCGGTGTCGAAGTAGCCGTCCATCGTTCCCTCAGTTCGCTTCCAGGCCCGCGGCCGCGCGGTTGACGCGTTGCTTCGAGTCCTCGTCGGCCTTTTCGTACAGCTCCGCGACCCGCATCAGCGCGTGGCTGGTGTCCGCGGTGGTCTGGTGCAGCTGCGCGACCAGCTTCTGGATCTTCGCCAGGTGGTCGTCGTAGGCCTTGGCGACCGCCGGCATCCCGAGCGACCGGCCGAAGGCGTTCCGCACGGGCAGCATTCCGGTGATGCCGCCGAAGAAGCCGCCGCCGTCCGGGGAAACCGGCACGTCGGTCCCGCGCAGGCCGTTCGACGCGGCTTCCGCGGCGTCGGCGGCGCCGGCCACAGCGCGGGCGGAGTCGCGCAGATCCTGCAGGTCGGTCTCGAACCCGATCATCGTCACCTCTTCTTCCGGGCAGGCGTCCGGACATGTAAACACCGTTCGGTCGCCCGACAGGGGGATTCGGAGGTGGTGTGCGTCAGATCACGAGGATGATCAATGTTCCGCGCCCGCGGTGACCGCGATGTCCTCCGCCGTCGTCAACGCCGTGTCCGCCAACGCTTCCAGCGCGTCGGCGATCCGGTCCACCCCCAGCGACGGCGCGGCCGTGCCGGAGGCCGCGACCTGCTCCGGGCTGAACGGGACGTGCACGAACCCGCCGCGCACCCCCGGGAACTCCGCCAGCAGGTGCATCAGCCCGTAGAAGACCTGGTTGCACACGTACGTCCCCGCGGTGTGGGACACCGAAGCCGGCACGCCCGCCGCGCGGATCGCCGCCACGCACGCCTTCACCGGGAGCGTCGTGAAGTACGCCGCCGGGCCGTCCGGGACCACCGGGACGTCCACCGGCTGCTCGCCCGCGTTGTCCGGGATGCGGGCGTCGACCAGGTTGATCGCGACGCGCTCCGGGGTCACCTCGAGCCGGCCGCCCGCCTGGCCGACGCACACCACCAGCGACGGCCGGTGCTCTTCGACGGCAGCGCGCAGCGCGGGCAGTGAAGCGGTGAACTCGCACGGCAGCTCGACGGCCGCGATGTCGTCCCGGCGCGCGCCGAGCAGCGAAACCGCTTGCCAGGACGGGTTCACCCGCTCGCCGCCGAACGGCGCGAACCCCGTCATCAGCACCTTGGCCATCGAACCTCCCCGCAACGCCGTGAAGGCCACCCTACGACCGCAGGGTGGCCTTCACGAACCACGGGATCAAGCGGCGGGCTTCAGCCCACCCGGGAAGAGGTACTGGTCGGCGGGCTTGCCGGCGCCGTACACCCACGCGTCGAAGAACCCCTGCAGGTTCTTGTGCGCGACGAGCTCGGTGTACCGCTGGAACTCCTGCATGCTCGCGTTCCCGTCGCGGTGCAGCGCCGGCCAGGTCTTCAGCACCCGGTCGAAGGCCGCCTGCCCGACGTAGTTGCGCAGCGCGTGCAGCATCATCGGGCCCTTCGAGTACACGTACGTGAACTCCTTGCCGGCGCCCATGTCGTACAGCTTGCCGTTCCAGAACGTCGCCGACGCCTTCTTGACGTCGTCGGCGTACTGCTTGTTCAGGTCGACGCCTTCCTTGGCCTCGTCCCACAGCCACGTGGCGTAGGAGGCGAAGCACTCGTTGAGGCAGACGTCCCGCCAGTGCGACACGGCCACCGAGTCGCCGTACCACTGGTGGGCGTTCTCGTGGACGATCGTCGGGACCGTGCCGGCCCAGCCCGCGGAGTAGATCGGCCGGCTCATCGTCTCCAGCGAGAAACCGATCTGCTCGTTGAGGAAGATGCCGCCCGCCGCGTCGATCGGGTACTTGCCGAACTTCGACTCGAGGAAGTCGAGGATCTCCGGCAGCCGCGCTTCGGCCTGCTTCGTCGAGTCGGGGACGCCGGGGGCGTACGCGCTGACGATCGGCGTCCCGTCCTTGCGCTTCTGCCGGTCGAAGGTCCACTTGTCGATCGCGACCGTCGTCATGTACGGCACGATCGGCGTTTCCTCGGCCCAGACGTGCGTGGTGCCGGCCGGCGTCTTGATCGACGGCTTCTCGCGGCCGTTCGCGATCACGCCCCACTCGTCGGGCACGGTGATCGCGAGGTGGAACGTGGCCTTGTCGAGCGGGGTGTCGTTGACCGGGTACCAGGTGGTCGCCGACTTCGGCTCGCCGGCGACGAACGCGCCGCCCGCCTGGGCGTACTGCCAGCCGTTGTTGCCGAGCGCCGGGTCGCTGATCGGCGCCGGGACACCGTGGTAGGCGATCTTGACCTGGAAGTTCTGGCCTCGCCGCAGGGCGCGCGCCGGCGTGATGACGAGCTCGTGGTCGCCGGTGCGGGCGAACGTCGCGCTCCGGCCGTCGACCTTCACCGAGTCGACGGTCAGGCCGTGCAGGTCCAGGTTGAACGAGCTGAGCGACTGGGTCGCCCGCGCGGCGATGTCCTGGTTCCCGGTGAGCTGGTGCGACGCGGGGTCGTAGCCGACCTTGAGGTTGTAGTCGGCGACGTCGTAGCCGCCGTTGCCGTCCTGCGGGTAGTAGCTGTCCCCGGCGCCGTCGCTGCCTGGCCGCGCCGGGCCCCAGCCGTCGCCCGCCGCGGCGACGCCGGTGCCGAGGCAGAGGCTGGCGACCACGGCGGCCGCGACCACGGCCGGTTTCTGTCCCCTCATGAACGCTCCTGTCCGTATCGGATGGACCTCGCCCGCAACGTATCGCCGCGAGTGCATGCCTCCGCGTGATTTGCCTTTTTTGTCGGGATAATCAGCACTTACGTCGGCCCGCCCCGCGATGGGGGTGTCGTCTGGAAAGCTGGACGCATGCGCGTTGCGCTGCTGGGCCCGCTGAGAGCGGTGAACGACGACGGCACGCCGATCGACATCGGTGGCGCCCGCCTCCGCATGCTCCTGGCCCGGCTCGCGCTGGACGCCGGGCGCGCGGTCCCGGCCGACGCGCTCGTCGATGGCCTCTGGGGCGGCGAACCGCCCGCCGACGCGGCCAACGCCCTGCAGTCCCTGGTCTCGCGGCTGCGGAAAGCGCTGCCCGTGGCGGTCGAATCCGGGCCGGGCGGCTACCGGCTGGCGATCGGGCGCGAAGACGTCGACGCCGAGCGCTTCGAACGGCTCGCCGCCGACGGCCGCCGCGAGCTGGCCGCGGGCCGGGACGCCCACGCGGCCGAGCTGCTCGCCGACGCCCTCGCGCTCTGGCAGGGCGGTGCGCTCGCCGACGTCCTCGACGCGCCGTTCGCGGCGGCTCCCGCCCGCCGGCTCACCGACCTGCGGGCCGAAGCGGCCGAAGACCGCTTCGACGCCCTGATCCGGCTGGGCGAGCACGCCGGCGTCCTCGCCGACCTGACCGCCGCGGCCGACGCCGACCCGCTGCGCGAGCGGCTGGCCGGGCTGCGGATCCGGGCGCTCTGCGCGGCCGGCCGGCAGTCGGAGGCGCTGGGCGTCTACTCGGAAATCCGCCGCACCCTGGCCGACCAGCTCGGCGTCGACCCGTCGGCCGAGCTGCAGGAAATCCACCTGGCCGCGCTGCGCGGCGAGTTCGCGCCGCGGTCGCCGGTGACCGACCGGCTGCCGACCCGGCTCACCACGTTCGTCGGCCGCGACGACGAGCTCAAGCTGCTGGCCGAGCTGCTCGGCGGCGCCCGGCTGGTCACCCTGACCGGGCCCGGCGGGGCGGGCAAGACGCGGCTGGCCACCGAAACGGCGTCGCGGCACCCGGCGCACCAGCAAGGCCGGGTCTGGTTCGCCGCACTGGCGGGCGTGCGCGACCCCGACGACCTCGGCGGCGCACTGCTCGGCGCGCTGGAGGTCCGGGACATCCGCAGCACCGACACCGAGATCCGCCGCCCGCTCGACCCCGTCGAGCAGGCCCTCGAAGTGCTCGGCGGCGCCGAAGCGCTGCTGGTGCTGGACAACTGCGAGCACGTCGTCGACGCCGCCGCCCGGCTGGCCGACGAACTGCTGCAGCGGGCGCCGCGGCTGCGGATCCTGGCCACCAGCCGCGAGCCCCTCGCGATCACCGGGGAAGCGCTCTGCCCGCTCGGCCCGTTGCCGGTGCCCGCCGAGCGCGCCGCGCCCGCGGAGGCGGCCGAGCTCGACTCGGCCCGGCTGTTCCTCGACCGCGCGGCCGCCGTCCGCCCCGACTTCGTCCTCGACGAGTCCACTGTGGACCACGTGGGCGAGATCTGCCGCCGGCTCGACGGGATGCCGCTCGCGCTGGAGCTGGCCGCGGCGCGGTTGCGGTCGATGACCGTGGCGCAGATCGCCGGGCGGCTCGGCGACCGGTTCCGGCTGCTGACCTCGGGCAGCCGCACGGCGCTGCCGCGGCAGCGGACCCTGCGCGCGGTTGTCGAGTGGAGCTGGGACCTGCTGACCGAGGCCGAGCTGGTGCTGGCCCGGCGGCTCGCGGTGTTCGCCGGCGGCGCCGAGCTGGAACCGATCGAAGCCGTCTGCGCGGACGAGCTGCTGCCCGCCGCCGACGTCCCCTACGTCCTCGGCAGCCTGGTCGAGAAGTCCATTGTGGACACGGTCGATGGCGGCCGCGGCGAGCCGCGGTACCGGATGCTGGAGACGCTGCGCGCGTACGCCACCGAGCGGCTGGTCGAGTCGGGCGAGCACGACCGGACGCGCCGGGCCATGGCGTCGTACTACGCCGGCCTCGCGCGGGATCTGGAGCCCACCCTGCGCACCGGCGAGCAGCTGAAGGCGATCGATGCGTTCGAGGCCGAGAGCGACAACATGGTCGCGGCCCTGCGCGGCGCGATCGAGATGTCCGATGTGGACAACGCGGTCGCGTTGCTGGACGGGATGTTCTGGTACTTCACCATCCTCGGCCAGGGCGGCCGGGTCGGCGGGCTGCTGCGTGAGACGCTCGAGTTCGGCGACCGGCTGCCGCCCGCGGCGGCGGCCGCCTACGGCGCGCTGATCTACCTCATGGACGCGATCCCGGTGCGTTCGGACCAGGCCGAGATCCTGCGGCTGGTCGACGAGTGCGTGCGGACGGACGCCGTCGACCGCTACCCCGGCCTCGCGGTGGCGCTGCCGATGCTGGCGTTCCTCGGCGGTGACCGCGAGGTCGCCGTGCGCGAAGTGCGCCGGGCCGCGCAGCACCCCGATCCGTGGACCCGGGCGGGCGGCCACTGGGTGGAGAGCTTCCTGCTCGACGACGCGGGTGACGTGGCGGGCGCGGACCGGGCGCGCGACCTGGCCCACGCCGGGTTCGCCGAGGTCGGCGACCGCTGGGGCATCGCGATGACGTTGAGCTTCAAGGGGTACGCGCTGTCGCAGGACGGCAAGAGCGCGGAGGCCATCGAGATCTACCAGCAGGGCCTGGCGCTCTCGATGGAGCTGCGCTCGCACGAGGACGCCGTCCAGCACTGGTGGCGGCTGGCCGTCGAGCGGGCGCGGACCGGGGACTTCGAGGGTGCGTGGCGCGACCAGGAGGCGGCCGAGCGCTACGGCGAAGGCATCACGAACCCGCAGCAGCGGGCGATCCTGATGTTCGGGCGGCTGGAGCTGCTGCTGCGCACCGGCGAGCTGGGCGAAGCGCGGAGGCTGCTCGACCGCGTCGCCGCGTTCGGCGGCGACGACTGGTTCCCCGGCGGGATCGGCGACGAGTTCATCCACGCGTTCGAAGCCCGGATCCTGCTGGCCGAAGGCCGTGCGGACGAGGCCGAATCCCATGTGGCCGTGGCGATGCGAGCGACGAACCGCCGCGGCGACATGCCGGACCTGGCCGGCTCGGTGGAACTGCTGGCGATGGTCCGCGCGGCGCAGGGCCGTCCGGAGGAGGCGGCGCGGGTGCTCGCGGCCTCCGCCGTCGTCCGCGGCCGGCTCGACCTCGGCAGCCCCGAGGTGCGGGCGCTGATCGAGGACCTGCGCGCGGCCCTGCCGGACTACGGCGAGCGTTACGAAGAAGCCCGCGCGATGTCCAAAAAGGACACAATCGCCCGGCTCCTCGACGAAATCGGTCGTGAGTGAGGAACAGTGCTCCAGCGCTGTTCCTCACTCACGACCTCCCCTGGCGCGGGTCACCCCCGTGTCGCGCGCCTTTCAGACCCGCCGGCGGTAAGCCCAAGTCGCCAGCGGGAAGAACACGATGACCGCGCCTGCCATCCAGGCGAGCGCCCCGGCCAGCGGGCCGGCGACCGCGCCGCCGTTCATCAGGCCGCGCAGCGCGTTCGCCATCAGGCTGACCGGGCTGATGTCCGCCCACGCCCGCAGCCAGCCCGGCATCGTGGACGTCTGCACGAACACGTTGCTGCCGAACGTCAGCGGCATGATGAAGACGAACATCAAGGCCTGCGCCGACCCCGGCGACTTCATCACCATGCCGACGAACACCGAGCCCCAGCAGAAGCACAGCCCGAACGCGAGCGCGAGCAGGATCGCCACCGCGAACTCGGCTGGGCTGGTCGCGATGCGGTAGCCCATGATCGTGGCCACCACCATCAGCACCGTCAGGCAGACGACGTAGCGCACGATGTCCGCCAGCACCGCGCCGATCAGCGGTGCCGACCGGGCGATCGGCATGCTGCGGAACCGGTCGAACACGCCCTTGGTGATGTCGGTGTTGAGGTTCGTGCCGACCGCGAGGCACGCCTGCAGGATGTTCATCACGATGATGCCGGGCACGACCATCTGCAGGTACGCGTCGGTCGAGCCGGACAGCGCGCCGCCGAACAGGTAGACGAACATCACCAGGAAGATGATCGGCATCAGGGTGACGTCGGCGAGCTGTTCGGGGTTCTTGCGGATCTTCAGGATGCCGCGCCACGCCAGGGAAAGCGCGTGGCCGAAGCCCTTGGCGGGGCTGATGTGCCGCGGCGGGGCCGGGCGGTCGAGCGCCAGCGTCGTCATGCCAGGCTCCCTTCGAGGGTCTTGTCCGAAGAGGACGCAGTGGGCTGTTCGGCGGTGTGCCCGGTGAGGGCGAGGAACACCTCGTCGAGGCTGGGCAGCCGCAGCGCCAGCTCGTCGGCGGTGATCCCGGCTTCGTCCAGCTTGCGGACCAAAGTGGACAGCAGGACGGGGTCGTTGACCGGTGCGGTGAGCAGGCCGGTCGTGTCGTCGCGGGTCGGCCGGACGCCGGAGAGGTCGCCGAGGATCCGGTTGACGGCGTCCATGTCGGACAGCTGGGTCGGCCGGACCTGCAGCGTCTGGCCGCCGACGCGGCGCTTGAGCTCGTCGGCGCGGCCGTCGGCGACGACGCGGCCGTGGTCGAACACGGTGATCTTGTCGGCCAGCTGGTCGGCCTCTTCCAGGTACTGCGTGGTCAGCAGCACCGTGGCGCCCTCGGCGACGAGGGTGCGGACGACGTCCCAGACCTCGTTGCGGGCGTGCGGGTCGAGGCCGGTGGTCGGCTCGTCGAGGTAGAGCACCTCGGGCCGGCCGACGAGGCTGGCGGCCAGGTCGAGCCGCCGCCGCATGCCGCCCGAGTACGTCCGGATCGGCCGCTTGGCCGCCTTGGTCAGCTCGAACCGCTCGATCAGCTCGGTGGCGCGGGCCTTGGACTGGGCGCGGGAGTGGCCGTACAACCGTCCGATGAGGACGAGGTTCTCGATGCCGTTGAGGTCCTCGTCCACCGACGCGTACTGCCCGGTGAGCCCGATCAGGCTGCGGACCCGCACGGGGTCGGTGACGACGTCGAAGCCGCCGACGGTGGCTCTGCCGGCGTCCGGTTTCATCAGGGTGGCCAGGATCCGGACGGCGGTCGTCTTGCCGGCGCCGTTCGGCCCGAGTACCCCGACGACCTGGCCGAACGGGACCTCGAGGTCCACCCCGTCCAGCGCCTTGGTGTCCCCGAAGTGTTTGACCAGGCCCTCGGCCTGGATCGCGTGCGACATGGGCGTCCTCCTTCGCTGTCGCGTTCTGAGGACAGAGTGGAGGGGGCCGCTGGCAGCACGCGCACAGCGCGCTGGCAGCGGCTGGCAGCCGCTGGTGGAGATCTTGTGGAGGAGTTGTCGGCGCCCGCGCCCCGCGGCGATCACCTCGGCATACTCGGCACCATGACGGTTGCGGAAGAGACGCGCGTCCGGCGGAAGAACCCGCTGGTCACGGCCCTGTTGGTGGTGCCGCTGGTGCCGCTGGCCGGACTGGCCGCGCTGCGCCTGATCGGCTACGACGGCGGCTGGTACACCCTGGCCGCGCTGGCGCTGACGCCGTTCGCCGCGGTCGCGGGCCTGGTGCTCGGCGGGCTGGCGCTGGCCTTGCGCCGCTGGTGGATCGGCGGCGTCGCGCTGGTGCTGGCGGTCGCGCTGGCCGTGCTCGTCCTGCCCCGGCTGTCGGCGAGCGACCAGCGCGAAGTGCACGGCAAGACACTGCGCGTGCTCGCCTCGAACCTGCTCTACGGCCAGGCCGACCCGAAAGCCGTCGTCGACCTGGTGCGCGAGCAGCGGATCGACGTGCTGAACCTGGTGGAAATGACACCGCGGGTGGTCGACGGGCTGACCGCAGCCGGGTTGTTCCAGCTGCTGCCGTACCGGGTGCTGCACCCGGCGCCCGGCGCGTTCGGCTCGGGGATCGTGTCGCGCTTCCCGCTGAAGGAGGTCAACCTGACGGGTGATTCGGCGGCCAAGCAGCCGGGCGCGCAGGCCGACCTCGGCGACGGCGTGGTGGCGGAGATCGTCGCCGTCCACCCGATCTCCCCGGACGTCGACACGCCGCAGTGGGAGCGCGAGATCAAGGACCTGTCCCGCGCGGCGGGCGAGCACGGCCTGCGCATCCTGGCGGGCGACTTCAACGCGACACTCGATCACGCGGCGTTCCGCACGGTGCTGTCCCGCGGCTACAACGACGCGGCGGAAGAGCGCGGCTCGGGGCTGACGCCGACGTGGCCGTCGTCGTCGCCGGTGGTGACGATCGACCACGTCGTCGTCGACAACCGGGCGGCGGTCCAGGACTACCGCGTGTTCGACGTGGCGGGCAGCGACCACCGGGCGGTGTTCGCCGAAGTCCGGCTGCCTTAAGCGAGGAGTGCGGTCAGCGTGTCGAGCGCCCCGGCGGCGATGGACACGCCGCGCCCGTGGCGGATCTCCGGCTCACGCGGGTTGATCCGGATCAGCGCGCCCGTCGCGGCGCTCGCCAGTTCGCTGTAGCGGCGGACCGTCGGGACCGCCTGGCCCGCGCCGAGTTCCACCACCACGAGGTCACGCGCGGTGCGCCGCCACGCCGTCAGCTCGTCGAGCTGGACCTGGCTGCGGTCGGGAACCCAGTCGTAGTCACCGAACATGAGGATGTTGGGCCGCGCGAGCCCGCCGCACCGGGGGCACGACGGCAGCGGCGGCACGGCCCGCATGGTCTCTTCGTCGATGACGACGGTCGTTCCGGAGGCCGGCCAGATGTCTTCCGTGCAGCGGGAAAGGCACTGGAGGTGGTGGATCGAGCCGTGCGCCTCGGCGACGTGCTCGAAACCGGCCTTCTGGAACTGTCCGTCCACATTGGACGTGAAGACGCGCACGGACGGCGCGGAACCGAGCAGCAGCCGGAATCCGTCGTGCGGCACGGTCTTGCGGTACAGGTCGAGCCGGTGCCCGTAGAAACCCCAGGCCAGCTCGGGGTCGTCGGCGAAGTGGCGCGGGTCGGCCAGCTCCTCGAACCGCAGCCCGAGCCGGGCGTACGGCGGGTACGCGCGCCAGAACCCTTCGCCGCCGCGGAAGTCCGGCAGCCCGGAGTCGACGCCCATCCCGGCGCCGGCGCAGACGAGCAGCGCGCCGGCGCCGTCCAGGAGCTCCGCGGCCCGCTCGAGGGCGTCACTCACCCGGCTGCGAACCGAGGACGACCTCGAACTCCAGCAGGTTGGCGCCGGTGGACACGGGCTTGGCGCGCTCGCCCGAATGCGCCGCCGCGGCCGGCCCGCCCTTGGCCCACGCCTGGTAGGCCTCCTCCGTCTCCCACTTCGTGTAGACGAAGTAGCGCGTCTCGCCGGAGACCGGGCGCAGCAGCTCGAACCCGAGGAAGCCGGGCTGCTGGTCGACGGAGTGCAGCCGCGCCGCGAACCGCTTCTCCAGCTCGGGGCCGGCGCCTTCGGGAACCTCGATCGCGTTGATCTTCACGACACTCATGGGTTACAGCCTAGTTGGCCGCGGCCTGTGATCCGTGCCACTGTGAATCACATGGGGAGCACCGAGCAGGACCTCGCGGCCGACTTGCAGCGCATCATCCGGGCGACCGCGGACTCCGTCTCCGGGAGTCCGGGCAACGAGCTGATCGACCGCGTGACCGGGCACGTGGGGCCGCTGCCGGGGGTGGTGGTCGTGACCCGCAACTGGCCGATGTGGGAGCACGCGAACATCCAGTGCGGGGTCGACGCGTACCTCGCCGAGCACGGCACGGAAGTCGCCTGGTTCGGCATCGCGGGCGGCCAGCGCACGCACGAGGACCTGATCGGGATGCTCGTGATCGCGCGCAAGCAGGGGACGTTCGAACTCGGCTCGGTCGACTACACGACGACCGCGATCGGCCCCGAAGACGCGACGGAGGCGGTGCAGCTCGGGCTCGTCGGCACGCGCGCGCCCGGCGGCGAGCCGGTGCTGCTCGCGATCCGCGGCGCGAACCCGCAGTGGGGGCAACTGGAGGCCCGGCTCGAAGTGCTCGCGACGTCGCGGGCGATCGCGACCGAGGTGCGCGACCGAGTCGAGCGCCTGATGGCCCGCCACGACGTCCTGCGCGGGCAGGTGCTGGCCTTCGGGGCGAGCGAAAACCGCGGCAACGACCTGCTGACGTTCCTGCCGCGGCCCACGCTGACCGGCGAGGAGGTGGTGCTCCCCGAGGGCGTGCTCGACGCGATCGAGCGGCACACGGTCGGCATCGCCGAACACGGCGAGCGGCTGCTGGCGGCCGGGCAGCACCTCAAGCGCGGCCTGCTGCTGCACGGTCCGCCCGGCACCGGCAAGACGCACACCGTCCGGTACCTGATGAGCCGGCTGCCGGGCACCACGGTGGTCATCCTGACCGGCACGGCGATGCGGTTCGTGGCGAAGGCGGCGGCCCTGGCACGGCGGCTGCAGCCGAGCGTGGTCGTGGTGGAGGACGTCGACCTGATCGCGCAGGACCGCAGCTTCGGCCCGGACGCGCACCCGCTGCTGTTCACGCTGCTCGACGCGATGGACGGAGTGGGCGGCGACGCGGACGTGACATTCCTGCTGACGACCAACCGCGCGGGCGCGCTGGAGCGGGCTCTGGCCGACCGCCCGGGCCGGGTCGACTTGGCCGTCGAGATCCCGCTGCCGGACGCGGCGGGCCGGGAAGCGCTGCTGCGCCTCTACGCGCGCGGGCTGAAGCTGACGGCGGACCTCGGCCCGGTGGTGGCGGCGACGGAGGGGGTGACGGCGTCGTTCGCGAAGGAACTGCTGCGCCGGGCGGCACTGCGGTCACTGGCCACCCGCCCGGACGAGGAGGTCGTGGTGGGCGACGAGGAGCTGACGACGGCGCTGCGGGAGATGCAGGACGCGAGGAGCGCCTTGACGCGGTCGTTGCTGGGCTCAGCTGCGCAGTGAACCCGGGAACAGGTCGGCGTCCGCGGGGAGCTTCGTCCCCCTGAACCACTCGTCGAAGAACGCCCTCAAGTTCTGCCCGCTCACCGACGAAGCCAGCTTCTCGAAATCCGCCCAAGAAGCGTTCCCGTGGCGATACCGCGCCGGCCAGTCGTGCAGGAGGCGGTCGAACGACGGGTCGCCGATCTGCCTTCGCAGCGCGTGCAGCGCCAAGATCCCCTTGTTGTACACGCCCTCGAACTCGTGGCCCTGGCCCATGCCGACCAGCTTCTGCGCCCAGAAGTCCGTGCTGCCCCTGGTGATCTCGATCGCCGCGCGGTAGCGGTCGTCGAGGCTCTGGCCCTCGCGCTCGGCCCACAGCCACTGCGCGTACGACGCGAAGCACTCGTTCAGGCAGATGTCCGACCACTCGCGCAGCGACACCGAATCGCCGAACCACTCGTGCGCGTTCTCGTGGACCAGCGTCGGCAGGTCGGCCCACTTCGCGTACGTCGGCCGCGTCTGCGTCTCCAGTGAGAAGCGGACGTCCTCGTTCAGGAAGATCCCGCCCGCCGCCGACTGCGGGTACGGCCCGAACTTGCTCTTCAGGAACCCGAGCACCTCCGGCAGGCGGTCGCCGATCGCGCGGCGGGCCTCCGCTCCCGGCGAATACGCGTTCACGACCGGGGTGCCGTCCGGCAATGTCGACCTGTCGACACTGAACTTGCCGATCGCGATCGTCGTCAGGTAGCTCGCCACCGGGTTCGGCTCGGTCCACGTCCCCGGCGGGCCTTCGCGGCCGTTCGAGATGACCGTCCAGCCGGGCGGGACGCGCGCGGTCAGCGTGAACGTCGCCTTGTCGCGCGGGGTTTCGTCGACCGGGTACCAGAACGCCGCCGAGTGCGGCTCGCCGACCATGTACGCGCCGCCGTCGGCCGAGTGCTGCCAGCCGTTCTCGCTGCCGCCGTCGTGCGGGGTCTTCGCCGGGTCGCCGCCGTAGTGCACCCGCGTGCGGAACGTCGTCCCGGCGCGGATCGGCGCCGCCGGCGTGATCACCAGCTCGAACGCCTTCTCGCGGCTGAAGTGCGCCGGCTGCCCGTCGACTTCGACGCTGTGGACGTCCAGCCCGCGCAGGTCGAGGTCGAACCGGCTGAGGTCCTGGGTGGCCTTCGCGGTGACCGTCGTGTCGCCGTCGAGGTGGCCGCTCGGCGGGTCGTACGTCACGCCCACCTGGTAGCCGAGGGCGTCGTAGCCGCCGTTGCCGTCGTCCGGGTAATACGGATCACCGGCACCGGCCGCGCCCGGGGTGGGGTGCAGGGGCGGCGGTGGGGGCGGCGCCGTGACGGCGTCACCGCTGCACGCCGCGGCGAGAACCACCGCGGCGCAGACGGCGAGGGCAGCGAGTCGGCGGCGCATACCCACCACCATAGGTGATGGAAAGCGATCACCCGGTCACGTTCCGCACCAGCCATTATGGTGACCGCGTGCTCTGTTTCGGCGGCACCGGTGTGCCGATCGTCCTGCTCCACGGACTGATGGGCCGCGCACGCACGTGGTCGCGAGTCGCGGAGTGGCTCCGGCCCTACGGCGCGGTCTACGGCCTCGACGCGCGCGGCCACGGCAGCGCGCCGCGCGTCGGCCCCTGGACGACCGAGCGGTTCACCGACGACGTCGCCGACGCGCTGCGGACCCTGGAAGCCGGGCCGGCCGTGCTCATCGGGCACTCGATGGGCGGCCTGCACGCGTGGGCAACCGCCGCGAAGTACCCGGAGCTGGTGCGCGCGGTCGTCTCCGAGGACTTCGCGCCGGACCAGCGCGGCCGGACCGTCGAGACGTGGCGCGGGTACTTCGAGAGCTGGCCGGTGCCCTTCGCGTCACTGGACCACGTCCGCGAGTTCTTCGGCGACGCGGGCGAGTACTTCGCGGACTGCGTCGAGGAGCGCGAGGACGGGTTTCACCTGGTCGCCGACCTCGAAGACCTGTACGTCATCGCCGCGGAATGGGGCAGGCGGGACTACTGGGACGTCGTCGACGCGATCCGCTGCCCGCTGCTGCTCGTCGAGGGCGAGCACACGGCGATGCCGCCGGGCCAGCAAGCCCTCGTCGCCGAACGGGTGCCGGGCGCGAAACACCTGATCGTCCCGGGTTCGGCGCACCTGCCCCACGACGAGGCCCCGGAGACCTACCGGGGCGCCGTCGAGGCCTTCTTGAGCCAGGTCCTCAAGCGCTAGCGAGATCGGCCCGCCAAGCCGCCGTGGAGCGGTCCGAGGGCACGATCAGCGGCCAGACGTCCGCGCCGAGGAAACCGGTCTCGTCGGTCACCTTGGTCGCGGTGCACGTGTGGCGCGGCAACCCGGCCTGAACGGACAACGCGGCCACGGCGTCCTTTGTGGACTTACCGAACACGCCGTCGGCCGGCACGTCGTACCCGTAAGCGCGCAGGAACCGCTGCGCCAGCTGGACCTGCTTGCCGGTGTCCCCGGGTTTCAGCAGCGGCCACTCGGCCTCGGCGCGCGCCACGGAGACGCCGAGCACGCGGCCGACCGCCGTCCGCAGCTCCGGCAGCCGGTTGTAGAGCACCTGGCCGGGGCACTCGGTGGAGTTGAAGTCGCGGTGGCCCTTGATGAATTCGGGCGAAATGCCGTACTGGTGGGCGATGTAGGCGACCAGGCCGACGAGCGAGTCCCAGAGCGCCTGCGGCACGTCGACCGTGCTGTAGAGGCCCTCGTTCTCGATACCGATGACCTCGCTGTTGTGGCCGCCGACGTTCGCGCCCTGGACGTGCTGCGTGCCGCCGCGCAGGATTTCGAGGCTGCGGTGCCTGCCTTCGGTGACGAACCCGCCGCGGCTGTTCGTGAACTGCTGGCCGCTGTCGATCCAGCCGTTCTTGTCCATGTGCAGGTTCTGGATGTACCGCGAGGCGTAGAACGCGCGCGCCAGCGAGAAGTCGTTGTTCATCGGCGGATCGACGGCGTGGTGCACGACGATGTAGGTCGGCTTGTGGTTCTCCACCACGATCGGCCCGCTGGCGGGCCGCGCGCCCCACTCGGAGCAGCCGTGGATCGTCGGTGTCGGCACGGCCGCGGCGGCCGTACCCGTGGTCGTCATCCCCAGTGCGCCGGCCGCGGTCGCGGTCATCCCCGCTTTGAACAGGGTCCGGCGGTCAACAGTGACCATGCGGAGAAAGGTAACTCCGCATCGCGCCGATGACAACTATTGACCAACTTTGGTTGTAACGCGTCAGTGTTCGCCCGGGAGAGCGAAGAGGCCGCCGCTGGTCTGCTCCAGCAGGCCGTCGACGAGCAGGGAGTCCAGGCAGCGGTCGCGCTGGCCGCCGTCGTGCCACACGAGGTCGAGGCGCGCTTTTTCGACGGGGCCTTCGCTGCCGCGCAGGACGTCCAGCAGCAGGCCGCGGACCTGCCGGTCGGTGCCGGCGAACTTCTGCACCGGCTTGGCCGGGCCGGCGTACTCCGGCTTCCCGGCGAGCTGCCACGCGCATTCGTCGTAGATCGGGCAGTCCGCGCACCGCGGCGAGCGCGCGGTGCAGATCAGGGCGCCGAGTTCCATGATCGCGGCCGAGAACTTCGCCGCGGGCGCGTCTTCGGCGGGCAGCAGCGCCTCGACGTCGTTCATGTCCCGGGTGTTCGACGCGGGACCGGCGTCCCCGGCGCCGTGCACGGCCCGCGCGACGACCCGCCGCACGTTGGTGTCGACGACGGGCGCGCGCAGCCCGTAGGCGAACGCGGCGACGGCCCGCGCGGTGTAGGCGCCGATCCCGGGCAGCGCGAGCAGGGTGTCCACATCGGACGGAACGACGTCGCCGTGGTCGCGCGCGATGACGCCGGCGGCTTCGTGCAGCCGCAGCGCCCGCCGCGGGTAGCCGAGCTTGCCCCAGGCCCGCACGACCTCACCCTGGCTCGACGCGGCCAACGCCGACGGCACCGGCCAGCGGGCCATCCATTCGTGCCAGATCGGCTGCACGCGGGCGACGGGGGTCTGCTGCAGCATGATCTCGCTGACGAGCACGCCCCACGCCGAGCAGTCCGGCTCGCGCCAGGGCAGGTCCCGGCCGTGCGTGGTGAACCAGTCGAGCAGGGTTTCGGCGTCTACGGACACGCCGGGAGGCTACTTCGCGTACTTCGGCAGCTCGCGGGCGACCTCGTCCGGCGACGGCAGTTCCGCGATCTCCGCGGCGACTGCCTGGGCCGCCTCGCGACACGAGTACGCCTTCCGCGCCTGCTCGGCGACGGCGTCCGCGGTCAGTTCTCCGGGCAGGAGCCGCACCCCGGCACCCACGGCGACAAGGGCCTCGGCGTTGGCGAACTGGTCAGCCCCCTGCGGCAGGACCAGCTGCGGGACGCCCGCGGCCAACGCGCCCAGCGTGGTGCCGCTGCCGCCGTGGTGCACGACCAGGTCCGCCCGCGCGATCGCCGCCGCCTGCGGTACCCACGCCTGCGCGGTCACGTGTTCGGGCAGTGGGCCGAGGGGCACCCCGCCCGTGGCCACCACGATGGGCGTGCCGAGCGTGGCCAGCCCCTCGATCGCCGTCTCGAGCACCTCCGAGGTACCGAACGCCGTGCCGAGCGTCAGGTAGATCAGGGGCCGCTCGAAGTCGCCCGGCTCGGCGAAGGCCACCGGGCGCAGGGCGATCCGGTCGGCGGTCGCCAGGAAGCCCGCGTCCTGCAGGGACGGCGGGCAGATGTCGAGGTGCGTCCCGCCGGCCGGGCGTTCGAGCCCGATCCCCTCGGGGAACAGCCGGCCGAAGCCGTGCCACAACGCCGGGATCCCGGCGCGCTCCGCGGCGACGGCCACCTCCGGGACGCCCCACCCGTGCACGACCAGGTCCGGCCGCAGCCGCTTCAGATCCGGTTCGAGGTCCTCGGCGTAGATCTCGTAGAACGAGTCCGCGGGCCGGAACGGGTTCAGCCCGAGCCGGCCCAGCGGCGCGTGGACGTGCTCGCCCGCGGCGAAGCGCACCTCGTGCCCGGCGTCCCGCGCCGCGACCGCGAGCGGGACCAGCGGGTACGTGTGACCGGCCGACGCGAGCGCCGCGAAGAGGACTCGCAAGGCCTACTCGACCTCGGTGAGCCGTCCGGTCTTCACGTCGTAGACGAACCCGCGGACGTTCTCCGTGTGCGGCAGGTAAGCACTGCGCCGAACCCGTTCCACCGACGTCCGGACGCTGTTCTCCACGTTCCGGAACGCCTCGACCGACCACGTCGGCCGCAGGCCGGTGTCGCTCTCCAGCTCGTCCTTGAAGTCGTCCTCGGTGACCATCGACAGGCCGCACTCCGTGTGCTGGACGATCAGCACCTCGCGCGTGCCCAGCTTGCGCTGGGAAAGTGCCAGCGAGCGGATCATGTCGTCGGTCACCACGCCGCCCGCGTTGCGGAGGACGTGCGACTCGCCCTGCAGGAGGCCGAACAGCTCGAACACCCGGATGCGGGCGTCCATGCAGGTCAGGATGGCCACCTGGAGCGACGGCTTCGGGGACGACCGGTCGCCGGGCGTCACCTCGCCGAGTTCCTGGTTGCGCTTGAGCAGTACGTCGATCGAGGTCATCGGTCACCTTCCGGCCAGTGGCCCCGCGGCGCGGGCGTGCCACTCCATTTGACCGGGTGGGTACCCCGATGGGCAATGCACTACGAGCTATGTCACGGGGTCAGCCCCCGAACCAGGGCTCCTCGACCGTCCTGGGGGGTGCCGACGTGCGGCCGACGCGCAGCTCGGTCGGCAGCGTGATCACCTTCGGCGCGCTGCGCTCGGCCGAGCCGAGCAGCAGCCGTCCCGCCGTCTTGCCCTTCTCGAGCACCGGCTGGTGGACCGTGGTGAGGCCGATCCGCTCAGCTTCGGCGATGCCGTCGAACCCGGTGACGGTCAGGTCCTGCGGCACCCGCAGGCCCCGCCGCTCGGCCTCGGCCATCGCGCCGAGCGCGAGGATGTCCGAGGTGCAGATCACGGCCGTGATCTGCGGGTACGCGTCCAGCAGCTGCCGCGCGGCGGACGCGCCGTCGTCCACCGTGTGGTCGAAGCGCTCGACCACCGGGACGCCCGCCCAGTCGACGCCGGCCGCCGAGAACGCCACGGCGAGCGCCTCCAGCCGGGTGCGCTGGACGTGGAAGTGCGCGCCGCTCTGGCGGGCCGGGGAGACGAAGTCGTCGTTGCGCTCACGGGCCAGGCGCATGCAGATGACGCCGACCTGCCGGTGGCCCAGCGTCACGAGGTGCTCGGCGATCTTGCCGACGGCCGCCGCGTCGTCCGGGCCGACGCGGTCGATGCCTTCGAGGCTCGGCTGGTCGATGATCACCGTCGGCACCGGCCGCTCCAGCACGGCGGCCAGGTGCGGGTCGTCGTCCGGGACGGAGTAGACGACGAAGCCGTCGACACCCGCGCGGTGCACCGCGGCGACGTCCTCCCGGCCGGGGCTGGCGGGCACCAGGTGCAGGCCGACGCCGGCGTCTTCGCAGGCCAGGGCCAGTCCTTCGAGCACCCCGACGGCGGCGGGGTCGCGGAAGGCGTAGGAGAGGTTCTCGGTGAGCAGCAGCCCGACCGCGCCCGCCTTGCGCGTGCGCAGGGAGCGGGCGACCGGGTCGGGGCCGGGGTAGCCGAGGCGCCGCGCGGTCTCGAGGACCCGGCGGCGCAGTTCCGGGGACAGCTGGTCCGGCCGGTTGTAGGCGTTGGACACCGTGGTCCTGGACACACCGAGCTCTGCCGCGAGCGACGCCAGTGTCGCCTGCCTCCGGGTGCGAATAGGACGTCCCATCAGCAAACCGTAACGGTTCAGATCACTTTCTTGAAGAGACACCCCGGGTGGTCGATGTCTCGATCCGCATGCATGAACTCGCATACACCAAATCCCGCTCGGATGGCCAGGAAGTCATCCGGATGGGGTAAGGTGAATCTGACAACGGTTTCCATTAGCGTCTTGCAGGAGAGTTCTCGATGAGTTCCCGCCGCACCAGGAGCGTGCTCGCCGCCGCTTCGGCCCTGTCCGTGCTCGCTCTGGCCGCATGCTCCGGTGGGACCTCCGACGGCGGAGCGCAGTCCGGCGGCGACGGCAAGATCAAGGTCGTCGCCTCGACGGACGTCTGGGGCAGCGTCGTCAGCGCCGTCGGCGGGGACAAGGTGGAGGTCAAGGCGATCATCCACGACCCGTCGGCCGACCCGCACTCCTACGAGACGACGGCTGACGACGCCTTGGCGGCGAAGGACGCGAAGCTGCTGCTGTCCAACGGCGGCGGCTACGACGAGTTCTTCGACAAGCTGACCGCGCAGGCCGGGGACGCCAAGAAGCTCGTCGCCTACGACATCGCCGCGACCGGCGACGAGAACGAGCACGTCTGGTACGACCTGCCGGGCGTCGACAAGGTCGCCGACCAGGTCGCGGCCCAGCTCGGGGAGCTGCAGCCGGCGTCGAAGCAGGCGTTCGCCGACAACGCGACGGCGTTCAAGGCGAAGGTCGACGCGCTGGAGAAGCGCCTCGGCGAGCTGGGCACCACCCACCCGGGCACGAAGGTCGTCGTCACCGAGCCGGTCGCGCACTACCTGCTCCGGAGCGCGAAGCTGACGGACGCGACGCCGAAGGCGTTCTCCGACGCCGTGGAGAACGACACCGACGTCCCGGCCGCCGCCGTGAACGAGTACCAGCAGCTCATCGCCACCAAGCAGGTCAAGGCGCTGATCAACAACGCGCAGACGGTGACCCCGCTGACCCGGGACGTCGTCGGGCAGGCGAAGGCCGCCGGGATCGGCGTCGTCGACGTGACCGAGACGCTGCCGCCGGGTGTGACCGACTACATTGGCTGGATGACCGGGGAAGTAGACGCGCTGGCAGGAGCGTTGAAGTAGCCATGGCTCCCGTTTCAGACGACGTACGTCCCGCGGTCCGGGTCCGCGGGGCGGGGCTCGCGTTCGGCCCCCGGACCCTCTGGTCGGGGCTGGACCTCGTCGTCGAGCCGGGGGAGTTCCTCGCCGTGCTCGGCCCGAACGGCTCCGGCAAGAGCAGCCTGCTCAAGGCGCTGCTCGGCATGCAGGGCCTGTCGGCGGGTTCGGTCGAGATCGCCGGCGGCCGCCCGGGCGGCGCGAACCGCAAGGTCGGCTACATCCCGCAGCAGCGCGCGATCGACGAGTCGCTGACCCTGCGCGGCGTCGACCTGGTCGGCCTGGGCCTCGACGGCCACCGCTGGGGCCCCGGCCTGTTCGGCATGGCGGCCCGGCGGCGCCAGGTCGCCGCGGCGATCGACGCGGTGGGCGCGACGCGGTACGCGAAGCAGCCGGTCGGGCGCTTGTCCGGCGGCGAGCAGCAGCGGCTGCGGGTGGCCCAGGCCCTGGTCGGTGACCCCGAGGTGCTGCTCTGCGACGAGCCGCTGCTGTCACTGGACCTGGCGCACCAGCGCGCGATCAGCGAGCTGATCGACGGGCGCAGGCGTGCCTCGGGCACCGCGGTGCTGTTCGTGACGCACGAGATCAACCCGGTGCTGCCGTTCGTCGACCGGGTGCTGTACCTGGTCAACGGCCAGTTCCGGATCGGCAAGCCGGACGAGGTCATGACCACCGAGACCCTGTCCGAGCTGTACGGAACCCGCGTCGAGGTGCTGAAGGTGGGCGGGCAGATCCACATCGCGGGCGCGCAGAGCGCGTTGTGCGAGGACGAGCCGCACCACCACGAGCACGACGTCGAAGAGCAAGTGGGCTGAGTCTTGGATCTGTTCGACTTCGGCAAGACCTGGGAGCTGATCACCGAGCTGGACGGCGTGCAGACGGCGTTGCTCGCGGCGGCGATCCTCGGCCTGGTGGCGGGGGTACTGGGCCCGCTGATCGTGATGCGGCGGATGTCGTTCGCGGTGCACGGGACGTCCGAGCTGGCGTTCACCGGCGGCGCGGCGGCGTTGCTGCTGGGGATCGGCGTCGAGTACGGGGCGCTGATCGGCGCGGTGGTGGCGGCGCTGCTGCTGGGGATCCTCGGCGCGCGCGACGCGGACCGCGATTCGGTGATCGGCGTGATCCTGTCGTTCGGCCTCGGCATGGGCGTGCTGTTCCTGTCGTTCTACAAAGGACGGTCCGGGAACAAGTTCGGCATCCTGACCGGGCAGATCATCACGATCGACTCGACGAACCTGACGTTGTTCGTGGTGTCGTCGGTGGTGGTGCTGGCGGTGCTGGCGCTGGTGTACCGGCCGTTGCTGTTCGCTTCGGTGGACCGGAACGTGGCCGTGGCGCGCGGGGTGCCGGTGAAGACGCTGACGGTCGTGTTCGCGCTGCTGGTGGGTGTGTCGACGGCGTTGAGCGTGAAGGTCGTCGGGTCGCTGCTGGTGGTGGCGTTGATGGTGACGCCGGCGGCGGCCGCGGCGCGCGTGACGGCGTCCCCGTGGAAGGCAACGGTGCTGTCCGTGGTCTTCGCGGAGGTCTCGGCGATCGGCGGGATCGTGCTGTCGCTGGCGCCGGGGCTCCCGGTGAGCGCGTTCGTGACGGCGATTTCGTTCTTGATCTACGTGGTCTGCCGGGTGATCGCCTGGCAGCGCGACCGCCGGACCCGGGTGCGCGCGGTGGAGCCGGCCCTGGTCGCGGCGGCCTAACCCAGCATCAGCAGGACCTGCAGCTCACCCACCAAGAACCCGATCACGCCGCCCACGGCGACCAGCTTCCACTCGTCCTGCCGGAACGCCGGGCGCAGCAACCCCTCGAACTCCAGCGGTGTCAACGCCAGCATCCGCTGCTCGATCACCTTCGCCACGTCCATCGCCTCGGTCAGGTACCCCTCGGCGTACCGGGCCGTGTCCGGCAGCTGCTCCAGCGCCTTCCGGGCCGCCGCGTGCTTCATCTCCTTCAGCCGCGTGCCGCCCATCGTCCGGGAGAAGGGCACCTGCTTGTCGACCGCTTCGGACACGGCGTGCTCGACCAGCGCCGCCAGGCGGTCGGCGCGGGGGCCGCGCAGGACGGCGTCCAGCAGGTTCTGGACCGTCAGCACCTCGTTCGCGATCAGCTCGCCGTACTGCCGGGCCACCTCCGCGCGGCGCCGCTGGAACTTGCCCTGGAAGATCACCCGGCCCACCCGGACCGGCTCGCGCGGGACGAAGATCAGCTTGATCGCGAGCCAGTCCGTGAACAGCCCGATCGCGCCGCCGAAGATCGGCAGGACCAGGGGCTCGCGGGTGAACGCCCACACCAGGGTCTGGACGAGCCCGAGGCCGAAGCCGAAGTAGATGCCCATCCGCGCGATGAACGCCATCTCCGGGCGGGACGTCTCGCGGATCAGCCGGACCAGCAGCGCGCGGTCGCGGGTCAGCCGCTGGACCGTCATGTGCTTGACGTCGAGGACCTCGTCGAGGTTCTCGCGGACGTCGTCGAGGAACTCCCGGACCAGCTTCGGCGCCGCCGCCTGGACCTGCTTGATCAGCATTTCCTGCGCCAGCGTCGGCATGACCTCCCACAGCCGCGGGTGGTGCTCGGCGAGCACCTCGCGCGCGATGTGGTCGACCGCGCGCAGCAGGGGCTGCTCCAGCTCGCTGGTGATGATCACCGGGTCGATCCGGCCGAAGACCTCGCGCAGGTCCAGCAGGTTCGCCGTCAGCAGCTCGGTCGCCACCGCGGCCATCCGCCCGCCGTGCTTCGGGACGACGCCCTGCCAGCCCAGCAGCGGCGGGATCCCGATGAAGTCCAGCGGCCGGAACATCATCTCGATGGCGACGCGCTTGGTGACGTACCCGATCAGCGCCGCGATGAACGGCATCGCCGTGTACAGCGGCCAGTGCAGGGCGAGGTCGTGCAGGACAGCGTCCATCCCGACCTCCCTCGCGGTCCCGAGAGCGAAACCGTACCGGCTACCCCAGCAGGGCGAGCACCTGCAACTCGCCGACGAGCCCGCCGATCACCGCGCCGACCGCGATCAGCTTCCACTCGTCCTGCCGGAACGCCGGCCGCAGCAGCTGCTCGAACTCCAGCGCGCTCAGCTTCTTCATCCGGTCGACGATCGTGTTCCGCACGTCGAGGGCGTTGATCGCGTAGTTCTCGGCGTACCGGATCGTCTCCGGGACGCGCTCCGCCGCCTTCGCCGCCGCAGTCTGCTTCATCTCCTGGAACTTCTTCGTCCCGACGGCGATGGCGACGAACGGCTTGACGACGCTGGCCTGCGCGTCGATCGTCTTCTGCACCTCGCGGGTGATCATCGCGAAGAGCTTGTCGGACTTCGGCCCGCGCAGCACAGCCTCGAGCAGGTTCGGGATGGTGATGATCTCGCGCGCGATCATGTCGCCGTAGTCGGCGGCGACCTGGTCGCGGCGCTTCTGGAAGATGCCCTGCCAGGTGTAGAGCCCGAAGAAGCGGCGGGGCTCGCGCGGCAGGAAGATCATCTTGAGGGCCAGCCAGTCGGTGAGCCAGCCGATGCCGAGGCCGAACAGCGGGAGCACGATCGGCGACTTCGTCAGCGCCCACACCACCAGCTGGACGCAGCCGAGGATGAACCCGAACCAGATGCCCGAGCGGGCGATGAACCGCATTTCGGGCCGGGAGATGTCCCGGATCAGCCGGTTGAGCAGCGCTTTGTCGCGGACGAGGTTGGTCACGACCATGTGCTTGAGGTCGAGGACGTCCTCGATGTTGTCGGCGATCTCCCGCATGATCTTCGTGATCGCCTTCGGCGCCTCGGCCTGGACGCGCTTGAGCAGCAGCTGCTGCGCGCCGTTCGGCAGCACCTCCCACAGCCGCGGCTGGTAGGTCTCCATCACCTCGCGCGTGACGTCTTCGACGACCCGCAGCAGCGGCTGCTCGATCTCCTTCGCGACCTGCGCCGGGTCGAGCCGCGCGAAGATCTCCTTGGGGTCGACGAGGTTGGTCGTCAGCATCTCGGTGGCCGTCGCCGCCATGCGCTCGGCGTTCGCCGGCAGCACGCCCTGCCAGCCGAAGGGCCTGACGCCGACGAACTCCAGGGGCCGGAACATCATCTCGATGGCGACGCGCTTGGTGACGTAGCCGATCAGCGCCGCGATGAACGGCATGGTGACGTACACCTGCCAGTGCGTGCCGAAGTCCACGCGCGCACGCTATCTGCCCGGCGTCAATGCAGCAGGAGCAGCACCTGGAGTTCACCCACCAGGCCACCGATGACCGCCCCGACCGCGATCAGCTTCCATTCGTCCTGCTTGAAGGCCGGCCGCAGGATGCCTTCGAACTCCAGCGGGGTCAGCTGCTGCATCTTCTCGACGATCGTGTTGCGGACGTCGAGCGCGCCGGTGGCGTAGCTCTCGACGTGCTTCACCGTTTCGGGGAGGTATTCGATCGCTTTGGCGGCGGCCGCGCGTTTCATCTCCTGGTACTGCCGGCCGCCGATGGTCAGGGCGACGACCGGCTTGGCCAGGCTGACCTGCGCGTCGATCGTGCGCTGGACCTCGCGGGTGATGAGCGCGAACAGCTTGTCCGCGCGCGGGCCGGTGAGCACGGCTTCCAGGACGTTCCGCACGGTGAGGACCTCGTCGGCGATCAGCGCGCCGTAGTCGGCGGCGACCTCCTGGCGGCGCTTCTGGAACATGCCCTGCCAGCGGAAGAAGCCGAACCCGCGCGGCTCGCGCGGGTAGAAGATCATCTTGAGCGCCAGCCAGTCTGTGACGAAGCCCGTGACGAAACCGAAGACCGGCATGATCAGCGGTTCTTTCGTCAGCGCCCAGGCGGCGAACTGGACGAGGCCGATCACGAACCCGAACCAGATCCCCGAGCGCGCGATGAACTTGAACTCGGGCGCGGCGACCTCGCGGATCAGCCGGCAGGTCAGCGACTTGTCGCGGACCATCGCGCCGATGAGCATGTCGTTGACGTCGAGGACGTCGTCGATGTTGGTCGAGACCTCCCGCAGCAGCCGCTTGACGACCTGCGGCGCCTGCGCGCGGACCTGGTCGACGAGCAGCCGTTGCGCGCGTGCCGGCAGCATCTCCCAGAGCCTGGGCTGGTAGGTCTCCATTACTTCGCGCGTGACGTCTTCGACGGCCTTGAGCAGGGGAGCTTCGAGCTCTTTGACCATTTCTTCCGGATCGAGGCGGCTGAAGATCTCCTGCGGGTCGACGAGGTTGCGGGTCAGCAGATCGACGGCGGTGGTGGCCATCCGCCGCGCGTTCGCCGGGATGACGCCCTGCCAGCCGAAGAACGGCTTGATGCCGTTGAACTCCAGCGGCCGGAACATCATCTCGATGGCGACGCGCTTGGTGAGGTAGCCGATGAGCGCGGCGATGAGCGGCATGGTGGCGTAGACGTGCCAGTGCGCGGCGATGTCAGCGAGTATGTCCACAGTGGCCTCCTCGCTTTGACCGCTGGTCAACACCGGTCAGGATGCCATGCGTCACCGGGGGTTCCAATATCCGTGATGCATCCGTTTGGCGGTACGTGCGAACGGGCCCCGGCTCATTAAGGTGGCGCGATGGTCGCGCCTGAGAAGCCCCAGTCCGCCCCGAAGACAGCCCAGTTCGCCGTGGGTGTCCGCGGCTACAACCAGCGCCAGGTCGACGAACGCCTCGCCGCGCTCGACAAGGACCTGCGCGAGACGTCCCGCAGCCGCGACGAAGCCGTCGCGACGTCGGCGGACCTCTCCAAGGCCCTCGCGTACGCGCAGAAGGAGCTCGCCGAGACGAAGGCCGCGCTCGCGCGGATGAGCTCGAGCCCGTCCGGCGCCGGCGCCATGGCCGAGCGCGTCCGGATGATGATGCAGCTGGCCGAGGAGGAGATCGCCGACCTGCGTGCGGCCGCCGAAGCGGACGCGGCCTCGACCCGCGACCAGGCGGACAAGTACGCGCACGAGACCCGCCGTACGGCCGACAAGCTGGCGAAGGACGCGGAGGAAGAGCGCGCGCGCCTGATGTCGGAGGCGAAGGGCGAGATCGAGAAGCTGAACGCGGCGGCGGGCGCGAAGCGCGTCGAACTGGCGGCGGCGGCCGAGCGAGCCCGCAAGGAAGCGGACGCGGCGGCCGAAGCGGCGGCGGCTTCGTTGCGGGAGGAAGCGGACCGGAAGGCCGCGGAGGAGCTGGCCGCGAAGAAGAAGGCCTTCGACGACGAGTACGCCGGCAAGAAGAAGGCGTTCGACGAGGAGATCGCGCGCAAGAAGCACGAGACCGAGGCGGCGCTGGCCTCGGCCCGGTCCCAGCAGGCCGACGCCGACCGGAACCGGAAGCTGGCGCTGGACCTGCGGTCGAAGGTCGCCGAGCGGATCGCGGCGACGGATGTCGCGGTGCAGGAAGCCATGCGGTTGCTGGCTCCGGAGCCCGCGGCCGCGGAGAACGGGGACCGCAAGCCGGCTCCTGCGCCTGCGCCTGCGCCGAAGGCGGCTCCTGCTCCCGCTCCCGCTCCCGCGAAGGCGTAGTTATCCACATCGGGTCCGGTTGTCCACAGATTTCGCCGGCGGCCGTTTTTGCAGCTCAAGGGCGATAGACTGGACTAGGGGCGCCTCCCCCGGGACGGGTGGGGGTTCGGCAAAGTCGAAGCGCTTTTTTGCTGGTGTTTCACCGGCCCGAACGGCAGGCTGACGGCCGGATCTGCACCCCATCCAGACCTCCCTCGCCGCCCCGATCCGAAGCCAGAACACGGCCGGTGGTGCCGGGTCAAGGCACGCTTTCCCGCCTTGACGCGGCACCACCGGCCGTAGTCACAATCGGGCTTCGGGGTGGTGGGCACCGCATGATCGCCATCGACAGCCACTGTCCGCCTGCAGCGACACGACTTTGCCGGAACCCTGTCGCCGGGCGCGATGAACGGGTCGTTCATGAAGTCCGAACCCCGGGATCCCGGCGAAACACCCGTTCGGCCCGGCGCCACTCGTGTTCGGCCGGCCGCCGGTGGTCCCGCATGCACCCATCCCCGAGCCGCGCCGCCTGACTTTGCCGGAACCCTGCCCCGGGCCCTCGTGAGCGGGCCTTTCGAGTGCCGGGCTTTCGAGTGCCGGGCTTTCGGGCGCGGAGGCCTTCCGTGTGTCGGCGTATCCACAGCCGCGGCGTGTTGTGGACAACCGGGCTGCCGAGCGGCTTTTCGCCGGTTCCGTTGGGGGCCGCCGATAGACTGGACCGGGGTCAGCCCCCAGGGAGCGGTGGGGCTTGAGCGGTGGGGCCCCGGCGAAGTCGCAGTGGTTCGGTGCGCCGCCGTGGGCAGGGTTCGGTGCGCCGGGGGCGGCGTTCCGGGCCTCGGCAGTTGCGGACGTCGTGAACGACCTCTTCAGGTCGTCGGACGCGGTGAACGGGTCGTTCTTGACCTCGGGGTCGGCTCTGGTCGGCCGTGCGGACCCGACTTTGCCGGAACCCTGCCCGGGACGGGGTGGCCCGGGGGATGGCGGTGGCTCGTGGGTGGCTGGCAGTCTGCATGACAGCTGCTTGATCACCCACGAGAACGGACCCCCGCATGCTCCTCGAGACCGAACGGGCGGCCGTGTGCGCCTACGCGCGGCGGATGGTCGGGGATGGCCTCGTCGTCGGGACCTCCGGGAACGTCTCCGTCCGGGCCGGTGACCTCGTCGCCGTCACCCCGACCGGCGTGCCGTACTCCAGCATGAACCCGGCGGACGTCGCCGTCGTGGACCTCGGCGGCCAGGTCGTCGACGGCTCGCTCAAGCCGACCAGCGAACTGCCGATGCACCTGTCCGTCTACTGGGACGTGCGCGATCCCGACGGCGAGCCCGTCACCGCCGTCGTGCACACGCATTCGCCGCACGCCACGGCCGTCTCCACGCTCGTGCGCGAGGTGCCGCCCATCCACTACATCCTCGCCACGGTCGGCCCTTCGGTGCGCGTCGCGCGCTACGCCACCTACGGCACACCCGAGCTGGCGGCGGCGGTGCTGGCGGCCCTCGAAGGGCGCCGCGGCTGCCTGATGGCCAACCACGGCACCCTCACCTACGGCGACGGTCTGGAGGCCGCCTACCACCGGGCCCAGCAGCTCGAGTGGGCGTGCCGGGTCTGGCTTCTCGCGCAGGGCGCCGGCCGGCCCGCGCTGCTGCCGCCGCCCGAGGTGGCCAAGGTCGTCGACCTGCTGCGCGGGTACGGGCAGGGCTAGGACGCCAGCGCGTCGACGGCGTGGACCGCGTCCAGCAACTCCGCCACCGTCGGGTCGTCGACCGCCTCCTTGATGCACTGCCACAGCTGGAGGTTCGCCATCGCCCAGCGCGAATACGTCGCCGCCGCCTCGGGGTTGTAGAAGTAGTACCCCTCGTCGTGGACGTCGCACTGCTCGCCGACGATCTTGTCCGCCAGCTCGCGCAGGCTCAGCCCGTTCTCGCGCAGGTACCGGTGCGCGAGCACCACCGGTGTCACCGGCAGCGCCTTGAACAACGTGTCCGCGTCGCTCAGCGCCTGCGCCTCCAGCGAAATGTCGCGGCCGCGCGTGGCCATTTCGGCTTCGTCGACGATTTCGTCGATCCACCGGGCGACGCCGGCGGGCACCCCGCACTCCGCGAGGATCTCCAGCCGGAGGCTCCGGCCCGCCGCCGCGGGCGAATTGCGGAGCACCAGGTAGTTGACGTCGTGCACCAGCGCCGCGACCTCGACCACCGCGCGGTCGGCTCCGTTGTGCTGGGCGAAGCCGGCCGCCTTCGCGCGGACGAAGCTCACGTGGTGCCAGCCGTGGAACGGCAGCCGTTCGGCATAACGGCGGCAAAGCCGGTGAATCCGGTTTGCGACGGCGTCGACGATGACGTGGTCGATCGTGCTTTCCTGCGTGCGCATACACCTCTCCGATCCCGGCCGTGGTGTTCAGACGGGTGGAGTAATGGTAAGCGCCGCTGACGGCGGTGTGTAGCTAGATGCGGTCGGCCAATTCCCCCAATCGGACCTCTACCGGAACGTGACGATGGCCGATTCCCGTGGCGGGGTCGAAAGAAAGGCTGAAACTGCTCACCGGGCGTGATTTCACCAGGAACGTCATCGTGCCGTCCGCCGCTTCGGGGATGCGGTGGAATTCGTCGGCCAGCATGGTGATGCACGCGCCGGCCTGGCACAACGTGCTTCGCCGCCGCCGTGCGGAGGTGATCAGCCCGGTGCCGGCGTCGACCGTCGTCTCGTATCTCTCGTGCTGGTAGTCACCACGGAGAATGGTGGTGCAGAAGTGGTACCTGTGGTTGTGCACGGAATCCGCGTACCCCTCCCGCCAGTCCTCCTGCGCCTTGTATTCGTGCAGCCAGAAGGAAAACGGGTCGGCCGGCGAATCGAGCAGGCACCAGGCGAAGTGCGTGGTCGTTTCCCGGGACGAGCGCAGCACTTTCGCGGCCTGCTCGGACGACAGCGCGCGCAGTTGCGAACGCAGCTCGTCCCGCAGACCCGGCTGGGCGGCCCACGGCCGGAACCACTCGTCGACGGCGCGCCAGCCGGCGGCCGGCGGGAACTCGGCCGCGCGCAGGCGCGTGGCCAGTTCGGAAAGGGGGGACAGGCGGGTGAGCAAGGTCAGCTCCCTAGCTCGGCGACTTCGGAGAACTCCGCGCGGAAAGCGTGGAACTTGCCTTCCAGCTCACGGAACTGCTCCTCGGACAGGGGGGATCCGGTGATCTTTTCGAACAGCGCCAGGAAATCCGTCCGCGTCGTCGCGGACGTGATGCGGAAGTGGCGGCCGGTCCGGGACTGCGAGACGCGCACGAACTCGGCGCGCTCCATGTTGTAGAGGAAGGAACCCTCGGTGAACCGCAGGGACCGCGGGTACAGCTTCGTGGCGCCGCGGACGTCGCTGTAGAGCGACACCCACACACTGTCGTCGAAGATCTCGAGGCGGTCGAGCGGCGGGTCGGCGACGACGGTGATGTCGACCTGCGCGCAGCGGCTGCGCGCCAGGAAGAGGCCGACGAGCCCGATCCGGATCTCTTCGTCGAGCCGGGTCTGGATCTGTTCGGAGTCGACGTCGCCCGCTTCCCGGCGCAGCAGGTAGCGGGCGCGCCCGCTGATCGAGCTGGCGTCGCGGGGGTCGGCGATGACGGCCCGGAGTTCCCGTTCGGTGCGGGAAAGCAACAGGCGGGCGGCCGCGTGCCGCCCGGAGAAGCCGCGGAAGAAGTACTGCCGGGTCGCGTTGAGGTCGGCCATCAGCAACCGGTTGAAGCCGGGGTCGGGGTCGGTGGTCGCTTCGAACACGTCGGTGGGGAAGAACTCCTTGTTCAGCGCGCGGTATTCGGCGCTCAGGTCCTCCAGCGCGCGCCTGCTTTCCTCGATCACCGGGGTCACCAGCGCCTTCTGCGACGCGCTGGCGGTGATCAGCGTGGTGCCGAACCCCACGATCGCGGAGATCAGGGTGCCGGTGCCCAGCGACGTCACCAGGTTCTTCCCGGTGCCGGGGTCCATCAGGCCGGCGAGCCACAGGCTGAGGCCGGCGACGACGACGAGCACCGTGAGGAGCAAGCTCGTCCTGGTCCAGAAGATCTCCTGCAGTGGGGTACGGCGGCGGGATCCGCCGTCCGCGACCACGTGCTTCACCTCCCTCGAACCACCCGAACGGACGAATGCGTAAAGTGTCTGTTCGAGCGCGGGGAGTTACTTTACGCGCCCTACGGGACCTGCGAAATAAGAAGTTCGGGGGACAAGGATGACGGACAGGCGTCACTCTCGGCAATAATTAACCAGCTTGCGGAGGTTTTCGAAAATCGCGGAAAACCGGCTTCAGAGCGTGGCCGGGAGCCCCTTTTCGTACCAGCCCGGCCCGGGCCGGGCGGTCTTCAGGAAGTCCACGACGACCGGCGCGGGGGCCGGGTGGATCTCCGGGTGATCGCGTTCGCCGCGCGTGGAGTCCACCGGCCAGGCCAGTTTCTCCGTGTCGAGCGAAAACTCCCCGCGGGCGCCCGTGCGGTTGCCGCGGGCGTCGAGACGCCGCCATTTGCCGTGCAGGTACACGGCATTCAGCCCGTGCAGCGCGGACAGCTCCTGGTAGCAGAAACCGGCCGGAATCCCTTGTGCGCGCAGCAAAGCGGCGAGCAGGTGCGCTTTCGCGTAGCAGATCCCGACGCGCTCGCGCAGGACGTCCGACGCCCGCCAGGTGACGCGCGGATCGCGCGCGTCGATCACGTGGTCGACTTCGTCGCGGACGAACCGGAACGCGGCCTCGGCGCGGGCTACGGGGTCCTTCCCGACCGCCCGGAGATCGTCGGCGAGGGCGCGGATCGCGGGGTGCTCGTGGTCGACGACGGCGTCCGCGGCGAGGTAGTCGCTCAGCCGATCGGAGGTGGGCGACGGAACGGGACTCATCCGGCCATCCTGACAGGTGCGGCCATTCGGGCGAGCCTCCTTTTTCCCGGTGGCAACGCTACGCGTTCACCGGTTACGGAAGGTAAAAGTCGGGGGAGAAGCCCGTCCAGCGCAGATCCGCCGTCAGGTGAGCGACGTCGTTGTAGGTCAGCAGGGCCGCGGGGCGCCCCGGCGAGTAGCGGATCACGGTCAGGGCGGCGTTGGCGTGATTCAGGGCGAGCCACCGCCACGGCGGCGCGTCCTGCGAGGCGCGCACCAGCCAGCCGGCGAGGAAGTTGTGCGTGACGAGCACTTCGTACCGCGTCTCGGCGCCCGGCACGGGCCCGGTGAACCGCCGTTCGGCCTCGGCGGCGAGTTCCTCGTCGGCGGGCGGGAGCTGCCGGGTGAAGGCGTGCAGGAGGTCACCGGAGGTTTCGGGCAGTTCCTCGCGCATCGGCGTGTAGGGGACGAAGTCGTCGGCCGCCTTGTCGACGTAGATCGGGACACCGGGCAGCTGGGTGCCGATGAGCGCGGCGGTCTGGCTCGCGCGCGGCAGCGGACCGTGGTGCACGGCGTTGACGGGGATCTCGCGCAGCCGCCTGCCGAGCAGGAGCGCCTGCCGGCGGCCGGCCTCGGTGAGGTCGCCGGTGGGTGCCGCTTCGCCGTGGCGGGTGAGGAAGAGGTACCGCGTCGCGAGCATCAGCCGACGGGGACGAGTGCACCCTGCGGGCCGTGGCTCGGCGTGAACTGGGCGAGCAGCCGGATCGGGGCGGGGTGCGGTGGGAGGACGGTCGAGGCGAACGGCGTGATCGTGTGCTCGTAGCCGCTGTTGGTGTGCAGGTGGACGCTCACGTGGACGTTGCGGTCGGCGGGGATTTCGAAGCTCACCGAGCCCCACGAGACGACGTACTGGCGGCCGTCGATGCTGGCGATCGGGGCGTAGGCGCGGACGGTGTGGCCGAGGTGCGGGATCTCGACGGCGAGCAGCCGGCGGGGGCCGTCGTGGTGGTCCACGTACGGGATCACGCCCGGTGTCCTGGCCAGCTCGCTCATCGCGGTACCCCTCTCGATCGTGCTCATGCTGCCAGGTGGGCGTCGGAGCAGCAGGTTTGACTCATGTCAGGATCCTGACATAGAGTGCTTTGATGTAAGGAACCTGACATCAAAGGAGCACGACATGCCCGCCACCGGACCCGACTTCATTTCGCTCCAAGCGCGCGACCTCGCCGCGTCGCAGGCGTTCTACGAGCGGTACCTGGGCCTCGTCCGCTCGCCGGCCGGCCCGCCGCACGCGGTCGTCTTCGACACGAAGCCGATCGCGTTCGCACTCCGCGACGTGGTCCCGGGCACCGACCTCGACTCCGTCACCCAGCCGGGCATCGGCGCGGCGATCTGGCTCCACGCAACGGAAGTCCAGGCGATCCACGACGCTTTGGCCGCGGACGGCCACCCGATCGTGGCCGAGCCGATCGACGGCCCGTTCGGCCGGACGTTCACGTTCGCCGACCCCGACGGGTACCGGATCACCCTCCACGACCGCGCTTGACCGGCCGTCGCTGCGCGTCGGGCGGCGCTAGAACTGGTAGTACAGGAACGGGCTGAACGTGCCCGTCGCGATCAGGATCGCCGCGTAGACCAGGCCCACCGTCATCACGCCGATGCGCAGCGCCGTTGCCGGGCGGCTTCGGGACGACTCCAGCAGCGGGCCCGTCACCGGGTGGGCCGGCAACAGGAACACCGCCAGCGCCGCCAGGAGCAGCACCAGCCGCTGGTTCGTGAACGCCTCTTCCACCCCCGCGCCCAGGCCGTCGAAGTCCGGGATCAGCATGTGGCCGATCATCGACAGCGCGTGGCCCAGGTCCGCCGACCTGAAGAACACCCAGCCGAACACCACCAGCAGCATCGTCAGCGCCCGGCGGCCGATGCGCGACCAGCGGGAGGCCGGGTCCAGGTCGAAGCCGAAGCGGCGCTCGATCACCAGCAGTGCCCCGTGGTAGCAGCCCCACACCAGGAACGTCCACTGCGCTCCGTGCCAGAAACCCGTCAGCACGAACACGATGCACAGGTTGCGGTACGTGTGGGCCGCGCCGTTGCGGTTGCCGCCCAGGGGGATGTACACGTAGTCGCGGAACCAGCGGCTGAGACTCATGTGCCAGCGGCGCCAGAACTCCGTGATCGTCACCGACGAGTACGGGCGGGCGAAGTTCTCCGGCAACCGGAAGCCCAGCATGCGGCCCAGGCCGATCGCCATGTCCGAGTAGCCCGAGAAGTCGAAGAACAGCTGGAGCGTGTAGCCGATCGCGCCGAGCCACGCCGTCGCGAACGTCATCTCGTCCGGGGGCACCTTGAAGCACGCTTCGACCAGCGGGCTCAGCGAGTCCGCGATGATCGTCTTCTTGCACAGCCCCAGCGCGAACCGGGGGAAGCCCGCCGCGATGTCGTCCAGCCGGTGCGACCTCAGCTGCGGGAGCTGGTCGGCGATCTCCCGGTAGCGCACGATCGGGCCGGCCACCAGCTGCGGGAACATCGCGATGTACGCCGCGAACGCCACCGGGTTGCGCAACGCCTGGCGCTCGCCGCGGTAGATGTCGACCACGTACGAAATATGGTGGAACGTGTAGAACGAGATGCCGATCGGCACCACCAGGCTCGCCACCGGCACGCTGCCGCCGAACCAGTGCGCCACCGCCGCGATCTGCTGCGTCGCGAAGCCGGCGTACTTCCAGATCAGCAGCACCGTGACGTCCAGCGACACCACCGCGATCAGGATGCGGCGCCGCCGGACGCCGTTGACGTCGAACGGGTTCGGGGCCAGCAGCGGGCCGGCCAGGAAGTTGACCACCATGCAGCCCAGCAGCAGGAACACGAACGGCCCCGCGCCGATCGTGTAGAACAGCAGGCTGCCGACCGCGACGATGCCGTTGCGCCAGCTCCGCGGGCACACCAGCACGGCGACGAGCACCGCCGGCATGAAGTACCACAGGAACAGTGGCGATACGAACGACATCGGGTCCCCTCGGCTTTATCCGATGGTGACCTTAACCCGACCGGGTGGTGCCGTCAGACCCGACCGGCGACACGGCGGCGCCGCGCCACCTCGGCGAGCAGCACGCCGGCCGCGACCGAGGCGTTCAACGACTCCACGCCCGCCGCCATCGGGATCGACACCGTCGCGTCGCACGTCTCGCGGACCAGGCGCGACAGGCCGCGACCCTCCGAGCCCAGCACGATGACCAGCGGACCGTCGGCGAGGTCGAGCGAGTCGATCTCCACCGAGCCGTCGGCGTCCAGGCCCACCAGCATCAGGCCCTCGTTCGCCCACGACTTGAGCTGGCGCGTCAGGTTGGTCGCCACCGCGATCGGCAGCTTCGCCGCCGTGCCGGCGCTTGTCCGCCACGCCACCGCCGTCATGCCCGCGCTGCGCCGCTCCGGCAGCAGCACGCCCTGCGCGCCGAACGCGGCCGCCGAGCGGATCACCGCGCCCAGGTTGCGCGGGTCGGTGACGCCGTCCAGCGCGACGAACAGCGGGGTCTGGCCCGAGTCGCGCGCCGCCGCCATCAGGTCGTCCGGGTGGGCGTACTCGAACGGCGGCACCTGCAGGCCCAGGCCCTGGTGCACGGCCCGGTTCGTCTTGCGGTCCAGCTCCTCGCGCGGGATCTCCAGGATCGAGATGCCCTTGTCGCCCGCGAGCCGGACAGCCTCGTTGACGCGGTCGTCGATGTCGATGTTCAGCGCGACGTACAGCGCCGTCGCCGGCACGTCCGCGCGCAGCGCCTCGACCACCGGGTTGCGCCCGGCGATCAGCTCCGGCTTGTCGGCCTTCTTCTGACGGGCCTGCTCGCGCTTGTTCTGGGCGTTCGCCTGGCGGTACGCCTTGTGCCCGGGCCGGTCCTCCGCCTTCGGGGTCGGCCCCTTGCCTTCGAGGGCCTTGCGGCGCTGCCCGCCCGAGCCGACGACGGCGCCCTTCTTCGTGCCCGTCTTGCGGATCGCGCCCTGGCGCCGCGAATTGCCTGCCATGGTGAAAGTTTCCTTGCTTAGTAACGGGATCAGTCGGACTTGACTGTCCACTGAGGACCGTTGGGGGTGTCCTCCACCACGATGCCCGCCTGCGAGAGGCGGTCACGGGCGGCGTCCGCGCGGGCGAAGTCCTTCTCGGCGCGGGCCTGCTGGCGCTCGGCCAGCAGCCCTTCGACGATCCGGGACAAAGCTTCCTTGGTGGGCGTGTCGGAACCGCCCGCCTCGGACCAGCGCGCGGACAGCGGGTCGAGGCCGAGCACGTCGGTCATCGCGCGGACGGCCGCGGCGAATTCGAGTGCCTTGGGGGTGTCGCCCGCGTCGAGGGCGGCGTTACCGTCGCGGACCGTGGTGTGGACCACGGCGAACGCCTGCGGGGTGGCCAGGTCGTCGTCGAGCGCGTTGGCGAACGCCTCCGGGATCGTGCCGACCGGGACGGAACCCGACGCCGCGGCGCGCCGCAGGAACGTCTCGATCCGCCGGTAACCCTGCGCCGCCTCGGACAGCGCGCCGTCGGAGTACTCGATGGTCGAGCGGTAGTGCGGCTGGACCAGGTAGTAGCGCAGCTCCGGGGCCCGGTAGCGCTCCAGCATCGACGGGATCGACACGGTGTTGCCGAGCGACTTCGACATCTTCTCGCCCGACATGGTCACCCAGGCGTTGTGCAGCCAGAACCGCGCGAAGGCGTCGCCGGCCGCGTTCGACTGGGCGCGCTCGTTCTCGTGGTGCGGGAAGACCAGGTCGATGCCGCCGCCGTGGATGTCGAACTCCGCGCCGAGGTAGGCCGTCGCCATCGCCGAGCACTCCAGGTGCCAGCCCGGCCGGCCGTTGCCCCACGGCGTGGGCCACGACGGCTCGCCCGGCTTCGCGCTCTTCCACATCGTGAAGTCGCGCGGGTCGCGCTTGCCGCGGGTCGGCGTCTCGCCCTGCTGGACGTCCTCGAGGACCTGGCCGGACAGCTTGCCGTACTCGTCGAACGACTTGACCGAGAAGTAGACGTCGCCGTCCGCGACGTAGCCGTGGCCGCTCTCGATGAGGCGTTCCATCAGCTCGACCATCTGGGTCACGTGCCCGGTCGCGCGCGGGTTGATCGACGGCGGCAGGCAGCCGAGCTGCTCGTACGCGGTTTCGAAGGCGCGCTCGTGCGTCGCGCCCCACTCCCACCACGGCCGGTCGTGCTCGGCGGCCTTGGTGAGGATCTTGTCGTCGATGTCCGTGACGTTGCGGACCAGCAGCACGTCCAGTCCACTGTGGACGAGCCAGCGGCGCAGGACGTCGTAGTTCAGGACGCCGCGGACGTGCCCGATGTGCGGAACGCCCTGCACGGTGGCACCACACACGTAGATCGACGTTGTTCCGCTACGGACGGGGTGGAACTCCCGCACGCTCCGGGTCGCTGTGTCGAAAAGGTGAAGGGCCACCCTCAAAGGGTACGGGGTCGGGCAGGCGGTTTTTCGCTGGCCCTCACGCCACGCCGAAGCCGCGCAGGGCCGTGAGCAGGGCGTCCGGCCGCTCGGCCGTGGGCAGCGGGTCGACCAGCGCGAACTCGCAGCCGAGCGCGCGGGCGCCGCCGTCGGCCTCCTCGCTGTCGCCGACCATCAGCGTCTCGGTGGCCGGGACGCCGAGCGCCTGCACGGCCTTGCGGAAGATCTCCAGCTCCGGCTTGATGGCGCCGACCTCGAAGGACAGCACGAACTCGTCGACGTAGGCGTCCCACCCGCGCGCGGTGAAGGCCGGCCGGATGTCGAAGGCGATGTTGCTCAGCACGCCGACCTTGAGGCCCCGCTCGGACGCCGCCTTGAGCGCGGCTTCGGTGTCCGGGTACGGCGTCCACTGGCTGGGGTCGATGAGCCGGTTGTAGAGCGCTTCGGCCTGGTCGACGTGCGGGACGCCGGACTTCTTGAGCACCTCGAGGTAGACCTTCCGGTGCAGCCCGGGGTCGCGGTCGCGCTCCCGCCAGGCGTGCACGTGCTCGGCGTCCAGCTCGACGACCTGCCCGACGGGGGCGGTCATCCGGCGCATCAGCTCGGCCTGCGCCTCGATGTCGAGCGGCTCGCCTTCGTGGTTCGTCAGTTCGGTGAGCCAGGACTCGTCCTGCTCGAGCCGGAAGAGCGTGCCGGAGAAGTCGAACAACACGGCCCTGATCGTCATGGTTTCCAGCCTAACGGGACCGTCAGGCCGAATGCCCTGTGATGTGTTCGGGAAAAACGCGCACGAGCACGCGCACGACGCCGGCCGGCTCGGGCGGGAAGACGTCGCCGGTGTACTTGCGGGCCAGTTCGTCGTTCAGCTCGGCGCCGCCTTCGACGGTGACTTCGGCGCGGCCCCGGATCTCGACGTAGTTCTCGGGGTCGGCCAGGTCGAAGACCGAGAGCGAGACGCGGGGGTCGCGCCGGATGTTGCGCTCCTTGCGCCGGCCCTGGACGGTCACGAAGACCACGGTGTCGCCGTCCCGCTTCGCCCAGACGACGGAGCTCTGCGGCGAGCCGTCGGCGTTGGTGGTGGCGACGACGGGGTAGTTGGCGCCGTCGAGCAGGGCCTTGGTGGCTTCGTTGAACATGGTCCCCGACCCTACGTCCGGGCCAGCAGCAGGGCGGTGGCGAAGGCCGCGATCCCCTCGCCGCGGCCCGTGAGACCCAAGCCGTCCGACGTCGTGCCCGACACGCTCACCGGGCCCCCGACCGCCTCCGACAGCACTTTCTGGGCCTCTTCGCGCCGCTTGCCCACCCGCGGCGCGTTGCCCACGATCTGGACCGACGCGTTGCCGACCCGCCAGCCGGCCGCCTCGATCAGCCCGCGGACCTCCGCGAGCATGTCCGTCCCGTGGGCGCCGTCCATCCGGGGGTCGCCGGTGCCGAACACCGCGCCCAGATCGCCAAGGCCGGCCGCCGACAGGAGCGCGTCGCACAGCGCGTGCGCCGCCACGTCGCCGTCGGAATGGCCCGCGCAGCCGTCCACGTCCGGCCAGCGCAGGCCCGCCATCCAGCACTCGCGGCCCGCCTCCACCGGGTGGACGTCGACCCCGTTGCCGATCCTCACAGCGTCTCCTCGTTCTTCGGTGCCGCCGCGATCGCCTCGGCCAGGGACAGTTCGAACTCCGTTGTGACGCGCATCGCGTCCGGGTGGCCGGCCACCAGCGCCGCGCCCGTCACGTCCCACGGGTCGGCCGCCGAGAGGAACGCCGGCAGCGCGTAGCCGATCGGGGTCTGGGCCGTGCGCAACCGGTTCCGGTCCTCCGTGCCGACGATGAACGAGGCGTCGGTCACCTTCACCGTGTCCGCCATCGGCAGCACCGGGACGACGATCGGCGCGTCACCCACCGCGTTGATGACCTCACGCACGGTTTCCGCAGGAATGAAGGCCCGGAGAGCGTCGTGGAGGAGTACAACTGTGTCACGGGGAAGATCGGGCTCGACGGCGGCGAAGGCCTGCCGGAGCGAGCCGGGGACGACCCGGCAGTCCAGGCCGCGAACGGCCTCGGAAAACAACTGCGCACACCGCTGGGGGGCCGCCACGAGCACCAGATCGATTTCCGGTACGCCGAGCAGCCCCCGCACGGTGTGCGTGAGTAGCGCCTCACCATGGACCGGCGTGAGAGCGAGCTCTCCGTCGGAGGCATGATGTGCGACGGTCACGATCGCGATGACGTTCATCGGTTCGCGATCGTAGAGGCATCCACCCGCCCGTCGGGCGAACGCCCTGGGCTCAGACCGTCGCGGTTTCCAGAACTTCGTCGAGGAGGACTTCAGCCTTGTCCTCGTCGGTGCCCTCCGCGAGCGCGAGCTCGCTGACCAGAATTTGCCGCGCCTTGGCGAGCATGCGCTTCTCGCCCGCCGAAAGCCCGCGGTCCTTCTCTCGCCGCCAGAGGTCGCGCACCACTTCGGCCACCTTGTTCACATCGCCGGAGGCGAGCTTCTCGAGGTTGGCCTTGTACCGACGAGACCAGTTGGTTGGCTCCTCGGTGTGCGGAGCACGCAGAACGTCGAAGACCTTGTCCAGTCCTTCTTGCCCGACGACATCGCGAACACCGACGATCTCGGCGTTGTCAGCGGGCACGCGAACCGTGAGATCCCCTTGCGCGACCTTGAGGACGAGGTACTTCTTTTCCTCGCCCTTGATCACGCGGGTCTCGATGGCTTCGATGAGTGCGGCACCGTGGTGCGGGTAGACGACGGTCTCTCCGACCTTGAAAACCATGTGTCCTCTGCCCCTTTCGCTGACTCCATCCTAGCACGGTCCGCCAGTGCCCACCTAGCGGGCCGGACTCGTCCTCGCAGGTCAGCGGCCTGGGCGGGGGTTGACAAACGTCCGACGCCCGTGCTCATGCAGGTGACCGGGACGCGTTTCCCGAGGTGATGGGAATCCTTTGTGGACGGTTGATCTTGGGCGCAACGCGGACCGGTTCTGCCCGGGAGATCGCGCCCGGCTAGTCTTCGCGGTGACGAGGCCGTGAAAGTGGAAGGACTGCGACGTGAGGCTGCAGAATCGTCGCGTGCTCGGCGCGGGCGTGCTGGCGCTCGGTGCCGCGCTCGTGCTCGCCGGGTGCGGGGCCGGCCAGATCACCCAGACCGCCTCGCAGCAGCCTGCGGTCAATGGCACGTATGCCCAGGTCAAGACCATTGTCCTGCGTGACGCGGCGGTGCAGTACCCGACGTCGGGTCCCGGCTACCCGGCCGGCGCGACCCCGTCGCTGACGCTGACCGTCGTGAACATCGGCACCCAGGACGACTCGCTGGTCTCGGTGACGACCGAGGACGGCACCCAGGCGACCCTGGGCGGCTCGAAGGCCGTCGTCGCCGGGCACTCCCTGGTGATCGGCCCGGACGACGCGGTCGAGTCCACCAATGAGGTGCAGACCACACCGCCGAGCGCACCCTCCTCGACGGGCACGTCGGCCGGCTCGAGCGCCACGCCCACCAAGTCGGAGACGAACACGCCGGGCAGCCTGACGGCGTCGTCGACGTCCGAGGTCCCGTCGTCCGGCCCGGCCGCGACGCCGACGGCGCCGGAGAAGGTGGGCCAGGCCACGGTGCAGCTGCCGGCGCTGAAGCAGCCGCTGTGGCCGGGGCAGACCATCAAGGTGACGTTCGTGTTCCAGAACGCCGGCCCGGTGACCGTCGAGCTGCCCGTCGCGGCTCCGGCGCACGTCAAGGAGTAGGTCCCCGGTTTTGTCGGTGGTCGCCGCTAGCCTCGCGGGGTGAAGAAAGGGACCACCTACCGCTGCGGGAGCTGCGGGTACGAAGCGGCCAAGTGGCTGGGCCGGTGTCCGGAGTGCCAGGAATGGGGCTCCTTCGAGGAACGCGGGGCGCCGGTCAAACCGGCCATCCAGCGCGTCGCCGCCGGGGCGCCCAGCGCTCCCGCGCGGCCGATCGGCGAGGTCGACGTCGAAGCCGCGCGCGCCCGGCGCACCGGCGTCTCCGAGCTCGACCGGGTGCTCGGTGGCGGCCTCGTCCCGGGCGCCGTCGTCCTGCTGGCGGGTGAGCCCGGGGTCGGCAAGTCGACCCTGCTGCTCGAAGTCGCCTACCAGTGGGCGAAGACCGTCGACAGGTCCCTCTACGTCACCGGCGAAGAGTCGGCGGGCCAGGTCCGGTTGCGCGCTGAGCGAACGGGCAACGTCCACGACCGCATGTACCTCGCCGCCGAGAGCGACCTCTCGGCCATCCTCGGCCACGTCGACGACGTCAAGCCGGGCGTGCTGATCGTCGACTCGGTGCAGACGATGGCGTCGCCGCAGGTCGACGGCTCGCCGGGGGGTGTCACGCAGGTCCGCGCGGTGACGTCCGGGCTCGTCGCGCTGGCCAAGGAGCGCGGGCTGCCCGTCGTCCTGGTGGGGCACGTCACGAAAGACGGCTCGGTCGCCGGCCCGCGTGTGCTCGAACACCTGGTGGACGTCGTGCTGCAGTTCGAGGGCGACAAGCACTCGACGCTGCGGATGGTCCGCGGCATCAAGAACCGCTTCGGCGCCGCCGACGAGATCGGCTGCTTCGAGCTGCAGGAAGAAGGCATCGTCGGGGTGCCGGACCCGTCCGGGCTGTTCATCAGCCGCACGGCGGAGCCGGTCCCCGGCACGGCGATCACCGTGTCCCTGGAGGGCAAGCGGCCGCTGCTGGGCGAGGTCCAGGCACTGGTGTCGTCGACGTCGGCGCCGCAGCCCCGGCGCGCGGTGAGCGGGCTCGATTCGGCGCGCGTGGCGATGGTCCTGGCCGTCCTCGAGAAGCGCGGCGGCCTGAAGCTCGGCGACAAGGACGTCTACACCGCCACCGTCGGCGGCATGAAGATCACCGAGCCCGGGATCGACCTCGCGCTCGTGCTGGCGCTGACGTCGAGCTTCGAAGACGTCGCCTTGTCACCCCGCTTGGTGTCCGTGGGCGAGGTGGGGCTGGCGGGTGAGATCCGCCGGGTGCCCAGCGTCGGACGGCGGCTCGCGGAGGCCGCGCGGCTGGGCTTCACGCACGCCCTGGTCCCGCCGGACTCGGGGAAGCCGCCGGCGGGGATCCGCGTGCTGGAGGTGGCGAACGTCGCGGACGCGTTGAACGCGGCCAGTCACGCCCGCTGATCACCCCGAGGTCCAGCTGATCGAGAACGAGTACACGGCGTCCGGCTCGCCGAACTTCTGCGCGGTCGGGGGGGCCGGCGGGATCTCCGAGGACATCGTGACGGTCGTCGAGGGGAACGACTCGGAGCTCGGCGGTGGTATCCGCGACGTGCTCAGCGGGACGTTGGTGGACCCGCCCGTCACCGAGAACACGCCGTCGGCCGCGGCCATCAGCTGGGCCGTCGTCGGGTCGAGGTACAGGCGCTGGCCCTTGTCCTTCCCGACGACGACCGTCGCGGAACGCCCGTCGGGGGTGTGCCCGGCCTCGGCGTAGACGCCGGGCATCGCGCTCAGCGCGTCCCGCAGGGCGATCCGGACGTCCTTGCCGACCAGGCCCAGCGCCAGCACGCTGCGCACCATCGTGATCGACTCGGCCGGGCCGCCGTGGTTGTCGCTGAGCAGGGCCTTGGCGACCTCTGCGCGATCGGGGGTCAGCGAGGCGACGAACGCCGCGTCGGGCGCCAGCCAGTTCGTGGGCGGCTGGCCGGGGAACACGCCGCCGGGGCCGTATTCGTCGCGGGGCGTCCGATCGACGCGGACCTTGGCCTGCGTGGTGGGGTCCAGCCCGGTGATCCCGCCCGTCCACCTCGTGCGGCGGTGCCAGACGCCGGTGGGATCGGCGGGGATCCACAGCTCGACCATCTGCTGGAACTTCGACGGCAGCCCGAAGGTCATCTGGGTCACCCACGCGAGCTTCTGCGCGTAGTGGAATTCGCCGGGCGCGAGCGGCCGGTCGGGGTCGGCGAGCTGCGCGGCGGGCTGCGCCGGTTCCGGCGCCGACGGGCGCAGCGAAACGACGATGCCGAGCCCGCCGACCAGCGTGACGACGGCCGCGGCGACCGCGATCCACCGCCAGGTGCCACGCCGGCGGGGCTGGGGGGCTGCTTCGGCGGTGCCGGCCGCGGCCATCAGGGACGCGCGCGCGAACGCCAGCCCGTCGTCCTCGCCGACGTCGTCGTGCAGATCGGACAGGGCCGCGTCGAGTTCGGCGTCGGACCAGATCTTCCGGACGTTGTCTTCACGCAAGGTCCTGCACCTCCTCTTGCTCTTGAGCCGGGGCGTTCGTCCTGAGCCAGCGTCTGATCCGGTGCAGCCGGGACCGGACGGTACCGGGCGGGATGCCGAGGGCCTCGGCGACCTCGGCCGGTTCGAGCCCGGCCCAGGAGACGAGCAGCAGGGTGTCGCGGTCGGCGGGGCTGAGCTTGGCCAGCGCGCCGGCGAGCTGCGCGGCGCGGACCTGGGCATCGACCTGCTCGGCGACGCGGCCGTCGTGCCCGGCGTGGGTGTGGTCACCGGTGCGCGCGAGCCGCACGGTGGCCTGCAGCCCGCGCAGTTCGGACCGCACGTGGTGGCGCAGCAGGTTGGTGGCGATGCCGTAGAGCCACGACCGCGCGGTACCGAGTTCCGGCCGGTAGGACTCCCGCCGCCGCAGCGCGACGAGGAAGGTCTCGGCGACCAGGTCGTTGGCCGGCTCGGGCCCGACGCGCCGGGCGAGGTACCGCCGCAGCGCGGCGGCATGGGCGTCGAAGAGCCGCCCGAACGCCGGCCCGGGCTCGCTTCCGCCCAGGTCCGGGCGGTCGGGCCCGCCGATCTCCGATCCCTCGTGGATCACCTGCATGCCCCCAGTTGCCCGCAGCGCACGCGAGCGTTCACGGGCAGCCGGCCGCCGCCGATTACCTGGTGCGCTCAGTGCGGTCGTCGTACTCTTCGCGGGCTGCGATGACTTCTCCGATGTGCGCCACGGACCACTCCGTAAGCGCCTTCAGCGGTTCCCGCAGCGTCTGGCCGAGCGCGGTCAGCTCATACTCCACGTGCGGCGGCACCTCCGGGTACACGGTCCGGCTGACCAGCCCGTCACGTTCGAGGGTGCGCAGCGTCTGGGTGAGCATCTTCTCGCTCACGCCCGCCAGCGCCTGCCGGAGATGACTGAACCGGGAGGTCCCGTTCCGGCCGAGTTCGCCCAGCACGAGGACCGCCCACTTGCTGCCGATCTGGTCGAGCAGGTCCCGCGACGGGCAGCCGCGCTCGTACGGATCGAACGACGGTATGGGCCCGGTCACGTTCTCGACAGCAGTCATCCGGCTCACCTCAATGCTTTCGCTGCGGTAAGTACCCTACCAACAAGTGGCTACTCCCCAGCAGAGAGTGCGCAGGTCATCCTGTGTTCCACCCCGCGGAGGACCGCGGCAGGCGTGCCAGGCACGCGCGGAAGGAAGGAATGACCATCATGCCGATCGTCGTCACCGGAGCCACCGGCCAGCTGGGCAGGCTCACCGTGGAGGCACTGCTGCGGCGCGGGATGCCGGCCGCGGACATCATCGCGACCAGCCGGGACATCGCCGGGATCAAGGACCTGGCCGACCGGGGCATCACGGTGCGCCGCGCCGACTTCGCGGACCCCGACGGCCTGGCCGGGGCATTCGCGGGGGCGGACAGGCTGCTGCTGATCTCGGCCTCGGTCCCCGTGGGCGAGCGGGTCGCCAACCACCGCCGCGTGATCGATGCCGCGGCGTCCGCGGGCGTGTCGCTGGTGGCGTACACGAGCACGACGCACGCGGACACGGCCACCACCATCATCGGTGCCACGCACGGCGAGACCGAGGCGTACCTGCGGGACCGCGGAATCCCGAGCGTGCTGCTGCGCAACGGCTGGTACCTGGAGAACTACACCAGCCAGCTGCCGCAGATCCTGCTGAACGGCGCGGTCGCCGGTGCCGCGGGCGACGGGCGGATCAGCGCCGCGTCCCGCGCCGACTACGCCGAGGCCGCAGCGGTCGTCCTCACGACCGAAGGTCACACCGGCGCCGTGTACGAGCTCGGCGGCGACGAATCCTTCACCCTGACCGAGCTCGCCGCCGCGATCTCCGCCGCGGCCGGGAAGCAGGTCACCTACGCGGACCTCCCGGTGGCCGACTTCGCCCAGGCACTGGCCGCCGCTGGCCTGCCCGCCGAACTGGCGGAGGTCCTCGCTGACGCTGACCGCGGGATGAACCGCGGCGAGATGTACACCGACTCCGGCGACTTGCGCCGCCTGATCGGCCGCCCGCCCGTGACCTTGGCCGAGGCACTCGAGGCCGCCTTGCGTCACTGATGCGGAACTCGTGGTGTGACCGCGTGCCCCGGCGGCGGGACCACCTTTCGGCGTGATCCATCCGGGGTGGGGTGAGAGACGAACTGCACCCCGGACCCTGATCATCCTCGTGAGGCGCCAACAAACCGGCGTCACAACTGGGGAAGGATCGTCATGCGTAGATTCCGCGCGGGGTTCGTCGCGCTCGTCGCCACCCTCGGGCTCGTCGGCCTGCCCGCCGTCGCCCAAGCCCGTACCGAGGCCGTTCTCACCATCCAGTACCAAGTCCAGGAGACCGGTTATTGGTGCGGCCCGGCCGCCACGCGGATCGCCATGTCCGCGCGGACTGCGAACCTGCCCAGCCAGAGCACGCTCGCCTCGCAGCTCGGCACCACCACCAACGGCACCGACTGGGTCGGGCAGGTCACCGGCGTCCTGAACGCCGACCTCGGCACCTCCTGGTACGAGACCAAGGAGATGCCGAACGACCCGCCCACCCAGGCCCAGCGCGACCTGCTCTGGCGCGACATCACCCTCGATATCAACAACGGCTACGCCGTCGTCGCCAACATCGTCGCGCCCGCGAACAACCACCCGCCCGGCTACCCGAACTACACGATCTACCACTACTTCACCGTCATCGGGTACGACAGCTCGGACATGACCGTCAAGATCGCGGACCCGGCGAGCTTCGGCGGGAACCAGATCTACTGGCTCAGCTTCGACCAGCTCGCGACGCTGATCCCGCCGAAGGGCTATTCCGCCTAGACCCCCAGCAGTCCCCAATAGACCGCCCAGGGGATGAACACCGCGCCCCCGGCCAAGGCCACGCCGAGCCGTGGGGTCCGGTGCCGCCACCACGTCACGGCCGTGGCGATGGTGGCGGCCACCGTGCCCACCGCCAGCAGCTGCACCGCCAGCCACGGCACCGGCCGGCCCAGCACCACCGGGCCCAGGCCCTTGCCCATCGACGTCTGGATCAGCACGTCGACGGCCAGGAAGCCCACCACCGTCAGCAGGCCCGTGATGCCCAGCCGGCGCGTGCCGCGGCCCAGGCCGAAGCCGAACGCCACCAGCAGGAACACCAGTACCGCCAGCTGGAGCCACGTCGACTCGTACCAGGCCAACGGCGTCACCGCGGTGCTCGGCCGGTCCTGCGGTGGCGGCGCGTCGGCCGAAGAAGCCGCGGGCAGGTCGTGCACCCACGTGCCCACCAGCTCGAGGTAGCCCGGCGCGTACCCCGGCAGCTTGTCGTAACCGTCGGTCGTACGGCGCAATTGGTGCTGGGCGTCCGGGAACACCCGCAACGTGTAGTGCGCCAGTGACTCCTGGAGGATCCGGACGGCCTCGCCCGGTGGCGTCAGGACGTCCTTCGCGCCCCACAACCCCAGCACCGGCTGGCGCAGGCTCTTCAGCACCGGCACCGGGTCGTAGTACGCCTCCGGGAACACGCCGCCGCCGACCAGCTGGCGCATCATCGTCGACGACGCCATCCGGACCATCGAGCCGTCCATGTCCAGGCGCCGCAGCTGGTTCTCGATCGCCCACGCCTGTTGCCGCGACGGTTCCACGCCGTTCGCCCCCAGCGTCACGACGAAAGCGACGTCAGCGGACCGGGAAACCGCCAGCGGCGCCACCCAGCCGCCTTCGCTCAATCCCCACACGCCGACCCGCGACGGATCGACCTCCGGCCGTTTCCGCAACGTCTCGACGGCCGCCAGCGCGTCGTCCGCCAGTGTCGGATACGACCGCGAGAACTGCGAATACCCTTCGGTCCGCTTGTCGTAGATGAGCGTCGCTATCCCTTGCCGGGCAAAGGCTTCCGCCTGGTCGCGGTAGTCCTCACGGCTGTGCGCCCCCGAGCCGTGGACCATCACCAGGCCCGGCAGTTTCGTTCCCCCGGGTGGTGCGACGACGCTGCCGTGCAACGTCACGCCGCCGTTCGTGAAGGTCACCTCCGAGCTGTCCGCCGCCGAAGCCGGCGGCGGCACCGAAAGCGCCAGCATCACCCCGGCCACCAGTAGTAGCGCCCCTTTTCGCATGTGAGATCCCCTGTCATGTCGATTCCCCTGGATCCGGGAACGCGAGCAGGCGCACGAGCACGCGCCGCGCTTCCGGTGACCGGTCGTCCTCGGGCCGCCAGTACCGGCGGAACAGCTCCATGTAGTCGTCCCAGAACCGCTTCAGTTCCTCCGCGGTGAGCCACGTGCCGCCGCGGGCGTAGAGCAGCGCGTCCGGCCAGTCGCCGGGCAGCTCCTCGCGCGTTTCCGCGAACCGGTTCAGCTTTTCGAGGTCGTCCTCGAACCCCTGGCGCTGCATGTCGTCGAACAGCACGCGGGATTCGGCGCTCTGCGAGCTGCGGCGCGGCCACCGGATGTCCCGCGGCCGCGTCCGCCACCACCGTTCCTTGCCCTTGGCCAGCTCCGGGACGTCTTCGACGAACCCGAACCGCGCCAGCTCCCGCAGGTGGTAGCTGGTCGCGCCGGTGTTCTCGCCGAGGGTCTGCGCGAGCTTCGTGGCTGTCGCCGGCCCCGCGGACAACACGCCGAGTATCCGGCGGCGCAACGGGTGCGTGACGGCCTTGAGGACGTCGGGGTCCAGTTCTTCCGGTGGTGGAGCGCTGGTCATGCCGCCACTGTAGCCGTGCAAAGAAAGTTGTGCAAAGAAATCTGTGTATGCGGGAATCCCAGATTGCCGGACCCGGGCCTTACTATCCGTGCCCATGTGGTTCCGAGGGGTCAGCCGTGGGTGAGCCGAACCTGCCCGCCCGGCAGCTGGGGCGTCAGCTGAAGCGCATGCGCGAACGGCTCGGCATGACGCAGGACGAAGCCGGCGCGCCGCTGCGCATGTCGACGAGCAAGATGTCGCGCATCGAGATGGGGTACCTGCCGCCGTACCACGACTTCCGCGCGCTCCTCGACCGGTACAACGTGGTCGTTTCGGACTGGGACGAGTACATCGCCGCCTACGACCGCGCCAAGGAGAAGGGCTGGTGGCACCACTACGGGGTGGGGAATCGCGGGTTCCTGCCCATCGAGGCCGAAGCGAGCGCGGTGAAGGTCTTCCAGTTCGGCTACATCCCCGGGCTGCTCCAGACCGAGGCCTACATGCGCGAGGTCTTCGCCGCGGCGCGGCGGCCGATGAAGCCGAAGGTGCTGGAGAACGAGGTCACCGTGCGGCTGCTGCGGCAGCTGCGGCTCACCGACAAGCCGGTCCTGAAGTACCACGCGATCATCGACGAGCACGCGCTCCGCAAGCCGATCCTCGGGCGGGCGGAGCAGAAGGAGCAGCTGCGGCACCTGGTCGAACGGGCGCGGCTGCCGAACGTGACCCTGCAGGTGGTGCCGGAGGATGTCGGCGCCTACGCGGGCCAGAACGGCAACCTGATCATCGCGAGCTTCGACGACCCCCAGGAGCCTGACATCGCCTACGTCGAGCACATCTTCGGCTCGGTTCACGTTGAGAAGGAGGCAGAGGTCGCCGCTGCTAAGCTGGCCTTCAAGGATTTTGCCGATCGGGCCCTGGATGCGGAGGACTCGATCGCGCTGATCGAACGGCTCTGAGCGGGAGGCTGCGGTGTCCACTGTAGACGCACGGTGGGTCAAGAGCAGCTACAGCACAGATGGCCAGGGCAGCGACTGTGTCGAGGTGGCGCTCGGTGCGCGAGTGGGCGTCCGGGACTCCAAGGCACCCGCGGGCGAACTCCACCTGAGCCCCGCCGCCTGGGCCGCTTTCCTCACCACATCGGGTGATCGCTGAACTTCCGCAGCGTCTGCACCGACGGCCGCACGAAGAACGTCCCGGCCACGTACCCCAGCGTGGCGAAGGCGAACGTCGCCACCGTCGTGAGCACGTCCGGCCGCAGCCGGAACACGATCGGCGCCGCGAAGAGCCCGAGAATCAGCACGAGCGTCAGCACGTACGCGAACAGCAGCGCGGTACGCGCCGTCGCGGCGGTCGCGACCACCAGGTAGTCACCGCGCAGGCAACGCCGTGACGTGAGGACCAGCACCGCGATCGCCAGCACGCCCAGCGGCGGCAGCACCGCCGCGCCCTTCCCGATCAGCGAGTCCGGCAAGAGGTGCCCGTCGGCGAGGATCTCCAGGAACGTCGTGAGGCCGACCAGCAGCACCATCGCGGCGATCATCGTGCACCCGACGACCACCGAGCCCGCGCGCACCCGGTCGGCGAAGCGCGGCGGCAGGGGCACGAACTCGACCTGTCCGAAGGTTCCCTGCACCGACCCCACCTCCGAACGCCGTGAAGGCCACCATAAGGAACTCGAGCTTCCTCATGGTGGCCTCGACGGCGATTCAGACCGAAAGGGCTAACTGGCCGCCAGCAAGTTGGCGCACCGGATCAGCCCGATGTGCGAATAGGCCTGCGGATGGTTGCCGAGGGACCGTTCCGCGATGGGGTCGTACTGCTCGGGCAGCAGCCCCGTCGGGCCGGCGGCCGCGACGATCTGGTCGAACAGCTCCTGCGCCTCGGTGCGCCGCCCGGTGAGCAGGTACGCCTCGATCAGCCACGCCGCGCAGATGTGGAAACCGCCCTCACCACCGGGAAGGCCGTCGTCGCGGCGGTAACGGTACACAGTGGACCCACTGCGCAGCTCCGCCTCGATCGCGGTCACCGTCTGCTGGAACCGCTCGTCGGCCGGGTCGATCAGGCCGGTGAGCCCGACGAAGAGCGAGGCCGCGTCGAGGTCCGTGCCGTCATAAGCCGTGGTGAAGGCCTGGACCTCGTCGTTCCAGCCGTGCGTGAGGACATCGCGGGAGATCTCCTCGCGCAATCCCTGCCAGTTGCCCGGGATCTCCCGGCCGTACTGCTCGCCGAGCTTGATCGCGCGGTCGATGGTCACCCAGCACATGACGCGGGAGTAGACCCGGTGGCGCGGCACGTGCCGCTCCTCCCAGATCCCGTGGTCGGGCTCGTTCCAGCGCCGCGTCACGGCTTCCGCCATCGCGCGGACCAGCTGCCAGTCCTCGTCGCGCAGGTCGCTGCGCGCCGCGGCCAGCGTGCCGACGAGCTCGACAACCGGGCCGAAAACGTCCAGCTGCACCTGGTGGTTCGCCAGGTTGCCGACGCGAACCGGGCGAGAACCGGCATAACCGGGCAGCGATTCGATGACCGCTTCGGCGCCGATCACGCTGCCCGCCAAGGTGTACAGCGGGTGCAGCCGCTCCGGGCCGGCCAGCGTGGCGAGCACGCCGTGCAGCCACCGCAGGTAGCCCTCGGCCTCCTCGATCGAGCCCAGGTGCACGAGCTCCCGCACGGTCATCGCGGCGTCGCGGATCCAGCAGTAGCGGTAGTCCCAGTTGCGGACGCCGCCGATCTCCTCCGGCAGCGACGACGTCGCCGCCGCCAGCACGCCGCCGGTGTCGGTGTTGACCAGGCCGCGCAGGGTCAGCGCCGAGCGCAGCACCAGGTCGGTCTGCACCGTCGGGAGCTTCAGCTTCGACGTCCACTCGCTCCAGTACCGGCCGGCGCGGTCGCGTCGCTCCACTTCGGACAGTTCGTGCGGGCCGAGGTCGGTGGTGCCGCAGCGCAGCTCCAGCACGACCGGCTGGGTCGGCGTCGGCTGGACCAGCGCGCTCGCGGTGTCGTGCAGGCCGTCGGAGGTGATGGTCCACTCCACGCCCGGCGAGTACAGCACGAACGGTTCCGACGTGCCGAGGACCCGCACGCCGCCTTCGACGATCTCCAGCTTCACCGGCACCCCGCCGAACTCGGGGCGCGGGGCGAACTTGACGCTCGCGACCGCCTCGCCCGAGATCACGCGGACCAGGTCGGTCCGGTGCTGCGGGCTCTCCGGCTCGAGGTAGTCGGTGACGAGCAGGCGCGACCAGCGCGTCTCGACCGTCATCGTGTTCGGCAGGTAGCGCTGGCCGAGCGGCAGCCCGTTGCGGTGCGGCTTGATGGAGAAGTGGCCCGCTCCCTCGCCGCCGAGCAGGTCGGCGAACACCGCGGGCGCGTCCGGGCCCGGGTGGCACAGCCAGGTCAGCTTGGCGTCCGGCGTCAGCAGCGCGACCGACCGCTCGTTGGCCAGCATCGACAGCCGCTCGATGGGCGGCGCCGACTCGCCGTAGAGCCAGTTGCGCCGCTCCTCCAGCATGAACGCGAGCACCAGCGCGACGTCCACGGTGTCGGGCACCCGGAAGCCGGCGAGCGTCTCGCCGTCGCCGACCTTGATGCCCAGGTCCGGGCCGGACAGGCGGGCGAAGGCCTTCTCGTCGGTGACGTCGTCGCCGAGGAAGATCGCCGCGGTGGCGCCGACCTGGTGGCGCAGGATGTCGAGCGCGCGCCCCTTGTCCGTCTGGACGACCGCGAGCTCGACCACCTCCTTGCCGTCGGTGGTCGACACACCCTCCCATGTGGACGGTCCGGAGTGGACGGCCGCGAGCACGCGGCGCCCGGCCTCGTGCTCGGCGCGGCGCACGTGCACCGCGATGCTGGCCGGCTTGACCTCCAGCGACACGCCTGGGACGTCCAGCACGAGCTGCTCCAGCTCGGCCTCCAGCCGCCGGTGCAGCTCCCGCGCCTTCTCGTCGAGGGCGTGGATGAAGCCGATGTCGAACTCCGAGCCGTGGCTGCCGACGAGGTTGACCTCCGACGGCAGCCGCGACAGCGTCGCGAGGTCACGCAGCGCGCGGCCGGAGATGACCGCGGTCGTCGTCTCGTGCAGACCGGCGAGCGATCTGAGAGCGCCGACGGACTCGGGCAGCGGGCGTGCCTCGTCCGGGTTGAGGGTGATGGGTGCCAGCGTGCCGTCGTAGTCGCAAGCGACCAGCAGGCGCGGCGTGCGGGCGATCTGGACGATCGCACGCCGCAGCTCGGCGGGCAGGGCCTCGGCAGTCAACACTCCTCCTCAGGAGCTCGTGCGTGGTCGTTCGGTCAGTCGACCGCTTCGGCACCCAAAGCCTGCAGGAAGGAGCGCGCCCAACGATCGACATCGTGCGTGAGGACCTGGCGACGCATGGCGCGCATCCGGCGACGGCCCTCAGCCGGGTCGAGCGTAATGGCTGCGACCAAAGCGTCCTTAACCCCGTCCAGGTCGTGGGGGTTCACGAGGAATGCGCTAGAGAGCTCGGCGGCCGCGCCGGCGAACTCCGAGAGCACCAGCGCGCCCCCGAGGTCGTGCCGCGCGGCGACGTACTCCTTGCAGACGAGGTTCATGCCGTCACGCAGCGGCGTCACGACCATGACGTCCGCGGCCGAAAAGAAGCCGGCCAGCTCGGTGCGATCGACCGATTGGTGCAGGTAGTGCACGACCGGGTGGCCCACCCGGGAGAACTCGCCGTTGATCCGGCCGACCATCTGCTCGATCTCGCCGCGCATCCGCTGGTAGTGCTCGACGCGCTCGCGGCTGGGGGTGGCGAGCTGGACGAACGTGACGTCGTCGGGCTGCAGCCGTCCCTCGTGCAGCAGCTCGTGCAGCGCCTGCAGCCGCAGGTCGATGCCCTTGGTGTAGTCGAGGCGGTCCACGCCGAGCAGGACCGTCTTGGGGTTGCCGAGGTCGCGGCGCAGCTGCGCGGCCCGCTCCTGGACGCCCTTGGTGCGGGCGAGGGTGTCGAGGCCGGCGGCGTCGATGGAGATGGGGAAGGCGCCGACCCGGACGGTCCGGTCGCCGACCTGCATGGTGCCCGGCCGCGACCGGACGCCGACCGCGCCGCGCGTCGACTCGAGGCCGATCAGCTGGCGGCACAGCCACAGGAAGTTCTGCGCCCCGCCGGGGCGGTGGAAGCCGACCAGGTCCGCGCCGGTGAGGCCGCGGATGATCGCGGCGCGCCACGGCATCTGCATGAACAGCTCGACCGGCGGGAAGGGGATGTGCAGGAAGAAGCCGATGCGCAGGTCCGGTCTGAGCTCGCGCAGCATCGCCGGCACCAGCTGCAGCTGGTAGTCCTGGATCCAGACGGTCGCGCCCTGGGCGGCGACCTCGGCGCTGGCCTTCGCGAACCGCTGGTTCACCTTGACGTAGCTGTTCCACCACGCGCGGTCGAACACCGGGCGCTCGACGACGTCGTGGTAGAGCGGCCAGAGCGTGGCGTTGGAGAAGCCCTCGTAGTAGTCGCGGACCTCGTCGGCGCTCAGCGAGACGGGGTGCAGCACCAGGCCGTCGTCGTCGAACTCCTCGACGTCGACGTCCGGGATCCCCGGCCAGCCCACCCAGGCGCCCTTGCGCGACCGGAGGAACGGCTCGAGCGCGGAGACGAGCCCGCCGGGGCTGGCCGTCCAGCGGCGTTCGCCGTCTGTCGTGCGTTCGAGGTCCACCGGTAGCCGGTTCGCCACTACGACGAAGTCGGCCTGGTTCCCGTTCTCCCGTTCAGTCACGTGCTGCTCCTCGCGTCCTGGGTCGCGGCCCCAGAGTGAAACCCTATCGCGTGAGCGATGAACAGCCGGTGACCGTCGGGTTACTCCAAGCTTCGTTCGGTCGGTTCGAGCGGACCAGCCATGCGTGGTCCGGCGAACCGCCGCTCGAGCCTGCCCAGGCCGGTCCGCACCGGCTGGGCGAGCCATTCCCCGAGTACCACGCCCGCTGCCAGCGCAAGCCCGATCGCGACGGCCGTCATAAGCGTCGAGATGTTCCCGCTGGGCTCTACCCCGATCTGATACAGACCACGGTAGGTGGACAGGCCCGGAAGCAGCGGAGTGATCCCGGACACGGCTACTACCAGTGGAGTAACACCGAGTCGCCGGGCGAGCACACCACCGCAGAACCCGACGAGCGTCGCGGCGATCGCGGAGGAGCTGACGCCGTCCAGCTGGGCGAGCGTGAGCGACCCGTAGACGGCGGCGCCGATCCCCCCGGCGGCCGCGGCGACCAGCATCGCCCGCATCTTGGAGTAGCTGGCGAGCGCGAAGCAGGCGGCGGCGCCGGCCCCGCCGAGCACGACCATCGGCAGCTGCGTCGCGGTCGACGTCGGCACGTCCGGCAGCGGGGTGCGCGGCAGACCGAGCATGACGGCGATCCGCAAGGCGAGCACGACCCCGGCGATCAGGCCCGCGGACATCAGCGCGGTCTCCATGGTGCGGCCGGCAGCGGTGACGTTGTAGCCGGTGATGGCGTCCTGCACCGCGGAGACGGTGGAGAGCCCGGACAGCAGCACGGTGACCGCGGCGGCGACCACGAGCGTCGGTTTGTCGGTGGTCAGGACGTTGAAGCTGACGATGGCCATGGCCGAGAGCGTCGCGACCAGGCCGCCGATGACCTGCTGGAAGAAGAAGGGGAGGCCGTAGCGGTTCACGAACCGCCCGATGCGGTCGATGACACCGGAGATGACGAAGGCGACGAGCGCGATGTCGAGGCCGCCGCCGAGCAGCAGGGTGATGAAGGCGGCGACGCCACCCCAGGCGAGCGTGGCGGTCCAGCGCGGGTAGGGGTGCGAGGCCTGCGTGATCCGTTCGAGCTCCTGCTGCGCCTGCTCGGCCCCGACGTTGCCGCGCACGATCTGCCGGATGAGCTTCTCGGTCTCGGTGAGCCGGGTGTAGTCGAGGCTCCGGCTCCGCACGACCCGCAGCGCGGTCACGGGCGTGAGGTCGCTGCCGCGGTGGCAGGTGACGGTGATCGAGGTGAAGATGACGTCCACCTCGCAGTGCGGCAGCCCGAGAGCCCCGGCGATGGCGATGATGGTGGCGGTGACGTCGGACGCGCCGGCCCCGCTGGCCATCTGGACCTCACCGATCCGCAGGCTCAGGTCGAGGACGAAGTTGACGGTGGCCTCGTCGGGCAGCTGAGGCCCCACGGGAGCCTCGGCATCGACGGCGGGGAACTCCCCGGTGGGTGCCTCGAGGACGTGCCAGGGGCGGCGCTTGAGGAGGTTCGGGCCATGCACCCGCGGCTTCTGCTCGGGCGGTTCGAGGAGGGGCCATCTGGTCGTGCCGTGCCCGTTGCTGTCGATCTTCAAGATCCACCTCCTCGCTCTGTCGTCCTCCTCCGGGTGCATCGACGGGGGTGTGTCCATCGTTGCAGTGGCGTTGACCACGTTGCTCCATAGTGGCCTGGAGCTGGTGATCTTGCCTCTTGACGGGGCCTCGGGGCGGGGCCGATACACTGGGGTCGGCGCTCTCGGGTGCCAGGCCGCTATAGCTCAGCTGGTAGAGCATCTGTCTTGTAAACAGAAGGTCAGGGGTTCGAGCCCCCTTGGCGGCTCAGGAGATGTTCTCAACCTGCGAATCTCGCAGGTTGGAGACCGCGGAGTGCGGTGAGGATCGACTGGGCCGCACGTCCTCTCCGTGACGCTGAGTCATCCCCTACTGATGCGACCTTCTCCTTGAGCGACGGTCACAGTCGGTGCATCACCCTGCGGGCAGGGCAAGCGGTCGGCCGTGTTCTGTTTCGGCGTACTGTGACGATCGAAGACGAACCGCTCGCTTCCACGGCATCTCCATTGATTGTCACCGCTTGCATGAATTCGCAAGAGGTCCTGGGTTGACACGGCGTTGCGTCTTTGGCAGCGCGAATGATCACAGTCAGTCAATGATCAAGTGGCCGCCTCACCTGGCCTGCTGGTGCGGTCGCCAGTAAAGCGGGATGGGATCGACGTTCCCGACCTCCGGAAGCCGCACTAAACCCTCCGACCCAACCTGCAAGTGCGAGAGTGGTAGGAATCCGGCCGATGTCCGATGCGACGGCGTTACGTCGCATCAGCTCTTCAAGGATTCAGTGAGAGCTTAAGGCCGGCCGTCGAAGTAGCACTGCTCCGGCCGCGCTCGGCGGGCAGCGTACGACTGACTTGAAGTTCTATCGAGGGTGCCCGCCGCGGTCAGCCGACCGTTCGTCGACTGGGTCATGGACAGCCTCAAGTTGCCGACTGTGCAAGCCGATACCTGAGTATCGAGACCCGAAGCAGCTATTTCGCACAGCCGACACATAGAAGGAGGCGCCGGCTTTCGAGCGCACGACGCCTACCTCGTCACAGGCAGCTGCAACCTCCCGGTGAGGTCGTAAGCGATATCTGGATGTGGCGCGGGTCAGGGGCAACCAGCCTTGCGGAGTAGTGCAGAGTCGATCATGTTGGGGAAAAACATGTTGAGCAAGATGGCGGTGAGTCATTGCTGTGCGGCGGATGCGGCGTCGCCCGGCAGGTCACCCGCCCGGGGCAAAGTTGTATCGATCACGGTCACGCTCAAGGAAATGGTGTTGTCGGCAGAATGCTAAATTCTGGATCGGATGATAATACTCCCAGCGGCAGTGATACCGAGTTGTCGGCGGCATTTTTTTCCGAAAATCCCGGTTTCATCGCCAAAATTCACAGGTACACCTGCCGGAGAATGCCCAGCCGACAGTTGGCTGATAAGCTAAACCGGGAAATAATGACGTCTTTCGTGGCTTTTGTTGAGAATTGCGATGTCTCCGAAGATGAGCTGCCGGGAGTACTGTATGCGATTGCGTCGAAGAAAGTAGCCGAATTTCGGAAGCGAGAACATCGAAGTTTAGAGAATTTTACTGACTTTGCCGGTTTTTTTCGACGACGCGATAAGGTTTTGATTGTCAATCTTCGGCGCGACGTCAAGAAAGCCTTGGAAGCCTTGCCGAGCAGGCAGCGGAGAGTGCTCGAACTTCGCTATATCGATAGCTTTACTGCTGCGGAAACTGCCAAAATAATAGGTAAGTCTGTAGCCTGTGTCACGAAACTAACGGACAGTGCGATTCGTTCGATAGAGCTTGGTGGAATGCTTATAGGAAATGATAGTTCAGGCTGGCGGACAGAGGCTTCGGAGGCGCAGGAATGAGCAAAAAAGAGTTCGATTCCATTGTGCACATTCTTAGACAGGTGAGCGTAGTGGTGCCTTCGCAGCAACCTCGCTTGTGGCTGAATCTGGCGAATGTTCGCGCCGATGTGGCCGCTTTGCCGGCTGAGGTGCGGGAGCGATTGGTTCGGGGAGCCGAAGATGCGTACTGCGCACATATAGTCGAGTGTTGGACCGACTACTGTGAACTCGACGACCTTTGGGCCTGTCAGCCTCCGGAGGACTTTGCGCCTCGAATTGCGTATCCAGGTAAGAATTCGGCTGCCGGCTCGACTGGTTCGATATCTGTCGAAAATGCAGGATTCTCGCTGGAAGATCATTCGGGGAAACCGGTCACTAGCGTCCGTGACGCGTCAGACTCTGCCCGGAAGCGTCGAGTTCATGCGAGAATTCTGGAGTTTCAGCCGAGTTCGCGGCCGGGTGCAAAGCTTGCGAGGGGGCCTATCTTCATATTGGGGGCGCTCGGCGGTCTCCTTGCGCTGATTCTTGGAGTGAGTCAAGCTCTGGGTGTCACTGGGGTGCCAACGATTAAACCGGCCTCCGAGGAGCCGTCAATTGTTGACGACTCGGGGTTCGATGGCGTTGATCATGTTTCGCCCGACAGCGCACCTCTAGGGGCTCGAAGTAGCGCCCCTCCGACAGAAAAGCGCAGTTTATCTGCGTCGGCAGATGGTCGCTCCGAAAATGGAATTGCTCGTATGCTGCAGGAGGGGGCTGGGTCGAGTTCGGCCCCATCGTCGGAAAGTGCGCGGATCGCGCCGATGTCAACATCTCAGGTTTCGCCAACGGCGAGCGTGTCGGCTTCAAGTAAAAGCTCGAATTCGGCAACTCCCCGCGTGGATCCCAGTTCGAAAGTCGAGTCATCGAGTGAATCGGTCGCGCCGTAGCCTGCGGTAGTGCTCCAATCTTTGTCGCTCCCCTTTGTGGCGGAGAATAATCGATGAACCGAGCTGATTTTGCGGAATGTCCGATGAGTCCGGAAAATTTCTCGAAATACTGTCGGAGTTTGCCGCGTGCGCACCACCTGTAATTTCAGTGTTCGAAATCACCAAATGAATCAGGATGGCGTGTGTGATGCCTGTTAAATCATCATCCTCGATGCGGCGCGGACGTGCCTTACCTGGCTCCTGGCTGGGCATTGCGCTGATCGTCGCGCTGCCGGTAGTGTTGTTCGCCGCGGCGGCGATATTCATCCTGTCGTTGACCGTGCACCCGGTGAGTGCGCAGGATCGAATTGAGCTGGTCAAGGCCGGTCTGGGTGTAGGGGCTGGTACTGGCGGTGTGGTGGCTTTGGTTCTCACTGGTCGACGCCAGTGGGCAACTGAATATGCCAACCGTGAGACCGAGCACGACGCAACTGAGCGCCGAGCAACTGAACTCTATGCCAAAGCTGCTGAACAGCTTGGCTCCAGCTATGCGCCGGTGCGTCTCGCCGGGCTCTACGCCTTGGAACGGCTCGCCGACACGCACGCTGGCCAACGACAGACTGTTGCCAACCTTCTGTGTGCATATCTGCGCATGCCCTTCGACCATCGCGGTGAATTCGCTGGAGCCGAGGGTGAGGATGCCGGTTCTGCCACGCTCCGCCTTGGTGCGGAGCATCGGCATGAGCGTGAAGTGCGGCAAGCTGCTCAAGCCATCTTGACTGCCCATCTCTCGACCGACGAGCGGCCCGACGCGCTGACCACCGAGCACTGGGACAAGATCAGGTTGAATCTGGTCGGCGCTACCCTTATTGATTTCGATCTTGGGTACGGCTCGGTCGCTCGCGCCGATTTTACTGGTGCAAAATTCGTCGGTGATGTGACTGAATTTTCATATACCGCATTTGAGGAAGGGGCAATATTCATCGATGTCCAATTTCTAGGAGCTGCATCATTTTATTGCAGCAATTTCTTCGACGCGACCCATTTTAGTCGAGCATCTTTTCGTGGTCACGCCAACTTTCGCGGCGCCCACTTTTGGCACCAAGCGTTCTTCAATGAGTCATTTTTTGGCGGCAATGCCAATTTTTCCGAAGTTGCATTTACTGTGGGCGCGACTGGGGCGCCTGGTGTGTGGTTCAACGATTCTCGATTCGAAAGTGTTGCCACCTTTCGGGAAGTTACGGCGGCTGATGCGGTCGTAACTTTCGAGCGAGCCAGCTTTGCTAGTGCAATTTTTGATAAGGCTGTGTTTGATCAGGGTATCGTTGGACTGCATGAAGGCTCTGCTACAAAAGGAATCTCGGTTATTGACGCGACCAGTGTTGGAAAGAATATCACGCTGAATCGGCCATCGTCTGAATGATCGGGTTCCTTTAGTGTTGTGCCGAGGTGACGTAAATAGGACTCGTCGAGACCGTGCGAGTAATCGAAATTTGTGGTGGGGGGCTCTGCCTTTTCCAAAACCTGCAGACTGGCTTGGCACCTTCAATGCCATGCCGGTCACGCCAAGTAGGAACCCACTGTTTGGCCACCTCCGCTCGAAGGTGGTCAGGTGACGGTTGTCCCCCGTGCGAGCTACTCGCAACTGTCCACTCCACGGTGACGTCCCGAGCCGTCGAAATCCCTAGCGTTCTCCACGTCCCCGGCACTCCCGCCAGGGGTTCTCGCTAAGGAGTCGTCGTGCGACTGTTCTTGCAGCTCGTCACCGTCGTGGCCGTTGCCCTCGCCGGTAGCCTGGCCGTTGGCGCCGTTCAGTGGAACGTTCCGCTCACCCTCGTCCTCGGGCTCGGCAGTGCCGCCCTCGCCGTGGTTGCCTACCGGTGGATCGTCCGCAAGACCGAAGACCGCGTGCCGGCCGAAATCGCCAAGAACAACGCGGCTCTCGGGCGGGGGTTGCTCATCGGGTTCTCGCTCTTCGCCTGCGTCATCGGGAACATCGCCCTCCTCGGTGACTACGACGTGCTCGGCTGGGGTTCCGTCGGTGGGGCCCTCGCGCTCTTCGGGTTCAGCGCCGCCGCTGCCGTCACCGAAGAGCTCCTCTTCCGCGGCATCCTCTTCCGGTTCGTCGAACGGTGGATCGGCACCTGGCTCGCGCTGACGCTCACCGGCCTGCTGTTCGGGCTCTCGCACCTCTTCAACGCCCACGCCACGTTCTGGGGCGCCCTCGCCATCGCCGTCGAGGCCGGTGGCATGCTCGCCGCCGCCTACGCCGCCACCCGGACGCTCTGGCTGCCGATCGGGCTGCACTTCGCGTGGAACTTCGCCGAGGGCGGGATCTTCGGCACCGGCGTCTCGGGCACCGACGCTCCGCAGGGACTGCTCCACGCCGTCACGTCCGGCCCGGCCGCGCTCACCGGCGGGGAGTTCGGCCCCGAAGCGAGCCTCTACTCGGTCGTCGCCGGCGTCGTCACCACCGCGGTCTTCATGGTGCTCGCCCGGCGGCGCGGGAACATCGTTCCCCTTCGCCGGCGCACCGCCGACACCGCTACTGTCGTCGCGTGATCGACCTCTGGCGGCGGCTCGACGTCACGGTCCGGGACCTCTCGCTCGGGCTGCTGCTCGCCGGCCTGGCGCTGATCCCGGCCCTCGGCGGCTACGGCACCCAGGTCGGCAACCTGCCGACGCGGCCGATGGACGCCTTCGCGCTCGTGGTGGTCGCCGTCGAGTGCCTGCCGCTGGCCCTGCGGCGGCGGTGGCCCGCCGGGTGCCTCGCGCTCGTGTCGGCCGGCTTCGCCGTCGACCAGCTTTGGGGCTACCACACGGTTTCCGGCACCGCGCTGCCGATCGCGCTGCTGAGCGCGGCGGCTCACCTGCCGCGGTACCGGTGGACGACCGTGGCCATCGCTTCGGCGGCGTACGCGGCACTCGCCGTCGCGCTCGCTTCGCGCGGGTCGTCCGAGGGCTGGGCGGGGTTCGTGACGTTCTACTTCGCCCTCGCCCTCGCGTGGGGAATCGGCGCGTGGCTGCGGCAATCGCGCGCCGCCGAGGCGGAGCACCGCCGCCACGTCGCCGAGACGACCCGCACCGCCGAACGCACCCGCATCGCGCGCGAACTCCACGACGTCGTGACCCACCACGTGACGGCGATGGTCGTGCAGACCGAGGCGGCGCGCTACCTGACCGCGGCGCCGGAGCGGCTCGACCAGGCGCTGACCGCGATCACCGACACCGGGCGGCTGGCGATCACGGACCTGCGCCACCTGCTCGACCTGCTCAACCCGGACTACGGCACCGAGCCGCGCACGTCCGGCTCGCTGGAGACGCTCATCGAGCAGACGCGGCGCGCTGGACAACCGGTCGAGTTCACCGAGGTCGGCTCGCCCGCGGCGCCGGGGAGTGCGGAGGCGGTGGCCTACCGCGTGGTCCAGGAGGCGTTGACGAACGCGCTCAAGCACGCGCACGGCAGCCGCACCGACGTCCGCGTGGAGCACGGCCCTCGCGAGATCGTCGTGGTGGTGACTTCCGGGGCACCGAAACTGTCGGTGCCGTCCGGTAGCGTGGAAAACGGGGGCGCCCCCGCGGCCCCGGTGGTGTTGCGCGGCAGCGGGCGGGGCCTGGCGGGGCTGCGCGAACGCGTCGGCGTGCTCGGCGGGGAGTTCACGGCGGAGCGTCGTGAGGGCGGATTCGTCGTCGAGGCAAGGATTCCCGCGGGGAGGGCTTCGTGATCCGGGTGCTGGTCTGCGACGACCAGGCGTTGATCCGCACGGGCTTCGCGACGATCATCGACGCTCAGCCCGACCTCGAGGTGGTCGGCGAATGCGGCGACGGGCGCACGGCGGTCGACCTCGCCGGCTCGCTGCGCCCGGACGTCGTGGTGATGGACGTCCGGATGCCGGTGCTCGACGGCATCGAGGCGACGCGCCTGCTGGCCGGCGCCGGGGTCGCGCGGCCGGTGAAGGTGCTGGTGGTGACGACGTTCAACCTCGACGAGTACGTGTACGAGGCGCTGCGCGCGGGCGCCAGCGGGTTCCTGCTGAAGGACGCCCCGCCGGCGCAGCTGCTGCACGGGATCCGCACCGTCGCGACCGGCGCGGCGCTGCTGGACCCCGAGGTCACGCGCCGGCTGGTGGGGAAGTACGCCGCGCGGATCCGGCCGGCCGCGTCCGGCGAAGTCGCCTTGGCGCCGCGGGAACTGGAAGTGCTGCGGCTGATCGCCGACGGGCTGTCCAACAGCGAGATCGCCGCCGCGCTGGTGATCAGCCAGGAGACCGTGAAGACGTACGTGTCGCGGATCCTGACCAAACTGGACCTGCGGGACCGGGTGCAGGCCGTGGTGTACGCGTACCGCACCGGGCTGGTCGGTTAATGCGTTGACGCTGTTCGGCCGGATGGGTGAGGATGGTTCCTATGCGAGAACACAATCTTGGAAGGCTCCTCGTGCCGGCGTAGTACGCCGCCACGTCAAGGAGCCGCCCATCGAGCAATCGATCCGGGCGGCTTTTTTGTGCCTTTTTCCTGCGCTCGTCTTCGCCGCGGATGCGGTGGACGCGAGCGCGCCCGCGGCCGTGGTGAACTCGGCGGACACACCGGTCTTCCAAACCGGAGCAGTGGGTTCGATGCCCACCGGCCGCTCGTTTTGCAAGGCGCGTTGGTCCAGCGGTACGGATTCCCGGTTCTCACCCGGGGGACCCGGGTTCGACTCCCGGACGCGCTGCGAGTCCGCCCACCCCACCGCGCGCGGTTCGGCAACCAGCGGGGTCTCATACCCCCCGCCCACGTGGATCGACACCACGGCGCGCGACCACCCGAAACTGTCGGTGCCCCCGGCTACGCTTCCCCAACGTCCGAACTGGGGAGGCACCAAATGACCACGCACACACTGGAAACACCCGAGGCCGACATCGTCTACGACGTCCACGGCCCCGCGCCCGCCGACAGTCCGCGCCCGCCTCTGCTCATGGCCGGGCAGCCCATGGACGCCACCGGGTTCAGCACGCTGGCGTCCTTCTTCCCCGACCGGACGGTCGTCACCTACGACCCGCGCGGGCTGGGGCGCAGCAAGCGCAAGGACGGCCGGGAAGACCACGATCCCGCCACCCAGGCGGGTGATCTCCACGCCGTCATCCAGGCGCTCGGCGCCGGCGCCGTCGAGGTGTTCGGGAGCAGCGGGGGCGCCGTCGCCGCGCTCGCGCTCGTCTCCGCCCACCCGGACGACGTCTCCACGCTCGTCGCGCACGAGCCGCCGCTCGTCGGGGTGCTGCCCGACGCCGACGCGGCCGACCGGGCCGGTAAGGCCTTCCGGGACGCCTACGCGGCGCGCGGCTTCGGGGCCGGCATGGCGGCGTTCATCGCGATGACCTCGTGGAAGGGCGAGTTCACCGACGACTACTTCGCGCAGCCCGCGCCGGACCCGGCCCAGTTCGGCCTGCCCACCGAAGACGACGGCCGCCGCGACGACCCGCTGATGAGCGAGCGCTCGGTGGCCGTCTCCGCCTACCGGCTCGACGTCGACGCGCTGAACGCGGCGCCGACGCGGATCGTGATCGCCGTCGGCGAGGAGTCCCTCGACGTCATGACCGGGCGCGCCGCCCTCGCCACCGCCGCCCGCCTCGGCCAGGAGGCGACCGTCTTCCCCAGTCACCACGGCGGTTTCCTCGGCGGCGAATTCGGCTACGCCGGCCAGCCCGAGGCGTTCGCCCGGAAGCTGCGGGAGGTGCTCGAAGGCTGATAGTCACCCCTCTGGCGAACTGAATCAAACAACTGGTTGACAGAGTAAGTCGACTGGTTGATGCTTGCTGCGTCGAGTTCGCTCGTGGAGCAAGGGGGTCGTCGTGGGGAAGCACGCGCTCAGGTGGTGGGCACTGGCGGTCGTGGTGCTGGCCGTCCTGGTGGACATGATCGACAACCAGATCGTGGCGGTGGCGCTGCCGACCGTCCAGCGGGAGCTCGGCGCCGGAGGTGCCGCGCTGCAGTGGATTTCGGCCGGCTACGCGCTCGGGTTCGCGCTGACGCTGATCACCGGCGGCCGCCTGGGCGACCGGCACGGCACGAAGAAGCTGTTCGTCGCCGGCATGCTGGTGTTCACCGCGGCGTCGCTGGCCGCTGGTCTCGCCGGGCACGTCGGCGTGCTGATCGCCGCGCGCGTCGTGCAGGGCGCCGGGTCCGGGCTGATGGTGCCGCAGGTGCTTTCGTTCGTCCAAGCGGAGTTCGACGAGCGCGAACGGCCGAAGGCGATGGCCTGGTACGCGGGCGCGTTCCCGGTCGGCGGGCTCGCCGGCCCGCTGCTCGGCGGCGCGCTGACCCAGGCCGACCTCTTCGGCACCGGCTGGCGCGCGATCTTCCTGGTGAACGTGCCCGTCGGCGTGCTCGCGCTGGCCGGCGCGGCGGTGACGATGCCGAACCGGCCCGGGTTCCTCCGGCACCGCCTCGACGTCGTGGGCCTCGCGCTGCTGACCGCCGTGCTGTTCGCGGTGTTCTACCCGCTGGTGCAGGGCCGCGAGCTGGGCTGGCCGGTGTGGTCGGTCGTGCTGCTGGTGGCGGCCGCTCCGCTGGCCGGGCTTTTCGCGCTGTACCAACGGTTCCAGGCGCGTCGCGGCGGCGAACCGCTGGTGCCGGCGGACCTGGTACGGCGGCTGGCGAGCGGTCAGGCGGTGCTGTTCTGCGTCAACACCGGCGTCGGCGTGTTCTTCGTCCTCACCCTGCACCTGCAGCTGGGCCTCGGGTTCTCGCCGTGGGAGGCGGCGGTGACGTTCGCGCCGTCGACGCTCGGCATCGTCGCGGGCAACGTCCTGGGCATGCGGCTCGCGCCGTCGCTCGGGCGGTCGTTCGCCGCGGGGGCCGTCGCGGTGCTGCTCGCGAGCCTGGTCGCGGTCGCCGTTCTGGTGCTGTCACAGGGCGCGGCGCTGAGCGGGTGGGCGCTGCTGGGGCCTGTCGTCGGCGTCGGGGCCGGGCTGGGCGCGGTGCTGAACGCGCTGTTCGCGTCGGCGATGGGCGAGATCCGTCCGGACCAGGCGGGCGCGGCGTCCGGCGTCGTGAACACCACCGTCCAGCTGGGCACGGCGACTGGGATCGCGCTCTTCGGCACGGTGTTCTTCTCCCGGCTCGACGGCGGGTACGCGGCCGCGACGGCCGGGGCCGTCCTGGTCAGCGCGGGCGTGCTGGTGCTGGCGCTCGCGCTGACAGCGGCGTTGCCGGTTCACTCATCCGTTCCGCAGAGTCAAGTGGTTGGTTGACGTATAGTCGCGGGCGTGACCGCCTCGAAGCCCCGTCGTTCGCCGAAACCCCAGGAGCGGCAACGGGATCCGGAACGCACTCGCCGGCTGATCCTGGAGGCGGCGGGTGCGGAGTTCGCGGCGAAGGGCTACGCGGGCGCGCGGATCGCGTCGATCGCGGGCCGCGCGGGCGTGAACCAGCAGCTGATTTCGTACTACTTCGACGGCAAAGAGGGCCTGTACCGGGCGTTGTCGGAGCAGTGGACCGAGCAGCAGCGGGACATGGTCGCGCCGGACGTGCCGCTGGCGGAACAGGTGCGCCGGCACGCGCTGTCGAGCCGCGACGGAATGCGGCTGGTGGCGTGGTCGGGCCTGGAGTACGAAGGCGCGGAAACGGATCCCGACCACGCGCCGAGAACACAGCGCCTGGCCGGGACGGTGAAACTGATAGCGTCGATGAAGGCCGAGGGCCGGCTGCCGGAATGGGTCGACCCGGAATGCCTCACGATCCTGCTGATGGCGGCGGCCATGGCCCCGGTGACCCTGCCGCACGTGACCGAGGGACTGACGCGGACCGCGCCGGACGACCCGGAGTTCGTGGAGCGGTACGCCGACCAGCTGGCCAAACTGGTCGAGCACCTGGCGCCGGGCACCTGAGCTCAGTGTTCGACGGGCTCGGAGGTCGCCACGGCGGGCCCCTGGCCGGGCGTGCCCGACGGGGCGCTGGGGCCGTGGAGCGAAAGGCCGGCGACGAGTGCCACCGCGACCAGGAAGAGCGCGGCGCGGACGAGGGTGGAAAACGAACAGACGACCATCATGATTCGCTCCTCGGGATTTCCCCGTTCAACGGGGGTTCGGCGATTCCGGAACTCTATTGATGGTGCGCTTTCGCGGGCCCGGGGAACAAGGCGTTTCCGTTGCCGGAAACGGGTTGTGCGAGGGAAACCCCGCGGGCGTCAGCCGACCGCCGCGCGGTCCCGGTACTCGGCCTCGCCGAGCACTCTCGGATCCAGCGTGACCCGGTACTCCGCCGCCTCGGTCCACCAGCGAGCCGCCGCCCGGCGGTCCCCGCGGCCGGCCGCGGTGTTGCCCAGACCCGTCAACGCGCGGGCCCGCTCGTACTCGCTGCCCGCCTCGTCCGCCAATTCGGCCGCACGGCGATAGCACCCCTCGGCTTCCGCCCACTGGCCCGCGCGAAACCGCACCCAGGCCTCGCAGTTGACCGACATGACCCGGTCCACCGGCAGTTGAGCGAGCCGAACCGCTTCCTGCGCACTGGACAGCGCGGAATCGAACCGCTCCAGCACCGTCGACGCGAGCGCGATGCCGCGAAGCGCGATGACGACGTTGCGCGTGCGCCCGGTCCGGCGGTAAACGGCCAGCACCGTCGTCAAATCCGCCAGCGTCGCTTCCGCCTCGCCGCGGTACAGGCGCGCCCACGCCAGGCTGGACAGCGCGTCGATCGCGCCGCGGTCGTCGCGGGCGCGGGCGAAGCACTCCTGTGCCCGCTCGTGGAAGCGGACCGCCTCGTCGACGCGCCCCGATTCGACGTGGGCCATGCCCAGGTTGTTGAGGATCATGCCGGTCGCGCTCGGGTCGCCGAGCGCGCGCGTCGCTTCGAGGGCGCGTTCGTGCGTCCGGACCCACGGCTCGAACAGCTTCTCCCGGAAGAAGAACGCGCGGAGCACGAACGCGAGCTGCCAGCAGCGATCGTGCAGCCCGTGCCGGAACGCGGAATCGACGAGCTCGGCGAGCGTCGGCCACTGCGCGGCCAGCCAGGCCAGCGCGCCGTCCGCGTCGGTGAACGGGACACCCACCGCCGGGAGGCCGGTGGCCGGGCGGAACCGGTACGGCTCCGCCAGTTCGTCGGCCGCCAGCGTCGCCGCGAGCGCGTGGTCGACGAGCCGGGCCACGGCCGACGAACGGTCCTCCGGCTCGACGCCGGGCAGCGCGTGGGTCGACGCGAACATCCGCATCAGGTCGTGGAGCTCGACGTACCCGCGCTCGTCGCGGACGACCAGGTGGGCGTCGTGCAACCGGTCGACCAGCCGGTCCGCTTCACCGGGCCCGAGGCCCGCGAGCGCTTCGACCGCCGCGGTTTCCGCCGCGGTCGCGGGGTGCAGGGCGAGCAGGCCGAGCAGCCGCCGCTGGTCACCGGGCAGGGACTCGTACGACACCGCGAACGCCGTCGCGACGCTGCGCTCGCCGTCGTCCAGCGTGCCGAGGCGGGTCGTTTCGTCGGCGAGCCGGTCACGCAGCCGCGCCGCCGTCCAGCCGCCGGCGACGAACCGGGCGGCGACGATGCGCACGGCGAGCGGGAGCTGCCCGCAGTACCGGACGATCTCGGTCGCCACGCCCTCGTCGTCCGGTGCGTGGTCACCCGCGACGGACCGCAGCAGCGCCACGGCGTCGCCGAGGGGCAGCACGTCGACCGGGAAGTGCCAGGCGTCGTCGAGCGCGGGGAGCCGGCCCCGGCTGGTCACCAGGATCCGCGACGACGTCTCGCCGGGGACGATCGCGCGGATCTGCTCGGCGGAGCGCACGTTGTCCAGCACGAGGATCATCCGGCGGCCGCGCAGCTGGTCGCGGACCAGGTTGGCCAAGCCGTCCTCGTCGGCGGGCAGCTGGTCGGCCGAGACGTCCAGCAGCCGCAGCAGCCTGCCCAGCGCCTCGCCGGCCGACAGCTCGGCCGCGCCGGGCGTGTGCCCCCGGAGGTCGAAGAACAGGCAGCCGTCCGGGAAGGACCGTTCGACCCGCCGGGCCGCGGCGACGGCCAGCGCCGTCTTGCCCGCGCCCGCCATCCCGTGCACGACGCCGACCCGGGCGTCGTCCGGGTCGAGCAACAGCGCGGAAAGCGCGTCGAGTTCCGTTTCCCGCCCGACGAAGTAGCGGCCGGCGGCCGGCAACCCGGCGATGCCGCCGGCACTGCGCCGCGCGGACGATGCCGGCTCCGTGACGAGGGCGAGCAGTTCGCCGCCCGCGCCGAGTGCTTGGTCGCAGGCCTTGGCCAGTTCCCGGTTCACCCGGGTCTTGCCGTTCTCCACCTTGCTCAGGTAGCCCTTGGTGAAATGCACGGCCGCCGCGAGTCCGGTCAGTGACATGCCGACCGACGTCCGTCGACGTTTCAATTCCGCTCCAAAGTCCGGCATCGGTCAATCATCCTGTATCGGTCGAACGGGGGGAAGGTGAGACCGGCGGCCCGGGCCCGCCGGCCGGTTCCTGATCAGCCCAGCAGGGAGACCAGCTGGCTCAGCACGATGACGATGTGCGTGTGCATCGCTTTCCCCTTTCCGCATCGGATTTCTTGTTCCGCCGAACGGTTTCGGCGGAACAAGCATCACCCGGTGAATGCGGAGCGGACAGGTGTTTCCCGTTGCCGGCCAGGGGGAAACCGTTGCCACCGGATCGGCCTGCGCTGTTTCCCGGTTCCGGAAACCGGCCGGAAACGGGTGACGGCGCGGGCCGCGGCGGAGCACCATGAGTAGACTTCCCCGCAGCGACCAAGACGGAGGTGCGGCTTGGCTCAGGAGGCGGCCGAAGCGAAGATCAACGCTCTCTCATCGGAGCTGAAACTGCTTCGCAAAGGTCTGGGCGTCCAAGCGAAGAACCTGCCGGGGGACGTGGGCGAAGCGCTGCGCGAGGTGTGCGGTGTCGGCGAGGACGACGCGCCCGGAACGGTCCGCGCGAAAGTGGTCGCCACGCTTGTTTCCTTGATCGAAAAGCTGCCCGAATCGCAGCGGGAAACGGCGCGGATCGTGCTGGGGTTCGGCACCGGCGCGAACGAGCGCTACACCGCGCGCCTCGAGCTGCTGGGCACCGGGGCCGACCGCAACGTCCGCACGATGCAACGCCGGGCCGACGACGTCCTGTACCTGATCGCCGAGACCGCCTACCAGTCGCCCGCGGCGTTCGGCGGCGTGCCGCCCGACAGCCGGGACCCGTGGCACACGTCGGCGCTGGCGGTCCGGCTGACCCTCACCGGGGTCGCGGCCGAAGTCTTCGAAACCCGGCGCATCGTCAGCCACGTCGCCGGGCTCGAGGAGATCGAGCACGGCGTCTCCCTCGCGCGGCCCGCCAGCACGACCGCCCCGCCGGACCTCTCCAAGCTCGGCATCGACGTCGTCGCGGGCGGCGAGGTGCACTCCGTGCGGCTGGTGTCCTCCACCCGGGTGGCGTTCCGGCTGCGGCCGCCGCGGCCGCTGGACGCCGGTGACCAGCACGAATTCTTCTTCCGCATCCGGCTGGCGGAGCTGCCGGTGCCGTTCTACTGCTGCACGCCCGAGTTCCCGTGCGACAGTTTCGACCTCAACGTCCGGTTCGACCGGAACGAGCCGCCGCAGCGGATCTGGCGCATCGACGGCGACCTGTCGAAGGACGCGGCCGACCCGGTGCCGGCGCGCAAACCCCTGTTCCTCGACAGCGCGGGCGAAGTGCGCACCCAGTTCCACGGGCTGCAGCCCGCGAGGTCGTACGGGGTGGGCTGGCAGCCCGCCGGCTGACCGCGTCATGCTCCTCCTCACCGTGCGCGTCTTCTCCCAAGATGCCCTATCCGGCGACGGAAAGCCGCACCGGAAACGCGACAGAACCACGACAATTCCCGCGCTCGCCCGCTGACGTCTTTTTCTTTGGATTTCACCGGTCGCTTTTGAAGCGGTGACGATCCGGTCAAGGGGCGTGGCGCCGGTAACGTGTCGAGCTAATGCGGCGACGTCCGCGGCAGAATCATCCAGCGAGGCGCCGTAAAACCGCGAGGAGGTTCGATGCGCCCCCATGATGTCTTCCTCAGTTTCACCTGGTCGGACACCGCCGAGGTGAACGCGCTCGAGAACGCTCTCCGCGCCGCCGGGCTGCGGGTGTTCCGGGATCGGGGAATCGACAGGTTCGATGGTGTCACCGAGAAGCTCGTCTCCGCCCTCGCCGAGTCGAAGGTGCTGCTCGCCTACTATTCCCGCCACTTTCCGACCCGGTACGCGTGCCAATGGGAACTGACGTCCGCCTTTCTCGCGGCCCAGCGCTCCGGCGATCCCCGGCGGCGGGTGCTCGTGGTCAACCCCGAGCCCGACGGGAACCACATCGCGCCGGTCGAACTGGCGGACGCCGCCTACTTCGGACGGCCGCGCACCGAGCAGGACCTGGCCCGCATCGCCGACCGCGTCGCCGAGATGGTCCGGGCGGCGGACACCCCGCTGGGCGCGGTGCGCAGCACGGCACCGCTGCTGCCCCGGCTGCTGCGGCCGCGGCGGTTCGTGGGCCGGTACCGGCAGCTCTGGGCGGTGCACAGCGCCCTGCACGCGCGCGACCTGCCTGCCACCACGCCGCGGACGTCGGCCGCGCTCGCCGTCGTGCGCGGGCCCGCCGGCCTGGGGAAGACCAGCCTGGCCGAGCAGTACGCGTTCCTCTTCCGGGACGCCTTCGCCGGTGGGGTGCGCTGGCTCGACCTGTTCGGAAAGGACGATCCCGCCGGCGCGCTCGCGCGGTTCCACGCGCACCTCCGCACGATCGCGGCGGACCTCGGCGCCGACGTCGGCGACCGGTCGCCGGAAGAGATCCGCGACATGGTCGCCCGGCACATCGAAGCCGCGCGGAAACCGCAGCTGTGGGTCATCGACGACGTCCCGCCGGACCTGCCGGCCGCCGTGCTCGACGAGCTGGTGATGCCGACGTCCTACGTCCGGACGGTGCTGACCACGAGGTCCGGCCACCCCGGGTGGCCCGCACCGGTCGTCGACCTCGGTGGCTTGACCGAGGACGAGGGAACCGAGCTCTACACCGAGATCGCCGGGTCGGCGGACCCCGTCGAGCTCGCGGCCGTGCGCCGGCTCGTCGAGCGGTGCGGCGGGCACCCGATCGTGCTGACGAGCGTGAGCACGGCGCTGCGCGACCGCCGGAGCGCGACCGGCATCGCCGGCGCCCTCGACGCCGTGACCGGCCCCGCCGCCGACGTCCTGCGGCGGGCGGCGACCGCGCGGGCACCGGTGCGGCGGGTCCGGCGGGGGGAGCCGGTCGGCGAGCTCGTCCGGCAGGCTCTGCTGAGCCACTTCGGCGCGGACGGACTGGCTCTGGTCCGCGACACGACGGCGAACCGGCTGATCAAGGCGGTGCGTGCCATCATCGGGCATGGTCACCCTTCGCGACACCCGTGAGCCGGAGCTCAACAGCGGGGTCCTGCCCGGGAACGTGCGGGCCGACGACTGGATCATGCTCGCCCTCGCCGCCGGTTCGGTCGGGTTGCTCGGGTTCATGCTGCTGAGCCCGCCCGCGCGGGACGTCGGCCTGGTGATCTTCTTCGTCGACTGCGGGATCTGCGGTGTCTTCTTCCTCGAATTCCTGTGGCGGTGGCGGAAGCGGCGGTGGGCCCGGAAGTTCCTGGTGCGCAACTGGTACGAGCTGTTCGCCATGATCCCCGTCGCGCACCCCGCGATGGCCGCGCACAAGTTCGTCAGCGTCGTGCTGCTGCTGATCCGGGTCGGGCGGGCGGCGGACCGGGCCGTCGGCGAGCAGTTCACCTACCGGCTCGTCGACAAGCTGTCCGAGCCGATCGTGAAGGCGATCAAGAAGCCGGTGACCATCGCCGTGCTCGACGAGGTCGTCAAGGTGCTCGAAACCGGGAACTACCCGGAAAACCTCGCCAAGTCGCTCAACGCCAGCAAGGCCGAGCTGCGCACGATCATCGCCGAGAAGATCGCCGAAGACCCGCAGCTCGGGAAGCTCAAGCGGCTGCCTTTCCACGACGAAATCGTGCGGACCGTCGTCGACACGTCGTTCCGCGTGCTGCTCGAAGTCCTCGTCGACCCGCGGATCGACGACTTCTTCTCCGCCGTCGTCCGCGACAACCGCGAGCAGATCCGGCAGGCCGTGCAGCTCGGCCTGCACGAGACCGAGGACGACGAGAAGGAAAAGGCGCTGCGCGTGCGCACCCAGCACACGGCCGCGCTCGAGTACGACCGGCTGCACCCGAAGTCACGGCCGTGACCGCAGGTACGCGCCGAGCGGGCCCGCCGCGTCGAGCATGGCCACGCCGCGGGCGGTGAGCTTCTCCCGCCAGGCGTCCAGAGCGTCCACGAGGGACTCCGTGCCGCCGGCGGTGCGGACCTGGGCGACCACTGTGGCGATGTGGTCCAGCGGGTAGCCGCCCCGGCGGAGCAGGTGCGTCAGTTCCGCGTCGCGGATGTCGGCGGCGGAGAAGACGCGGTAGCCGGTGGCGGGGTTGCGGCGCGGTACGAGGATGCCGGCGCGCTCCCACGCCCGCAGGGTCGCCGCCGTGACGTCGAGGCGGTGGGCCAGTTCGCCGATCGACCAGCCGGTGGCGGCCGGTTCCGGCGCCGCTCCGGTGGTCAGGTGGCCGATGGCCGTCTCCACGGCGTTGAGGGTTTCGCGGTCGCGGAGCAGTTGTTCGTGCCCGCGGTCGATGAGGTTCAGCGCGCGATCGAGGTCGTCGTCGTGGACCGCGGTCATGATGCCGCCGGCGGTCGCGTGCCCGTAGGCGGGGACCAGGGCCAGGAACGCACGCAGGGCCGACGCGTGGAGCTCCGTGTAGATCCGGTACCCGCTGGGGGTGCGGGCGGCCGGCGGGAGGAAGCCGTCCTGCTCGTAGTTGCGGACCGCCTGCGTGGAGATGCCGTGCTCGCGGGCGAGGTCAGCGGGTCTCAATCGGATGTTCAAGGATACGATTCAACCACATGGACATCACGGACTGCACCGCCGAACTGCTCGCCTTCGGTGAGCCGACGCACTTCGAACCGGCCTTCGCGCGGATCCGCAACGACCTCTTCGCGCGGCTCGCCGAGCACGGCTTCCGGTCGATCGCGCTGGAGACCGACCGCGTCGCCGCGCTCGACGGCGGGTTCTCGCACGGCTTCGGCGAACAGGACGCCAATCAGGAGCTGCTCGCCTGGCTGCGCGAGTACAACGAGACCGCCGCCGAACCGCTGACCTTCCACGGCTTCGACGCCCCGACGGAGACGTTCAGCGCGCCCAGCCCGCGGACCTACCTCGAACACGCCCGCGACTACCTCGGCGTCAGCGTCGACATCGCGACCCTGGCCGGGGACGACGAACGGTGGAGCCGCTCCGAAGCGATCCTCGACCCGGCCGCGTCGCCCGGCGCGTCACCCGAGGCCCGGGAGCTGCGGGTCATCGCCGACGACCTGCTCATGGCTCTCGACGCCCGCGTCGAGCCGGCCGCACGCGCCGCGAGGATCCACGCCATGGCCGGGCTCGACCTGCTGCGCTACCACGCGGCGTCGGCGTTGCCCGGCGAGCGGGACACGAGGATCGCCCGCCTCGCGGGCGCCCGCGCGGTCATCATGGCCCGGAACCTCTTGGACATCCACAGTTCGCAGCCCGGCCGGACGCTGGTGTTCGCGCACAACGCCCACCTGGGCTCCGGCGCGGGGGCGATCGTCGCGTCGCGGCTCGGCGAGCGGTACGCGTTCATCGCGGGCAGCCTCGGCCACAGCGAAGCCCTCGGCCTCGGCGAGCCCGACCCCGCCACCTACGAAGGCCACCTGCAGCGCGGCACCGGCACCTGGCAGCTGACCGCGGAAATCCCGGCCGGCCGCCCTCGCGAAGACGCCGACTACCGGTACGCGCCGCTCACCCGGGAGCTGCTGGAAAACGCCGACGCGATCCTGCACGTCGCATGAAAAAGCGGCCCCGCACCGGGTCGGGTCCGGTGCGGGGCCGCTGTTCACCCGGGTTACGGGTAGTTCACCACGTTGACCGGCACCGTGCCCGAAGGCGTGACGCCGCCGGTGTCGTTGATGACGTGGGTGATCGTGCCGCGGTAGTTGAGCGACACCGTCAGCAGGCTGTGGAACCGGACGCCGCTGGTGTTCGGCACCTCGAACGCGTGGTAGCTGGACACCGCCGGGTTCGTGTCGAAGAAGCAGTAGCTCCCGAGCCCCCACGCCTCGTGGGACGTCACGTTCGACGCGACCTTGTAGGCGGCGTACCCGGCGACTCCGGACGGCGCGTTCCACGACGCCTGGTTCGGCACGTCGTAGGGCATCTCGTTCTGGAAGAAGATCGTCTTCCCGCCCTGGCCGTTCCAGATCACCTGGTACTTCTGGTAGTGCTCGACGAACAGGCCGGTCGCCGTCACGTTCGCGCCGTTCACCACCAGCCCGGTGTCGGCGGTGTTGGTGGTCCAGCCGACCGTGCCCGAGTTGCCGTGGTCGGCCCGCCACGCCCAGATGTGGTCGATGATCGTGTCGGCGCTGTTGACGATCAGGCTGTTCGTCGCCTTGCCGGCGATCGCGCCGCCGATCCGGAAGAACACGTCCTGGACCGTCGTCGGGTTCGACGCGTGCGACGCCGACGAGCCGGACTGCCCGACCGTGAGCAGGGCCTGCGAGTTCGTCGTGCCCGCGTCGAAGAGCAGGCCCTTGAGCCGCACGCCGTCCACATCGGACACCTGCATCGCGTTGACGCCGTTGTCCGGAACCAGCGTCGGGTAGCCGATGCCGAGGATGGTCGTGTTCGCCTTGGTCACGTTGAGCGTCTGGTTGAGGTGGTAGACGCCCGGCGTGAAGAACAGGTTGCAGCCCGCGGCGAGCGCGTTGTTGATCGAGGAGGCCGTGTCGCCGGACTTCACGACGTAGAACTGGCTCATCGGCGCCGAGGTGCCGGGCGTGCTGCCGTTCGCCCAGCTCGGGCCGGACGCGTTGGTGCGCAGGGACGGCAGGAACACGCGGTACTTGCCGGTGCCGTCGACGTAGAGGTAGGGCACGTCGCGGGACACGGGCGTCGTCGCCAGCGTCGTCTCCGGCGGGTTCGGGAACGTGGTCGCCGGCGCGCCGCTGGTGCCGGAGAAGACCATGTTCCAGACCCCGCCGTTCCAGCTGCCGAGCTGCGAGTCGCGGGTGTACCACTGCTGCTGCGAGACCGACGCGGCCTGACCGGCCACCTTCGTGTCGGCGATGTAGCCGCCACTGGCGTAGCCGTAGCTCGCCGGGTACAGCTGCAGCCCGCCGCGGACGTCCATCCGGCGGAACGGCGCGGCCTGCGCGACGGCCCACCGCTCGTTGCCGCCGGACGGGTTGACCGCCATGTTCTCCGCGGAGCGCCAGAAGTTCTGCAGCGCGACGCCGTTGTCGGACGCGTTGAAGGCGTCGACCGTGACGTCACCGTTGATCAGCACGTCGCCGGGGTTCTGGCCGAGACCGGCGACCGAGGTGTAGAAGCCGACGTTGTCGTGGACGTTGTTGTACGTGCCCGGCTTGAACAGGTGGGCGACGCGCCGGTCCGCCATCTGCGCGGTCAGCGTGTCCTTCTGGTTGTTGAAGTCGGTGTCGAGCTGCGCCTGGATCGTCGCCGCCGACATGCTCGGGTCGAAGATCCGCACGTTGGAACCGAAGTTCGGGGTGTCGGACTGCGTCGGGCAGCCCGCCTGGGTGCCGATCGTGTAGCTCGCGCTCGACACCGCCGACGTCGTCATGCCGGACTTGAGCGCGATCGCGTTGACCGTGCGGGAGTTCGGGACGCTGATCGGTCCACTGTAGAGCGTGGAGGACGCGGTCGGCGTCGAGCCGTCCACCGTGTACCGGATGGTCGCGCCCGAAGTGGCGCTGCTGATCGTCACCGTCTGGGCGGAGGAGTACGTGCCGCCGGGCGGGCTGAACGTCGGGGCCGCGACCGTCGTCGTGCCGCCACCGACGGTGTAGCTGAAGTGCGGCGTGTCGTACTGCGGGCCGCTCTTCTCGTAGGTGAACCAGTAGTCGAGGACGTTCCCGGTGCTCAGGCCGCCGACCGTGGTCCGCCAGGTGCCCGAGCCGTTGGTCATCCGGACGTTCTGCTGGCCGAGGCCCGGGACGCCGGTGTAGTGGACGTCCACGTACAGCGCCGGGGTGGTCGGGGTGAAGTTGATCTGCACCTGCGTCGAGCTCAGCTGGCTGACGCTCTGGGTGTAGTCGTCGGCCGCGAGGGCCGCGGGGGCGCTCAGCCCGGCCGCCACCAGCAGCGCCGATGCGACGAGCGCCAGCCTTGGGCTGTGCCGTCGAAACTTGTCCAAGGTCCGGTTCACGCCGTGACACCTCCGCCGTTGGGGATCCACGAGCCATTTGTTGCGAGTCACAACAAAGTAGCTCCCGCTCAGCGGGCTTTTAGTCACTTTTCGGTAACACTTGTCTGGACCAATAACTCGACCGGGTGAGAAGGTTCGTGACCGTTCGTCCGGTTCGCCGTCCGGTGGGCGAATGACTGAACCGAGAAACATCCTCTTGCCGGGTGACCTCCATCGAGTGACATGCGACGATCCCGTGCCACACCCGGTCCCCTACCGAGGAGTAGCATGGCTCGTTCCCGGCTGTTCCGATCCCTGATCGTCCTTTCCCTCGTGGCGGCCCCGCTTTCGGTGGCCGTCGCCGCGCCCGCCGACGCCGCCCCGCTGAAGAGCGGCGGCGTCGTGAACTTCGGCTGCGCCACCTCCGGCAAGTTCCACTGCCTCGGCAAGGCGATCCGGTCGCCGAAGGGCTCCGGCCCGTTGCTGAACTCGACCCCGGTCGGCTACGGCCCGGCCGAAATGCAGGCCGCCTACAACCTCGGCGGGCTGCACGCGAACGGCCGCACAGTGGCCATTGTGGACGCCCAAGACGCCCCGACCGCGGAGGCGGACCTGGCGAAGTTCCGCGCGGCGCGGGGACTTTCGCCGTGCACGACGGCCAACGGCTGCTTCAAGAAGGTCAACCAGAACGGCGCGGCGAGCCCGCTGCCCGCGCCGGACTACGGCTGGGCGATGGAGATCAGCCTCGACCTCGACGCGGTGTCCGCGACCTGCCCGGACTGCAAGATCCTGTTGGTGGAAGCCAACTCCCCGGACACCGACCCGCTGATGACGGCGGTCGACACGGCCGCGGCGACGCCGGGCGTGGTGGCCATCTCCAACAGCTACGGCGGCACCGAGGACTCGACGATCCTGGCCGCGGACGCCCACCTGAACCACCCGGGCATCGCGGTGACGGCGTCCTCGGGTGACTCCGGCTACGGCGTCAGCTGGCCGGCGTCCTCGCCGTACGTCACGGCCGTCGGCGGCACGACGCTGAAGAAGTCGACGAGCACCGCCCGCGGCTGGACCGAGACGACGTGGAAGGGCAGCGGCAGCGGGTGTTCGGCCCTGGAAGCGAAGCCGTCGTGGCAGCACGACACCGGGTGTGCCAAGAGGACGGTCGCGGACGTCTCGGCGGTCGCGGACCCGGCCACCGGGCTCGGGGTCTACGACACGTACAACAGCTGCGGCAGCTCGTCGTGGTGCGACCTGCTGCTGTCGCTGGGCCTCGCGCAGGGCGCGGACGGCTGGGTGCAGGTCGGCGGCACGAGCCTGTCGTCGCCGGTGATCGCGAGCGTGTACGCGCTGGCGGGCAACTCGGTGACGTCCGGGTCGTACCCGTACGCGCACACCGGCGGGTTGTACGACGTGACGTCCGGGTCGAACGGCAGCTGCGGCGGCAGCTACCTGTGCACGGCGGGCACCGGGTACGACGGGCCCACCGGGCTGGGCACGCCGAACGGCACGTCGGGGTTCTGACCGGGCCGCACGGACGGGTGACGTTCGCTCGGCGCATTTTCGCTGGTCCCCGGCCGGGGTAAGGATGTCTGCATGCTGGACACCGAAGTGCTGGCGCGGACGGCTCCGCGGGCGCTCGACGTCGTCACCCCGCTCGGGGACGTGCGGTTCGCCGTCCGCGCCGGTGGCTGGGACGTGCCCGCGAGACCCGAGCTCACCTGGGGTCTCGGCTCGGGCGCGCGGCTGTGCCGGTGGCGGCACCAGTCCGTCCGGCTCGACGTGCTCTCCGGAGCCACCGGTTCGGGCGAACCCGGCGTGACCCGCGAGACGACGATCTTCCGGGTGCTGGCCAGGGAAGACGTCAGCGAGTTCGTCGTCCAGGCCGAGCTGGCCGGTGCGCCCGAGGACGTCCGGGGCGGGGAAAGCGCCTTCACCATCGAGACGGCCGAAGCCGCGGTGAGCGTCGGCGGCCCGAGCGCCGAAGAGCTGCGCCACTGCTCCCGCGCCGGGCAGCACGTGCCGCCGTACTGGTCGAAGCAGCTGGCCGACGCCGTCGAACTCGGCGGCGGCCGGCTCACCTGGCAGCTGCCCGGCGTCGAACGCGGCGACTACGCCGAGCTCTGGGTGACCGTCGCCTGGAGCGCGGCGGGCGGGGACCCGGGCCGGGCGGTCGACATCGACCCGGCCCGGGTCCTGCGCGAGCTAACCCAGTGAAACCCGATCCAGATCCGGTGCCCCGCCGGAGTCGTTGCCGATCCGGATCGCATTGGCGCCCGCGGTCAGCGTCACCGGGACCGAAGTGGTGTACGGCGTGCTGTTGCCGGCGCCGCTGACCTTCACCTCGACCGGCGCGCCGCCGTTGACCGAGACGAAGTACGACCGGTCGCCGTTGACGGTGAAGTCGAGGTACAAGGTGTACTGACCGGCGGCGCCGGCCGTGACGCCCGGGAACGTCACCGCCGCGCCCGCGCTGCCGCCGATGTTGCGCACCTTCTGCCCGCCCGAGCACGCCGAGCAGCTCGTGACACCGGCGTCGCCGATGTCGTTCGCCGAGTCCTCGGCCTCGCGCATGAACACGCGGTCGGCCGGCCGTTGCCGGACCTGCACCGGCTTGCTGACCGACTTCGCGCGCCCGAGTGTCGTGAAGTTCGCCGTCACCGGGACGGTGACGTCCTGGGCGGCCGGGGCGGTCACCGTCCACGATCCACTCAGGACCTGGCCGAGCCGCAGGTTCGCCGCGGTCACCGGGGCGCCCTGGAGCGTCCAGCCGGCCGGGAGGACCGGGGCCAGCGACACCTGGCCGATCGGGTCGTCGACGTCCAGCCGCAGCGAAGCCGTGATCTTCAGGACCTGCTGTCCCGGCGAAACCCATTGCACCCCGGCCGGTTCGACGGTCAGCGTCGTCTTCGGGGTGTACGACTCGGGTGGCAGCGGTGCCACCGCGATCCGGTCGAGGGCGGCCGTGCCCGACACCTTGATGGTGTTGGCGCCGGCGGTCAGCGGCGCGGCGATCGCGGCCGGGGCGTCGACGGTGATCGGCGCGGCGCCGTTCACGCTCACCGAGAGCGTGCCCGGCGCGGCCGTGTCCAGTTGCAGCCTCGACGGACCCGTGGCCTGGACGTTCCGGTAGACGACCGCGCCGCGGTCGAGGCCGGTGACCGCCGCGGTGCCCGAGCACGCCTCGCACCACACCGGGGACGCCTTGCCCTCGAAGCCGTTGCGCCACGACTCCGCCTCCAGCGGCACCTCGCCGCGGGGGTCGGGGTAGCCGTAGGCGACGTCGATCTCGTCGATCGCGAGCTGGTGGAAGAACGGCTTGGCCTGCGGGCCCGACCACGTGTTCAGCACCTCGAGCTTGAGGTAGCGCGCGTGCACCTCGCCGACGTCGACGAACTGGACGCCGCGGGTGCTCGGCAGGGCGCCGGTGCGCACCGGCGTGCCCCAGTTCTTCCCGTCGTCACTGGCGTAGACGCGGTAGTCCTTGATCCGCGCGGAGTCCTCGGCACGGCCGAAGGATTCGCGTGCGGCCGTCGGCGACGACTCGCGCTCGTGCACCGCCAGGTACGCCGTGGACCGCTTCTTGCCGAGGTCCAGCGTCACCGACACCGGCTGCTGACCGCCGGCGTCCCAGTAGTTCAGGTAGCTGCCGTCGGTGAGGTTCGCCGCGGGGTGCCCGGGCGCCGACGCCGACGCGGTCGCCTTGATCGTGCTCTTGTCGTAGAAGTACTGCTGCCCCGCGGTGTCCACTTGGAACACGGTGTCGTAGGCGTCCCAGTCCGTGATGTCCAGAATGGACAGGTAGCCGCCGGACTGGGCGAACCGCATCGGCTTGCCGGTGCGCACATCGGACACTCCCGTGACGCGGTAGCCGTTGTCGCGCAGGCGGACCAGGTTCGTCGACGGCCGCGTGACGACGTGCACGTACTGGGTTTTCCCCTGCACGGTGATGACGCCGTGCGCGCCGTCGTTCCAGAAGCCGGGCTGCATCCCGCCGTACATGTAGCCGCCGCCTTCGGTGCCTCCCAAGGTCTTCCTGATCGGCTGGGTCCAGGACGCCATGAAGTTGTTGAACGCCTCCTGCTGCGGCGGGAACTTCCCGTTCAGCATGGCGGTTTCGGCCATCAGCGACTTGATCGACGAACCGGCGTTCGTGATGTAGCGGCCGGTGGAGAGCCGGAAGTCGACGGCCTGGTCGCCGCCGCTGTACCACCAGTCGCCGTTGGTCGGCAGCTTGTAGTCGGCCTCGGTGAGCCGCGGCATCGGCGTGTAGATCGCCTGCGGGTAGTCGTAGGACGGCGTCATGCCGGTCTTCTGCTCGTTGCTGACCGTGTCCATGATCGGCGTGTCCTCGTTGTTGTTGCTCAGCAGCCAGGACGGCCGCTTTTCGCGGATGTGCTCGTAGAGCCCGTGCTGCTCCCAGTACTCGTTGTCGTTGTCGATCCAGAAGCCGGCCAGGCCGGAGTAGCGGTCCATGACCTCGTCGAACAGGTCGTAGCTGTACTCGCCGAACCCCGGACGGGTGGTCAGGTCGACGGGGTGCCCCTTGTACGCCGAGTAGGCGGCCGAGTCGAGCGACTCGTGGCCGGTCTCGTTGTGCCACTGGGGGTCGTCGGTCATGTAGAGCATGACGCGGACGCCCTTGGCCTGGCCCGCGGCGATCAGTTCGCCGAGGAAGTCGCGCTGGGTCGAGCAGCTGCCCGGGATCTTCGACGGCCACGGCCGCGCGTAGCCCAGCCGGCTGTGGAAGGTGGTGAGGACGACGTAGGACGCGCCGAGCTTGGTCGCCTCGTCGATCCAGTAGCCCGGCGTCCAGCTGCCGGCGGTGACGTCGCGCTCCCAGGCGGCGCAGTCGGTGTGCCGCGGCGCGGTGAACATGCCCCAGTGCAGGAACAGGCCGGCGGTCGACGCCCGCAGCCAGTCCTGGCGCGGGTGGTACAGCTCGGCGTGCGCGGGGGTGACCAGGGTCGCCAGCAGCACGATGACCGCGGCGAGGCAGGCTCGGACTCTCATGGCCTCTCCTTCGTCGGAGAGATCCGATGATTATGCGGTGATATATCGTACGTCAAGGGAAGATGCCGCTCAGCGGGATGCAGTCGTCAGACCTGTCACAACGCTGTCGTGGGATACGTCAGAGTGGTGACGCGAAAGGACGTGCCCGTGAACGACGAGATCCTGGCCCGCGGCTTCGAGACCCACCGGAGTCACCTGCGCTCGGTCGCCTACCGGATGCTGGGCTCGCTGAGCGAAGCCGAGGACGCCGTGCAGGAGACGTGGCTGCGGCTCAGCCGCAGCGACACGACCGCGGTCGAGAACCTCGGCGGCTGGCTGACGACGGTCGTCGGGCGCGTCTGCCTGGACATGCTGCGCTCGCGCAAGGCCCGGCGCGAGGAGCCGTGGGACGTGGTGGTGCCCGACCCGATCATCAGCCGCGACGACGCCGGGCCCGAGCACGAGGCGCTGATGGCGGACTCGGTCGGCCTCGCGCTGCTGGTGGTGCTCGACACGCTCACCCCGGCCGAGCGGCTGGCGTTCGTGCTGCGGGACATGTTCGCGATGCCGTTCGAGGAGATCGCCCCGATCGTCGGCCGCTCCGAGGCGGCGACCCGCCAGCTGGCCAGCCGCGCCCGGCGCCGCGTCCAGGGCGCCCCGGTCGCACCGGACCCGGACCTCTCCCGGCAGCGCCAAGTGGTCGAGGCCTTCCTGGCGGCGGCCCGCGAAGGCGACTTCGACGCGCTGGTGTCGGTCCTCGACCCGGAGGTCGTGCTGCGCGCGGACCGCGGCACGGCGATGGGCGGCTCGGTCGAGGTCCACGGCCCGGCGGCGGTGGCAGGCCAGGCGCTGACGTTCTCCCGCCTCGGCGCGGACGGCGCGGCGGTCCGCCACGCGGTGGTCAACGGCGCGGCGGGCGTGGTGGCGACCCGAGAGGGGAAGCCGTTCTCGGTGCTGGGCTTCACGGTGGCCGGCGGGCGCATCGTGGAGATCGACATCCTCGCGGATCCCGAGCGCCTCAACCGCCTGGACCTGGCGGTGCTGGACTGACCCGCTCGGGTCAGGGAGCCTCGATGACCGCGCCGGTGCCGTCGGTGATCAGGGCTACCTCCGCGTGCTCGTCGAAGTGCAGGTACTCGCGGTGGCCGTCCGCGTGCTGGCGGACCGTGCCCGCCACCACGACCACCAGCTCGCCGTCCTCGATCGCGTACAGGTCGTCCGGGGTCAGGACCTCGTGGATGTGCGTTCCGGTCGTCGTCAGCGTGCGGACCCGGCGGCCCGAGTGGTCGTAGCCGTACAGCGCGTTGACGCCGTCGTCGCCGTGGACCCCGCGCAGCCTGCCGAACGCGTCGCGGATTTCGCTGCCCTGCCGCGGTTGCGCCGGCGTCCCGGGTGCGATCGGGCGCAGCAAACCACCCGGTCCGCGGACCACGTGCTCCGGCGTGAAGTGCTCGCTCACGCCGTTCGCGTAGTGCACCGCCGTCCGGCGGCCGCGCAGGTCGTACTGGACGGCGTCGACGAACCCCGGCACGCTCACCAGCCGCCCGACCTCGTCGTACTGGTGGCGGACGGTCAGCCGTCCGTCGCCCGCGTCCGGGTAGACCACTTCGGACAGCCGCCCGTCGGCTCGGCGGGTGACGTCCAGCCGGTACTCGACCGCGATGTGCGCCGGCCGCCAGCGCCGCTGGACCGGGTGGCCGAGCGGGTCGTAGCCGAACAGCGTCACGCCGGACTCGTCGGCGACGCGCACGAGCCGCCCGCAGCTGTGCGGACCCGCTTCGAGGGGCACCGGGAGCCCGCCGTCGTGGTAGGTGAACGTCGTGACCGGGGTGCCGCCCGGGTCGTCGACCAGCACCGCGACCACCCGGTCGGCCGCGTCGTGCACGCGGTACACCGTGTGCCCGCTCGCGGTCCGCGTCTCGACCGCGTTGCCGGCGGCGTCCCTCGCGTGCACGACGCCGTCCGCGTCACGCAGTTCCCGGCCCAGCAGGTCCCGCACGACCACCGCCGGATCGTCCGATGTGGACGTCCCCAGTGGACGGCCGAGGGCGTCGTACCGGAACGTCTCGAACGAGCCCGGCGGCTGGGACGCGGGGAAAGCCCGGCTCGTGCGGCACACCAGGCCGCGCGCGCAGTACTCGTGGTGCTCGTCGACGACGTCGCCGAGCAGCTCCGCGTGGCGGCGCTGCACCAGCCGGCCGGCGCCGTCGCGCAGCTCCGAGGTCACCAGCACCTCGGCCTCGCCGGACACCGCGCGCTGCTCGGTCGTCACCCGGGCCCCGTCGTAGCGGTACCGGACGGTCGGCAGGTCCGCCGAATCACCCGGCCGCACCACGGTTTCCGGCCGGCCCAGCGGATCGTGCGTCACCGCGGTCACCGCGCCCGCCGGGTCGGTCACCTCGCACACGCGCGCCGTGCGGACGTCGTGGCGCGTCGTCGTCACGTTCCCCAGCGGGTCCGAGAACACCTCGGGGAAGCAGCGGTCGGCCGAATACCGCACCTCGTGGGTGTGACCGTGCGGCCCGGTCGTCGTGGTGCGCAGCCCGGCGACGGTGTCGAGCCGCCCGTGGAACGTCGTCACCCACCAGCCGTCCTCGCCGGCGCGGCGGTGGTAGCCGTGGTGCCGGAAGTCCGGCACGACCGGGCCGTAGACGGCGGCGACGAGCGCGTCGGTGAGCGCCAGCTCCTCCCGCGCGGTCAGCAGGCCGTGGGAACCGGCGGCGCCGTCGGGCCGCTCGTCGTACCGGAACACCCGGTCCGACAGGACCTTCCCAGCGCCGTCCACGGCCCGGACGCGCGCGGGCAGCGCGGCGAACCGGCGCTCGGGAGCCGTCGCGTACGTCGTGCGGGTGTCGCGGACGACCGGCTCGCGGCCGGGCCGCTTGACGGTTTCCACCTCCCGGACCGGGTTGCCCGCGGTGTCGAAGTCCGTCTCCGTCGTGGTCACCGAGACCGGCCGGTCGCGGCGCTCGAAGTCGGTCGTCACCGACCGGGTCCACTTCGGACGGCGAGCGTGCTCCACCCGGACGTACGGCCGATCCTCCACAGTGGACCCGTCGAGACCGTAGACCTCCTCCTTGTCGAGGAGCCCGCCGTCGCCGAACCAGCGCACGGTCCGCAGGGTCGGCGCGTACTCGTCGCCGAGCTCGTCCTGGACGACGCGGCCGAAGCCGTCGTGGTAGGAGAACTCCGTCACGCCCGTCTGTCCCGTGCCGGCCTCGTGCCGCGTGACGCGCCGGACCACCGGGACCGTCCCGACGGTCGCGTACTCGACCGACGTGTGCAGCCCGAGCCCGTTGTCGATCTCGCTCAGCCGCCCGGTGCGCGGGAGGCCGACGGGGTCGAGGGAGAAGCCGGGCACGGAGTCGTCGAGCAGCAGCACGCCGGCACCCCCGCCGCCGCTACGGGCCGGAGCGGCGACGTGGACCCGCCGCGGCGCCGGCGGTTCCGAGCGGGCGTAGGCCAGTCGCAGCACCGGCGCGGCCGCCTCGGCGCCGTGCGCGTCGAACCCGGTGAGCGCGACCGATGTCAGCAGCGAAGCACCGGTGACCTCGTCCTCGTCGTAGCCGAGGTGCCACCGGCGGACGAGCGGCCGCGCGTCCGACGGCACCCGCAGGTCGACGCGGGTGCACCGCAACGCCGTCGTGACGAGGGTGCCGCTGCGGCCCCAGCGCAGCACGTCCGGCCGTTCCTCGTAGGTGAAGTCGACCTCGTACGGGCCGTAGGACACGCGCGCGAGGTACGCCTGCCCGCTGTGGTGCGCCCAGCCGAAGTCGACGGCGTTCCCGAACGCGTCCTCGGTCCGTTCGAGGTACCAGGCGGTGCCGGCGGACCGGCCGCCGTCGGTCGTGCCGAGCAGGTGCCGGACCCCCGAACGGGTGGTGAGCACGAACCCGTCGCCGCGGCGGACCAGCCTGCCCTCGGCGCCGGAGCGCGCCCGGCCGTCGCTCAGCCGGACGTGCGGCAGCGGGAGCGCGAACCCGCCGCCGAAGACGCCGTTCGGCGCGCCGGTCGTGTAGCGCAGGGCCAGCGCGGGCGCGACGCCGCCGGGACCCGGTGGCAGGTCGAGCGGTACCGCGAAGCTGCCACCACCGGTCGCCGGGTCCGGGGTGAACGCGCCGCCCAGCCCCCGGACCGGTGCGGGCCGCTCCGCCTCCTGCGCGCTCGACCGGAGCACAACCATGCTGATCTCCCCGAATGCATCCGTGACTTCCGGGGGCCAAGTGGGTGAGCCGGACCCGTCAGATACGTCTTCACCCGTTTGCCGTCACCGTTATCCATTCGTGATGCCGGTGTCGTATCCCGGTGGCGGCCCACGGGTCTTTCCCGGGTGCCATCAGTGATCAATGGCGGAGGGTGGACCCGATGGTCGTCAAGTTCGTGCGGGACGAGACCGCGGAAACGGCGGCGGAGGACGCGAGCACGCTCAACGAGCTCCCGACCCCGCCCAGACAGTTGCTCGACCGGCACGGCGCGCGGGTGCTCGACCCGGCCACGGCGGTCGTCGCCGCCGGGCAGCCGGTTCCGCGCACGACCGTGTACCGGCCGGGCGCCTTCCTGCTCCCCAACCGGTACCTGCGCGACCAGGAGACCCTGGCCGCGATCAACCGGGTGCTCGCCCGCATCGGCGTCTACGCCGTCCCCGCCGACGAGGGCGGCGACTCGCAGGAGTACGCCCGCGCCCGGCAGCTCGACGACCTGCCCGCCCGCGCGCTGCTGAACGTCCGCCAGGACTCCGACCCCGTCGTCGTCGACTGCTGGAAGGCGCTGCAGCTGCTGCGCGCGGCCGCGTCCGGGGAGAAGCCCGAGATCGACCCGGAGATCGTCGCGAACGTGTCCGTCGAGCACCTGCTGTTCACCTCGCCGGTGTTCGGCGGGGTGCCGTGGGAGACCAGCGGCCTCGGCGGCACGCCGTGGGAGACCAGCGGGTTCGGCGCGGGCAGCTCGTACGGGCGCACGCACGGCGCCAACCGGATCCCGGTGACGCTGGCCGCGGACCCGCCCTACCGCAGCAAGAAGCCCGCCCACCGGCGGCCGGTCGTCGCCGTGCTCGACACCGGCATCGGCCCGCACCGCTGGTTCGGGGTCGCCGACCGCGGCGGCCCGCCGCCCGCCGGGTCCGGCCTCCGCGTCGCCCCCGACATCCAGGCGGCGATCCTGCAGGCCGAGCTCGCGTCGAGCTCCCTGCCGACCCAGCTGCTCGCGGACTACTGGGACGCGCCGACGACCGGCCAGCCGCTGATCGGCGACATCGACACCGACACCGGGCACGGCCTGTTCATCGCCGGCATCATCCGGCAGGCCTGCCCCGAGGCCGACACGCTCGCGATCCGCGTCGTGCACAGCGACGGCGTCGCGTACGAGGCCGACGTGCTGCTGGCGCTGCACCTGCTGGCCGACCGCGTCCGGAACGCGCAGGCGAACCACCGGCCCGAGGACATGGTCGACATCGTCTCGCTCTCGATGGGCTACTACGTCGAGGACCCGGCGGACGTCGCGTTCACAGGCCTCTTCGGCGCGGCGATCGCCGACTTGCTCTCCTTGGGCGTGCTGGTCGTCGCGGCCGCGGGCAACGACGCCACCACCCGCCGCTTCTACCCGGCGGCGTTCGCCGACCAGCCGCTCGGCAGCGGCTGCGGCCCGCAGGTGATCAGCGTCGGCGCGCTCAACCCCGACGCCGGCGCGAGCCGGGCGCTGTTCTCGAACGAAGGCCCGTGGGTGCGCTGCTGGGCGACCGGCGCCGGCATCGTCAGCACGTACCCGGACGACGTCCGCGGCAGCGCCGCCGCCGACCACGAGCTGCCCGGCCGCGGGTCCTTCGACCCGGACGACTACAGCGCCGGCTTCGCGGTCTGGGACGGGACGTCGTTCGCGGCGCCGCTCGCCGCCGCCGAGATCGCCAAGGCCCTGGTCCACTCCGGCGACCTGGCGACGGTCGACCGCGACACCGTCGTCAAGCGCGCCTGGACCGCGCTGGGCTCGCTGTGAACGTGGCCAAGACCGATCACAGCCGGGTAGCGGCACTGTTCGACGCCGCGCGGTCGGGTGACCGCGCGGCGCTGGACGAACTGGTTTCCCTGCTCACGCCGCTGCTCTGGCAGGTCGCGCGGGACCAGGGGCTGGACGCCGATCAGGCCGCCGACGTCGTGCAGACGACGTGGCTGCGCCTGCTCGGTTCGTTCGCGGAGATCCGCTCGCCGGTCGCGCTGACCGGCTGGCTGATCACCGTGACCAAGCGGGAGGCCTGGCGGGCTGGGGAAAAACGCCAGGTCGAGCGGCCGTTGCCGGAGCTTCCGGAGCGGCTGGCCGAAGCGTCACCGGCACCCGAGGAGGGGGTGCTGAGGGACGACCAGCGCGTGCGGTTGTGGCGCGCGGTCGATTCCCTGCCCGAACGCTGCCGCAGCCTGCTGCGGATCGTGGCGTTCGTGCACCGGCCGGACTACGCCGAAGTGGGCGCCCGGCTGGGAATGCCGAGGGGGAGTATCGGCCCGACCAGGGGACGTTGCCTCGCGCGCCTGCGCGAGCAGCTACTCGCCAACGGCGAAGGAGATTGGCTGTGACCACCGTCGAACCACCCGGCGCGAACGAGCCGTTGGACGAGCTCGACTTCCGGCTGCTGGCCGGAGTGCGCGAGCTGTGGGAAGACGCCGACCCGATGCCCGCCACGCTGGTGGAGCAGATCCGCTTCGCGATCCAGCTGGAGGACGTCGACCTCGAAGTGATGCGGATCCGGGAACAGGAGGAACTGGCTAGCGCGCGAAGCGCCGCGGAGCAGGGCCGGCTGATCACGTTCGACAGCGAGAGCCTGACGATCATGGTGAACGTGAGCCCCGAGCCCGGGGGGACGATCCGGCTGGACGGCTGGCTGACCCCGCCCGCGGAACACCCGATCGAGGTACGCACGGCGGGTGGCCCGCTGACGACCACATCGGACGCCGAGGGGCGGTTCGCGGTGAGCGGGGTGCCGCACGGGATGGTCCAGGTGCTGGTGCGGACCTTGGGACGGTCGAGGACGGTGAGCACCCCGGCTGTCGAGCTGTGACGGGTTGCGGCTCCCCGATCGCCGCGCCCACAAGTGAAAAGCTGTCCACCCGGCGAAAACCCCCGGACCGCCACGGCCCGGAGGTACGATCCGGGACGTCCTTCTCGGCCGAGGGGGACGGCCCCGGCCGGAAGGGCAGCCTGTGGTCGCGTCGCCGAGGGCGGAAGACCGGGTGCGCGACCTGCATCGGCGTGCGGTCGCGGCGACCAACAACGGCCAGCCCGTCGTCGGCGGGCGCCTGATCCGTTCCGCCGCAAGGCTGCTCGGCCTGCCCGCCGCGCAACCGCCGCCGGAATGGCCCGCCTGGACCGATCTCGCCACGCGCGTCCTCGGCACGTACGCCGCCGTCGAAACCGCGCTCGGCAACAGCACCCGCGGCCTCGCCCTGCTCGACGAAGCCGACGTCCTCGTCTCGGACGCCGGGCGCGGGATCCTGCGCCAGCAACGGGGTCTCGTCTTCATCCTGATCGGCCGGATGGACGAAGCGCTGGTCTGCTTCGACGAAGCGATCCCGTTGCTGCGCCAGGCCGGCGAGTTCGTCGTGCTCGCCAGGACGCTGCTCAACCGCGCCATGCTGCACCAGTACGCCGGCCGCGTCCGGCTCGCGCTCGCCGACCTCGACCAGTGCGAGCAGATCGGCGCCGGGCAGGCGTCGGAAGAAGGCTTGGAACGGATCTTCGCGAAAGCCGCGCACGGCCGCGGCCAAGCGCGTGTCCTCACCGGAGACATCCCCGGCGCGCTCCGGGACTTCGACGCGGCCAGCGGGTTCTACGCCGAACAGAGCGTCGGGATGCTGCCGGTGCTGGCCGTCGACAAGGCCCGCGCGCTGCTCGCCGCCGGGCTGCCGCAGGAGGCCGCCGCCGAACTCGACGCGGCGCTCGAGCAGTTCCCGCGGCTGCGGATGAACCAGGAGCACGCCGAAGCCGAGCTGACCCGCGCCCTGGCCGCGCTGGCGAGCGGTGACCCGGCGGCCGCGCGCGGCTGGGCCGGCCGCGCCGAACGGCGGTTTCGCCGTCGTGGCAACGAAACCTGGGCCGCGGTCGCGCAGCTGACCGTGCTGCGCGCGGACTTCGCGGCCGGACGGCGGATCGCCCGCGTCGCCACCGAGGCGACCGCGCTGGCCGCTCGGCTCACCGGGCTGGGGCTGCGCAACGACGCCGAAATCGCCGCGCTCCTGGCCGCCCGCGCGCGCATCGCGCTCGGCGACCTCGACGGCGCCCGCGCCGGCATCGCCCCGCGCGACCGCCGGACGGCGCCCCTGGAAAACCGGTTGGTGCGGCGGCTGGCGCTGGCCGAACTCGGGGCCGCGACCGGCGACCGGCGCGTCACGTTCGCGAACGCGCGCGCCGGGTTGACGCAGCTGGAGCGCCACCGCGGCCGGTTCGGCAGCATCGACCTGCAGACCGGGACGACGTCGCTGGGCAAGGAGCTCGCCGACGCCGGTCTCGCCGCCGCGCTCGCCCAGCGCTCGCCCGGCGTCGTGTTCCGCTGGCTCGACCGCTCGCGCGCGCAGGCGTTCCGGTTCCGGCCGGTGCGCCCGCCCGCGCACCCGGAGACCGTCGACGCCGTGGCGGAGCTGCGGTACCTCTCGATGCAGATCCGCGCCGGTGAGCTGTCCGGGAAGCCGGACGCCCAGGCCGTGAAGCGGTGCGCCGCGCTGGAACGCGAGATCCGCGCCAAGGGGTGGCAAGCCGAAGGCACCGACATCGACCACCCCGAGGCGAAACTGCGCGAAGTCGGCGACGAGCTCGCCGAAACCGGCAGCGCGATGGTCTGCTTCCTCGCCGACCACGGCGCGTTGTGCGCGCAGGTGATCGCGAACCACCGGGTCGCGCTGATCGAGCTGGGCCCGGCGTCGGCCGTCGCCGAACCGGTCGCGCGGCTGCACAGCGACCTCGACGCGTTGTGCGGGCGCCAGCTGCCGGCGAAGCTCGACCAGGTCATCCGCCGGTCGGTGCGGACGCAGGTCACGGCGCTCGACTCGATCCTGCTGGCGCCGCTGGCGTCCCGGCTGGGCGACCTCGACGTCGTCGTGGTGCCGACCGGCGCGCTTTCGGCCATCCCCTGGGGTCTGCTGCCGACGTTGCACGGCCGCCCGGTGACGGTCACGCCGTCGTCGTCGGCCTGGCTCGACGCGGGCCGCCGGCCACGCCGGGCGGCCGGTGCGCCGCTGCTGGTCGCGGGCTCCGACCTGATCCACGCGGAGACCGAGGTTTCGTCGCTGGCGCCGCTCTACCCGGAGGCCGAGGTGCTGACCGGGCCGGACGCGACGGTCGCGGCGACGCTCAAGGCGTTCGACGGCTGCCGTCTCGCGCACTTCGCCGCGCACGGCCACCACGAACAGGAGAACGTGCTGTTCTCCCGGCTCAACCTGGCCGACGGGCCGCTGATGGCCTACGACGTCCAGCAGCTCGCGACGGCGCCGGAGCAGGTGGTGCTGTCGTCGTGCGACGTCGGGCAGGCGGTGGTCCGCGCGGGCGACGAGGTGCTCGGCTTCACGGCGGCGTTGCTCTACGGCGGCAGCCGGACCGTGGTTTCGAGCGTGGCGCGGGTCGACGACCGGACGGCGGGCGGCGTCATGCTGGCCTACCACCGCGCGCTGTCGGCGGGCACGCCCCCTGCGCGTGCCCTGGCCGACGCGGCTCAGGCCGAGCCGTTGATGCCGTTCGTCTGCTTCGGCCGCAGCTGACATTCCTTTTGACGTATCGGGTTCGCCGAGGTTGCTTTCCGGTGATCGACCCCATCCCGGCGCATCCCGGGGCGGGCCCTGGGCATCTCCTCCAGTGAGTCCAGTTGATCACGGAACGAGGGAGGACGACCATGAAGCGCACTGCGACCGCGTTGCTCACCGGGGGTCTGGTGGCCGGCGGGCTGGTGCTCGCGGCGGGGGCCGCGAACGCCATGCCGAGTGACCACCCGTGCGGGGCTTCGGACGTCCGCGTGTCGGTGGCGCCGGACCCGTCGCACGCGGCCGGGCACGAGGCCTACGTGCTCACCTACACCGCGGCGGCGCCGACGACGAACTGCAAGCTCGAAGGCGCGCCGACGGCCGTGGCGTTCCTGGCCGGCGGGCAGCGGCTGGCGGTCTCCGCGACGCCGGACGGCAGCGAGTCCGTGCCGGTGAACCTCCGCGCGGGCCACCCGGCCGAGTCGCGGATCGTCCAGCGCTCGGCGGCGACGCCGTCGGCCACGCCGGACTTCGTGACCTTCGACCTGCCGACCGGGCCGTTCGGCCAGCCGGTGAGCGTCGCGTGGCCCGCGGGTGCGGGCGTGAAGGGCGATTCCGTCCAGGTCACGCCGGTCGGCAACTGAATCCGGGGAGGGGAATCCACATGAAGCGCATTTTGCTCGGGATCGGCACGGCGGCCGGCGCGTTCGCGCTGGCGGCGTGCGGGACTTCGACGGCCGCTCCGGCTGCTGTCCAGCCACCGGCGGGCGGCTCCGGGGGCGGGGTCGCGGCGGCGTCGACCGCGACGCCGCGCTGCACGACGGCGGACCTGGAGGTCCTGCTGGGCAAGCCGGCGGAGAAGAACGACGCGCCGGGTCAGTACGACATCCCGCTGACCTACCGGAACACGACGGACCACACGTGCGGCCTGTACGGCGTGCCGGGCGTCGACCTGGTCGGCCCGGACGACGCGACGTTCGGCCCGGTCTACCACCTGCCGCGCGTCGACAACGGCGTGAAGTACAACGAGGTGACGCCGGGGACGACGGCGTCGGCGACGATCACGGTGCTCAAGCCGGCGGCCGGCGAGCCGGCGTGGACGCCGACGAAGCTGAACACGATCCCGCCGGGTTCTACATCCGCGCTCACCGCACAGTGGCCGGCGGACCTGCCGGTCCTGCGCCAGGACGCGGCCACGCACCCGGGGTCGTACGTGAACGGGATCCTGGCCGACCCGGCCTGATCCGTCTTTGTCACTCGATCGGGTGAAGCGGGGGGCCGCGCGTCATTCTTGGCGTGCGGCCCCCTCTTTCTTCGTGCGGCGGTAACCGGCCGGCACGCCCCCCGACTGGCCGGTTACCGCTGCGGCCTTTCTACGCACGGTGGAGCAGCACGACCGAGTCCGTCTCGTCGACGCGCCGATACCCCGTGGCCTCCAGTTCCGTGACCGCGAGAGCCTTCGTGGCCAGCGTCGTCGGCCACGACTGCTCCGGGCGGGCCACCACCACCCACTCCGGCCGCTCCCGCGTCACGCCGTCGAAGAACAGCACCGTGCAGCGGGACGTCAGCCGCGGGGCCAGCCGGTTCGACGCCAGCACCGTGGCGCCGTCCGGGATGCGCGTCAGCACCGCCTCGATGCCCGCCCGCTGCGACGGCGTCCAGACGCCGCTCGTCAGGTGGGCCGCCTGGAGGGCCAGCGAAGCCAGCCCGGCGACCAACGCGCACGCCGGCAGCAGCCGGGCCGCCCGGCGGGCGCCGTGCAGGCCCGCCAGGAACACGATCGGCATCAGGACCGCGCTGTAGTGGTAGCCCATGCCCCAGTAGCGGTCGTTCGCCGAGACCAGCCGCCACAGCAGCGTCGGCACCGCCAGCAGCACCAACGGCGACCGCAGCGCTGCGAAGGCCGTCGGCACCAGCAGGGCCAGCAGCATCGAGACCTTGACGATCGCGCCGCCGAAGGGGTTCAGACCGCCGCTGTGCGCGTACGCGCCGGCCGGGTTCAGCGCCGGCAGCACCACCAGGAACAGCAGCGCCGAGCAGGCCACGCCGAAGCCGATCACCGCCCAGCCGAGCCGTCGCTGCCGCTTGAGCACCAGCACGACCCCCACCGCGGCGAGCGTCAGCGGCAGGTCCTCCTTGACCAGCACCAGCGGCAGTGCACACCAGACCGCCGCCCGCCAGCGTTCACGCAGCAGGTGCTCCGCGGCGAACGCCACCATCGGGACGGCGAAGCAGACCTCGTGGAAGTCGAAGTTCACCGCGGACAGCAGCCCCCACGACAGCACGTACCCCGCGCCGACGACCGCGCCCCGGCGAGGGCCGAGCAGCTGCACTGCGCACCGCGTCACCGGGACCGCGGACAGCGCGAACAGGAACGCCTGGGCGAGGAGCAGGCACGCCGGCGACGGCCAGAGCAGGTAGAACGGCGCCAGCAGCGCCAAGATCGGGTGGAAGTGGTCGCCGAGCGCCGGCGCGCCCCTGCCGAGCAGGTCCGCCACCGGCCAGTGCCCGTGCGCGTACGACCGGACGACCTGCTCGAAGATCCCCAGGTCGAACCCGCTCGCGTCGAACGTCCGCAGCCGCTGCAGCGACCAGCCGGCGTACCCGGCGAAGGCGACTGCGGCGACGACGTGGGGGACCGTGCGCGTACGCACCTGGACCGGTGCGAAGTCGATCAGCATGGCGGGATGCTCGTGAGCCCACGCTGAACCGGAGCTTAAGCAAGCTGAAGACGTCTTCAGGCAAGCGGGAGCCGCAGCTCGAAAAGCGCTCCCGACGTGCTGTCGGCGACTGCCAAGGTGCCGCCGTGCGAGCGCGCGATCTCCGCGGCGATCGCCAGGCCCAGCCCGGCGCCGCCGTCGTCCTCCCGCGCGCGGTCGGCGTCCAGCCGCACGAACCGGTCGAACACGCGCTCGCGCTCTTCGGCCGGGATGCCGGGGCCGTCGTCCTGAACTCCGAGCACGGCTTGGCCATCGGACGCGGTGATCGTGATCGTGACGCGGCTCCTCGCGTGGCGCTCGGCGTTGTCGACGAGGTTGCGCAGCAGGCGCTCCAGCCGTCCGGCGTGGCCGCGGACCACCGGCATCGCCTCGACGCGCACCTCGACGCCGTCCCGCGCGGTCACCAGGTCCGCCAGCGCCACCGGTTCCGAGCGGGCCGGCTGGTCCGCGTCGAGCTTGCTGAGCAGCAGCAGATCCGCGGTCAGGGTCTCCATCCGCGTCACGTCGAGCACGGCGTTTTCGCAGCTGCGCCGCCAGTCGAGGCGATCGGGGTGGGCGAGCTGCACCTCGAGCTGGGTGCGCAGGGAAGCCAGCGGCGTCCGCAGCTCGTGTGACGCGTCCGCGGTGAACTGGCTCTGCCGCCGCACCGACCGGTCGAGCCGGCCCAGCATCGCGTTCATCGTCACGGCGAGCTCGGTGATTTCGTCGCCGGAGTCGGGCACCGGGACGCGGCGGCCGAGGTCGCCCGCGCGCACGCCGTCGACCTCGGCGCGGATCGCGCCCACCGCGCGCAGCGACCGCCGGACGGCGAACCAGGCGACCCCGCCGACGAGCAGCGCGGCCGCGGGCACGCCACCCCAGAGGATCCGCTGGGCGGTGGCGACGGTTTCGAGGCCGACCGGGTCGAGCTGCTCGCCGGCCGAGACGTGGTAGCGGCCGTCACCGGTCGCCGCGCCGCTGTACTCCTGGTCCTCGAGGCCGTACGGCAGGACGATGACGCAGTCCGGTCCGTAGACCTGGACCGGCTGGTCGTCGGGGAACTGCTCGGCCCGCCCGGTCGAGCAGCGGTTGACGATCTCCGTGCTGATCATGTAGCCACCGCCCTTCGCGTACCGCCGCGGCAGGTCCTCCGGAGCGACCCCGGAGTTCAGCAGCGCGACCAGTGCGTCGACCTTGTCGCTCGCCCGGGCCCGCGCGCTGGTTTCGAGGCCCCCGCGCAGGGCCTGCACGAACCAGTACGACCCGAGGCCGAGGACGAGCGCCGACGCGAGCGCGGCGAAGAGGGCGACCCGCCACCGGGTCGACCGGGGCAGGAGCCGGATCATGCCCCGAAGATAACCGCACCGTGGGAGATCCGGGTCGGGCGTCCGGGCTCCTACCGTCGAACCCGTGACGGTCGAAAAGTGGCGGGCGGTGCGCGCGGCGCTGCCGGAGACCGGCGCCCGGTTCGCGGACCTGGTGGCCGGCGTGCGGGACGGGAACGCGAGGTCCCTCGGCGCGTGGACGATCGCCGAAACGGCGGCCCACGTGGGGATGATCGCGCTGATGTACACGGCGATGATCCGCGGCGACGGCGGTCCGCTGCCGCTGCCGGGCCTGGCGGAGCCGATCGACACGGCGAGCGTCGACACGATTTCGCTGATGAACGCGCTGGCGCTCGAGCTCTACCCGGAACGCGGCCCGGTCCGGCTGGCCGAGCGGCTGCGCGCGGACATCGCGGAGGTGCTGCTGGTCAGCCAGGACCTGGACCCGGAGAAGCCGGTGTGGTGGCTGGGCGGTTCGCGCGTACCGGTGGCCGGGGTGCTCGCGCACCTGGTCAACGAGATGCTGATCCACGGCTTGGACATCGCCCGCGCGGTCCGTCGGCCGTGGCCGGTCCCGGCGGAGCACGAGGCGTTGTTCCTGGAGCTGTTCCTGTTCGGCATGGTGCGCAACGACATGGGCCGCCTGCTCGACGACGCGACCCCATCCCCGCGCCGGATCGCGGTGGAGTTCCGGTCGGCTTCGACGACGCCGGGCGTGCTGGCGCTGCAGCACGGAAGGTTGCGGTTCGAGGAGCCCGACGGGACGGCGGACGTGCGGTTGACGTTCGACCCCTCGGTGCTGGTGCCGATGATGTTCGGCCGGGTTTCCCGCGTGCGCGCGGTGCTCGGTGGTGGGGTGCGGATCGGCGGGCCGCGGCCGTGGCTGTTGCCGGCGTTCCTGCGGACCGTCCGGATGCCTTAGTTCAACACCCGGACGCCGGGACCGTCACCACCCGTCCCCCCATTCCGCGTCGCGGGCAGCCCGGTACCGCGGGCCCTGCTTCTTCGAGACCGCCACGCCGGGCGCCAACCCGTCGGCCGCCGTGCACAAATCGAGCGCCACCCAGCCCTTGTGCTTCTTCGGGTGCCGGATGATCCGCGCGGACGGCCGCTCCGGCACCGACCGCGAAGCGACGACGTAGGCGAACTTCTCGTCCTCGAACCCGAGCGTGCCCGCCTTGAGCCGCCGGTGCAGGCCCGAGCGGGGGAGCCGCGCGGCGAAGTGGCACCAGTCCTCGCCCGGCACGATCGGGCACGCCGCGTCGTGCGGGCACGGTGCCACCACATGCAGGCCCAGCTCGATCAGCTGCGCGCGGGCGGCGCGGATCCGTTCGTACCCCGCCGGCGTCCCCGGCTCGATCAGGGCAACCGCCCCGGCCGACCCGGCCAGCCAGCGCACCACGTCCGCGCGGGTGGCCTCCGGCAGTTCGCCGAGCACGTACGACAGCGTCACAAGGTCGGCGTCCGGCGGCGGCGCGGCCGGGTCGACGAACCCGCGCCGCCACTGCGCGTCCCGGACCGCCGGCAGCGAAGCGCCCGCCGCGAGCCGCTTGCCCAGGCCGATGGCCCCGGCGACCTGCTCCAGGACCGTGCACTTCGCCAGTGACGGCCACACCGCGGCGGCGGCCCAGACCGCGGCACCGGTTCCACCGCCGACGTCGATCTGGGTCCGCGGCTCGAAGCCGGGAGCGCGCGAAGCGGCTTCGGCGAGCACCGCGTGTACAGCGGCGTACGTCGCCGGCATCCGGTAGCCGGCGTATGCGGCGACGTCGGCGTCGGAGGTGAGGATGGGTGAGGTCGCCGCGTCACCTTGGCGGTAGCGCGTGCTCAGCCGGTCGACGGACTGCGTCAGCCGGGTCAGCGGGTGCCGGGCCAGCTCGTCGTCGAGCGCGGAGGAGAGGTCGTCGGGGAGTACCGCCACGGCTGACGATTCTCCCCTGTCCGAATTGCCCGCCCGGACCGGCCCTGAGCTGCTAGTTTTCCCGCGCGGAAGTTTTCCGGCGGACGTTGTCGATCCGGGGCGTGGCCGTTCGACGCGTAGGCAGCAAACGAGCGAAGGGAGACCGCTGTGCGGTTCATGGTGATCGTCAAGGCGAACGAGGAGTCCGAGGCCGGGCACGGCCCGAGCGCCGAGCTGCTGGCCGAGATGGGGAAGTTCAACGAGGAGCTGGTCAAGGCCGGCGTCCTGCTCGCCGGCGAGGGCCTCACGCCCAGTTCGGAAGGCGCCCGGGTCGTCTTCTCGGGCTCGGAGACCCCCAAGGTCGTCGACGGTCCGTTCGCCGAGACCAAGGAGCTCGTCGGCGGTTTCTGGATCCTCCAGTGCCGCGACCGCGACGAGTGCGTCGAGTGGATCAAGCGGATGCCGAACCCCGACGGCCAGGCCGGTGTCGTCGAGATCCGGCGCGTCGCCGAGGCGTCCGACTTCGAGAACATGACGCCCGAGGTCGAGGAGTTGGAAGGACGGCTTCGCGCGCAGAGCGCCAAGGAGGCGTGATGCGCTTCCTGGTGATGGTCAAGGGCAGCCCGGAGTCCGAAGCCGGCGTCGGACCCAGCCGCGAAGAGCTGGAGACGATGTCGAAGTTCAACGAGGAACTGCTGAACGACGGCCGGATCGTCCTCGCCGAAGGGCTGACCCCGAGTTCCGAGGGCGTGCGCGTCCTCTTCGAAGGACACGCCGAGCCGAAGGTCATCGACGGCCCCTTCGCCGAGTCGAAGGAACTCGTCGCCGGGATCTGGGTGCTGAACGGAGAATCCCTCGAGGACGTCGTCGCGCTGATGAAGCGCGCGCCGAACCCCGAGGCGAAGGGCGGTGTCATCGAGATCCGCCCCATCAGCGAGTAGTGGGTTGCACCGCATCCGATCACCCTGTCGAATGGCCGGGTGACGGTTGCGGACGCCCAGAGAACGGTCGAGACGGTGTGGCGGATCGAGTCGCCGCGGCTCATCGCGGGCCTGGCCCGCATGGCGCGCGGCGACGTCGGGCTCGCCGAGGAGCTGGCGCAGGACGCGCTCGTCGCGGCGCTGGAGCAGTGGCCCGAGTCCGGCGTGCCGCGCAACCCCGGCGCGTGGCTCATGACCATCGCCAAGCGCCGCGCGATCGACCAGTTCCGCCGCAACGAGCGGTACGCGGAGAAGCTCGAGGAGGTCGGCCGCGGCGAGCGGGTCGGGGAGGGCGTCCTGCCCGACTTCGACGCCGCGCTCGACGACCACATCGAGGACGACCTGCTGCGCCTGCTGTTCGTCGCCTGTCACCCGGTGCTGAACACGCAGGCCCGCGTCGCGCTGACGCTGCGGATGCTCGGCGGCCTGACCACGGACGAGATCGCGCGCGCGTTCCTGGTCCGCGAGTCGACGATCGCGCAGCGGATCGTGCGCGCGAAGAAGGCCCTCGCCGCGGCGAAGGTGCCGTTCGAAGTCCCGGAGGGCGACGAGCGCGTCGCCCGGCTGTCGTCCGTGCTCGAGGTCATCTACCTGGTGTTCAACGAGGGCTATTCGGCCACCCGCGGCGACGACTGGATGCGCCCGGCGCTGTGCGAGGAGGCGATGCGCCTCGGCCGCGTGCTGGCCGGGCTGATGCCGGGGGAGTCCGAGGTGCACGGCCTGGTCGCGCTGATGGAGCTGCAGTCGTCGCGGTCGAAGGCCCGCACCGGCCCGAACGGCGAGCCGGTGCTGCTGCTCGACCAGGACCGCACCCGCTGGGACCGGTTCCTGATCCAGCACGGCCTGGCGGCGCTGACGCTGTCGGAGCAGATCGCCAACGGCGCGTACGGCCCGTATTCGGCCCAAGCGGCGATCGCGGCGTGCCACGCCCGCGCCCGCACCGCCGACGAAACGGACTGGGCCCGGATCGCGGCGTTGTACGAGGGGCTCGGGAAGCTCCAGCCGTCCCCGGTGATCGAGCTGAACCGCGGGGTGGCGGTGGCGATGGCGGACGGCCCGGCGGCGGGCTTGGCGGTGGTGGACGCGGTGGCCGACGACCCGGCGCTGAAGGAGTACCACCTGCTCCCGAGCGTCCGGGGAGATCTGCTGCAGAAACTGGGCCGGCTCGAGGAGGCGGAGCAGGAGTTCCGGCGAGCGGCGGAGATGACGGAGAACGCGCGAGAGCGGGCGCTGCTGCTGGACCGCGCGAAAGCGGTGGGCCGCTGACGCCGTGCTCGCCTCGCTGCTACCCGGGTTCCGGGAAGTCCGTAGCGCGCTGGTGGCGGGCTACATGTGGTTCTGCGCCGGCTGGCTGCTGATCGGCCACTACCACCCGCCGTCGGCCGGACTGCTGGGCCGGCCGGCGCTGGAGCTGCTGGAGCTGTTCGGGGCCGGCGGCCGGCTCGCGGCGATCAGCGTGCTGTGCCTGCTGATCGGCGAGGTGACCGGCAGCCTCGTCGCGGCGACCTTCGGCCGGCTGAGCCAGGCCTACCTGCACCGGCTCACCGCGGCGGACCTCGACCACCTACCCAGTGGCCCGCTGTCCGTGTTCCGGCCGGTGAGCGGCCGGACCGTAGACCGCATGCGCGGCCGAATCCGGCAGGAGCACCGGCAGCGGCAGGAGCAGCTGGCTTCCGACGCCACGCCGCGCGGCATCGACCCGCACGAGGTCGACCGGATCGCGCTCGACGCGGTGCGCGAGGTCCTGCACGTGTCCCCGCGGCTGATCGTCGCGAAGCCCGAGTTGTTCGCGGAGTACAGCCGGTTCAAGGCGGAGAGCGAATTCCGCGACGCCATCCTGCTGCCGCTGCCGGTGCTCGCCGTGGCGGTGTGCGTGAACCTGACCGCGTCGGCGTGGCTCAAGGCGATCATCATCGCCGCGGTCCTGCTGGCCGACGGTTACCTGTTCGCCCAGTCGCGCAAGCGGTTCCGCCAAGCGCACAGCCTGATCGGGCACAGCGTCGCCGACGGGACGATCAGCTCCGCGGCGATGAGCGACTAGCGGTCCCGCCAAGCCATCGGTGACAGCGTCAACGCGGCTTCCGCGACCCGCTTCGCGGTCTCCGTGGTGAGCCCCTTCCGCGCCGACTCGATCCACTCGTCCACCCGCCGCACCCCGACGTCCCGGTACTCCAGCGCCTGCAGCAGCATCTCCAGCTTGTCGGCGTCCTTGGCGCACAACGCTTCCGCCGACTCGCGGGTCTCGTACTCGTCCACCGCCGCCCGGACCAGCTCACGGGACCGCGAAGGCAGCCCCGCCGTCTGGTCCGCCGTGATCGCCCGCGGTTCGGGCTTCTTCAGGTAGTCGACCGCCGTCAGCGGCAGGTCACCCGTCCGGGTCTCCTGCGTGTCGTGCCACAGCGCCAGGAACGCCGCCCGCTCCGGCGACGCTCCCTCCTCCGCCGCGATCAGCGCCGCCAGCTGGGCCGCCCGCAGGCTGTGCTCGCCCACCGACTCCGGGTCGCGGACCCCCGCGTGCCACCAGCCCGACCGCCGGACGCGCTTCAGCAGCCCCAGCTCGTAGCCGAACGCGGCCAACCCGTCGGAAGTCATGCCGCCCAGCCTAGGGCGTCGGGATCATCGCCGTCAGGATCGTCGCCTGGAGCAGGGAGATGACCCCGACGACCGCGGTCAGCAGCAGCGACCACAGGAAAGTCTGGCGCAGCAGCGACCCTTCCTTGCCGCTCTGGCCGATCGCCGTCGCGCCGATCGAGAGGTTCTGCGGCGAGATCATCTTGCCCATCACGCCGCCCGAGGTGTTCGTCGCGCCGGCCAGGATCGGGTTCAGGTTCAGCTGCTGGGCCGAAATCACCTGCATGGGGCCGAACAGGCTGTTCGTGGACGCGTCCGAGCCGGTCAGGAACACGCCCAGCCAGCCGATGTAGGCCGAGAACAGCGGGAAGACCGCGCCCGTCGTCGCCAGGGCCAGGCCCAGCGTCTGCGTCGCGCCCGAGTAGTTCATCACGAACGCGATCGCCAGGATCATGAAGATCGTCGCCAGCGCCCAGCGCATCTGGAACAGCGTTTCGCGGTACGTCTTGAGCAGCAGCCCCGGCCGCGCGCCCATCGCGAAGCCGGCGATCACCGCCGCGATCAGCGCGACCGTGCCCGGTGAGAACAGGAAGTCGACCGTGAACGTCGCCGCGTACGGCGCGTTCTTCGCGGTGATCGGCGGGTGCTGGACGACGTGGTTGTGCAGCCCCGGCCAGGCGAAGACCCAGTCGGCCTTGTGCAGCAGCTTCGTCAGGTCCAGCCAGACCGGGAGGTTCTTGAAGATCGTGCCGACGCGGGACAGGAAGATCGCCAGGATCAGGATGATGTAGGGCATCCACGCGTAGAGCGCGCCGCGTTGGGACTGCGCCGCGCCGAGACTCTTGACAGCGCTTTCTTCGCCTTCGAAACGCCACACCGAGGACGGCTGCCAGAACCGCGTCAGCACCCACAGCGCGGCCATCGCGGTGAGCGCGGCGAGGACGTCGACCAGGCTCGCGCTGATGTAGTTGGACGCGACGAACTGCATGGCCGCGAACGCGAGCCCGGCGGTCAGCACCGCGGGCCACACCTCGAGCATGCGCTTCCAGCCGGCGAGGACGACGACCAGGAACGCGGGGATGATCAACGCCAGCACCGGAACCTGGCGGCCGACGGCCGCCGAGAACAGCTCGGTCGCCTGGTCCTGCTTGAGGTGCATGATCGGCGCGGTCAGCCTGCCGAGCACGATCAGCGGGTTGCCGAGCCCGCCGAACGCGACCGGCGCGGTGTTCGCCAGCAGCGCCAGCACGACGGCCTTCACCGGCGGAAACCCGAGCGCGGCCATCATCGCGGCGGTGATGGCGATCGGTGACCCGCCACCCGCGACCCCTTCGAGCAGCGCGCCGAAGCCGAACGCGATGAGCAGCGCCTGCAGCCGGCGGTCTTCGCTGAAGCCGGCGAGGACGCGCTTGATGGCGTCGAACCGGCCGGTGGCGACGGTGACGTTGTGGAAGTAGACGGCGTGGAACGCGATCCACGCGACCGACCACACGCCGAAGACGACGCCCATGGCCGCGGAGTCGAACGCGAGCGCGGCCGGCATCCGGTACAGCAGCAACGCGACGCCGAGCGCGGTGACCAGCGCGAGGGCGGCCGAAAGGTGCGCGGAGAGGCGGACGACACCGAGCGCGACCAGCAGCACGACGATCGGGAGCGCGGCGAGCAGCGCGGAGAGCCACAGGCCGCCCGCCGGCTGGTAGTCCTGGATCCAGGTCATGCCCGCTGCCCCCGGACGTACCCGAGCCGCAGCGAAAGGGCGGCGGCGGTCCCGGCGACGGAGGCACCGAGCTCGTCGAGCCGGCGCAGCACGCGCGGCGCGGGCCCGGCGATGCTGATGGCGGCGATGGGCCGCCCGGAGTGGTCCCGCACGGCGGCGGCGACGCACCCGACGTCCGGCTCGTTCTCGACCTCGTCAACCGCCCACCCGCGGCGGCTGGTCCGGGCGAGCTCGTCGAGCAGGCGCAGCGGATCGTTGATCGTCCTGAGCGTGAGCGAGTCCAGTTTCATGCGCCGCACGCGCTCGGCCCGGTCGGCTTCGGGCAGCGCGGCGAGCCAGGCTTTCCCGAGCGAGGTGGCGTGCTGCGGCCGCCGGGTGCCCAGCCGGCAGGCGAGCGTGACGGCGCTGGCACTGCGTTCGGTGGCGACGTAGACCATGGTGTCGTTGTCGGGAACGGCGAGGTAGGTGGTCTCCCCGGACCGTTCGGCGAGCGAGGCGAGGTACCGGGGCGCACAGCGGTGCAGATCGGTGGCCGCCATGGCCCGCGCCCCGAGTTCGACCAGCCGCGTGCCGAGCCGCACCCGCCCGGTGACCTGGTCCGCTTCGAGGTATTCGAGGCTCTTCAGGGTGCCGACGATGCGGTAGGCGGCACTGCGGGAAAGCCCCAGTTGCCGCGCGATCGCATTGGTGGAAATCTCCTGGTGCCGACCCACGTGCTCGAGCACCGCGAGCCCGCGTTCGAGAGTTCCGCTGTTCTCCAGCCCGCGCTCCGGTCCCACGCTGCCCTCCGTTGGACGTTCCCGGTTTCCGCTCAGCGGTACGCATTTCCGCTGGGTGGGGTTGGACGGTAACACCTCCGATGTATGTGCGGAAGATCTTGAAACGCTTCACGGAGAATGCGGTTACTTGCGCGTGCTAATTGGTACAACCTCCGATGGTTAAGTTTCCTACCTATGGCGGTTGCGGAGCCTGTTCCGGGGGCGTTCGACAAGTTCGACAGGCGCCGGTTCAGATTCGTGAATGGCTCGTGAAGGGAGTAGAGGAGTTGTCAACAGGGCGGCCGTAATGTGGACAACCGGGCTTGGGGAGCAGCATTCGGCGCCTTTTTGTCCGAGGGGGTCGATACGCTGGAAGCGGGGACGCCCCCCAGGGAAGGGCGGGGCCGCGGACGGGCGGCGGCCAGGCGGACAGGTGGCGGCCGGGCAGCCGGGCAGGCGGCCAGGCGGACGGATGGCGGCCGGGCTGGCCAGGCAGGCGCAGGCAGGCAGGCGGCCGGGCAGGCAGACAGGCGGCCGGCCAGGCAGGCGCAGGCAGGCAGGGGCAGGGCAGGCAGCCAGCCAGCCAGCCGGGCGGCCGGGCAGGCAGGCGGCCAGGCGGACGGGCGGCGGCCGGGCGGCGGCCGGGCTGGCCAGGCAGGGGCCGGGCAGGCAGGCGGCCGGGCTGGCGAGGTAGGCGGCCGGGCAGGCAGGCAGGCGGCTTGGGCAGGCAGGCAGGCAGGCGCAGGCAGGCGGCCGGGCCGGCAGGCAGGCGCAGGCAGGCAGGGGGCCGGGCAGGCAGCCAGCCAGCCGGGCGGCCGGGCAGGCAGGCGGCCAGGCTGGCGAGGTAGGGGGCCAGGCAGGCGAGCAGCCGGGCAGGCAGGCGGCCGGTCGGGTGGTCGGCGACCACGCAAAGCCACAGCCACGCGGCCCGACCGGTGGCCCGGGTCACGGACTCAGCGAACTCACAGCGCCCACCGAGCACCATCCACCCGGTGTCCGCCCGCAGCCCCCTCCGTACCCGCGCGTCCGTGTCCGCCGGGCGTCTCACCGCCTGGCTCTCGCGCAGCGCCGGCGTCGGCCAGGGCGGGGTCATCGGTGGCCGGGTCGCTCTGGCGCTCGATCCGAAGGCGCTCAACAACCTCGGCCGGGAGCGGACCGTCGTGCTCGTCACCGGCACCAACGGCAAGACCACCACCGCCCTCATGATCACGAAGGCCCTCGAAGCCCTCGCCGAGGTCGCCGCCAACAGCGGTGGCGCGAACATGCCCGACGGCGTTCTCGCCGCCCTCGCCGCGCGCCCCGAAGCGCCCTACGCCGTTCTCGAAGTCGATGAAACCTACGTCCCCTGGGTCGCCGACCAGCTGAACCCCGCCGTTCTCGTCCTGCTCAACCTCAGCCGCGACCAGCTCGACCGCGTCGGTGAAGTCCGGTCCACCGAAAAAGATCTCCGCAAAGCGATCGAGAACCATCCCGAAACCACGATCGTCGCCAATTCCGACGACGTTCTCGTCACCTCCGCGGCGACCGTGGCCGGCAAGCGGCTCTGGGTCGCCACCGGACGGCGCTGGACCGGCGACTCCACCGCCTGCCCGCGCTGCGACGGCCTGATCGCCCACACCAAGGACCACTGGAGCTGCGCCTGCGGCCTCGCCCGCCCCGAGCCCGCCTGGACCCTCGACGGCGACCTCGTCCGCACCCCCGGCGGCCGCCAGGTCGACCTGGACCTCCGGCTGCCCGGCGACGCGAACCGCGCGAACGCCGCCTTCGCGCTCGCCGCCGCGCACCGGCTCGGGGTTCCGCCGCACACCGCCGCCGCGCGGCTGCGGACCATCACCGACATCGGCGGCCGCTACCGGACCATCCGGCGGTCGCGGCACTCCGTGCGGCTCATGCTCGCCAAGAACCCCGCCGGCTGGGTGGAGACGCTGCGCGTGCTCGACGAAGACACCCCGGTCGTCGTCGCCGTCAACGCTCAGGAAGCCGACGGCCGCGACCTGTCCTGGCTCTGGGACGTCCACTTCGAACGGCTGCGCGGCCGCCAGGTCGTCGTCACCGGCGAGCGCCGCGCCGACCTCGCCGTCCGGCTCTGCTACGCCGAGGTCGCGCACTGGGCCGAGCCCGACCCGGTCGCCGCGATCGACGCGCTGCCGCCCGGCGGCGTCGAGCTCGTCGCCAACTACACCGCCTTCCGCGACCTCGTCGGCAGGCTGCCCGGTGCCTGACTCAACCGTCCACATCGGACTCTTGCTGCCCGAGGTGCTCGGCACCTACGGCGACACCGGCAACGCGCAGGTCCTCTGCCAGCGGCTGCGCTGGCGCGGGTTCGACGCCGAAGTCGTGCCGGTCGGGCTCGGCGAGCCGGTGCCGTCCACTTTGGATCTTTACCTGCTCGGCGGCGGCGAGGACGGCGCGCAGGCCCTCGCCGCGGCCCACCTGCGGAAGTACCGGCGGGCCCTGTCCCCGGACGCGGTCGTCTTCGGCGTCTGCGCCGGCCTGCAGGTGCTCGGCACCCGCTTCCGCGGGCTCGACGGTGTCGACCACGACGGCCTCGGCCTGCTCGACGTCACCACCGGGCCCGGGCCGCGGCGGGCTGTCGCCGAGCTGATCGCGACGTCGCCGCGGATCGGCGAGCCGCTCACCGGCTTCGAGAACCACCTCGGCGTCAGCGTGCTCGGCGCCGACAGCGAGCCGCTCGGGCAGGTCGTGCGCGGCACCGGCAACGGGGACGGCACCGAAGGCGCGGTCACCGGCCACGTCGTCGGCACCTACCTGCACGGCCCGGCGCTCGCCCGCAACCCCGCGCTGGCGGACCAGTTGCTGGCGTGGACGGCCGGGCACCCGTTGCCGCCGCTGGCGCTGCCCGAAGTCGACCGGCTGCGCGGGGAGCGGCTCACCGCCACGCGCCGTCGGCGGACGTCGTGACGACGGCTCCGCGTGGTTACGCTGAGTCGGTGAAACTGATCGCCGCGACCGGCGTGCGGATGCGGACCACCGCGGTGGCCGTCTTCGCGCTCGCGCTGGCCATCGCCGCCGCGCTCGCGGTGGTCGTCGTGCTGCTCGAAGAGTCGCTCGACCGCAGCGTCACCGAGAGTGCCCGCAGCACCGGCCGCCAGGTCGCCATCCAGCTCGTCCGCGAGGGCGCGCGCGACCTGAGCGCGTCCGACGTCGCCAGCACCGGCGACACCGAGGCCGTCACCCAGGTGCTGAACGCCCAGGGCGTGCCGATCGCGAGCGACCCGGCGATCGTCGGGCACCCGCCGCTGACCGCCGCCCGCCCGGCGGTCGGGCAGGAGGCCATCGAGACCCTCCCGCTCGGGCTCAACGGCGACAGCGACGACTACCGCGTCGTGTCGCAGCAGGTCAACGGGCCGGGCGGGCCGTACACGGTGATCTCCGCGCGGTCGCTGGAGCCGGTGACCGAGGCGTCGACGCGCCTGACGCTGCTGCTCGGGCTGATCGCGATCCCGCTGCTGGCGATCTCCGGCCTGGCCGTCTACCGCGCGGTCGGCTCGGCGCTGCGCCCGGTCGAGCGGATGCGCCGGACCGTCGCCGAGATCTCGACGCGCGACCTCGCCGCCCGCGTTCCGCTGCCGCCGGGCGGCGACGAGGTGCACCGGCTGGCCGTGACGCTCAACGAGATGCTCGGGCGGCTCGCGTCGGCGCAGGCGGCGCAACGCCGGTTCGTCGCGGACGCCAGCCACGAACTGCGCTCGCCGCTTTCGACGATCAGCACGGCGCTCGACGTCTCCGGGATGCACCCGGAAAGCACCGGGGACCTGGTGCCGGTGATCGCCCGCGAAACCGCGCGGCTGCGGGAGCTCGTCGACGACCTGCTCATGCTCGCCCGCACCGACGACACGACCGACCGGCCGTCGCGCACCGAGGTCGACCTCGACGACATCGTGCGCGCCGAGGCCGAGCGGGTCCGCGGCGAATGCGGGCTGGACGTCGAGGTCCGCGCCGGGCCGGCGAAGGTCCGCGGCAGCGAGGCCCAGCTGCGGCGGGCGGTGCGGAACCTGGTCGACAACGCCCGCGGGCACGCGCGCACGCACATCCGGGTGGCCAGCTCGGTGCGCGGCGACCTCGCCGTGGTCGAGGTGAGCGACGACGGCCCCGGCGTCGCGGAAGCCGACCGCGACCGGATCTTCGAACGGTTCGTCCGGCTCGACGCCTCGCGGCAGCGCGAACACGGCGGTACTGGGCTGGGCCTGCCGATCGTCGCGGGGATCGCGGCGCGCCACGGCGGAAGCGCGCGGTACGCCGCGTCGGACGGGCCGGGCGCGCGGTTCGTGCTCGAGCTGCCGGTGCTCGAACTGCCGGAGGAGGACTAGTGCGGCTGCTGATCGTGGAAGACGAGCGCGAGTTCGCGGAGACGCTGCGGCGCGGCCTGGTCGCTGAGGGCTTCACCGTCGACGTCGCGCACACGGGCCGGGAAGGCCTCTGGCGGGCGACCGAGCAGGAGCACGACGTCGTCGTGCTCGACATCATGCTGCCCGAGCTGTCCGGCTACGAGGTGCTCAAACGCCTGCGCGCGGCCGAAAACTGGACGCCGGTGCTGATGCTCACCGCGAAGGACGGCGAGTACGACGAAGCCGACGCGTTCGACCTCGGCGCCGACGACTACCTGTCCAAGCCGTTCTCCTTCGTCGTGCTGATCGCCCGGCTGCGCGCGCTGCTGCGCCGCGGCGCGCCGGCGCGCCCCGCCGTGCTGGAGGCGGGCGACCTGCGGCTCGACCCGTCGGCCCGGACCGTCCACAGGGGACAGACGCGGATCGAGCTGACCGCGCGCGAGTTCGGACTGCTGGAGTTCCTGTTGCGGCGCCCGGGAACCGCGTTGACGAAGAACGAGATCCTCGGCCACGTCTGGGACGCGCACTACGACGGCGACGAGAACGTCGTCGAGGTCTACATCGGGTACCTGCGGCGCAAGATCGACGTCCCGTTCGGCACCCGGACCATCGAGACGGTCCGGGGCGTGGGCTACCGGCTGGTAGACGTTACCTGATCGTGATATTACGGGAGAAATCCCGGAATTGGTTCCGCTGGGCGTGCCGGTGCTGCGCCGTTTGCCGCCGCCGGTTGCCGCAGATCGCCCAGCCGTTCCCGCGAACCGGTGAAAAATACCGTGCCGCGGCTCACCTGCGCGTGGTTGTGCCCGTTGCTACGGTGGGCACCCACCCGAGACCAGGAAAGCGATGACGGAATCGCCGCAGCCGTTCCTTGCCCAAAACAACAATATACCTGAAAGCTCCGGGAAATCCGTTTCCCGGCTTCGTGCCGTCGACGCCATTCGCGAAGCGACGGCCCAGTTCGGCGTGGTCACGGGGATGACCCCGCACGCCGTGACCGGGGTCCGTACCCGCGCCGACGGCGGCTGGTCCGTGCTGGTCGACGTCGTCGAGCTGGCCCGGATCCCGGACTCCACCAGTGTGCTGGCCACCTACCGGGTCGACGTCGACGCCGCCGGTGAGCTGACCGCGTGCGAACGGCTGCGGCGGTTCACGCGGGGCACCACCGATTCCTGAAAGGAAGGGTGACACGATTGGCCGCTTCGTCCGATTCGCTCGCGGACATTCTGGAGCGCGTGCTCGACAAGGGCGTGGTGATAGCCGGTGACATCGGCGTCAGCGTCGTCGACGTCGAATTGCTGACGCTGCGGATCCGGCTCTTCATCGCCTCCGCGCAGACCGCCCGGGAAATGGGCATGGACTGGTGGACGAACGACCCGTTCTTCGCGCCGAACGCGGCGCGCGGCGAACTGGCCGACGACGCCGGGGAAAAGCCAGACCTGGCGGCGCGCGTCGCCGAACTCGAGGCTCGGCTGCCCGTGCCGAGCGGAAGGGAAGAACCCCGGTGACCACCCGCGACTGGCTCTGCGCCTACGCGATCACCCGCAACCGCGACGGGCTGGACCTCGGCCCGGCACCCCGGCTCGTCGGCTACCGCGACCTCGGCGTCGTCGTCTCGGAGGTGAGCCCGGCGCGCTTCGACCGGATCGACACGCTCGACCCGGTGGACGGCGCGCTCGCCGAGCTGGCCCGTGAACACGACGCCGTCGTGCGCGCGGTCTTCCGCCACGAACCGGTGCTGCCGCTGCGGTTCGGCACGGTCCTCGACGGCGAAGCCTCGGTGAAACGGCTCCTGGAGGTCGCCTACGACCAGGCCCGGGACTGCCTGGACGAGGTCGAAGGGCACCGCGAATGGGGCGTGCGGGTCCGGCACGTCGAGCCCGCCGCCACCACCCGGCCGGACACCGAGGGCCTGACCGGTACGCAGTACCTGGTCCGGCGGCGCGAGCGGCTGAAGGCGCTCCAGCAGGCGCGCGAGGACGTCGTCGGCGCGGCCGGGCGGCTGCAGGGCGCGTTGCGCCGGCACGCCGCCGACAGCATCGACCGGGCGCGGCCGCACGGCGTGCTGGTCAACACCGCCTACCTCGTCGAAGCCGGCCGCGAGGCCGCGTTCCACGCGGAGTTCGAATGGTTCGCCCGCGAGCTGCGCGCGGCGGGCGCGACGGTGGAGACGTCGGGGCCGTGGCCCCCGTACTCGTTCACCGACGTCGAGCTGGGGGTGCCTGCCGATGGCTGACGCCGCCGTGGAGTCCGTCGCCGACCTGCTCGACCGGGTCGTGCACCGCGGAGCCGTCGTGACCGGGGACGTGATCATCTCGCTCGCGGGCATCGACCTGGTGCGCCTCGACCTGCGGCTGCTGCTGCTCGGGCTCGAAGGGTGAGCGAGCCCGTCCGGATCCCGGCCGACGCCGGCCGCGGGCTCGGCCACCTCGTCGTCACCGTGCTCGACATCCTCCGCGAAGTGCTCGAACGCCAGGCGCTGCGGCGCATGGAAACCCTGACCCCCGCCCAGGTCGAAGACCTCGGCCAGGCCCTGATCGCGCTGGAACTCCGGTTCGAGGAGATCCGTGCGGTCCTCGACGAAAGGCTTTAGGTGACCAGACCGGGACAGACCGGCGGCGGGCTCGCCGACACGCTCGACATCCTGCTCGACAAGGGACTCGTCATCGACGCCTCGGTCCGGGTCTCGGTGATCGGGATCGAGCTGCTGGCGATCGAGGCGCGGATCGTGATCGCCAGCGTCGACACCTACATCCGCTACCTCGAAGCCATGCAGCGGCTGCAGAGCACGCCGGTACCCGGGCAGATCTCCCAGGGACTCGGGCAGACGACGGGGCTCATCCCGCCCCCGCCGCCGACTCCGGCGGTCGCCGTGCCGGTGGAGCCCGCGCTGCCGGCCGAACAGCCGTGACGCTGCAGCTCTACGGCGTCGTGCGCGCCGGGCACCCGCGGGCGCCGCGGACGGTGGACTGGGAGGACCTGGCGATGGTCGTCGGCGACCCGGAGCCGGACCCGGCCGTGCACCTGGCGGTGGTGTCCGCGCTGGTCGAGGGCGGGCCGGTGCTGCCGGTCCGGTTCGGCACGGTGGCCGACGACGAGGACGCCGTCCGCGCCGAGGTGCTGGCGCCGTCGGCCGACACCTACCGCGCCGACCTCGACCGGCTCGACGGCCTGGCCGAGGTGCACGTCTGCCTGCGGTTCACCGAGCCCGGCTCGGCGTGGCGGGCCGCCCGCTCCGACGTGCTGCTTTCGGAGGTCGCCGAGCGGGCGCGGGATTCGGTGGCGCTGCCGGCCGGCGAGTCCGCCGACGAGCGCTGGGCGTTCCTCGTCGGGATGGGCGACCTGCTCGTCGTGCGCGACGCGGTGACCGGGCTCACCCGCGGCGGCGGCGTCCAGGCCGACTGGGTCGGGCCGCTGCCGGCGTACAGCTTCCTGGACCGGCGGCGGTGCTCCCGGTGGACCTGATGAGCGACGGCCGAACAGTCGCTGAACACTGCTTTCGGTACTGGCCGCCGTGGCTCGCCGTCGGCGATCCTGACGTCGTGGCCACCAGTGAAGCCGCGGCGCTCCCGCGGGCGTTCGGCGGACCCGGCGCCGGGCCGGGTCAGTTCCGCGCGCCGTCCGGGATCGCCGTCGACGTCCGCGGCCGGGTGTGGGTGGCGGACACCGGCAACGACCGAGTCCAGGCGTTCACCCGCGACGGCGCACTCGTGCGCGTCCTGGCCGGGCGGCTCAAGGCGCCCGAAGGGGTCGCGGTCGACGCGGCGGGCCACGTGTACGTCGCCGACACGGGCAACCGCCGCGTGGTGCAGTTCTCGTGGTGGGGCGGGTTCGTGCGCGAGTTCGGCGGCCTGGACCGGCCGCGCGGGCTCGCGCTGGACCCCGCGGGCCGGCTGCTGGTCGACGACACCGGCAGGGTGGCCCGCTTCGACACCCGCACGGGTGCGGTGCTGCCCGACACGACCGAGCCGATCAGTTCACCGAGGGACATGGCCGACGACGGCGTGTGCGGCGTTTGGGTGGCCGAGACCGGGAACCACCGCATCGTCCACTTCGGAGCGTCGGCTTAGTTCTTGGAGATCGCGGCCGTCGCGCGCACCACCGCCGTGCAGCGGTTTTCGACGTACTCGAGCCCGCCTTCTTCGGCGATCCGGCGCGCCTCGGCCGAGACGATGCCTTGCTGCAGCCACAACGCCTTCGCGCCGATCTCCACGGCTTCACGCGCGATGCCCGGCGCCTCGGGGGACGGCCGGAAGACGTCGACCAGGTCGACCGGCTCCGGGATGTCCTTCAGGGATCGGTAGACCTTCTCGCCGAGCAGCTCGGTCGCCGTCGGGTGGACCGGGATGATCCGGAACCCGTGCGCCTGCAGGACCGCCGGAACGCCGTGCGCGGCCTTGGCCGGATCGCGGCTCAGGCCCACCACGGCGATCGTCTTCGCGCCTTCGAGGATTTCCTCTGCCTTCATACCGATGAGAACGCGCGGCGCGCGTCAAAGCTTCCAGAGGCGCAGGCCACGCACCCGGTAGACGGGCCAGAGCACGTGCCACGGCTTGCGACGGGCGAAGGTCGCGGCGCACGTCAGGATGTTGCGGGCGGACGTCACCGCGACGTCGTGCTGGTCGGGCCACGCCGCGCCCTTGGCGCCGACGGCGATGCGGAACACCGTCAGCAGCCCGCGGCCCTGGAGGTCGTACTTCGCGCCGGTGTCCCCGGAGTCCGGGGCGAGCTCGGCGATCTCGGCGCCGAACGCGCGGGCGGCCTGCGGTGCCACTTCGGCGGGCACCACGCCGACGCTGCGCGTGATCGCCTTGCCGTGCATCCGCCGCGCGTACCGGAACAGCAGCGACCGCTCCCACCACGGCAGCAGCCGGTGGTGCGCCAGCAGCGCGGCGCACTCGCCGTGCCCGATCGCGAAGATGCTCGTGAGCTCGTCGTAGGCGCCGTTCGTCGCCGGCTCGTTCAGGTGCAGCCGGACCTCGAAGCGGGTGCGCGCGGTGAGTTCGTCGAGCTGCTCACGGCGATCGAGCCGCGCCTTCGCGCGGGAAAGCGACCAGTCGGGCATCGGACCTCCAGGCGTCGCGCACAGGCTAAACGCCGCGCGGCGCCGGGAACACGGTTTCAGCCGATCTTCTCGCCGTACATCTCGCCGAGCGGGTCGGAGATCAGCTCGACGCGGGCACCGTCCGGATCGGACAGGTAGATGGAGGTCTTGCTCTCCAGCAGGTACTGCACCCCGGCCTCGTCGAGCTTGTCCTTGATCGCGCTCCACCGTTCGGGCGTGACGGACAGGGCCAGGTGGTGCAGTCCACCGAGGACTTCCGCGTACGGGCCGAGGTCCAGACCGGGCAGGTCGAAGAACGCGACCGCGTTGCCGTTGCCGACGTCGAAGAAGAAGTGGCTGGAACCCGGGTAGTCGCGGTTCTCGATCAGCTCGGTGAGCGGGAAGCCCAGGATGTCCTGGTAGAACTCGATGGTCCGCTCGACGTCGCTGGAGATCAGCGCGGTGTGGTGGATGCCCCGCCCGTTCGTCGCCGGTCGTTCGGCGGCCGGGCGCAGGTGGCGCTCGCGCAGCTCGTCGCGGATCTCGGCGAGCTTGGTGACCTCGGCCTGGGTCGGTGCCATGTCCCTCACGTCCCTTCCTGGTGGTGCTCCCCAAACTACGCTCCATTTATCTCGCGCGCAAGAGGTTGCCTGGCGAGAGTTCCGTTGGACGGAACACCGAGGCTTGTGCCGGCGATGCCCGCACGGCAGAGTCCGGTGCGTGGATGCCAGCTTGGTGCAGGAGGCCGCCGCCGTACTGGCGCGGGCCTACGCGACGCGCGAACCGATCGAGCCGCTGATCAAGACCTACCCGGACGCGGGGGTCGAGGACGCCTACCGGATCCAGCAGGAGCAGGTGCGGCGCTGGGTCGAGGGCGGGGACGCGGTCCGCGGGCACAAGGTCGGGCTCGCGTCCGCCGCGATGCAGCGGCAGATGGGCGTCGACCAGCCCGACTACGGGCACCTCACCGGCAGCATGTTCCACCTGGAGCACCAGCCGATCCCGACGTCGGCGTTCCTCCAGCCGCGGATCGAGCCGGAGATCGCGTTCGTGCTCGGCTCGGCACTGCGCGGCCCCGGCGTCACGGTCGCCGACGCCGTGCGAGCGGTCGACTTCGTGCTGCCGTCGCTGGAGATCGTCGATTCGCGGATCCAGGACTGGAAGATCTCCCTGTTCGACACGATCGCGGACAACGCGTCGTCCGGCGGGGTCGTGCTGGGCAGCCGTCCGACGGCGCTGCGCGACGCCGACCTGCGGCTCGCCGGCTGCGTGCTGCACCAGAACGGGGCGGTGGCGGCCACGGGCGCGGGCGGCGCGGTGCTCGGGTCGCCGTTGAACTCACTCGTGTGGCTGGCGAACACGGTCGGGCCGCTGGGCGTCACCCTCGAGCCCGGGCACGTCGTGCTGCCGGGCTCGATGACCCGCGCGATCCCGGTGTCGCCGGGCGACACGATCGTCGCGACCATCGCCGGGCTGGGCAGTGTCACCGCGGTCTTTTCGGAGGAATCGTGAACGTGCGGGAGGCGGCCGCCGCGCTGCTGGGGACGACTTCGGAGCGTTCGCCGCTCTCCGAGGAGTGGCCCGGACTGGACGTCGACACGGCGTACGCGATCCAGGACGAGGCGTTGCGGCAGCGGCGGGCTCGCGGCGAGACGCTGGTCGGGCTGAAGCTGGGCCTGACGTCCCGGGCCAAGCAGGAGCGGATGGGCATCGACGCGCCGCTGCTGGCGTGGCTCACCGACGCGATGGTGCTGCCGGCGGGAGTCCCCGTGCCGCAGCTGATCCACCCCCGCGCCGAGCCGGAACTGGTCTTCGTGCTGCGGGACCGTCTGGCGGGCCCGGGTGTGACGGCGGCGACGGCACTGGCCGCGGTCGACCGCGTCCACGGCGGCATCGAGATCATCGACAGCCGGTACACGGACTACCGCTTCACGCTCCCGGACGCGGTCGCCGACAACGGGTCGTCGGCGTACTTCGGCGTCGGGCCGGTGGGCCTGCCACCCGCGTCGCTGGACCTTTCGCTGGAAGCTGCGCTGCTGGAGGTCGACGGCCAGATCGTCGACACGGCGACGGGCGCGGCGGTCCAGGGCCACCCGGCGGAGGCGCTGGCACTGGCGGCGAATGCGCTGGGCGCGCGGGGACTGGCGCTGGAGCCGGGCTGGATCGTGCTTACCGGCGGCATGACGGACGCGGTCCCGCTGCGGCGCGGATCCCGGGTGGCGGCCCACTTCTCGCACCTGGGCTCGATCACGCTCTCCGGGTGACCTCCGCCCGGTCCGCGATCCGGGCGATGCCCTGGATGATCCGCGGCCAGACTTCGCGGGGCAGGTCGTGGCCCATGCCCGGGACGACGTCGAGGTCGGCGCCCGGGATGGCTCTCGCCGTCGCGCGGCCACCCGACACGTGGACCAGCGGGTCGCGAGCCCCGTGGACCACCAACGCGGGGGCGCGCACCTTCCGCAGCCGGGGAGCCCGGTCGCGCTCGGCCATGATCGCCGCCAGCTGGCGCAGCGTGCCGCCCGGGTGGACCCCGCGGTCGAAGGTGCGCTCGGCGCGGTCGCGCATGCGAGCCTCGTCGAACGGGTAGCCGGGCGAGCCGATCAGCCGGAACGTCCGCACGAGCGTTTCGACGTACTCCGCGCGGCCGCGGGGCGGTGCGGCGAGCAGCATCGACATCGCCTTGCCGCTCGGGCGCCCGACCAGCCGTCCGCCGGTGCTGGACATGATCGACGTCAGCGACAGCACCCGCTCCGGGTGCCGGATCGCCAGCGTCTGCGCGATCATCCCGCCCATCGACGCGCCGGCGACGTGCGCGGCCGGGATGCCCAGCGCGTCCAGCAGCCCGGCGGCGTCGGCGGCCATGTCGGCCAGCGAGTAGGGCGCGCTGTGCAGCAGGTACGCCTGCGCGAGGTTGGCCCGCCCGCGCATCCGGCTGGACCGCCCGGCGTCCCGGTTGTCGAACCGGATGACGTGGAACCCTTGTGCGGCAAGCGATTCGCAGAACTCCTCGTCCCACCAGATCATCGGCGCGCCGAGACCCATCACGAGCAGCAGTGGACGGCCGCCGGCGTCGCCGAACGTCTCGTGGCACAGCTCGATCCCGCCGACTTCGGTGACCCGCTCCGCCATCAGACCTCCCGGGAGTGCTCGGCGGCCAGCTTGGTGAGCTCGGCCAGCGCGTCGTGCAGGTGGTCGATCAGGTCCCAGACGTCCGGGATCAGCTCGCGGCAGGCGACGAACCCGAAGTCCAGCTTGCCGTCGTAGGACATCACGGTGATGTTCAGCCCGCCACTCGCGTCGGTGATCGCGGACACCGGGTAGTTCGCGAGCAGCCGCGCGCCGGCGAGGTACAGCGGCTTCTGCGAACCCGGCACGTTCGACACGACCAGGTTCACGACCGGCGCGGTGGCGCCGAGGAACTTCATCGTGGCGCGGGCGGCGAGCCCGCCGAGCGCGGCCGGCAGCATCCCGCTGAAGTCGACCAGCCACGACGCGGGCAGCGGCTGGTACCGCTGCTTCGCGGCGACCATCGCACTGGTGACCTCGGCCAGCCGTGCGGCGGGATCGGCGAGGTGCGTCGGCAGCGGCGCGAGCATGACCGAGACCTGGTTGCCGGCGTCCTTCGCCTGCGCGGGCGTGCGCACCGACAGCGGGACGAGCGTGACGAGCGGCTGGTCGGGCAGGGCGTCGTGGTCGGCCAGCCACCGGCGCATGACGCTCGCGCACAACGCCATGACGACGTCGTTCACCGTGACGCCGAAGGTGTTCTTGACGTGCTTGACCTCGTCGAGGGGCAGCGAGCCGTACGCGAAGCGGCGGTGCGGGCTGATCGGCCCGTTGAACGGCGTGTCGGGCGCCACGAGCCGCGGCCGGGCGGCCTCGTGGCGCCCGGGTCCCTGGCGCGTGACGCGGTTGAGGACGCTGCCGGCCTTCGCCAGCAGCCCGACACCGGGGTAGCGCCCGAGACCGGGGACCTCGTCGAGGTGCTGCAGCAGTTTCGGGACCTGCAGCGCGGCTTTGACGGGGTGCAGCACGAGCTTCTTGGTCCCGTTGAGGGCGAGCGCGACGGGCGTCGGGACGGGCTCCTTCTGCGGCGTCTTCGGCGGTTCCGGCGGTGGCGGTTCGGCGGTGGTGTCCATCAGGACGCCGATGAGCTCGGCCCCGGAGACGCCGTCGATGGCGCTGTGGTGGACCTTCGTGTAGACGGCTTTGGTGCCGTCGTGCAGGCCGTGGACGAGGTAGGCCTCCCAGAGCGGGCGCCGCCGGTCCAGCGGCCGCGCGGTGAGGCGGGCGATCTGTTCCCCGAGCTGTTTCGGGTCGCCGGGAGCGGGCAGCGCGATCTCGCGGACGTGGTACTCGAGGTCGAACTCGGGATCGTCGATCCAGTAGGGGTGGTCGAGCCCGAGCGGCACGGGCAGCAGCCGCCAGCGCAGCGGTTTCGCGAGGTGCAGCCGCGAGCCGATGAGCTCGCGCAGGCCGTCGAGGGTGAGGGTCCGGTCCGGCGCGGTCAGCGGGTCGAGGATCGACAGACCCCCGACGTGCCCGGTGGTGGTGGTCGACTCGGCGTTGAGGAACTGCACGTCCAGGGCGGTGAGCTGGCGCATCAGGCCTCCTCGGGCTCGGCAGGCCAGTCTGCCCCGCGGGGTGGGCGGGGTAAATCCGCTGGGCGGGTGTGCGGATCGGCCCGCCGGCGGACGAGCCGGCTCGGCTGCTCGCCGCTACCTGCCCGGTGCCGGGCGTGGCTCCTCCCGGGGTGGCGTCACCTTCCTCTTCGCCCGCGGCCGCGGCACGTCCACGCCGTACGCGCGCGCCTGGATTTCGTACAGTTCGTGGTACACCCCGCCCGCCGCGATCAGCTCCTCGTGGGTGCCCTGCTCGATCAGCATTCCCTTCTCCAGCACCAGGATCCGGTCCGCCGAGCGGATGTTCGCCAGCCGGTGGGTCACCAGGACCGTCGTCCGCCTGCCGTCGTGGGACGCGCTCGCGTGCCGCAGGCCGGCGAACACCCGGGCCTCCGCGCGGGCGTCGAGCGCCGCCGTCGGCTCGTCGGCCACCAGGACCGCCGCGTCGCGGTAGATGCCGCGGGCGATGCCCATGCGCTGCCACTGGCCGCCGGACAGGTCGTGGCCCTCGTCGAACTTCTTGGACAGCACCGTGTGCTCCTTGGCGGGCAACGACTCGATGACCTCGTCCGCGCCCGAGTAGCCCACCGCTTCGCGCCACGCGCGGCCGTCCGGGTCCGCGCGGCCGAGGCGGCCCACCGTGACGTTGTTCGCCGCCGTCATCGGCCACTCCGCGGGGTCCTGCGCGATCACCGCGATGTTCGCGTGCACCGACGCCGGGTCGGCGTGCGCGAGGTCGACGTCGTCCCAGCGCACCACCCCTTCGTCCGGTGGGTAGAGCCCGGTCAGCAGCTTGCCGAGGGTCGTCTTGCCCGAGCCGTTCTCCCCGACGAGCGCCACCACCTCGCCGCGCCGGATCGTCACCGAGATGTCCCGCAGCGCCGGTCGCTGCTGGCCGGGATAGGTGAACGAGACGCCCTCCAGCCGGATCTCGCCGGGGTCGGCCGGCGCGGCCAGGCCGGCCGGCGGAGGCTGCCGCCGCACCGACTCCACCAGCAGCTGGTTGTAGAACCCGATGTAGAACGAGTCCTCGTACAGCGAGTTGACCGCGCGCATGGTGTTGGACAGCGCGGTCGACGCCGTGCGCATCGCCAGCACCGCCGTGCCGGCCAGCGCCAGCTCCATCCCGCCGGTGTACAGCAGCCAGCCGAGCACGAGGTAGGCGACGGCGGTGCCGAACCCGGCCGCCGCCCGGCCGGTCGTGCGCACCAGGTTGCTGCGGTGCGCCAGCCGGACCTCCTCGCGCGTCAGGCTGCGCGAGATGCGCCGGTATTCGCCCAGCAACGGCTCCTGCAACGTCAGCGCGTGGCGTTCGAGGGCCATCGACCGCCAGGTGGCGACCTCTTCGACGACCGACTTCCGGATGTTGCGCCCGACCGTGTCGATGAAGTGCCGGTAGTTCAGCTTCGCGATGCGCGCGGCCGCGAAGCCGTCGGCCGCCGCGGCGAGCAGCAGGACCGGCGCCAGCCACGGGTTGAGCAGCCCCGCCGTCAGCATCGCCGCCGCGAGCGAGATGACCGACGAAGTCAGGTCCGCCAGCCGGCGCAGGCTCGTCTCGATCGCCCGGACGCCGAACCGCGCGCCCTGCCGGGCCAGCTCGCGGAAGTCCGCGTCCTCGAACGCGATCAGCCCGACGCGCACGACCGCCGCCGTCACCGCGTCGTCCGCCGCCGCGGTGACGCGGGGCCGCAGCGCGCCTTCGACGGCCGCGACGGCGGAGTCGAGCAACGCGCGCGCCGCGTACGAACCGGTGACGACCACGATCGCGGGCAGCGACTGCAGCACCCGCTCCGGCGTCGGGCCCTGTTCGAGCAGTGCGGTGAAGACGTTCGCGGTGGCGAGCAGCCCGAACGCGGTGACGCAGCCCGACACGACGTGCACGAAGCCGGCCAGCAGCGTCAGCCGTGGCGAGGTCCGCCAGGCCAGCCGCAGCACGACGGCGATCGCGGCCGGCAACGCGCGCACGGCCTGGCCGAAGCCGGCCGCGGCCACGCGTTCGTCGACGCGGGCCCATTCGGGCATCTTCACGTTCTCGACCCCGATCAGCGGGGCCGGGCCCGTGGCGTCCTGGGGTGTTCCGGCGGGTCTGCGCACGGAACCATCTCTACTCCGGGGGTCTGACAATTCCGGGCTTCCGCGGTTCGCCGAGGCACCGGTGAGTGGGTGCGGACGTTAGGCCGTCCGGGTGAAAGTAATCGATTTCCCTGGGACTCCGGCGGCTTCGGGGACACACTCGCAGCAGGTGGTAAATGAGCACGGCTGAATAACTAATAATTGTTGTGAAATTGCCCCGTCGCCGGACCGCGCGGGTCCGCGGGCGTGCGAATGTGGTGCCAGAGACCGGAAACAGGTGACGTCCTCAGGCAAGGGGGGAGGGGCGTCGCCTGTTTCCTCCTATCCGTTTTCCCGGGTGTACCGGGCGCGCAGAAATGGGCTGAATTCGCGCTCTTCACCCATCCTGACATCGATTTCGTGCGTGAGCGTGTCGCCGTCCGGGGTGAGCCGGTGCCGGGCCACCCCGCGAGCGGTCCGCTTCTCGAGGACGAGCGTCGTGCCGGACCAGTCCCCGCGCGCGGGCGACTCGGGCGGGAAGCCGTAGCTGTCGAAGCCGTACCAGAGCGTCTCGCCGGTCCGCGGATCCACGGTGAAGACGTTGTGGCCCAGGAACTCCGTGCCGTCCGCGCGGAGTTGCCGGTAGTCCTGGACCAGCGCGAAGCCGTTGAGCTGCGGGCGGTACCGGCACTCGGCGCGCGCGGTCGAGGCCGGCGCCCACGGCGAAGCGGCGAGCTCCTCGGTGCCGGTCCAGTCGCCGGCGAAGGCCTTCAACGCGTCGTGCGCGGGCCCGAGGGTGGGCATGTCCATGGTCGTCGTCTCCATTTCGACAGGTACCTGTCGATGTGCGAGACTAGCACGCATGCGGTCCGAGCGAGCCGAAACGTTCACGCGGGTGATCGACGCCGTCTTCGCCTGCAACGGCGGCTTCCTGGCGGCGGGTGACGCGCTGACCGAGCCGGTCGGGCTGACCGCGGCGCAGTGGCAGGTCCTCGGCTTCATCGAGGACGGACCGGCAACCGCGGCCGAGGTGGCGCTGCGCCGCGGGCTGCGGCGGCAGAGCGTCCAGGAGACGGTGAACCGCTTGCTGCGCAACGGAATGCTCGACCGCCTGCCGAACCCGGCCGACGCGCGGGCGCCGTTGCTGACGCTGACGCGGCGGGCGAAGGCGGCGATGCGCGAACTGGGAGCGGCGCAGGTGGAGTGGGTCGAAGACGTGGCGGGAGCGGTGTCCCGGGAAGACCTGGAAACGACGCTGCGGACGTTGCGACGGCTGCGCGAGGTCGTCGCACAGCCGCGGTTGCGCTAGTCACCGCCCGGCGCCGGGGCCGGGCAGCGGGTCGACGTTGCCCGCGTTCATCAGTTCGCCGCAGTGGTTGCAGCGGAGTTCGACGCTGCTGATTTCACCGCAGGCGTGGTGGCGGTAGAGCACCGGCGGGCCGGCTTCGCCCGCGAGCCACTTGTCGCCCCAGCGGGTCATGACCATCAGCATGTCGACCAGCTCGGCGCCCTTTTCGGTCAGGACGTACTCGTAGCGCGGCCGCCGGTCGTACGGCCGGCGCTCGAGGACACCCTGGTCGACGAGGTGGTGGAGCCGCTCGGTGAGGACCTTGCGCGAGATGCCGAGGTCGGCCTGGATCTGCTCGAACCGGCTGAGCCCGGCGAAGACGTCCCGCAGGATCAGCGGCGACCACGGCTCGCCGATGACGTCGAGCGTGCGCGCGATCGAGCACGCGGCCAGTTCGCTGAAGTTCGTGCGCTGCATGAAGCCACTTTAGCATTTGGGGTTCCCTTAGGGAACTTGTACTGCTACGGTTACGGAGTCTCCTCAAGGAACTCCGAAAGGATCGCGATGAGCAAGGTCTTCAGCGCCCACGCCGTGTCGGTCGACGGGTACATCACCGGCCGCGGCGCCGGTCCCGGGCACGGCCTCGGCGACGGCGGGACGCTCTTCGACTGGTACACCGACGGCGACACCCAGAGCCGCGTGTTCGACTTCTTCAAGCTCAGCGCACCGAGCGCCCGCGTCTTCGACGAGCTGGCGGGGCGCGTCGGAGCGATCGTCGCGGGCCGGAACACCTACGAGGACTCGGACCACTTCGGCGGCGGCAGCCCGCACCCGGGCGCCCCGCTCTTCCTGCTCAGCCACCGGCCGGCACCCGAGCTGACTCCGCGGCAGACGCTGGTCGGGGACATCAAGGAGGCCATCGAGGCCGCCCGCGAGGCGGCCGGCGGCAAGGATGTCGGCCTGATGGGCGGCGGGGTCCTGACCTCGGCGCTGGCGGCGGGCCTGGTCGACGAGGTTGTCCTCCACCAGGTCCCGGTCCTGCTCGGCGGCGGGCGCTCGTTCTTCCAGGAGCTGCCGTCGCACGTGCGGCTGCGGCTGGTCGAAGCCGTCCCCGCGCCCGGCGTCACCCACCTCCACTACTCGGTCGCCTGAACCCACTCAAGGAGAAAGTCATGCTGAACGAAGACGTCCGCCGCATCATCTCGACTAACGTGGTGGCTCACCTGGCCACCGTCCTGCCCGACGGGGCGCCGCACTCGGTCCCGGTCTGGGTCGACCCGGAGGGCGACCACATCGCGATCATGACGGGCCCGGACTCGCGCAAGGCCCGCAACATCGAGCGCGACCCGCGCGTGGCGCTGTCCCTGACCCCGGCGGACAACCCGTTCGAGCCGGTGATCATCCGCGGCCGCGTGGTCGAGTGGATCGACGGCGACGCGGGGTGGGCGATCGTCGACCGCATCGCCACGAAGTACATCGGGCAGGGCTATCCGCGGGAGCAGGTGCGGGTGGTCGGGCTGATCGAGGTCGAGCGGCAGAGCATCGGGATGGGCTGACCTACTTGCGTTTTCCCCAGCGTTCGTCGTCCGGTTCTTCGCCGCGCCGCAGCGTCTCGAGGTAGGCGCGGTCGGTGGCGAAGCGGGCCGCGATCTCTTTTCCTTCGGCGACGGAGCCGTGGCCGGGGATCAGGACGTCGACGTCCTTGGCAGCCGTTTCGAGCCGGTCGAGCGCGGCGGGGTAGGCGTCCTCCTGGCCGGAGCGGCGGGGGTCGAGAAGCGGGATGAGGACGTCGGAGAGCATGTCGCCGGCGAGCAGGACACCGCGGTCGGCGAGCAGCAGGGCGGCGTGGCCGACGGCGTGGGCGTCGTGCTCGATCAGCTCGCCGGGCAGGGGGTTGCCGGCGGGCAGCGGGGTGACGAGCGCGACCAGGTCGAGGGGGATGTCGGGCGCGGTCTCGGCCGCCATGGCCTTCGCGCGCTCACGGGCTTCGGTGGCGAGTTCGGCCGCGGGGGCGGTGGCGTAGCGCGGGACGTCGCCGAACCGGGGGTGCCAGAGCAGGTGGTCGAAGTGCGGGTGGGTGCAGAACCCCGCGACGACCGGGAGACCGAGCCGGTCGAGGTCGTCGGCGAGGTCGTTCAGCTCGGCACCGGTGATGCCGGGGTCGACGAGGACCAGGCCGTCGTCGGTGCGGATGACGGTCGTGTTGCTCCAGACCCACTCGCTCTGCCGGACCCAGACGTCGTCGGCGACCTGCTTCAGCATCGGACCACGGTGTCAGGTGGTTCGGCCGGGCGCAATCCCGTCGAGGGCGTCAGCCCGGTTTGACGCCCAGCAACGTCAGGAACGTGCGGAACCCGGCCGACATGTCGACCTCCGACGGGTCCAGCAGCCACTGCAGCTGCAGCCCGTCCAGCACCGCGATCGCGATCGGGGCCAGCTGTTCCGGTGTCGTTCCCGGTGGCAGCTCGTCCCGGTGGCGCTCCAGCATCTGCGTCATCCCCGCGCGCACCCGTTCGTACCGGTCGTGGAAGTACTCCCTCGCCGGGTGGTCTTCCGTGACGCTGTCCGCCGACAGCACCGTGTACGTCTGGACGATCCCCGGCCGCGTGGCGTTGTAGTCGACCAGGTCGGCCAGCTGGTTGACCGTCATCGCCGACTCGTCACCCGGCGGGGCGTGCCCGAAGTGCAGCAAGTCCCACTCGTCGCGGGTCTCCAGCACCGCGGTCAGCAAATCCTCCTTCGTCGGGAAGTAGTGCATCAGCCCCTGCTGCGTCAGCCCGACGCGGTCGGCCACCGCCGCCAGCGAAGTGCCCCGGTAGCCGCGTTCGGCGATCACCTCGAACGCCGCTCGGACGATGCTCGCGCGGCGGTCGGCGCCCCTGGCCCGGGTCATGATCCCGAGCCTACGGGACTTGCTGTCACGAAACCGTAACGTTCGCTACTCATCGCCAGGTACAGTAGGCGCTCATGAGCTTCGACGTCGACGCGCTGCTGGCCGGGCTCGACCTGGACGCCAAGGCGAGCCTGCTCGCCGGCCAGGACGTCTGGAGCCTGCCCGCCTTGCCGGACATCGGCCTGGCTTCCCTCGTGCTCTCCGACGGCCCGGTCGGCGTCCGCGGGGTCCGGTGGAGCCCGGACGACCCCTCGGTGACCCTCCCCAGCCCGACGGCGCTCGCCGCGAGCTGGGACCCGCGGCTGGCCGTGCGCGTCGGCCGGCTGCTCGCGCAGGAGGCCCGTCGCAAGGGCGTGCACGTGCTCCTCGCCCCGACCGTCAACCTCCAGCGCTCGCCGCTGGGTGGCCGCCACTTCGAGTGCTACTCGGAAGATCCCCTCCTCACCGGGATGATCGGCGCCGGCTACGTCACCGGCGTGCAGGACGGCGGGGTGGCCGTCACGGTCAAGCACTTCGTCGCCAACGACTTCGAGACCGAACGCTTCACCGCCGACGTCCACGTCGGCGAGCGCGCGCTGCGCGAGCTCTACCTCGCGCCCTTCGAACTCATCGTCCGGCGGGCGAAGCCGTGGGGGATCATGGCCGCCTACAACAGTGTCAACGGCACCACGATGACCCAGCACGCCGAGCTCCTCAACGGCGTGCTCCGCGACGAATGGGGCTTCGACGGCTTCGTCGTGTCCGACTGGCTGGCCGCGCGCGACACCGTCGCCTCCGCCAACGGCGGCCTCGACGTCGCGATGCCCGGCCCCCGCACGGTTTTCGGCGAACGGCTCGCGGAAGCCGTGCGCGGCGGCGAAGTCGACGAAGAGGTCGTCGACGACATGGTCCGCCGCGTGCTCCTGCTGGCCCACCGGACCGGCGCGCTCGGCGGGAGCGCCACCACGGCACAGTCCACTGTGGATGGGGAGGCGATCGCGCGCGAGGTCGCGCACCGGTCGTTCGTGCTGCTCAGCAACGAAACCGGGGTGCTCCCGCTCAAGCAGCCGCAGAGCATCGCCCTGATCGGCGCGCTGGCCGCGGACCCCAAGATCCTCGGTGGTGGCAGCGCCACCGTGTTCCCGGACCACGTCGTCTCCCCTCTCGACGGCCTTCGCAAGGCCGTTCCTCCTGGCACCGACCTGGCGTTCGCCATCGGTGCCGATCCGCGCACGACGCTACCGCCGGCCACCGACAATTTCCGGCTCCGCGCGACCGCCAAAGCCGCGGATGGCACCCGATTGGCTGAATTCCCGCTCAGGGAAGCCAAAATCGACTGGATCGGCGAGCTGCCGGACGGGCTCGACCTGGCCACGCTCGCGTCGGTCGAGATCCACGGCACCTACCTGCCGGAACGCGGCGGCACGCACACCTTCGCCGTCACCGGCCCCGGCGACCTCCGCCTCACCGTCGCCGGCCAGACCCTCTTCGACGGCGTCAACCTGCCCGAAGGCGGCGACGTCTTCACCTCGATCATGCAGGTGCGCGAGCAACGCCGGGAGATCGAGCTGACGGCGGACGAACTGGTCGAGGTCAGCCTGACCTACTGGATCCCGTCGGAGATGGCGGAGTTCGCGCGCGGCACGTTCGCCTGGGTGACCTTCGCGCTCGGCCACCGCGGCCCGGTTCCCGCGCCGGACGCCGCCCTCGACGAAGCCGTTGCCCTGGCGGCGAAGTCGGACGTCGCCGTGGTCGTGGTCGGCACCACCGCCGAGGTGGAGAGCGAAGGCTTCGACCGGACTTCCCTGGCGCTGCCGGGGAGGCAGGACGAACTCGTCGCGCGGGTCGCGAAGGCCAACCCCAACACGGTCGTCGTCGTCAACGCCGGCTCCCCGGTCGAGCTGCCGTGGCGCGCCGACGTCGCCGCGGTGCTGCTCACCTGGTTCCCCGGCCAGGCGGGCGGCGACGCGCTCGCCGACGTCCTCTTCGGCCGCGAAGAACCCGGCGGCCGCTTGCCGACGACGTGGCCGGCGAAGCTCGAAGACGCGCCGGTCACCGACGTGACACCGGAAGAGGGCGTTCTCGAGTACGGCGAAGGCGTTTACATCGGCTACAGCGCCTGGGCGCGCACGGAAACGCGACCCGCGTACTGGTTCGGGCACGGCCAGGGCTACACGACGTGGGTGTACGAGGAACTCGACGGCTACCCGGACGACGAAGGCGGCGCACGCGTCCGAGTCCGCTTGCGCAACTCCGGGACGCGCCGGGGCCGCGAAGTCGTCCAGCTCTACCTGGCCCCGACCGAGCGCGGCGACCGGCCGCCCCGCTGGCTGGCCGGCTTCGCGAGCGTCGAAGCCGGGCCGGGCGAGGCCGTCGAGACCGACATCGTCCTCACGCCGAGGTGCGCCGAGGTCTGGCGCGACGGCTGGCAGCACATCGCCGGCGAGTACGTCCTGGAGGCCTCGCACTCCTACGACCAGCCGCGGTTGAGCACGCGGGTCGTCCTCCAGAAAATACGTTGACGCCCGGTGCAGGAGGCCCTAGCTTCACGCAGGCACCCATGATCAGCGAAAGGAGGTGGGACCGATGATCACGCAACCGATCACGCGCTCCCACCCCGGATCGAGGGTGCCGGGTCTGTAGACCGGGAGCGCACTTTCCCGGAAGGACCTCCGTGACCGAACTGGTCATCCGCCCGCTCGAAGCGGGCGAAGAAGCACTGTTCACCTCCCTGCCCGACTGCGGTCTCGTCGGCCGCAAGCTGCTCGGCGACGACTTCACCGAGATGGCGGCGAAGGGCGAGTACCGGCCCGGGTGGGTCTGGGTCGCCCTGCGCGACGACGTCGTCGTGGCGCGGGCCGCTTGGTGGGGCACACCGAAAGACGAGACGCCGATCGCGCTCGACTGGTTCGACTTCACCGACTTCGACGCGGGCGTCGAGCTGCTGAAGAAGGTGCCGCTGCGTGCGGAGTACTCGCTGACCACGCCGCCCGCGTGGCAGGACGACCCGGACGTCGCGCACGAGGTCGCCATCCGCCTCGAAGCGGCCGAGCAGGCGGGCTATCGCAAGCTCGTCGAGCGCTACCGGTTCTGCTGGACGCCGGAAAACGGCCTGCCGGAGAAGCCGGGCCGGCTCGAGTTCCGGCCCGAGCCGGACGACGACGTCATCCTCGAGGTCTTCAAGCGCGTGCACGTCGGCAGCCTCGACGCGCACGTCCGCAAGACGGTCGAGGAGCACGGCCTCGACGCCGCCGCCCAAGAGGACCTCGACATCATGAAGTGGATGCCGGCGCCCCGAGACTGGTGGCGGCTGGCGTACACGCCCGACGGCGAGCTCGTCGGGCTCACGCTGCCGAGCCGCAACGCCTACGACCCGGTCGTCGGCTACATCGCCGTGGTGCCCGAGCAACGTGGGAAGGGCTACGCCTACGACCTGCTGGTCGAGGCCACGCACGACCTCGTCGGGTACGGCGCGGAGCGGATCGTCGCGGGCACCGACGTCGGCAACGTCCCGATGGCCAGGACGTTCGCCAAGGCCGGCTACCCGGTGACGCAGCACCGCATCGACCTCGTCTGAGCCGTCGCTTTCACGTGAAAGTGCCGCGCGGCACTTTCACGTGAAAGCGGCACGCGGTACTTTCGCTAGAGCGATCTATCAAATCGGGGGTTCGAGATGGACGTTCTGCACGAAAAGGGGCTGACACCGCTCAGGGTGATCCTCGGCTTCTCGCTGCTCAGCACCGCGCTGCACTACGCGCACAACGTCGTCCGGGCGGCGGACTACCCGCAGGTCCCCGGCATTTCGGTGCCGGTCACCCAAGTCGTGGTCGCCTTCGCCTGGGTGCTGTTCACGGCGTTCGGCTGGCTCGGCTACCGCGCCTACCGGCAGGGCAGGTACCCCCGTGCGCTCGCGTTCCTGCTGGTCTACTCGCTGTCGGGGCTCGCCAGCGCCGGTCACTTCCTGGTCGGCGACGTCGACGTCCCGGCGTTCTGGTTCGCCACGATCTTCACCGACTCGGCGGCAGCGCTCGCCCTGTGGGTGTTCGTAACGTGGGCGTGGTCGGTGCTCAACCGGGTGACCTCGCGAGATCAAGTTTCTACACAACATTGACGTTCGTCTGACTCATGTAGACAATCGGGAGAGTGACCACCACCACACCGGTGACCTTCGACCGCCGTCCGGACGAGTACCGCCACTGGCGGCTCAACGTCGACGGGGAGGTCGCCTGGCTGGAAATGGACGTCGACGAGCAGGGCGGGCTCGTCGAGGGCTACGAGCTCAAGCTCAACTCCTACGACCTCGGCGTCGACATCGAGCTGTACGACGCCACCCAGCGGCTGCGGTTCGAGCACCCCGAGGTCCGCGTGGTGGTGGTGACCAGCGCGAAGGACAAGGTCTTCTGCGCCGGGGCGAACATCCGGATGCTCGCCGCGTCCGAGCACCACTGGAAGGTGAACTTCTGCAAGTTCACCAACGAGACCCGCAACGGCATGGAGGACGCCACCGAAAACTCCGGCCAGACGTATGTGGCTGCGGTGAACGGGACCTGCGCCGGCGGTGGCTACGAGATCGCGCTGGCCTGCGAGAAGATCCTGCTGATCGACGACAACTCTTCGACCGTCGCGCTGCCCGAGGTGCCGTTGCTCGGCGTGCTGCCCGGCACGGGCGGGCTGACGCGGGTCGTCGACAAGCGGCGCGTCCGCCGGGACCTCGCCGACGTCTTCGCGACGCGCCCCGACGGCGTCAAGGGCAAGACGGCGGTCGACTGGCGGCTGGTCGACGAACTGGTTCCGCGCCAGGGGTTCCGCGATGCCGTGGCCAAGCGGGCGCGGGAGATCGCGCGCGAATCCGACCGCACCGGCGAGGGCGGCATCGAGCTGACACCGCTGGAACATCGCTATGTCGACACAGAAGTAGTCGAACACCAGGTGACCATCACCATCAAGGGTCCCGAAAACGACCCGGGTGACCTGCACGAAGAAGGCGCGAACGGCTGGTTCCTCGCCATGACCCGCGAGCTGGACGACGCCATCCTGCGGCTGCGCACCAACGAGGTCGAAGCCGGTACGTGGATCCTGAAGACGCAAGGTGATCCGGAGAAGGTGCTCGCGCACGAGCGGGCCGTCCTCGGTTCGAAGGACTGGCTGGGCAACGAGATCACGCACTACTTCAAGCGCACGCTCAAGCGGCTCGACGTCACCAGCCGCACGCTGATCGCGCTGATCGAGCCCGGCAGCTGCTTCGCCGGGTCGCTGCTGGAGCTCGCGCTGGCCGCCGACCGCCAGTACATCCTCGACGGCCCGCCGATCGACGACGAAGACAGCGACGAACGGGCCACGATCCGCCTGTCCGAAGCCAACTTCGGCCCGTTCCCGATGGGCAACGGGCGCACCAGGTTGCAGACGCGCTTCTACGGCGACGACGACCACCTCGCCTGGCTCGCGCGCGAAAAGGACCACGAGCTGAGCGCCGCCGAAGCCGTCGAACTCGGCCTGGTCACCGACGCGCCGGACGACCTCGACTGGGAGGACGAGATCCGGATCGCCCTCGAAGGCCGGGCGTCGCTGTCGCCGGACGCCCTCACCGGGATGGAGGCCAACCACCGGTTCGTCGGCCCCGAGACCATCGAGACCAAGATCTTCGGCCGGCTGGCGGCTTGGCAGAACTGGATTTTCACCCGGCCCAACGCGTCCGGGCCGGAAGGCGCGCTGCGCCGATACGGTACCGGTCAGAAGGCCGTCTTCGACAGGAAGCGGGTCTAGCGCAGATGCCCGAGAAGATCGACTACGACGCCAAGATCCCCAACAACGTCAACCTCTCCGAGGACCGGCGTTTGCAGCGGGCGCTGGAGGGCTGGCAGCCGAAGTTCATGCACTGGTGGGGCGAGATGGGCCCGACGCTGGAGACCCAGGGCGTCTACCTGCGCACCGCGGTCAGCGTCGGCCGCGAGGGCTGGGCGCACTTCGACCACGTCAACGTCCCGGACTACCGCTGGGGCATCTTCCTCGCCGAGCGCGACCCGGACCGGCGGATCGCCTTCGGCGAGCACCAGGGCGAGCCGGTCTGGCAGCAGGTGCCCGGCGAGTACCGCGCCGACCTGCAGCGGCTGATCGTCATCCAGGGTGACACCGAACCCGCGTCGGTCGAGCAGCAGAAGCTCCTCGGGCTCACCGCGCCGAGCCTCTACGACCTGCGCAACCTGTTCCAGGTCAACGTCGAAGAGGGCAGGCACCTGTGGGCGATGGTGTACCTGCTGCACGCCTACTTCGGCCGCGAAGGCCGCGATGAGGCCGAAGGGCTGCTGCTGCGCAACTCGGGCAGCCCCGACGCGCCCCGCATCCTCGGCGCGTTCAACGAGGAGACCGCCGACTGGCTGGCCTTCTACATGTTCACCTACTTCACCGACCGCGACGGGAAGTACCAGCTCGGCACGCTCAAGGAGTCCTCCTTCGACCCGCTCTCGCGCACCTGCGAGTTCATGCTCAAGGAGGAGGCGCACCACATGATGGTCGGCACCACCGGCGTCGACCGCGTGGTGACCCGCAGCGCCGAGCTCATCCGCGAGCACGACACGCTCGACATCGGCCCGCACGGCGGCATCCCCCTCGACGTCATCCAGAAGTACATCAACTTCCACTACACCGTCTCGCTCGACCTGTTCGGCAGCGAGACGTCGACGAACGCGGCGAACTACTACACCGCCGGGCTGAAGGGCCGCTGGCAGGAGACCCGCCGCAAGGACGACCACAAGCTCACCGACGACGCCCGCACGCTGGAGAAGCCGGCCGCCGACGGCACCTGGACGTCGGAGGAGCTGCAGGCGATCCTGCTGCTCAACCTCGACCTGCGCAGCGAGTACGTCGCCGACTGCCAGACCGGCGTCAACCGCTGGAACAAGATCCTCTCCGAGGCCGGCATCGACCGTTCGTTCAAGCTGCCGCACCCTGGCTTCAACCGCGAAGTCGGCATAAACTCCGGCCACCACGTCACTCCCGACGGCACCATCGTCGACGAGGCGACCTGGGAGGCAGGCAAACGCAAGTGGCTGCCCACCACCGAGGACCTCGCGTTCGTCCGCTCGCTGATGCACCCGGTGTACGAGCGGGGGAAGATCGCGAGCTGGGTGGCCCCGCCGCGGCAGGGCATCAACGGGAAGCCCTTCGACTACGAGTACGTGTACCTCACGTAGGAGGTCTGGTGGCGACAGCGTTCAACGCCGCGGAATACCTGCTCCTCGCCGGGCACCCGGACGCGACCGCGGTCGTGTCGCCCCGCCGCACCCTCACCTACGCCGAACTGGCCGAGGAGTCCCGCCGCGTCGCGGGCGGGCTCGTCGAGCTCGGTGTGCGGCCCGAAGAGCGCGTCATGTTCTGCATGGTCGACGACGTCGAGCTGCTCACCGGCATCCTCGGCGCGATGCTGGCCGGCGCGGTGGCCGTGCCGGTCTCGACCATGGTCACCGGGCTCGAGCTCGGCAAGATGCTGGCCGACTCGCGGGCACGCGTGCTCTGCGTGTCCGGTGAGTTCGCCGAGCAGGCCGTGACGGCGGTGGGGCTCGCGCCCGAGGTCACCGACGTCCTGCTCGACCGGGCCGACGCCGACGGGTTCACGGTCCGGACCCACCAGTGGTCGTCGCTGGCGGGCGCGTTCCGGGATGGACGGACGTGGGCGGACTCGCCCGCGTTGTGGCTGTACACGTCCGGGACGACCGGGCAGCCGAAGGGCGCGATGCACCGGCACGCGAGCATCCGCGCGGTGTGCGAGACGTACGCGCGAGGCGTGCTGGCGACGACGCCGGCCGACCGGTTCCTGTCCGTGCCGAAGCTCTTCTTCGCCTACGGGCTCGGCAATTCGTGCTTCTTCCCGCTGGGCGCGGGCGGGACGACGCTGCTCGAGCCGTCGCGGCCGACTCCGGCGTTGTTCGCCAGACGCGCGCGTGAAGAGCAGCCGTCGTTGTTCTTCGCCGTCCCGACGTTCTACGCGGCGCTGCTGGCCAGCGACGTCCCGGACGACTCGTTCGCCTCGGTGCGGCACGCGGTTTCGGCGGGCGAGCCGCTGCCCGCCTCGCTGTTCGAACGGTTCCGCGCCCGCTTCGGCCTGGAGATCCTGGACGGCATCGGGTCGACCGAAGCGTTGCACATCTTCCTGTCCAACCGGCCGGGCGCGGTGCGGCCGGGCACCACCGGGGTCGCGGTGCCGGGGTACTCCCTGCAGATCCGCGACGAGGCGGGCGCGGTGATCGACGCCGCGGGCAAGCCGGGCGAGCTGTTCGTCGCCGGCCCGTCCACGGCGACCGGCTACTGGGCCCGCTACGACGCGACGAAGCTCGTGTTCCAGGGCGAGTGGCTGCGGACCGGCGACAGCTACGTGCGCAACGAGGACGGCACGTACTCCTGCCTCGGCCGCTTCGGCGACATGCTGAAGGCGGGCGGGATCTGGGTCTCACCGTCCGAAGTGGAGGAACGGCTGCGGCAGCACCCGGCGGTCGCGGAGGTCGCGGTGGTCGCGGCGCCGGACGCCGACGGGCTCGACAAGCCGGTGGCGTGCGTGGTGGCCGCGCCCGGTTTCGCGGTGGACCCGGACGAGCTGATCGAGTTCTGCCGCGAGGGCCTCGCGGCGTTCAAGCGCCCGCGAGGAGTGGTCGAACTGGCGGAACTGCCGAAGACGGCGACCGGCAAGATCCGCCGCAACGTGATCCGCGAGCAGGTCCGCGACGTGCTGCGGGTGGTGCCCAGTCCGTGATCGACGGGTACTTCGTGGTCGACGCGCACGTCCACACACCGCGCCTGCCGACGCTCAAACCCGCCTGGCTGCAGTGGGCGCACGACTTCGCGGGGGCGTACCCGTGGCGTTCGGTGTACTCCGCCGACGGCTCGGTGATCCCGTCGGCGATGGACGAGCTGATGGCGTCCGAGGGCGTCGACCGGGTGCTGTTGTTCTGCGAGTACAGCCCGCGGGCGACGGGGATCCAGTCCATTGAGGACAACCTGCCGCTGGTGGAGCACAACCCGGTGCGGTTCCGGCTCGTGGCGAACGTCAACCCGTACCTGCACCACCCGCCGGCGTCGGAGGTGGCGCGGCAGCTCGACCTGGGCGCGGTGGCGCTGAAGATCCACCCGGTGCACGGCGCGTTCTCCCCGGCGGACAAGGAGCTGTACCCGGTTTACGCGTTGTGCGCCGAGCGCGGCGTACCGGTGATCCTCCATTCGGGCACGTCGAGCTTCCCGGGTTCCCGCACGAGTTTCGGGAATCCCGAGCTGATGTCCGATGTGGTCGAAGACTTCCCTTCGCTGCAGTTCGTGTTCGCCCACGGCGGCCGCGGCTGGTGGTACGACGTGGCGGCGTTCCTCGCGTTGGCGCGCGAGAACGTCTGGCTCGATCTGGCCGGGCTGCCGCCGAAGAAGCTGCCGGAGTACTACCAGCGCTTCGACCTGGCCAGGCTGGCCGGGAAGTTCGTGTTCGGCACGGACTGGCCCGGCGTGCCGTCGGTGGCGGCGAACGTCCGGACCCTGATCGGGCTGGGCTTGCCGGAGGACGTCCTGACCGGCGTGCTGTCGGGCAACGCGATCAAGCTGATGCCCTCGCTGGCGTAACCTGGCCCCATGGGGGGACGCGTCGCGCTGCTGGCGGTCGCCGTGGCGCTGTTCTTCGCGGGCGGGGCCGCGCCGGTCCGGTCGCACACGCCCGCCGAGTTCCTGAACCGGACGATCGCCCTGATCCGCGCGAAATCCCTCGACTCGGCTGGGGTGGACTGGCCGCGCGTCGAGGCGCGGGCGGCCTACCTCGCGCGGGGCGCGGCAGCCGACATCGGGACGCTGACGGCGCTTCAGTACGTCGTCGGCGAACTGCACGATCCGCACACGATGCTGGTGTTCCCCGGGCAGGGGCTCACTGCGCCGAGCGACCTGCCGACGGTGGGGATCGACCGCGGCGTCGCGACCCTCCGCCTGCCCGGCCTGGCCGGGGACGAAGCCGCTGAACGCCACTACCTCGACGCGGGGTTCACGGCGCTCGGCGGCGTGCCGCCGATGTGCGGCTGGATCGTCGACCTGCGGACGAACACCGGCGGCACGGTGTTCCCGATGCTCACGGTGCTCGCCCCGCTGCTCGGCGACGGTCCAGCCGGTTCGTTCGTCACGCCGGGCGGCGATCGCACGCCGTGGGAAATCCACGACGGGCAGTTCTGGCTGGCCGGCCGTTCGATGTCCGCGCTCCCCAACCCCATCCGGCTGCCGCGGCGACCGATCGCCGTGCTCACCTCGGGAAACACCGCCAGCTCCGGGGAAGCGTCGCTGGTGGCCCTGCGCGGCCTCTCGCGCTCCTTCGGCGTACCGACCGCGGGGTTCGCGACCGGCAACGACGTCGTCGACCTCGGTGGTGGGATCCGGTTGCTGCTCACGGTCGCTCGGGAAGCCGACCGGACCGGCCGGCTCTACGGCAATACCCCCATTCCGCCGGACCAGCCGGCCGCCGACGCCGAAGCCGCCGCGCGGGCGTGGCTGCGCACGCGGGGGTGCCCGTGACGGGCACCCCCGCGCCCCCAGAGGCTCAGCTCAGGAGCTGGTGCAGGCAAAGCACATTGCCCTCGGAGTCGGTGAACCACGCCGCCCGTTCGTTGCCCAGCTCGGCGATGTGGTCCACGGTCTTCAAGCCCTCCAGCTCGAAGTCCTGGAACCGTACCCCGTGGCCTTCGAGGGCCGCGATCTCCGCGGGGAGGTCCGAAACCTCGAAGCTCAACGCCGTGTTTTCGCTCTGGGCGCCCGCCGGCATCGGGCGGAGGCCGATCGCGCCCGCGCCCGCCGCGAAGTACAGCGTTCCGTCCTCGCCCTTCCCCGTCTGCTTCAGGCCCAGGGAGTCCGCGTAGAAGTGGCCGGCGCGTTCGCTGTCGGTCACCGGGAGCATGGTCGTGATCGTCGATTCGGTCAGCATGGACCCATCGTGCGCGCCGGGAAAGCCGCTGGCCAGCGGGGGTTTTTCAACGTCAGGCGTTGAACGCGCGCAGTGTCCGCATCGCTTCCGCGAGTGCCTGCGCGTCGTCACCCAGCGGGGTCAGCACGATGCGCCGGAGGATCTCCGCGGCCGCCGAGCGGGCCTTGTTCGCCATGTCCAGCCCGTGGTCGGTCAGCGCCGCGAACGTGACGCGGCGGTCGTCCGGGCTCGGCACGCGGCAGATCAGGTCCGCCGCGACCAGGCGGTCGGCCACCTTCGTGAAGCCGCCGCTGGACAGCGCCGCCTCGGTGGCCAGCTTGGTCATCGGCATCCGGTGCTCGGGCGAGCGGACCAGGCGCAGCAGGATGTCGAACGACGCCGGCGCGAGGCCGAGGCGGTCGTTGATCTCGCCCATCAGCTTGTCCTGCGTGGCCAGGTAGCCCTCGATCACCAGGCCCCACCACGTGACGATCTCGTCGTCGTCGGTCTTCGGATCCACCGCGCCAGCCTACCGGAAAGTCTGCACGGAATATATCTTGCGCGCGAGAGGTTCTGCCGTTACCTTGAACCGAGGAGGCAACCATGTCGATCAAGACGTCCGGCCTGCACCACGTCACCGCGATCGGCGGCGACCCGCAGCGCAATGCCGACTTCTACCTGCGGACCCTGGGCCTGCGGCTGGTGAAGACCACCGTGAACTTCGACGACCCGGGCACCTACCACCTCTACTACGGCGACAGTTCCGGCAAGCCCGGCTCGCTGATGACCTTCTTCCCGTGGCCCGACGCGCCGAGCGGCCGCCACGGCACCGGCCAGGCGACGACCACGTCGTTCTCCATCCCCGAAGCGTCTCTCGGCTGGTGGAAGCAGCACCTGGCCGCGAACGGCGTCGAGACCGGTCAGGTCCGCAACGCCGACAACGAGGAAACGATCACGTTCCGCGACCCCGACGGCCTCGAGCTCGCCCTGGTCGCGCACCCGCAGGGCGACCCGCGCGACCCCTGGGACACCGAACTGGTCCCGGCCGCGCACGCCATCCGCGGCCTGCACTCGGTGACACTCTCGGTGACCAAAGAGGACGCCACCGCCGGCATGCTCACCGACGGCCTCGGCCTCACCTTCGCCACCCAGGACAGCAACCGCCTGCGCTTCGCCGCCGGTGACGGCGGGCCGGGCGCGCTGGTCGACGTCCTCGTGACGCCGGACGCGCCGCGCGGGCTGGTCGCCGCGGGCACTGTGCACCACGTCGCCTGGCGCGCGCCCGACGAGGAGACCCAGAAGACCTGGCGCGAAGAGCTCGTCGACCAGGGCGTGCACGTCACGTCCATCCTGGACCGCCAGTACTTCCGCTCGATCTACTTCCGCGAGCCGGGCGGCACGCTGCTGGAGGTCGCGACCGACGAGCCGGGCTTCGCCATCGACGAGCCGCTGCTGGAGCTGGGCCGTGCGCTCAAGCTGCCGCCGTGGCTGGAGCCCCGCCGCGAAGAGATCCAGCACATGCTGCCGAAGCTCAACCTCCCCGCCGAAAACAACCCGGAGCTGTCATGACGCTCGAGCACAAGTACGTCGAGGGCTCCCCGGACGCGCCGCTGCTGCTCCTGCTGCACGGCACCGGCGGCAGCCCGGACGACCTGCTCGGCCTGGCGCGCGAGCTGAGCCCGGACTCCGCCGTGCTGGCCCCGGCCGGCCCGGTGTCCGAGCACGGCGCCGCGCGCTGGTTCCGGCGGCTCGCCGAGGGCGTCTTCGACCACGAGGACGTCGTCAAGCGCGCGAACGAGCTCGCGGACTTCGTCGTCGAGGCCCGCGAGAAGTACGGGCTCGGCGACCGCCGGCTGGTCGCCGTCGGGTTCTCGAACGGCGCCAACATCGCGGCCGCGGTGACGCTGCTGCGCCCGGAGGTCGTCCGGGAAGCCGCGTTGTTCGCGGCGATGTCGCCGGTCCCGGAGCCGCCGTCGCACGACCTGAGCGCGACGCGGGTCTTCCTGGCCAACGGCGAACGCGACCCGATGGCGCCGCTGGCGTCCACCGAGGAGCTGATCCGGCTGCTGCGCGAGCGCGGCGCCGACGTCGTCACGCAGCGCCACCCCGGCGGTCACCAGATCACGCTCGAAGGGGTACGCGCGGCCGCGAAGTGGATCATGACCTGATGTTTGTACGGAGCGTATATCCACGCGCCCTACGATCGGGCGATGACTAACGAGGCACTACAGCGTGCTACCAAACTGCTGGACGCGGTCATCCTCGCGGACGGGCACAACGACCTGCCGTGGGAGCTGCGGCAGCACGGCGGCCCGAACCCGGTCGAGGCGGCGGCGTCGCTCGACCTGACCGTGCGGCAGCCCGCGCTGCACACCGACTTCCCGAAGCTCGCGGACGGGAAGCTCGGCATGCAGTTCTGGTCGGTGTACGTGCCGTGCGAGTTCGAGGGCCACAGCGCCGTGACGGCGGTGCTGGAGCAGATCGAGGTCGTCCACCAGCTGGCCGAGCGCTACCCCGACCGGCTGCGGCTGGTCGACACCGCGGACGAGGCCGAGGCCGCGTTCGCCGACGGCCGGATCGCGTCGCTGCTCGGCGCCGAAGGCGGGCACAGCATCGCCGAGTCGCTCGGCGTGCTGCGGGCCCTGCGCCGCCTCGGCGTCCGCTACATGACGCTGACGCACAACTACAACACCACCTGGGCCGACTCGGGCACCGACGAGCCGGCCCACGGCGGGCTCACCGAGTTCGGCCGCGACGTCGTGCGCGAGATGAACAAGATCGGGATGATGGTCGACCTCTCGCACGTGGCGCCGACGACGATGCGCGACGCGATCGAGGTCAGCTCGGTGCCGGTCATCTTCAGCCACTCCTCCTGCCTCGCGGTCAACGACCACCCGCGCAACATCCCGGACGACGTCCTGGCGCTGCTGCCCGGAAACGGCGGTGTCGCGATGACGACGTTCGTGCCGGCGTTCGTCTCGCCGAAGGTCACCGCGTGGGACCACGAGCTGAAGGCCGCGATGGAGGCGGCGGGCCAGGACTACCGGAACCTCGGGCTCCGGGGGAAGTTCGCGAAGGAGTGGGACGGCCCGGCCAAGCCGAAGGCCACCGTCGAGGACGTCGTCGCGCACGTCGAGCACGCCCGCGAGGTCGCCGGCATCGACCACATCGGCCTCGGCGGCGACTACGACGGCGTCGGCTCGCTGCCGGAGGGGCTGGAGGACACGTCCAAGTACCCGGTGTTGTTCGCGGCGCTGCTCGAGCGCGGGTGGAGTGAGGAAGACTGCGCGAAGCTGGCCGGCAAGAACACGCTCCGCGTGCTGCGGGAGGTCGACGGCTTCGCCCGTTAGGGGGTTTGACACGGCGCACCCCGCGCGCCCGGCGGACACTGAGGACATGACGCACGCGCGCGGGGGCGCGGCCGACCGCCCCACCGGCCCCACCAGCCACGACCTGCCCGGGAGCGACGGCCCCGGCCGCCACCAGCTGGGCGAGAACGACGTGCCCGAGGGCGCTCTCGAGCCCGCCGAGCTGCGTGCCGGCGACGTCCGGCCCGGTGCCGAGGAGGTCACGCCGGTGCGGCCGGCGCCGTCCCGGCCCGCGCCCGCGAAGATCAAGCGGACCCGGATCAGCGGGACCTGGGTCGCGGTGATCGCCGGGCTCGTCGTGCTGGTCCTGCTGCTGATCTTCATCCTGCAGAACCTGGACTCGGTGACCGTGCACTTCTTCGGCGGCGAAGGCAGCCTACCGCTGGCCATCGCGATGCTGTTCTCCGCGATCGGCGGGGCGGCGCTGGTCGCGTTGATCGGCGGCGCCCGGATCCTGCAGCTGCGGAAGCAGGCGCGCCGCCGCTGAAAGCTACGTCTCAGACGATGATCGACGTCATCGTCAGCAGCTGCGCGCAAACGTTTTCGTCGCCGGTCGTCCGGACCCGGCCGAGGTCGGCGGCGTTGCGCGTGCAGAGCCGCCAGAACGTGTCCAGGTCCGTCGTCACCGCGGCCAGCGGTGTGCGGGACGGCGGGGCGCCGCGGTCGAGCGTCCAGCCGTCGCGCTCGCGGCGGGCGTACCACTTCCCGGCGCCGGTGACCGTGTAGCCCACCTGCTTGCCGACGCGCGCGTCGACGTCGCGCAGGGTGTGCGGCAGCGCGCGGACGAACGTGTCGGCGATCGGTTCGGCGTACTCGGCCTCCAGCGGCGTGTGTTCGAGGGCTTCGCGGATCTGGACGTGGTGGACCCAGAACTCCGAATAGTCGCGGGCCGCGTCCAGCCAGCGCGGCGCCGGCTCGTCGCCCGCCCAGCTCACCGGCTCACCGACGACGTCGAGGTCGAGCTTCGCCCAGTACTCGGTGGTCTGGCCCATGAACTCGTACATCATCGTGAGCAGCACGTCCGTCGAGAGCCGGCGGCAGGCGACGACCCACTCCTCGTTGATCCGGTCGATGAACCGCGGGAAGGACTCACCCGGACGGGGGGATTCGGACGTGTGCCCGTCGCGGCCGCGGGACAGCCGGCCGACCTTGTCGCCCAGCAGGTGGGCGGCGATGTCCTTGACCGTCCAGCCCGCGCACATGGTGGGCCGCGTCCAGTCTTCGTCGGTCAGCGCGCCGAGCAGCGTCATCAGCGCTTGCTCTTCCTTCGAGAAGTACGGGAGGACGTCGATCGGCGGGCCCCAGCGCGTCGGACTCATGGCGCACATAATGCCGGTCATCACACCACCGTTCGGCCTACCCGCAGGTAGCATCAGCCCGTAAGCAGAGGGGAGTCCGCCGGTGAACGCAGAGCGACCGAACGGCCGGGGCACCGGCGACGAGGTGGCCGACCTCGCCCGCCGCGCCGGGCAGCTGGCGGGCTGGGCCGCGCGCACGAGCTTCGCGCTCGGGCGCAAGCTCCCCGGCGTCGAGACCGCCGAACGCACGGTCCGCCAGGTCGAGCACTCGCTGCTGAGCGAGCTGCGGCGCCGGCTCGACGAGGTCGACGACCCGTACCACGCCGCGCTGACGGCGGCGTCGGCGATGAACCGCCCGGCGGTGCCCGGGAAGGTGGAGGCCACCGTCACGCTCGTCCCCGCGCGCGACAACCACGCCGAGCCGTTGCGCGCCGCGATGGCCGAGCTGCTCAACCACTCCATCGGCTTCGGCCGCGACCGGGCCCGCGAATACTTCTACGCGATCATCCTGCGCCAGCTGACGCCCGACGAGGCCCGCATCCTGTCCGCGCTGTCGGACGGCTCGCCGTTCCCCGCGGTGGACGTCGTCGAGCGGACCGGCATCGGCGGCACCGGCCGGGTGGCGCTGCGCAACGCGTCGACGGTCGGCAAGGCGGCCGGGGTCTCGCTGCCCGACCAGGTCCCCGGGTACGTGACGCGGCTGATCGGGCTGGGCCTGGTCGACCTCGACGAAGAGGTGCCGTCGCTGGAGACGCAGTACGAGATCCTGCTGACCGACGAAACCGTGCGCGACGCGGAAAAGCACGTCAAACGCGCGAAGCACGTCCGGCGGACGATCCACATCTCGCGCCTGGGGGCGCAGTTCTGGCAGGCCTGCGACCCGAGCTTCGCCTAGAGCCTGTTTCAATGGCGTAGCCACTCGTTGATCGCCGCGATGTGCACGGTCGCCTCGTAGCGAACCGCGAGTTTGTCGAACCGTGTGGCCA